>JBAXXT010000063.1:0-14518 GCA_037127755.1 Bacteroidota bacterium
AAGGCTTCCAATAAAATTCTTTTTAAACCTTCTCTCACAATAGTATGATCATCTGCAATTAAAACTTTCATAATTCGATTTTATGGCATTTTAAGAATTAGGCATGATTTGCCTTATTCTTATTGTTTTCAATGAGGGTATTAATTTTTGAAGCTAGGTAAAGTTACGGCATTACCATTAGAATTTTTTCTATTTTAGTAAGGGCTGTATTTGCTGTTTTAATGCTTTAATTAACAGAGAATCCCCATTTGACTTGCACTATGCTTGCTTATCGACAGAAATACTAACTTGCAGCCATGCAACAATACCATCAGCTACTTCAATATATTTTAGACAATGGGGCAGTTAAAACCGACCGAACCGGTACAGGAACCAAAAGCTGTTTTGGGTATCAGATGCGGTTTGATTTGCAACAGGGGTTTCCAATGGTTACTACCAAGAAACTTCATTTAAAAAGTATCGTTTATGAGCTACTATGGTTTTTGAATGGGGATACAAATGTGAAATATTTGAATGAACATAAAGTGAGTATCTGGGATGAATGGGCTGATGAAAACGGGGATTTGGGGCCCGTGTATGGTAAACAATGGAGAGCTTGGCAAGGTGCAGACGGGGTAGTAGTGGATCAGATAACTGATTTGATTCAACAGATTAAGAAAACGCCAGATAGCAGAAGAATGATTGTAAGTGCCTGGAATGTAGCTGAGCTACCCAAAATGGCATTGATGCCTTGTCATAGTCTGTTTCAGTTTTATGTGGCAGATGGGAAATTGAGCTGTCAATTATATCAGCGAAGCGCGGATGTTTTTCTGGGAGTTCCCTTTAATATAGCTTCTTATGCGTTACTGACCATGATGATTGCACAGGTATGTGATTTAGAATATGGCGATTTTGTGCACAGTTTTGGGGATGTTCATTTGTATAATAATCATATCGAACAGGCCACATTACAATTGAGTAGAGAATTATTTCCTTTGCCAACAATAAAAATTAATCCAGTTGTAAAAGATATTTTTAGTTTTCAATTTGAAGATTTTACCCTTGAAAACTATCAGCACCATCCTCCCATTAAAGCACCAGTTGCAGTTTAATTTTTTATAGTTTAAATTTTTCGGATGAAAATAAGTCTTGTAGTAGCAGCTTCAAAAAACAATGCCATTGGGAAAGACAACCAAATGTTATGGCATTTGCCAAAAGATATGCGTTTCTTTAAAAATACTACCTGGGCCATGCCTGTTGTAATGGGAAGAAAGACCTTTGAATCACTTTCTGGAAAAGCGTTATCTGGGAGGTTGAACATTGTGGTGACCAGGCAAAAAGATTGGAAGGCATTACATGTAACAACTGTAAACAGCATAGAGGCGGCGATAGAAGTTGCTGCATCTCAAGATTATAAAGAATTGTATATTATTGGGGGTGCTGATATTTATGCGCAAACTTTATCAATGGCAGATACTGTTTATTTAACGAGAGTGGATACCACTATAGAAGCGGATAGTTATTTCCCGATATTAGGAGAGGAATGGGAAATGGTATCTGAGGATTCATTTAAGGCAGATTCCAAGCATGCTTTTCCCTTCCATTTTCAGGTTTGGGAAAAAATAAAAGGTTCATAATATATGTTTGAAATTATTTTTGGGTACTATCTTTTTCTTTTTCCAGTTCTGCTCATCTCAGCACAGATATTTCCTTTTTCTTATCGAAAAAAAATCATTGACGTTAGGGCAACTATTCAATGCTCACTTATGGTATATTCTTTCTTTTTAATGAGGCAATTAATTGGGTTGTACCAACTAACACGACTTCTGAAAATGAACCATAGTGAAAGAGATTATTTTGGAACATCAATGGTTGAAATGCTGTTGATAGTTGTTCTTCCTTTTCTTTTTTTGTTTAATAAAATCCGGCAAGGATATTTTTTAGGCTTGGTGATTTGGCTGATACTTTTACACGCTCAAATGCAAAAGGAGCTACTATTCCTGGGTGCTGGAATATTGTTAGTAAATGCGTTTCTATTTTATATCAGTTTGCTAACATCCATTTATGCATTCATTTGGTTACTGAAAAATTCGAACTCTTCATCTACTTTATAACATGTATTCTCCACTAAAATTACTATCCAAATTTATTAGCTACAAGATCAAAGCATTGAATGCTAAGGGGCATGGAGTGCATTCCCCATTTGTATATGATTTTATTCGTAAGGTACTGCTCGATAAAAGAAATTTTTATGCATTTGATGGTATAGAAACCTGTAGGAAAGAGCTTTTAAAAGATAAGCGGGTATTGAATGTTGAAGATTTCGGTGCGGGTTCTCGATTGCAAAAAACGAATCAGCGAACTGTGAGTGAAATTGCACATTCTTCCCTGAAACCTAAGAAATATAGTCAGCTGCTTTTTAGAATTGTCAATTATTATCAACCGGAAAATATTCTCGAGTTAGGAACTTCATTGGGAATTACGAGTACCTATTTGGCCTTTGCAAAAGAAGATGCCAAAGTGTATACGATGGAAGGCTCCAATGAAATTGCAGCCATCGCAAATGCGAATTTTGAAAAATTACAGCTAAAAAATATTTCTATTATTACTGGAAATTTTGATGATCAGTTACCCGCTTTTTTATCCTCTCAAAATAAACTGGATTTTATTTTTATAGATGGAAACCATCGTTTTGAACCAACCATACGATATTTTGAAATGTTACTTTCTAAGATTCAGGAAGAATCTATTTTAATATTTGATGATATTCACTGGAGTACAGAAATGGAAATGGCTTGGGAGCAAATTAAAAATCATACTCAGGTAACGGTTACGATCGATTTGTTTTTTATTGGGTTAGTATTCTTTCGGAAAGAAAATAAAGTGAAGCAGCATTTTCAAATCGATTTCTAGCTGCCTAACATTTCAGAAAAAGCCCTGCAAAGGGATTGCGTATATTTGAAAAAAATATCTTTTGGCAGTTCCAGCAACATTGATTCAATCAATACAAACAGCAACAGGGTTTCAGAAAGAAGCTTTCGAAGCGGTGCATAAGTCGGGCGAACAAGTTGTTTCCATTCGGTTAAATCCTTCCAAAGAATTTGATCTGTTGCATTTGCCCATTTCTGAAAATGTGGGTTGGTGTTCAACTGGCAGGTATTTGAAAGAGCGCCCCTTTTTCACTTTCGACCCCTTTTTACATGCTGGTGCCTATTATGTTCAGGAAGCAAGCAGTATGTTTTTGTGGCAGGCCATCATGCAAACTGTTCCTGATACAATGGGTAAAAAAGTATTAGACCTCTGTGCTGCCCCCGGAGGAAAATCTACTTTACTATCCTCTTATTTTAAAGACGGTTTAGTTGTTGCCAATGAAGTAATAAAAAACCGGGCTAATATATTAGTTGAAAATGTAAGTAAATGGGGTGATGGGCATTTATTGGTTACCAATAACGATCCCTCACATTTTCAATCTATCCCAGGATTCTTTGATGTTCTGATGGTGGATGCACCCTGCAGTGGGAGCGGACTTTTTAGGAAAGACCCTTCAGCAGTGGATGAATGGAGTGTAGCAAATGTTACTTTGTGTAGTCAGCGCCAACAACGGATATTGGCTGATGCCGTTCCCTGTTTAGCCGAAAATGGGGTACTCATATATTCCACTTGCTCTTACTCTCCTGAAGAAGATGAAGCAATTTGTGATTGGTTATTGAATGAAATGGAAATGGAATCCATACCCATAGAATTGGAAAAGAGTTGGGGAATAGTAGAGACTGCTTCTCCGTTAAGAAATGCACTTGGGTATCGGTTTTATCCAGATCAGGTAAAAGGGGAAGGCTTTTTTTTAGCTTGTTTTCGCAAGAAAAGCAGTGAATTGGCTGCTAAATCGAAAATTAAAAACCTTCAAATGACAAGTAAGTTGCAGGTTCAACAACTGCAAACCTTAATACAATTGCCTGAAAACCTTTCTTTTTTCGATCAAAATGATGCCATCAGAGCTATAGATACCCAATGGATTGCGGCATTAGGCGTTTTGGCGAACCATTTATACATCAAAAAAGCAGGTATAGAAATTGCTAGTATGAAGGGGAAGGATATCGTTCCCTCACATGAATTAGCTTTAAGTGGCTGGTTTATAGGAGGGTTCCCAGTTATTGATGTAGACCTGGAAAATGCTTTATCCTTTCTCAGGAGGAAAGATTTTAGAGCCGATGGGCCGAAAGGATGGAATTTAATGAGTTATGGAGGGCTGCCGATTGGATGGGCTAAACTATTGCCGAATCGTATCAATAATTATTATCCGGCTGAATGGCGTATACTAAAAGAGTAATTTTACGTTTATATTAAGTATTTGCAAGTATGAAGAGTTTTGGTTGGATCATCATATGTTTCTTTACCCTATCCGCTACAGCACAGGACCGTTTGGTTGTGTCAGGTACTGGAGCCAACCTTTATGTTACCAAGATAATGACCGGACCTCAATCCCTCAGCAGTGTTTCTGATCAATATAATATTCCATTAAGTGTTTTAGCTAAGCTCAATCATTTAAATACCAATTTTGAACTCAGAAAAGGGGAGGAAGTAAAGATCCCTTTGACACGCGATAATTTTTTTCAAAGAAATATTAGCGGAAAAGTTCAACCAGTGTTCCATATTTTTAAAGCAGGTGAAACACTGGCAAAACTGGCTATCAGGTATAATAAGATTAACATCGATTCACTGATGCACTGGAATAATCTACCAGATGAAATCATAACAGATAATAAGCCTTTAACCATTGGGTTTATTAATAACAAGAAATCACAATATTCTTATGCAGCTTACCAAGCAATTGCTTACGACACTTTGCCCAATCCTAATGTGCTCGATGCTGCTAAATTTGGGGCAAAGGAATTGAAAGGAGAACTCAAGCCCAAGCAGGTTCCTGTACCGTTACCACCAGCCGTTTTGCCAATTGTTGCTGCAAACACTACAACGCAAAAACCAGTTGTTGCTAAAAATGAAACAACTAACGGTGTTGGATTTTTTAATAAAAAACCTTTACTAATTGCTCCAACACTAGTTCAAACAGAAGGAGATTATAGTTATCGTCCACGTTCAAATGATGAAGGATTTTTTGCGCATATCTATCATGATCGCATTAAAGACCGGGCTTATCAGGCAATTACGGGTGATGCTTCCATATTCAAAACCATTAGCGGCTGGAGCGACAGAAAGTTTTATGTCTTAATAAATGAAATTATCCCTGGTACCATCGTTCGAATTACATCTACTAATAAAAAAAGTATTTGTGCCAAAGTTTTAGGTCCTTTGCCTGAAACAAAGGGTGCTGCCGGATTAGTGATTCGAATGAGCAATGCTGCGGCAGCGGCTTTGGGCGTGGAAGATCAACGTTTTATTGTATCTATCACCTACGTAGAATATTAATTTTAAGAACCTATTGAAATGAAGAAAATTTTTGTTGTTTTATTTTTTGTTGCCAGCTTTTATTCTTGTAGTTCTGATGCTCAAAATGCAACATTAGATAGTAAGTCTTTCGAGGCTGCTATGAACACTGGCACTTACCAGTTACTGGATGTAAGAACAGCTGGAGAATATCAATCGGGTCATTTGAAAAATTCATTACAAGCTGATTGGAATAATCAAGAACAATTTGTAGATCGAATTAAATATTTAGATAAATCGAAACCCTTATTGGTGTACTGTGCGTCTGGAATGAGAAGTGGTAATGCCGCTAAATATTTAACAAATATTGGTTTTAAAACTGCCTTGAATTTAGAAGGCGGTTTAAATAAATGGAAATATGAAGGCAAAGAAATAGAGTCTGCTGGGAATATTTCACAATTGACCCTTGATGCCTATCAAATTGCTACCAAAAAGTCTGCAACAGTATTGGTTGATTTCGGTGCTGAATGGTGCCCTCCTTGCAAAAAAATGGAACCTATTTTGAAAGAAGTACAAGCAGATAAAAGTTTGCAATTTTCTTTAGTTAAAGTGGATGGTGGTAATGATATCGAAGTGATGAAAGCCAATCAGGTTAGTGCTTTACCAGTTTTTATCATTTATAAAAACGGGAAAGAGGTTTGGCGTAAACAAGGTGTGGTAGAAGAACAGGAATTGAAAAAATTATTATCAAATTAAATCAAGACTGAGCATTTGCCAAGCGATAACCTCTAAGAAAGTCTTCCGTGAGCATTCTTTTTTTACCTTCTAGTTGTAGGTCCAATAAATGAATGAACCCATCTTCGGCTGCAATTTTTAAATAAGTTTTTCCATCACTAAATACAGTGCCAGGTGTTTCTTTTTTAACACTGTGTTCTTTTTTACTGCGATATATTTTTAAAATTTTATCATCCAATTTTGAAAGAGCTCCGGGAAATGGAGAAAGCCCTCTTATGAAATTGTGAATCTGATCTATCGATTGATTCCAATTAACCACACAGTTTTCAGTAAAAAGTTTTGGTGCATGCTTTAATGATCCTTCACTTGATAAAGCAGATTGCTGTGTTTCTATTAAAGCGTTTTCGGCAAAGGCTTTAACCGTTTCCACCAGTACATTTGCACCTATATCTTTCATTCTATCGTGAACTTCACCTGTGGTTTCGTCTGGTCCAATTTGAAAACTTTTCTGAAGCAGTATATCGCCGGTATCTATAGCATGTTTCAGTTTAAAAGTAGTTACGCCAGTTTCCTTTTCTCCATTCATGACAGCCCAATGTATCGGTGCTGCTCCTCTGTATTGCGGCAATAATGATCCATGTAAATTAATAGTGCCCATCTTGGGCATTTCCCATACTATTTCTGGAAGCATCCGAAAAGCCACAACAATTTGTAAATCTGCTTTTAATGCTTTTAATGCAGCAATAAAATCTGGGTTCTTTAATTTTTCAGGTTGAAGTACATGTAATCCCTTTTCAACTGCATATTTCTTTACAGCACTCTCTGTTAATTTCATGCCCCTACCTGCCAGTTTATCTGGAGCTGTTATGACGCCAACTATCTGACAACCCGCCTCCACCAACGCAGATAAAGAGCCAACCGCAAATTCGGGTGTCCCCATAAATACGATACGCAAATCTTGTAATGTTTTTCTTTCTTTACCAGCATTCATGATGCGAAGATAAACTTAGCTACTCAAAATCGGGATAGAGTAGATATTTCTTTCTGATGGTTTTAAATGCATGCAGTTTTGGCTCCCAACTTTTTCGGATATCAGCCTCTGGTGTTCCGGCTTTAATTTGCTCCATGAATTCTTTATTGCCAGCTAATTTGTTGAAATAATAAGCAGTAGGTTTATCAGTGGCTGGTTTTAAGAAAAAAGCATCTTTATTCGGAAATTGTTGAAAGGCTTTAATGATCCATTGGATCTGTACTTTATGATCTATCTGTTTTAATACATTTTCGGGTGTTCCGGTAAGGTTCCAGCCAAAACAAATTTGGCCTTTTAATTTAGGATCTTTTGCACCTTCTCTACTGTTAGGTGTAAATGAATAAAGTGATGATGGAAGTAATGGAGATCCAAATATGGCAAATGGATGATCTGTTCCGCGGCCTTCGCTTAAAGATGTGCCTTCAAAAAAACAAGTACTGCCATACCAGTAAATGGAACTCATGTCTGGTAAATTGGGCGAAGGTTTGATAGGTAAAACATATTTTGATTGATGCGAATAATTTTCACATGGAATTACTATCAGGTTTGCGCGTTTTTCCTTTACATCAAAGCTGGCATACTTTTCATTGGCTTTAGAAGCAAGCCATTTTTCACCGGTAATCATGCTGGCATATTCTCCGATGGTCATTCCATAAACGATGGGGATTGGCTGCATACCCACAAAACTTTTGTAAGCAGTATCCAGAACGGGACCATCCACATAAAAACCATTTGGATTAGGGCGATCTAGAATAATCAATGGTTTATTGTTTTCAAAAGCCGTTTCGATAAATTGCTGTAAGGAGGAGATATATGTATAATAGCGTAAACCCACATCCTGTATGTCGAAAATCAATACATCTACTTCTTTTAAATCTTCAGCAGAGGGGTAGCTTTTTTTTCCATATAAAGAAATAACTGGAATGCCTGTAGCAGCATCTTTATAATTATGGACATCTTCTCCTGCATCAGCTTTACCTCTAAAACCATGTTCAGGTGCAAATGCAACAACGATGTTAATCCCTAATTTCTGCAGTGAATCAACTAAATGTATGTTACCAATGGTGGCAGTATGGTTTGCAAATATGCCAACCCTTTTATTCTTGAGCAGAGGTAAATAAGCTTCGGTTCTATAAGCAGCGGGTTTGATCGGTTTAATTGCTTTTGTTGTATTGTTTTGTGCATTTACCAATAAAACAAAAAGGAGGCTGGTAAAGCCAAATATTGATTTCTTCATTAAAACTGTCTTTGTTGCCGAAAGTTAACTAAAAATACTTCCGGATTTTTGTTTTAGGATTGTACTTTTGCCCCGGAAATCGGAATTCCTTACCGTAAACTGAGCTCCACATTTTTCAATTACAAATAATAAACATGCAACAAGTTAAAAAAGGTGATACTGTAAAAGTGCATTATCATGGTAAATTGACCGACGGTTCCACATTTGATTCTTCTGAGGGTCGCGAACCATTGGAATTTGAAGTGGGTAGTGGAATGGTGATTCCAGGTTTTGATGATGGTGTTACCGGAATGGTAGTTGGTGAGAAAAAAACGATTCATATTCCAAATGTTGAAGCCTATGGTCCAAAACAGGAAGATATGATCATGGAATTTCCGAAAGACAGATTTCCTGCAGATATGGTTGCAGAAGTTGGAATGCAATTAAATATGAGCAATGGCTCTGGACAAAATTTTCCAGTTGTGATTGTTGATGTTCGTGATGAAGTGGTAATCTTAGATGCTAACCATCCTTTAGCAGGACAAGACCTGATCTTTGATTTGGAATTAGTTGCTATTGATGCGAAAAGCCTGATCATTATGCCTTAATCGAATTTGATATTGTGAAAGCCTCTGAGAAATCAGAGGCTTTTTTTTTGAATTTTGATTTTTGCATTTTTTTGTACCCGGTATCGCAAACACTATCTTGCAATAAATTATCGCAATGCCTTTTGAATCTGTTTTTACCGTAATGGAAAGATTTCTACGTTATGTTCAAATTGATACACAAAGCGATCCTAATAGTCTTTCGAATCCAAGCACAGAAAAACAAAAGACCCTTTCAAGGTTATTAGCTTCTGAATTACTAAAAATGGGTCTACAAGATGCGCATGCGGATGAGTATGGATATGTGTATGCTACCATTCCATCTAATAGTGCCAAACAAATTCCTACTATTTGTTTTTGTGCGCATGTTGATACGGCTCCTGATTGCAGTGGAACAGATGTGAAACCCTTGGTACATGCTGATTATAAAGGAACTGATATTGTGTTACCCGATGACCCTACACAAATAATTACTAGTTCAAAATATCCCTACCTGTTGAATCATTTAAATGGAACGATTATAACAGCAAGTGGAAAAACATTGTTAGGAGGGGATGATAAAGCAGGAGTATCTATTATCATGGATCTTGCAAATTTTCTGATGCATCATCCTGAGATAAAACACGGCAATATTCGTATCTTATTTACTCCTGATGAAGAAGTAGGAAGGGGTACCGATAAATTAAACATGCAAAAGTTAGGAGCTGATTATGGATATACTCTTGATGGGGGTGCTTTTGGCGATTTTGAAGATGAAACCTTTAGTGCAGACGCTGCAATCATTACTATTCAGGGTGTAATTGCTCATCCAGGTGATGGAAAAAATAAATTGGTTAATGCCTTGAAAATTGGAGGGGAAATTTTAGCGGCTTTGCCTAATGATGGATGGAGCCCTGAAACCACTTCAGGTAAAGAGGGATTTGTGCATCCGGTTTCTTTTGAAGGTGGGTCAGAAAAGTCTGTCATAGAATTTATCGTTCGAGATTTTGATAGCAATGAATTGGTAGTCTATGAGCAAAGGTTAAAAAGTATTGCAGAATCAGTATTGTTGCATCATCCAAAAGCTAATATGCAGTTCGAGGTGAGGGAACAGTATCGCAATATGAAAGAAATTTTGGATCAGCATCCTACAGTAAGTGAATATGCTAAAGAAGCTTATAGCAGACTAGGTATTACCATTCGCAATACGCCGATTAGAGGGGGAACGGATGGCAGTAGATTAAGTTTTATGGGTCTGCCCTGTGCCAATATCTTTACTGGTATGCAAGCAATCCATAGCAAGCACGAATGGATTGGGGTGAGCGATATGGAGCAAGCGGTTCTGGTACTGATAGAGTTAGTACAAGTTTGGGAATTACATGGCTAGTGTAATATTATTAATGATGTAACGACTCATTTATTACTTAACTTAGATTAAAATATTTTATATGAATTTCCTACTTGATTTTTGGTGGGTCATCGTTTTGGCGTTTATTGTTTTTAGCGGATTAGTTACAGTAAACCAAGGTTCTATTGCTGTAGTTACAATGTTTGGAAAATATCGCCGGATACTTCGCCCTGGACTGAATTTTAAATTGCCCATTCTGGAGCAGGTTTTTAAAACAATCAGCATTCAGAACCGCTCAGTAGAACTAGAGTTTCAGGCTGTTACGTTAGACCAGGCGAATGTTTATTTTAAAAGTATGTTGCTGTATTCTGTCATCAATCAGGATGAAGAATCGATCAAAAATGTGGCTTTCAAATTTATCAGTGATAAAGATTTGATGCAGGCTTTGATACGTACAGTAGAAGGCAGCATCCGGGGATTTGTTGCTACAAAAAAGCAAGCTGAAATATTGTTGCAACGCAAAGAAATCGTAGAGTTTGTAAAAGAACAGATCGATCAATCTTTGGAAGGATGGGGTTATCATTTGCAAGACTTGCAAATTAATGATATCACTTTCGATCAGGCCATTATGGAAAGTATGAGTAGGGTTGTTGCTAGTAATAACCTGAAAGCTGCTGCAGAAAATGAAGGGCAGGCATTATTAATCACTAAAACCAAAGCTGCACAAGCAGAAGGTAATGCCATTAAAATTGCAGCAGAAGCTGAAAGAGAGGCCGCTCGCTTACGTGGACAGGGTGTTGCATTATTCCGGGAAGAAGTGGCCAAGGGTATGAGTCAGGCAGCAGAACAAATGAAACAAGCTAATTTGGATACTAATGTGATATTGTTTAGTATGTGGACAGAAGCCATCAAAAATTTCGCTGAATTAGGCAAGGGGAATATGCTGTTTTTAGATGGGAGTCCAGAGGGTATGCAAAAAACAATGCATCAGATCATGGGAATGGTAAAGATGGATACCGATAAGAAGTAGGATTAGATATAGAAACTCAGTTTTAAACCTGTATGTGCAAAAGCTTTCCTAAAAAAGAAAGCTTTTGTGTTTTTATTCACAGCAGTACTGTTCTTTTGTAGAACCATTAATTTTAAGTTCACCTTAAATAGTATATGAGATGTTTGATCTCCTTCAAATAGATACGCTACAAAAAGCGGCAGCTGCATTACCAATTCCAGAAAAAATTTCTATGTGGAATTTATTGGAAAAGGGTGGATTTATTATGTACCCGCTTTACATATTGCTAGCAGCAGCTATTTTTGTTTTTACAGAACGATTAATTGCCATTAGAAAAGCTTCTAGAATTGATGATAATTTTATGCGCATCATACGCGATAATATTATCACAGGAAATGTTAGTTCAGCAAGAAGTTTAACTAAGAATACAGATAATCCAGTAGCAAGAATGATTGATAAGGGTATTCAAAGAATTGGAAAACCAATTGATGCCATTGAGAAGAGCATGGAAAATGTGGGAAAACTTGAGATGTATCAAATGGAGAAAAACTTGTCTATACTTTCATTGATAGCAGGCATTGCACCCATGTTTGGATTCTTAGGTACCATTATAGGAATGGTGCAATTGTTTTATGGTATTGCATCAACTGGTGAGTATACTTTGAATACGATTGCCGGAGGTATTTATACCAAAATGATTACATCGGGAACCGGATTAATTATTGGTTTAATTGCTTATATGGCTCATAATTATTTGAGTACACAAATTGATAAGACTGTTAATAAAATGGAAATGGCAAGCGCCGAATTTATGGACATTTTACAGGAACCAACTAGATAAACTGTTCTAATTTCAACAGCCATGAACATTCGCAAAAAACTAAGAAATCATCCAGAAGTACATACAGGGGCCTTGAACGATATTTTGTTCATCTTACTATTATTTTTTCTGATCGTTTCAACTTTAGCAAATCCGAATGTAATCAAGGTATCCAACCCTAAAGCTAAAAGCGACTCAAAGTCGAAACAAACTGTTGTAATTACTATCGATAAAGACCAGCAAATTTATTTGGGTTCCAAAAAAATGTCGATGAATGAATTAGAACCTGAATTAAAATTATTCCTGGCAAAAGAAACGGAAAAACCTTCAGTAGTAATTAATGGGGATAGCACTTCACATTTAGGGACCTCCATCAAAGTGATGCAAATTATCAAAAAATTAGGAGCAACACCTGTGATGGCAGTGGATAATAATGCGGCAAATTAAAGTACAGATTTTTCAGCTTTTACCATTCTATCATTTTCCATCATATCTTTTCTTAATTCAGTTTTATATCCATAATCCTGAAAAAGATCAAGCACTTCTTTTCCCATGGTCTGATTGATTTCGAGGTAAATTCTACCATCTTTTTCAAGATGCTGATTCCCCAATATGGCAATTTTTCTATAAAATATCAAAGGGTCTTCATCACTCACAAAAAGAGCAATACTTGGTTCGTATTTCACCACGTGTTTACTCATTCTATTCCTTTCAGAATCTTTAATATAGGGTGGGTTGCTTATAATGCAATCGAATAAAGGTAAATCCTGCCAATTTAATTCTTCGAGGAAGTCAACTTGTTTCAATTCGATATTTACTTCATGATTAATGGCATTGTTTTGAGCAATAGTTAATGCTTCACTGCTGATGTCGATAGACATTATATTTACATTGGGTAGCTTGGCTTTTAATGTAATTGGAATACAGCCACTGCCTGTACCAATATCTAACATATTTTGAAATTCTTTTTCTGAATTATCTTTTATGATCCAGTCTATCAGTTCTTCTGTTTCAGGGCGAGGAATTAATACCGATGAGCTAACTTGAAAAGCTTTTTTCGCAAACCAAGCTTCTCCTAAAACATACTGTACTGGTTCAGCATTCAATAATCGATTTGTTCTTGCATCTAGTAGCTTTCTCTGTTCGTGGGTTAGTTTGAGATCTTTTTGTATGAGCCGGTCCATTCTTAAAATCCCTGTAGTATGTTCCATAACCATATTCGCAATTTGGGAAGCCTCTCTTGTTTCATAAAGAATTTCCAGTTGATATTTAAGTTGTAAATAGGCTAATTCAAGAGTCATGCTGCAATGTTACTACCATTTGGCTATTTTTGATTATTCCCGATGATTAATATTATAAAAAATTATATGCAGCGTTGCTTTGATTTGGCCCTTGAAGGGGCCGGGTCGGTGGCACCCAATCCTATGGTAGGGGCTGTTTTGGTATATAATGACCGAATAATTGGAGAAGGCTACCATGAAAAATATGGAGAAGCACATGCAGAGGTAAACTGTATAAAATCTGTTTCAATAGAAAATCGTCACCTTATTCAGTCTTCTACACTCTATGTTTCTTTAGAACCCTGCGCTCATTATGGCAAAACACCACCCTGCTCACAGTTGATTATTGATCAGCTGATACCAAAAGTGGTGATTGCCTGTGCTGATCCTTTTTCTAAAGTAAATGGGAAAGGAATTGAAAACCTAAAAGCTGCTGGTATTGAAGTTGTATTGGGTGTATTAGAAGAGGAAGCAAAATATTTGAATCAACGATTCTTTGTTTTTCATCAGAAAAAAAGACCATTTATTATTTTAAAATGGGCAGAAACGGAGCATCATTTTATTGGTTCTGATGGAGAAGAGCGATTATTTATTAGTAATGAAATATCTAATCGGTTGGTGCATCGTTGGCGCAGTGAAGAAACTGCTATTATGGTAGGTACTAATACAGCATTAAAAGATAATCCATCGCTGACTAATAGATTATGGTCTGGAAAAAATCCCATTCGAATTTTACTAGATCGGCATTTAAAAGTTTCTCCAGCAAGTAATCTATTTCAAACAGAATCCAGCACCATTATATTCAATGAACTGAAATCTGAAATTGAAGAAAATCTGGTTTATGTTCAACTTAATTTTAGCAAGGATATCATTGAGCAGATAATGCTGTATTGTTATACCTATCCCATTCAAAGTATTTTGGTAGAAGGAGGTGCAAAATTATTACAATCCTTTATTGATGCAGGTATTTGGGATGAAGCGAGAATTATTCAGAATAAAAATTTGAAACTCCACAGCGGTATAGCCGCACCGGTTTTGAAAAATCATGAGTTAATAGATAGTTTTCAATTATCAACAGATTCCGTTTTGATATATCATAATGGACAAAAAATCAATAAGGAAGTTTCATGATTTA
>JBAXXT010000064.1:0-14042 GCA_037127755.1 Bacteroidota bacterium
GCCCTTTAGGGTGGGGCTTGAATGATATAATGCAAGTTGGGCTTTAGCCCTAATGTTATATTACATTAAGGAGTTTAAAATTATAATTTTTGAAAGAGCAGAACGTAAGGGCTAAAGCCCAAATCTTTCTGACAGTATAATCCCTAGGCTGAAGCCTAGGGTTAACATTATTTTATTTATTACTCTTTAATTTACCAGCCAATCCCATAGTCCTCCCCATTATTAGAGCTTCCTCCCCAAATGGTATTGTGTTTTTGATCCAGATAAATGGCATTGATAGGGCCGGAAGTTCTGTTGCCAAAACTAATATTGTAACCCATCTTTTTCAATGCATCACTAACCGCTGGTTTTGTAGTATTTGATAAAAGTATACTCCCCGCTTTTGGTTTTCTATCATTCAATTTTGTGCCACCTAATGATAACCACAACTGATTGGTATTAAAATTCGGAGCTTCAGTAGCTTCTTGTACTGTCATATTAAATTCAACCATATTCAAAAAGAATTGCAATAAATTTTGATCCTGTGTGTCGCCACCTTGTACACCAAAACAGATCAAAGGTTTACCATCTTTTAATGCAAGCGAAGGTGTTAATGTAACACGTGGTCTTTTGCCAGGTGCAACCACATTAAATGGATCAATGGTACTATCTAATACAAAGCTCTGCATACGCTGACTCATGCCAATTCCTGTTTTACCCGCTACACAAGCCGGTAACCATCCACCACTTGGGGTGATAGAAACTACCCAACCAGAAGTATCAGCGGCTTCAACAGAAGTAGTGCCACGCCATAATCTATCGTGATAGGCTTCATCGCTTGATGCGATACTATTTTTAAGATCTTCGATACTGATAGAACTTGTTTGATCATGCTTTGGAATGGCAGAACCCTGAATTGCATTTGTATCAGTGAGCAATTTTCTTTTTTGAAGAAGTGAGATGTATGGATTTGTTTTTCCTTCATAAGGATAGGGATCACCAGGTGCAATATTTGGATCATTTTTATCCAGCAATATTTGCTTAGCCCTATCTTTTGCATAGGCCTTACTTAATAAACCTTGCATAGGAATATTAGGAGAGAATGCCGGATCGCCATAATAAAAATCACGATCAGCAAAACTCATACTCATTGCCTGAAATACAGTATGAATATATTGTGGACTATTATAGCCCATTGTTTTGAGGTCGATATTTTCTAAAATGTTTAAACCTTGCAGGAGCATTGGTCCTTGTGTCCATTGTTGTAATTTATACACTTCAATACCTTTATAATTTACATGTAAGGGCTCCTCAATTTTTGGCTTCCAATTTGCGAGGTCTTTTAAAGTAATCAAACCACCTTGTTCATTGTTACCGCGAACAAATTCTTTAGCAACATCGCCCGTATAGAAACGATCGTAGGCAGCCATGATCGCTGCTTTTCGGCTTTTTTTATTTTTTAAAGCATTCTGTTCAGCTTCCACCAGTTTTGTCAAAGTTTCTAACAAATCTTTTTGTATAAATAGTTCACCAGCTTCTGGTGCTTCTCTTTTTTGTCCAAGATGCGGAAGGAAGATAGCTTTTGAATAAGGCCAACCCTTCAACATTTCTTTTCCACGTTCCATACTATTGGCAGTTTGTGCTTCTATAGGATACCTAGCAGCCAATTGCATAGCAGGCGCTAAAACTTCTTTTAAACTCATGGTTCCAAATTCACTTAACATTAAGCAAAGACCACCAAATGTTCCTGGTGTTACAGCTGCTAAGGGTCCGTATTCTGGAGGGAATTCGTATCCCTTGCTTCTAAAAAATTCAACTGTAGCTCCTGTAGGTGCAACACCTAAGGCATTAATGGCAATCACTTTTTTGGTCTTTGGATTATAAATCAAGGCCTGTGTTTCTCCACCCCAACTTAAAACATCCCACATAGTACAGGTTGCTGCAAGCATCGAGCAAGCAGCATCTACTGCGTTTCCACCTTTCTGGAAGATCATGGAACCTGCAGTTGCCGCAAGGGGCTTTCCAGTAACTGCCATCCAATTCTTACCATGCAATGGTGGCTTCTGTGTGGGTTGAGCCATAACCCCAATACAAATAAGTGTAGAAAAAGTAAAAGCAAAATATTTTCTCATGTTCTGGTTTTTTCGGATGCTATAATTGATAATATTACAAATTAAAATTGAGCTATGATTCAATAAAATAAATAGACCTTACATTTGACCTTATTATTGAAAAGATTCATAAATGAAAGTTTCGTTTTTGCTGAATAAGGAAAATAACAATTTGAATCTCATTCGATTGTTTCTGGCATCAATGGTAATTGTTGGTCATGCTCCAATACTTAATGGTGTTACTAAGTATTGGGTTGATCCCATCAGTTATTTTTTTCCCTTTGCTGCATCAGGTCCCTGGGCGGTAAATATTTTTTTCTTTATCAGTGGCTTAGTTGTTACCAATAGTTTATTGTTTAGTAGAAAACCACTTCGTTTTATTACAGCAAGATTTTTTAGAATCATGCCCGCATTCGCTTTTGTTGTTTTGATTTCAGCAATGATAATCGGACCCCTTGTTAGTACAATTCCCGCAAAACTATATTTTAGAAGTGATATTCCTTTTACCTATGTAACGGATAATTTAGTTTTTCAAGTTTATTATAATTTACCTGGTGTATTCTTAACTAATATTTACCCAACTGCAGTGAATGGATCTCTATGGACTCTTGCTTATGAAATGAGTTGTTATGTGATTTTACTGGGTGTGTTTTTGATCCTCAGAAATAAAGGAAAAATATTTTACAATACTATTTTGGGGCTGATCATATTTGAAAGCTTTTTGCCGTATAGACCTATTTTTAATTGGCTGGGATCTAATCCTCAAATTAATTTATTGCCAGCTGCTTTTGCGCTTGGTTCTTTTTTTGCAGTTAACGCAGAAGAAATTGTGATCGATAAATTTTCTGTACTTGGTGTATGCCTGGTTTATTTTTTCTTTCGTAGCTCCGGATATGCGAACCTCTTTTTCAATATTGCATGCAGTGTAACCTTTTTATATATTTCTTCTACTCATTTCTTTAATCGATTCAGACCCAAATACGATATTTCATTTGGCGTTTACCTCTGGGGATTCGTAGTACAGCAAACCCTATATCACTATGCAGGTAAAATGTATGTAGGTTGGCATTGTTTGATTTCACTATTCGTTACGATCCTGTTAGCCTACATCACACATTTGTTGATTGAGAAGCCGGGGATAGAACTTGGGAAAGAATTAAATCCATATACAGAAGCAATAGTATAAAACACTATTTTCTTTGTATTTGCGATTTCAATTTTAAATAGTCTATAAAATATAAAATTTTAAATGATAGATTATTGTTTTGTGGCGATTGAATTGTATGATTTAAATTATTCAGATAGCCATCTGTTACATTTGTGCCAGAAGCATAAATGGCATTTTTCCATACGATATTCATAAAACTCCCTGGCGAAAATTCCCAACTGAAAACCGCATCAATATTGAATGAGTTGAAACTGCTATTTGCATTTCCAGTATAGCTATTATTCTTACCTAAATCGCCATTTTGTAAAAGCGTAAAATATTCTAAATATTCAACTTTACTCCAGTAATGGCGAATGCGCGTGGTAATTCCAATTTTTTTATTGAAATTATACTTGATATTTAAACCATTCTCTACTGTGTTAATTTTTCTTCTTCCGAAAATAATATCTGCTCCGTCATTAGCAGCAAAACCTACACTGTTATGAATAAACTGATAAAATAAATCATTGCCAATTGACAATCTGTTGTTGAACTGGTATTTGTTTGATAATCGAATATCATATCGTCTGCCATCTTCTAAAGTTCGGATTCCATGCAACAAATCAATTGTGTAAGTATACTTTTTTGCCTGATTACCAACATATCCAATTTCAAAACCCTTAGCTTCTGTAGAATGAAATACCCTGCCTGATGTTCTTGGCTCATAAAAATCATTACCAGGCGGTTCATACCAAATAGACATAAACGCATAACCAAGATTCTTTAATTGTCCGTTTATGTTCATATTAATATTGGCATTCTGAAAATCACCTGGTTGGTATCTTCTTGAATAATTCACATTGAAATTATAATAAAGACTATTGTACCATTTTGTTGGCTTGGTCCATTTATATCCCATGTATACAA
This sequence comes from Bacteroidota bacterium, assembly GCA_037127755.1. Lineage (GTDB taxonomy): Bacteria > Bacteroidota > Bacteroidia > Chitinophagales > Chitinophagaceae > Sediminibacterium. The sequence continues at coordinate 4,165 of JBAXXT010000064.1, forward strand.
AATGATCTATATAGTTGTTCATAAATAAAATCCCCAGATCATTGATATCATATTTTTCATTTGTCAATTCCTGCCCCACTTGAAAATTGAATTGACCACCAGTTTTACCAAAAGAAAATCTATGAGAATAGCCATTGATATTTTTTCCATCTATTCCAAATTGGGAACTGTTTGCAATTTTCCCTTGCCATTGGTAAGTATTCTTTTTATTGTTGAAATCAAATAAGAAAGCACTTACATTGGCATCATAGTCCGAACCACTCCTCATGGTATTGGTATTGATGAAAGAAATGGAGGAATTATATTTTAGACTTTGATCTAATACCATGATATTATAATTGGTTAATGGTGCAGTTTGGATTTTCCTAAATCTATTTTTATCGTCTGCAATAGTTGCATACATTGGGTTGGTAACAGCATTAAAAAAACCAATTCCTAACTGACTCTCAGTTCTTCCCGAAATTTTAAAGGCATTTATAAGTCGGGATTCAGTTGGATTATCTACAATATGTTCGTTAGAAGCTATTTGACCATACACATCATCATGGTGCATCGGCGTTCCACCAACTCTTCTGGAATAAAATAAATTTCCTTTTGTAAATAGTTCTGTTCCTTCGGTAAAGAAACTTCTATTCTCGTTGTATTTTACTTCAAAAGGAGTAAGATTAAGCACTTGATTATCACTTTGTACCTGACCAAAATCAGGGATCAACGTCATATCCAATGTAAAGCTTTGATTGATTCCGTACTTAACATCCATACCTCCATTGATACTTGTTTTAGTATTACTGATCGATGGATCGTTATAAGGATAGTGGTTTATATAGGATGATAAATAAGGACTGAATTGTAAACGTAACGGTGGTTTTATATTTTCCAGACCTGTCCAAAAAGCCTCCTGAGGAAGTATACCGTTTACATTCGGATCAACGGGGTTCCATGAAAATGTTTGGGATGTTTTTTTTCTTTGCCTTACCAGGGTCATTCCCCAATCTTGCACTGGCTTTGTGCTAAATCTAATGGCAGATAAAGGAATAAACATTTCAAAGGTCCAGCCATCATTTTTAATTTTTGAAGCACACTTCCAAACTGCATTCCAGCTATAGTCTTCATTATTGCCATTTTGATTTGGAGAGAACTTTGCATCCATTTGTTCACCTAGTGGAGTCATGAAATATTCAAAGCCATTGATTTTGTCTTTATAGGTATCAAAAATAACTCCCACAAAATCGTTATTGCCAAATCCATCACGTCCTGCTAATTCAGTGGAGATACTATCTTTTGATAATTCATGACAGTATCCACCAATATAAATTCCTTCATTACTATATAGCAAATACATTTCTGTTCGATTTGTATTTGCTTCTTTAGCAAAAGGTGTGGGTCTGAATTCAATAAAGTCAGTTGCCATCGGGGCAGTTTTCCAGGCAGAATCTGAAATGTCACCATCAATAACGATGGTTCCTGTAAACCTTTTAGCCGGAAGTGTTTTCGCGGGAGCAGTTTTATTCTGCGCTTGATTAACAAGTGCGATTAGACAAAATAAAGTAATTGAAAGTATTTGAATGCTAATTTTTTTCATTGCGCGGTTATTAAAGACAAAGTAATACGTAGAAGTACCCTGTTTTGTTACCGCTTATACCAATAAGCCTTAATTAACTTTTATTAGCATTCATTAACCTGAATGAAGAGTGTATGATGGTAATGTTGTTTCAAATTGTTAATAGCGGGCGATTACTTTAACAAAAAATGTTTATGGCATAGTATTTGAAAGAGTCAGATTCTTGATTAACCAATTACATCATTATTGAAAATGATGTTAAAACAAGTAGGCATTTTTTTAAAATCTAAATCATGAAAATGAGGAATAGTAATAATAGATATATGCAAGCTATATTATTTGTAAGTGTTTTGGCCATAACTGTGTCATGTAAAAAGAGTAATCCTATCCTTGCACAAACTTTAACTCCAATAACTCCTCCAACGCAAAAAACCAATCAGAATTTTTCAAAAATATATTATGTAGGTAATGGATCAGCCGATTTAACGATTGATGGTAATGCAACTGCATTTCTAGCTAATTCATTGATTGTAGTGAATGCCGGAACCTATCAAACAATCAGTATTAAAAACCTGAATAACGAAACAATTCAAAATGGGAATGGAGCAGTAATAATGGATGGAACATCAAATGTAAATGCTGGAATCATTTTTTCAAATTGTACAAACGTCACCATTACAAGAAACCCAGCGATTTCGATTGATTATCCTTTTGGATTTATCTGCCAGAATAATACCTATAGACCCACAACAATCACTGGTGTAAATAAAAATGTGGTATTTGAATATTTATCTTATAAAAATATTGGAGATTATGCAATAACCGTAACAGATAACAAACTTAAGGTTTGGGATGGAACAGATGCAAGCTTGCAGGGGCAGCATTTAAAATTTAGTTATTGCAAATTTGACAATTGTAATGAGCTGGTTTTTAATTTAGAAGGTGCAGTATCAAAATCTAGTGTTACTGGTTTACAAAAACAATTTGAAGTGGGCTTTTGTACATTTTTGAATTGTAATGGTGGAGACTTATGTTTTGGAAATGCAGTTGATCAATATAATGTGCACGACAATTATTTCAATAATATCAATAGTACTAATAATAATGACAATGGTTTATTCCATATGGTCGGGAATGGAGATTTTTATCAGAATTATGCTGTGAATTATCAAGGACATTTGATCAGAATGTGGACGATCAGCTTTGGCAAAATACCAGAAAATTGTCTTATTTATAATAATATAAGTTTCGGTTCAAGAAAATATAGCCCTTTTGAGTGGCAGTCGACAGAAGGATTGAATGTGGTTGTAGCTCCTAATACTACCTTTAGTAATATCAAGTTAAATAACAATACAGCAGGTAACTTAAATACCTCAAAGACTTTAACTTTTGATGCATGTCTGGTTGATAATTATTCTATGCCCATTGGTTCTACGCAAGAAGTATATAATAATTTATTGTATAACTCCTTTGCCGGAAATGGGCCATCTAATCGATTTTTTCAGTGGTCATCAACTGCAGAAGAAATACAATTAACAAAATTTGGGAACAAATATTTTGCAAATGCAAACACAGCTGGATTTGATGAGACAAAGCTAGTTTTAACAACCAACTCCCTTGCTAAAAATGCTGGAATTTCAGGGCATTTAATTAATCCATTGGATTTTCACAAATTACCTTTTATTGTGTCAAATCCAAGTATTGGAGCTGTTCAATAATGTCAATTACAAGTTCATTTTTTTGAGTTCACTAATGGCATAATTACAAGCCCTTGCAGTTAAAGCCATATAAGTCAATGAAGGGTTTTGGCAGCCAGAAGAAGTCATGCAACTTCCATCAGTTATAAATACATTTTTAGCTTCATGCATTTGGTTATATTCATTTAATACAGAAGTCTTTGGGTCACGCCCCATTCTAACTGTTCCCATTTCATGAACTGCTGAACCTGGTGGGTTTCTGAAGTCGAATTTATTTATATTTTTTAGCCCTGCAGCTTCCATCATTTCAATGGAGGTTTCAATGCCATCTTTTCTCATGGCATTTTCGTTTTCGCCATAATCCATTGAAATATGGATGATTGGCTGAGACCATTGATCTACCTTTTCTTTGTCAAGATAAATACCATTTTTTTCATTAGGCAGCGTTTCACCATAGGTACCCAATGTCATTTGCCAAGGTCCAGGATTAGTTAGTTTTTGCTTTAATGAAACTCCAAATTCTTCTTCTGAACTATTTATATCTCTCCATCCAATTCTTTCGCCAATACCCTGATAACCGTATCCTCTTACATAATCTTTTCGCATTGTTTGTGCATTAATATTTCGGAATCGAGGAATATAAATTCCCGCTGGTCTTCTTCCATAATAATATTTATCTTTTAATCCTTCATGTTCACCAGTTGCACCAGAAAATGTAAAATGATCCATTAAATTCCTGCCCACTTGTCCACTGGAATTTCCTAATCCAGTTGGAAATCTTTTTGAAACAGATTTTAAAAGGATACCTGCAGTGGCGATAGTGGAAGCATTTATGAAAATGATTTTAGAAAAATATTCCGTAACCTTTTTTGTATGTGCATCCATCACACGAACACCTGTTACTTTACTTTTAATTTCGTCATAAATAATTTCTGTTACTAAGGTATTGGGTAATAATGTAAGATTTCCTGTAATTGCTGCAGCGGGTAATGTTGATGCGTTACTACTAAAATATCCACCAAATGGACATCCTCTATCACAAAGATTTCTCATTTGACAGGGGCCTCTTCCGTTCCATCCCCTTGTTAGATTTGCAACACGGGCGATGGTTACGATTCTATCATTGTAATGAGTTTTTATTTTTTGGGAAAAATCATTTTCAAAACAATTCAATTCTAACGGGGGTAGAAATTTGCCATCTGGTAATTGATGTAGTCCTTCCGTTTGTCCACTTACGCCAATATAATTTTCAATATAATCATACCAAGGAGCAATATCCTTATATCTAATTGGCCAATCCACACCATGACCATCTCTTGCATTTGCCTCAAAATCTAAATCACTAAGGCGATAGCATTGCCTGCCCCATGTCAAAGACCTTCCCCCCACTTGGTAACCACGTGCCCAATCAAAAGGTTTATCCTGGATATATGGGTGCTCTTTATTACTTACAAAAAAATGTTTTGAGCCTTCTCCAGAATCCCTTAAATAATTTGGAAAATCCCAGGGATTCATAAATGCGGTTGGATAATCTTTGATATGCTCCACATTTGGACCACGTTCTAATACCAAGGTTTTAAGCCCGTTTTCACATAGTTCTTTTGCAGCCCAGCCGCCGCTAATACCAGAACCTATAACTATAGCATCATAATTTTGCATAATAAAATTTCAATTTTTTATTTGGTGGCCCAGGTTCTTTGATTCTTTTCAAGAGGCACACATCCATTATACTTTCCAGGTATTAAAACATAGGATAACCCTTGCGTAGCACCAATCTCAGAACTACAATATCCAAATGTAGTATATTCAGCAAGTGTTGAATAAAACGATTTACCTAGAAATTTGTTTTGAACTTTTCCAATAACCCCTTTAAAAGGCTTACTATTTTTTTGAAAGTATTTAAGCACATTAGATTGTTCATCTGACGTACAGTCTAAATAATTTTTGTGATACTGAGAAGAACAGTGGTTAACTAATTCCTTTAATCCCTCAATAAATTTATTTTGTGAGGGTCTTGAGGTACAATCTTTTAATAATACAATAATAATTTCTGCCACTCCGGCTTCTTTTGCTCCAGGTGTATCAGTCTTTGGTATGATGGTCTCTGCTAATGCCTCTATTAAGTTTTTTTGTGCAACTAAAAAATCTAGGTCAGGTTTTTTAAACCATTGATAACCTTTGTAAGAGGATACGGTTAAAGTAGCACCCCCTGTTAATATTAAAATATTACTTATTGCCTTTCGCCTATTCATTAAAAGGGGTTTAAAAATAAAGTTTAAGTGATGTGATGAAAATACTTAATTTATCGCATTTTGTATTATTAATTAATGTATTACTTGATTTTTCTTCATTTAAAAGACAAAATTAATCGGTAAGATTCTTTAGTTTTGGGAACATGAAATTTTTCGTCTTCTTTTTCTTTATTGTAGTTTTTACATCGGATTTGAGTGCTCAGGACATGACTGTTGAAAGTTTTCAAAAAAACTTTCAGATACATATTGCACCAACTTCTTCTCCTATTAAAGTAGATGGAATTTTAGATGATAGTATTTGGTCTGTTGCAGAAAAAAAATCGGATTTCTTTTTAAAATTCCCAACAGATGTGGGCAGCCCCAAAAGAAAGACAATCGTACAGGTATCTTACGATGACAAATATTTATACTTAGCATACACCTGTTATGATTCAGGAAAAAGCCAAATACAAAGTCTTAAAAGAGATGTAGGCCATATAGATAATGATGGAGTTGGATTTATTGTAGATCCTTTGAATAGTAGAACTACAGGCTTTTTCTTTGTTGTAAATTCCATGAATGCGCAATCGGAAGATCAGATTAGCGCCAATCATGATAGTGAGTTAACATGGAGTTGGAATAGCAAATGGTTTTCTGGTACGCATCATTATGATGATCGATGGACAGCCGAAATGGCGATTCCCTTTAAATCTTTAAGATACCCACCAGGAAGCACCTTATGGGGTGCTAACTTCATGAGAGTGGATATGAAGAATAATGAGTATTCTGGATGGACACATGTTCCCACTAATTTTAAAATCTATAATACTGCATTTACAGGATCATTGATTTGGGACAAACCTCCTCCAAGTGCTGGTAAGAATATAGTTGTAATCCCATATATCAGTGGTAACGTGCAAGGTGATCAGGAAAATGGTGTTAAAACAAATACAGGATTCAATGCTGGTTTAGATAGTAAAATTGCATTGAACTCTTCTTTGAATTTAGACCTCACTTTTAATCCAGATTTTTCTCAAGTAGAAGTAGACCAGCAAGTAACCAATCTTACGAGGTTTAATATTTTCCTTCCCGAAAAAAGATCTTTCTTTTTAGAAAACTCAGACATTTTTGGAGAGTATGGGATTTCTGGTTTTATGACACCATTCTATTCAAGGAAAATTGGACTCGACTCCAATAATAATCCCATTCCAATCATTGGTGGAGCAAGGCTTTCTGGAAGTATTAATAAGACTACCAGAATTGGGATCATGGATATTCAAACTGGAGCGAAAGGCAATTATGCTCCAGAAAATTATGCTGCGATTTCTGTATTTAAAAACCTCTTTGGTCGTTCCTCTATCAAAGGTTACTTTTTAGATCGTGAAAATTTTCAATCAGATGCACAAAAAAAACAAAATCCAATAAATGCTTATGGTAGAAATGCTGGATTGACTTTTGAGTATGGCAGTTTAGATGGAAAATGGAATGCTTGGTATGGCCATCATTTATCCATGAAACCTGGAATAAAAGGAGATAATAGTTATCAGGAAACTGGTTTTTCATATAGCGGTAAAAAACTTTCTTTAATGATGGATCTGGTATCCATGGGAACTAATTATTATACCGATATGGGTTATGTTCAACGGATTTTAAATTACGATGCTTTAAGGGATACTTCAATACGTGTTGGCTTTAAACATTCTTATACAAGCTTCACGTATCGTACTTACCCAACAAATAGCAGATTAGGGCGTGTTACTTATAAGCTTGAGAATTATTTAGTCTTAAATCCAGATTATTCTTTTAATGAAAATGATTTGAATCTGGGTGTTCAAGCGGAGTATAAAAATACTTCGATGTATAAAATTCAGGTAAATCATAATGAACTGAATTTACTATACCCTATTTCGTTTACCGATAAGACCCCCATTCCTGCACAAAATTATCGGTATTCAAATTTGGTGTTTAGCTATATATCTGATACAAGAAATACTTTCGGTTACACATTTGGATTTACTGCTGGTCAGTTTTATAATGGAAGTATACAGTCTTTAACCGCAAGTATCATATATAGAAGTAGACCACACTTCAATTTGATATTTCAAACGGAATATAATAAACTTATTTTCCCTGATCCATTCGGGAAAACAGAACTACTCCTGCTTTCCCCAAAAATTGAATATAATTTCAGTACAAAAATATCCTGGACAACTTTTTTACAATACAATACACAACAAAATAATTTTAACATCAACAGCAGGTTCCAATATCGCTTTAAACCCATGAGCGACTTGTATGTGGTATTCACTGATAACTACTTTACTACGCCTTTTATGCTCAATAAGAATAAGGCCATAGTATTTAAATTGAATTACTGGCTGAATCTTTAGTGGCGCAGAAATCATTTGAATTGTAACGTCCCAATTTTCTAGTTTTTAGTGCCTTATCTGAAAATGACAATAATCATAGATTAAATCAAAATTCTATTGTAGTTTTTAGCTCAAATTGAGCTTATGTCATTTATTGATTATTATCAAGTATTAGGAATCAATAAAAGTGCCAGCGAAGATGACATTAAGAAAGCCTATAGAAAACTAGCCAGAAAATTGCACCCCGATTTAAATCCTAATGATAAAGAGGCCCAGGCAAAATTTCAGAAAATCAATGAAGCCAATGAAGTTTTGAGTGATCCATTGAAAAGAAAAAAATACGATCAATACGGTGAAAACTGGGAGCATGGAGAAGAATATGAGCAAGCCAGAAAAGCACAAAGAAGACCAAATAATGCAGGAGGGCAAAATTTTTCCGGAGATTTTGATGAATCAAATTTTTCAGACTTTTTCTCATCTATGTTTGGTGGTGCATCAGAAGGCAGGGGCAGAGCACAATCAAAATTCCGAGGTCAGGATTTTCAATCTGAATTAACCATTACTTTAGAAGAAGCTTATACCACGCATGCAAGGACACTTAAAATACACGACAAGAACGTTAGAATTACTATTCCAGCAGGAGTGGAAAACGGACAGACCATTAAATTAAAAGGATATGGTGGAAAAGGTGTCAACGGTGGGCCAGATGGAGATCTATTGATACAATTCATAGTATCAAATGCAGCTAACATAAAACGTTTGGGTAATGATTTGTATACCTCTGTTGATATTAATTTATATCAAGCAATACTTGGAGGCGAAAAAATTATTGAAACACTTAGCGGGAAAATTAAATTAATCATAAAACCAGAGACTCAAAATGGCACTAAAATTCGATTAAAGGGAAAAGGGTTTCCTGTGTATAAAAAAGAAGGATTGTTTGGAGACTTGTATATCACTTATAATATTCTTTTACCTACAAATTTAACCGAAAAGCAAAAAGAATTATTTAAGGAGCTTCAAAATTTAGTACAATAAAAAGAACATCATGGAAGCAAATGAATATATACCCATCGACTTTTTTTGTAAGCAACATGGTGTGCAGGTTTCTGTGATCAGTACATTGCATGCATATGGATTAATTGAAGTGTATAGAATGGAAGAGATAGCTTACCTGCCATTAAGTGAATTAGCCGACACGGAGAAATTGGTACGGTTATATGCTGAATTAGAAATAAACCCTGAGGGAATTGATGTAGTGGTGCATCTGTTAAAGCGGATAAAAGAAATGCAATTCCATATAAAATTATTAGAAAATAGACTTAGTTTGTATGAAGAAAATGCATAGTTGAACCAAATAACTAAGTCATGCAAATTGATTACGAAATATTATTGCGCTTTTTCTTAGCTGCTTTATGGGGTGGTATTGTTGGCGCTGAAAGGCAGTATAGAAGTAAGTCTGCTGGGTTTAGAACTATGATCATGATCTCCATAGGGGCCTGTTTTTTCACTATGATGTCAATGCTCATTGGTGCGCCAGCAAGTCATGATAGAATTGCGTCTAACATTGTAACAGGAATAGGATTTTTAGGCGCAGGAGTAATTTTTCGGGGTGAAAATCGGATTAATGGGATTACTACTGCTGCAACAATCTGGGCTGTAGCTGCTGTTGGTATGGGAATCGGAGCTGGCTTTTATTTTGCAGCAAGCTGTGCATCCATTTTAATTTTTTTAATACTTGCAGTCCTGCCTTATTTAGAAAACTATATTGAACACTTGAATTTGGCCAGAACCTATTCTATCTCATTACCTTATTCTGAAAATCTCTCCGTTTATTACGAGAAGAAATTAAAAGCAAACAAATTAAAATACAGAATAGTAAATCATATAAAAAATAATGGTGAATTAATGCTTGTTTGGGAAACGCAAGGGCATGCGAAAAATCATGCTGCCTTTATTACTAAAATGCTGGAGGATACAACGATCAATAAGTTTGAATACTTTTAAAAAAAATAGCGAA
>JBAXXT010000065.1:0-13860 GCA_037127755.1 Bacteroidota bacterium
ATGGATGCTGCCAATATTTTAAAACCTGCTTTAGCACGCGGCGAGTTAAGAGCCATCGGTGCAACCACTTTAAATGAGTATCAGAAATATTTTGAAAAGGATAAAGCATTAGAACGTCGTTTTCAGAAAGTGATGATCGACGAACCAAGTCAGGAAGATGCCATTTCTATTTTGCGCGGATTAAAAGATCGTTATGAGACACACCATCATGTTCGAATCAAAGACGAAGCGATTATTGCAGCAGTTGAATTATCAAGCAGATATATTACAGATCGATTCTTACCAGATAAAGCCATCGACCTTATTGATGAAAGCGCTGCAAAATTGCGTCTTGAAATGAATTCAATGCCAGAGGAGCTTGATAAATTAGAAAGACAAATTCGACAGCTCGAAATTGAAAGGGAAGCTATCAAGCGGGAGAAAGATGAATCTTTATTGAAAGATCTGAATATTGAAATCAGTAATCTTAGTGTAGAAAGAGATACGTTGAAAGCTAAATGGCGTGAGGAAAAAGAAATTGTAGAAAGAATCCAAAATACAAAAGCCAATATTGAAAAACTGAAACTCGAAGCTGAACAAGCAGAAAGGAATGGCGATTATGGTAAGGTGGCTGAAATCCGTTATGGCAAAGTAAAAGAGGAGGAATTGCTGATTGAAGAAGCTACTAAGCAGTTGAATACGTTAAGTGCCCATAGTAAACGGTTGATGAAGGAAGAAGTAGACGCAGAAGATATTGCCGACAATGTTGCAAAAGCTACGGGTATCCCAGTTTCAAAAATGTTGCAAAGTGAGCGCGAAAAATTATTGCACTTAGAAAATGAATTACACAATAGGGTGGTGGGTCAGGAAGAAGCCATTACTGCTGTAGCAGATGCTATTCGAAGAAGCAGGGCTGGCTTGCAAGATCCTAAAAAACCTATCGGATCCTTTATTTTCTTAGGAACAACAGGTGTAGGTAAAACAGAATTAGCAAAGGCCTTAGCCGAATACTTGTTCGATGACGAATCGATGATGACGAGGATTGACATGAGTGAATACCAAGAGAAACATACCGTTTCCAGATTGGTAGGTGCGCCTCCTGGATACGTGGGCTATGATGAGGGTGGTCAGCTTACAGAAGCTGTTCGCAGAAAGCCTTATAGTGTGGTTTTACTAGATGAAATTGAAAAGGCACATCCAGATGTATGGAATATTTTATTACAGGTTTTGGATGATGGTAGGCTGACAGATAATAAGGGAAGAGTAGTGAATTTTAAGAACACCATTATCATCATGACAAGCAATATCGGTAGTTCCATTATTCAGGAAGCATTTGAAGATATTGATGAGAATAATGTTGATACCATCATTGAAAAAACGAAAATGGATGTAATGACTTTATTACGCCAAACGGTACGTCCCGAGTTTTTGAATAGAGTTGATGAAATTATCATGTTCCAGCCTTTATTGAAAAAACAAATTCAAGGAATTGTAAAAATTCAATTGGAAGGTCTTCGCAAATTAGTATTGGATAATGGCATTCAACTAAGCTTTAGCGATTACTTGTTAGAGTTTCTTGCAGAACAAGGGTATGATCCACAATTTGGGGCAAGGCCATTAAAAAGACTGATTCAGAAATTAATTGTGAATGACCTGAGTAAGAAAATACTATCTGGACAAATTGATAAAACTAAAAATGTGTTGGTGGATGTGTTTGATGGGGTGGTGGTTTTTAGGAATGAGTGAAAAGTATAAAGTAAAAAGTAGGAAATAGAGGGAATTAGTTGTAAGTAAATTTAAAAGTTTCCCCTCCATCCCGAGCACTCGGGATGGAGGGGATGCCGATTACGCGACCGCGGAATACGGCTGGGGTGGTTGATTCTCTTGAGAGCATTTTTCTTAGAATCATGTATTTCCCACCCCGTCTGTTCGCTCAGTCGCTCCAGACACCCCTCCCAAGCATGCTTGGGAGGGGAAACCTTTGAACTTAATCCTTAAAATATTTTTCTTTAATCCTTAAACTTTTTCCTTTTTTACCTTTTTAAATCATAAAAAGGTTTCTTATTTTTAAATATGTCCACAATTCAATTCACCACTACCATCGAAAAATTTGGCTCTATGGGGGAAAAGACCGGGTGGACTTATATTCTTATTCCAGAGAATCTAGCACAGGAGCTATTCCCAAAAAATAAAAAATCATTTCGAGTAAAAGGTAAATTAGACAACTGGGCATTTAAACAATTAGCATTAATCCCGATGGGGGAAGGAGATTTTATCCTGGCCATCAATGCAGAGATAAGAAAACATATAAAAAAGCAAAAAGGCTCTAAGCTAAGCATTCAGATGTCGTTGGATACCTCAGAAGTTGAGATATCTTCAGACCTGCTTGAATGTTTAGAGGATGATACATTAGCCAGGGCATATTTCAACAAAATACCAGGTTCTCATCAGAAATACTATAGCCGATGGATCGAATCTGCTAAGACATTGGAAACCAAGGCTAAACGTATTGCGCTGGCATTAAAAGCATTAAGCAGGCAAATGGACTATGGTTCCATGATAAGGGAAGAAAAGGCAGAAAGGGAAAAGTTTAAATAAAATTCATATTCAAAATACTTACTTATTAGTAAGTAACTCCTACTTTTACAAAGTGAGTGCAAGAAATACCGATACCAAGGAAGAAATCCTAAGAATTGGGAAGCAGTTTATCCAGTATTATGGATATAATGCTTTTAGTTATGCAGACATAGCGCGTGAGCTGAATGTTAAAAATGCCGCTGTTCACTACCACTTTAGAGGAAAAGAAGATTTGTTGATGGCATTGGTTGATAATTATATCGAAAATTATCAGGCGATCGCAAAGCAATTGCAAAATTCTAAAATGGGAGCTATTGGCAAACTCAATAAGTTTATAGAACCCTATACCAACTTATGTGAAACGGATAGCATTTGTATCATCGGTTCCATAGCTTCTGATTATAATACCCTTCCTGAATCGGTAAAAGAAAAGATCACATATTTAATTGATCTCGTGATGGGAATGGTAGAACAGACATTGTTAGATGGAAAAAAGAAAGGCGAATTACAGTTCAAAGAATCGGCAAGAACACAGGCTTTACTAATCATGACAAACCTCGCTGCTGGGGTGCAATTGGCAAGAATTTCCGGAAAGAAAGATTATGATTCTATTCGCAAAGCTTTGATCAGACAATTAAAAACTTAATTTTTTTTAACCTTATAACTTACTTATTAGTAAGTAAATTAACAAACAAACAACTAAAAATAAAAACTATGAAAAAAGCAATCTTCTCTCTTTTGGTTATCCTTGGTTTTACTTTCAACATTGTGTTGGCTCAAGCCCCTGCAGGTTATGAAACCGGAAGTATTCTGTTAGCAAACAATACAAAATTAGATGGCTTTGTAAAAGAGTCATTGGCTTCTAAAGGAAGCTTAAGTTTCGCAGCTTCAACGGGATCAAAAAAAACATATTCAGTTTCTGATTTGAATGGATTTAGTTATAAAACCGATAACTATATCGTGTATTCAAACGACTTTTATAAAACAATTGCTACCGGTACTAAGGTTAGTCTTTATCAAAAACAATCTAATAATTCTGGTAAATTATTATATAATGGTTCGGAGGCATTTACCGCTACTACAACTGCCGGCAATATTGGTGACTTCTATATTAAACTCAATAATAGCGACGATTTATTATTAGTGAATAGCAAGAACTTTGAAACTGTTATTTCTAAAGAATTTGCTTCATGTAATACAATCATTGCAGATATTAAGTCTAAACAATTAGATTTTGCTCAATTGAGTAAAGTTGTTGAAATGTTCAATAATTGTAAATAATCAACCTTTTTAGTAGCCCCCGAATAGGGGGCTTTTTGTGCCCATTAGCCACTCCATTCATCCCATTTACCCCAATAGCTTTCTTTTGTAATGTATATTTATGCAAAGTTTAAATTATGAAATCTTTTATAATGTTGATATTGAATGTGATTTTGATATCAACTCAATTACAGGCACAAACACTTGGATCTGTAAATAAAGCATTTGATGAATCTTATGATGCATCAGGCAAGCCATTTGCCAAAAATCCTAATTCTAATGTGGATGGAATTGAAGTGCTCAATCAGAATTGGGGGAAGGGCGATGTTAAGATGACCAGGAATAAATCCTTTGATAATGCTGAGTTGCAATTTAATATAGTAACCCAACAGCTATCTTTTAGGAAAGAAGGCACCGTATTCGCTTTTGGAGATAATGTATTATCCTTTACAATTACTTACGATTTGAATGGGAAATCACAGTGGGTTTATTTTAAAAATAATTATCCTGAAATTGACAAGCAAACAAATTCCAGTTTCTATCAGGTAATAAATGAAGGAAAAAAAATAGATTTATTGAAATTCCTTTATAAGAAAAAAGAGGAACGATACCAATATAATCAACCATTCAAATTGGTATATACGGATGAAGTTGATTGGTATTACTTTAATAAGTTAAACAGCCAGATCTTAATAATTAAAAACAGCCTGACGGACATTCAAAATAAACTACCAGATAATTGGGTTGAGCTTACTGCAGGATTCCAGCCAAAAAACAAGAAGCATCTCTCCGAAGAAGAAATGCTTCAATTATTTAAAATGTTAGACAAGTAAATTAGAAATCTGAATACTCGGTTGCATGCGTAAGTATAATATCTGCATGTGAAACGGTATTAAGGTATTTTGGTCTAGTTGAAATGTCTTTCCACACAGGATCAGCAGAAAAAGCTTTCCATTTAGCATCACGCTCTGCCATGTTATTAAAGCTAGTCATGTATACTAGATTCGGCATCTTCGAACCTACTAATACGGAGCCATAAAACAATGCGTTAAATTGCAGACGTTCAAATAATTGAATTTCCTGACCGGCATTAAACATGTCTACTTTACTTCTATACAATTTTTCAGTTGGTCCTTCGTATGATCTGAATTCATAAATTTTTTCTGCAACAGTTCCCGTTAAATTGGGTACTGCATAGCCGGGCATACCTTCAAATGCTTTAACCAGCATCGTTTCTTTCCTAAGAAATGCAATTTGAGTATAAGGGGTATTCAAATAAGCGGCACCTTTTATTTCATGTTCAGCATCTTTCCAGATGGTTTCATCTAATTTCTCCACTTGGTCAATTGATTTCATGGGGATCAGCACATAAATACGTTTGTCGGCACTTGTATCATTGGTGATGGGTTTGAAAACACCAATTTTTTCAATTCCATTTTTATGTAATATGGGAACAAAGGCGTTTTTTAGATATAAATCGGTGGATTGGATTTGTGCATCATCTTTTAAATGATATACGATAATCTGATAATAAATCTGTTTAGGCTTATTATTCGATGCCCATGCAATGGATGCCAAAAAGATAAACAATAAAATGGGGAGGGATCTTTTCATAAAGCTTGAATCTTTGAAAGGGTTGTTAATTAATGAATTGTTAAACGAAGTTAGTTGAATTTATTTGTGGAAAGCCAGGCTGCGCTATTCCTTTTGCCTGCCTCTACTAGAATGATGAAGTTGTGATAAAAAATGAAATAAACGCTTTAACAATGCTTTAGTAAACGTTTGGTACAAAGATTGCATCTTAGAAGTATTGAACATTAAATTTAAAAAAATGCTCCACTTATACGCTAAACCAATTATGAACATGAAAACTAGAAACATCCTCTCTTTTGCAGCTATGATGACATTTGTATTTGCAATTTTTGCTACTTCTTGTAATAGAAGTACATCAGCAGTTCAACCCGCTGGTCAACAACAATTAGCGCTTTATCTTACTGATGGACCGGGGCTATTTGACAAAGTTTTGATAGATATCAAATCTATTAAAGTATTAGTAGACACTTCAGCCGATACTCGTCGCAATGATAGTTGTGATTGGGATAGAAGGGGCGATGACGATCATAGAAGAGATTCTAATTTCGTATGGCACGATTTAGGTATCAAAGCCGGCATTTATGATCTATTACAATTACGCAATGGAGCGGATACGCTTTTAGCTAATGCAAGCATTAGTAAAGGATCCATCCGTTTAATTAAAATTGAATTAGGTACAAACAATTCTTTAGTAAAAGACAGTGTTACTTATCCAGTAAGTTTACCTCCCAATGCTCCAAACTATGTGTTGATCAAAACTAAGGGTCATGAGTATGAAGAATATCTTCCTGGAAGAAACCGTTTATGGCTTGATTTTGACGTAGCTCGTTCTATCGTTCAAGAAAGAAATGGCCAATTCTTCTTACGCCCAGTGTTTCATTTCTTTACTAAAAGAGCTTCTGCAAGTCTGGTAGGTAAAATCACTCCACAAAAAGATGCGAAGTCAGTACTAACTATTTATAATGCTACTGATACTTCTTATGCATTACCTACTCCAGAAGGATATTTCGCAGTGCGCGGTTTAAAAGATGGTACTTATAGTGTATTCATTAATGCTACAGCTCCATATTTAGATTCTACAATTCATAATGTAATTATCGCAGCGCCAAAAGAGACCTCAATTGGTGAGATAAAACTTAGAAAATAACAATTCCAATAAGTTCTATAAAGGGGGAAGCCACAAACTTCCCCCTTTTTTTGTGCCCGAACTTTTATTTGCGATGCATTGTTAGTACATTTCAATATGGAAAACAATAAATTCTTACTATACGGGGCCAATGGTTATACAGGTAGGCTCATTGCTGGATTAGCGGCTTCTTACGGTTTAGTGCCCGTTTTAGCTGGCAGAAAGAAAAAACCAATTGAGGCTTTAGCAAAAGAATTAGATCTGGATTATCGCGTCTTTAGTTTAAAAGATACGGTTAACCTTGAAAACGCATTACTGGAAGTGCCGCTGGTGCTGCATGCTGCTGGCCCATTCCAATTTACGTCCCGTTTGATGATTGATGCCTGCTTGAACACTAATACGCATTACCTCGATATTACAGGTGAGATCAGTGTTTTTGAACAGGCAAAAAGGTTTGATGAAAAAGCCAAAGCCAAAGGATTGATGATCATGTCGGGGGTTGGATTCGATGTCGTGCCAACAGATTGCATGGCGAAATATCTAAAGGATAAATTACCGGATGCCGATCATTTAAAATTAGCTTTTGCATCTATCGGTGGGATGTATTCGCATGGTACTGCGATGACGATGGCCGAGGGCTTAGGTGAGGGCGGTGCAGCTAGAATCGATGGTAAAATTACCCACCAGCCATTAGGGAAAAAAGGGATGTGGCTCGATTTTGGGGTGAAAAAGATGTTTGTGATGACGATTCCATGGGGCGACGTTTCAACTGCTTTTTTTACAACGGGGATCCCAAATATTGAAACCTACACTGCCGCTTCTCCAAAAACTTTTAAGTATTTGAAATGGCAAAAATTGTATAACTGGATCTTACGAACATCATTTGCGAAGGACTATGTAAAAAAGAAAATCAAACAAAAGCCTGCTGGTCCTTCTGATGAAATGCGCGAGAAAGCAATGAGCTTGATCTGGGGTGAGGTTAGTAATGCAAAAGGACAAACAGTTGCTGCCAGAATGGTTTGCCCTGAAGGGTATACTTTAACAGCCATCAGTAGTTTATTGATCGTTCAAAAAGTATTAAACAATCAATTTAAGATCGGGTATCAAACTCCGGCAGCGGTTTATGGTGCGGATCTTGTAATGGAATTGCCTAATACAACCAGAGAAGATATTATCGGATAAAACATTTTTTTTAATCTGAATTTAAGCTTGCCTCCTTTTGTATCTATTTAGGATATTCATTTTTTTACTGCAACTTTGACCCATTGCAAAATTTAAAATAGATACATGGCGCAGAATAGGAAAGCCGCAATAGGTTTTATTTTTGTCACTTTATTAATTGATGTGACAGGATTTGGTGTGATTATTCCTGTAATGCCTAAACTGATTCAACAGTTATTAGGTACTAACGATATAAGTGTAGCTTCAGAATATGGAGGATGGCTCACATTTGCATATGCGTTTATGCAATTTATATTTGCCCCTATTCTTGGAAACCTGAGTGATAAATATGGTCGCAGACCAGTATTGCTTTTCTCATTGTTTGGTTTTGGAATCGACTATTTGTTTCTTTCATTTGCACCCAGTATCTGGTGGCTTTTTGTTGGTAGAATTATTGCTGGAATTACAGGGGCTAGTTTCACTACTGCCTCAGCTTATATTGCAGATATTAGTACACCTGAAAATAGAGCACAGAATTTTGGAATGATTGGTGCCGCTTTTGGGGTTGGGTTTATTTTAGGGCCCATGATTGGAGGATTACTTGGTGAATATGGTGCAAGAATCCCATTCTTTGTAGCCGCTGGCTTGGCATTAACAAACTGGTTATACGGCTATTTTGTTTTACCTGAATCTTTAGATAAGGAACTTAGAAGACCCTTTGAATTCAGAAGAGCTAATCCATTCGGTTCTTTGGCTCAGCTCAAAAAATATCCTGCAGTAAGCGGATTGATAGTGTCTTTAGTATTGGTATACATCGCAGCACATGCGGTGCAGAGCAACTGGAGTTTTGCAAATATTGAAAAATTTCATTGGACTCCTAAAATGATTGGAATTTCTCTTGGACTTGTTGGTTTATTGGTTGGAGTAGTTCAAGGCGGATTAATAAGATTTATCAACCCTAAATTGGGAAATGAAAAAAGTGTGTATGTTGGATTGGGGTTGTATGCGCTTGGCTTGTTATTATTTGCATTCGCAACAGAATCCTGGATGATGTTTGTTTTCCTTATTCCATATTGTTTAGGCGGAATAGCGGGTCCCGCATTACAATCCATTATCTCAGGACATGTTCCTCCAAATGAACAGGGCGAATTACAAGGCGCACTAACAAGTTTAATGAGTGTTACTTCAATTATTGGACCACCATTAATGACAACTTCATTTGCTTATTTTACGGGTCCTAATAAACCATTTTATTTTCCTGGAGTTTCATTTTTAATTGGCTCTGTTTTAATGTTGATCAGTGCGATTCTGGCTTATCGGGCTTTGAAAAGCGAAAAGGAACATGTTGTTGTTCCTTTAAATGAATAGTTATTGATCAGATACTTCAACAATCATTTCAACTTCTACAGCAATATTCATAGGTAGGGCAATCATACCTACTGCTGAACGTGCATGTTTTCCCTTTTCTCCAAATACGGCTACCATTAGATCTGAAAATCCATTTATCACTTTTGGTTGATCATAAAAATTTTCAACACAATTCACCATTCCAAATACTTTTACGATTCTCTTTACTTTACTCAAATCACCAATTGCAGATTGCAGCGTGGCTATTAAATTGATCCCAGTTAGTTTTGCTGCCTCAGCACCTTCTTCAATACTTAGGTCTTTTCCAAGTTTGCCAGTAATGAAACTACCATCTGCTTTTCTTGGCCCTTGCCCAGAAAGATAAATCAGATTGCCAGTTCTTGTAAAGCTTACATAACTATATAATGGCGCACTTGGCTTCGGTAAAACGATTCCTAATTTCTGTAAATTTTGCTCTGGTGTTTGTGATTTAAGTAGGGAGAAACTGCAAATGAATAAAAAGAAAAGAATGTATTTTTTCATGTGGCACTAGTTTTTCTAAGTTTAATTTGCTTTTTTTTAAAATAAAGAATTCTGTAAAATCCTGCTGCTATTATAAGAAGGATACAGATTTCTGAAAAAAACTTCTCAGCATCAATAAAATCTGTGGGCCTATCTTTTAAAAGCGGATCCATCAATAACCCATGTATTAAAAATAATAATGCTGTAGCATAGGATATTAAATGAATATTTTTCCAGGTTCTAAAACCTAGCTTTTTCTTTATCATTTTTTGTGAACTAATGATTACTACAATTAGTGCAAAAAAAGAAATGACACCCAATAAAACAATATTGGGTTGCTTGGGGGCAGAAAGGGGGGCAATGATATGCTTCCATTTAAATCCTGATTCTTTATCCAAAAATAGAATGCATGGATGTAAGAAAGCAAAGAACAAAGCTATGTAAGCAGTCCAATTATGAATCCTTTCCACAGGTAGATTTCTGAATTTTTCTGGCAGCTTTTTCCAATAGGGTTGAGCTTTAAATCCCGTACTCAATAATATGCCCAATAAAAAATTAAAGCACAATAAACCTGTAGCAAAAAGGCCAAGACTCCCGGAAATATCTAAATAACTGAATCCAAACATAGAGGATGAAGATACATCAATCTACATTTTCTGGAACGACATTTACAAGAGATTATTGATTTAACGCACCTAAAAATAAATGTTAAAGATGTCGCTAACTCACTGAATACTAGCATATTTTCGGCTTATATCTATATTTATTAGGAGGGAAGCCATTTAATGTCTACTTTTGCAATTCATTATTTATTTTACAAATTTTACAATGGACACAAAAATTCAAGGAACTGTAAAGTTCTTTAACGAAGAAAAAGGATTCGGCTTTATTAAGCACGACAATTCTAACAAAGAAACTTTCGTACATGCAAACGGTTTAATCGATCAGATCGAGGCTAACGACAAAGTTGAGTTTGATGTACAAGAAGGACGTAAAGGTTTAAACGCCGTTAACGTTAAACGTATTAGTTAATACTAACACTTTCTTTACTATAAGGCCATTCTTCAAAGGATGGCCTTTTTTTTTCTTTTTTTTATAAAGATGGAGCATGCTTAAATCCTTCGGTTTTGCTAAATCTTCTATCTAAGCCGCACAGAATTTCTATATTTGCCCGATTAATCAGAATTGTATATGTCAGCATTAATGCAAGAATTGCAAGAAACCGTTTCGTTCATTCGAAATCGTATCAATAAAGAAATTAAAGTGGGAATCATTCTTGGAAGTGGTTTAGGAAATTTAGCGAATGATATTGCCATAGAGTTTGAAATCCCTTATCATGAAATCCCCCATTTTCCTGTTAGTACTGTAAAAGGACATAAGGGACGATTAATTTTTGGGAAATTAAAAGGAAAAGACGTGTTGGTAATGGGAGGGCGCTTTCATTTTTACGAAGGCTATAGTTCTCAGCAAGTTACTTATCCCATTCTTGTAATGCGATTATTGGGTGTTACAACACTTTTATTATCCAATGCTGCTGGCGGTGTTCAAGATAATATGGAAGTGGGCGATTTGATGATCATCAATGATCATATCAGTTTGTTCCAGACAAATCCGTTAATCGGACCCAATGAAGAAGCCCTGGGAACAAGATTTCCTGATATGAGTGAACCTTATAGTAAGGCATTGATTCAAAAAGCGATTGCAATTGCGGCTGCCAATAATATTACTTTAAAGCATGGCGTTTATTGTGGTGTAACAGGCCCCACTTTTGAAACACGCGCTGAGTATAGATTGATTCACAGTTTAGGCGGTGATGCAGTTGGAATGAGTACTGTTCAAGAAACAATTGTAGCAAAACATAGCGGAATGGACGTATTCGCAATTAGTGTGATTACAGATATCGGAATTCGTGAAGAGGAAAATACAATTACGCATGAAGAAGTGTTGCAAGCTGCAAAAGATGCTGAGCCAAAGTTGACACTATTATTTAGTGGGTTATTAGAAAGTCTTTAATACTAATCGAATACGATAAACAAAGAATGGATTTAAAGGGATTATACCAGTATTGTATATTGGCCATTCTGATGGTTCTTTTTACGATGCCCGTTTCTGCGCAAATGCCAAGAAGTATTGGATCCAATAGTTTTGGGAATAACGCTGCCAATAAAAGCAGTAACAAAAAAAATGATTCATTACAACATCGCGATCCTTTTGCGGATTCTTTAACGATTTACTATCGTTATTACGATTCAACCAGATCAAGAAAAATTGATTCTTCTATTGCAGATTATTATAGCAGATTACCAATGGGACCAACTTACCATACCCTGGGAACCTATGGTGCGCCTGCTCAATCTTATTTTTTTAATCCAGTAATGAAAGCTGGATGGGATCCCGGTTTTCATCAATTCGATACTTATAATTTTACAGCAGAGAATACTAAGTTTTATCAAACTAGTAAACCCTATTCTGAATTAGCATACCTCTTAGGCAGTAAGGCAGAACAATTAGTAAGCATCTTGCTTACTCAAAATAGAAAAGGCAATTTCAACTACTCTTTCGAATATATTTTTAGCAGCACACCCGGGTTTTTAAAGACTCAAAATAATAGCCACAATAATTTTCGAATTACATCGCACTATATCAGTAAAAACAAACATTACGAATCATTTTTCATTTTCATTTCCAATAAAACAGCAGCTTCTGAAAATGGAGGGTTAAGAGATGCAAAGCAATTAGATAGTTTGTCTACTTCTTTAAATGATCCGTATAGTTTAGAAACAAGGTTGGGTAAAGCAGGAGCTGCCAGCAGAAACCCTTTTAATACCACAGTTAATACAGGAAATACCTATAGCAATTCCAGTTTTTTATACAAACACCATTATGATCTAGGACAAAAGGATTCTACCGTTACCGATTCAATGGTATACCGCTTCTTTTATCCTAGATTCCGCATAGAACATGCATTTAAATTTGCAACCAGCAGTTATTCCTTTTCAGATAATGCTGCTGATTCTTCATTATACAGCCAGTATTTCAATTATAAAATACATTATAATCCTGCAGGGGATACCATCAGTTATAAGGATAAATGGACTGAGATTAATAATGAGTTTAGTTTAATTTCATTTCCTGAAAAAAATAATCAAAGTCAGTTTCTCAAAGCGGGGATTGCCATGCAAAATCTGATTGGCGTTTTTGATACGCTCTCCGGGAAGCATAATTTCTATAATATTTACGGACTGGCAGAATATAGAAATAGAACTAAGAACCAAAAGTGGGATATCGAAGCTGCTGGCCAGTTTTATTTGAATGGTTTGAACGCGGGCGATTATTCCGCTATCATTAGTATGAAACGTTTGTTGGGATCAAAAATCGGCTCTCTAAAAATTGGATTTCAAAATGTAAATAAATCACCGGTATATATTTTAAATCCTTTGAGCAGCTTCCCTGTTTTAAATAAAGGAAATTATAATAAGGAAAATATATTGCGTTTGTTTTTGCAATACGATAATGCAAAAATAGGATGGAAATTAAATGCAGAATACTTTGCAGTTAGTAACTATATTTATTATGATAGTTTCCTTACTGCTAAACAAGATGCCACATTATTCAATGTATTGCATATAAGTGCGGAGAAAAAATTCAAATTAGCGCGTCATTGGAATTGGTATACTGATCTTCATGTGCAACAAACAACTGGAGATCCTCCTGTAAATATTCCATTTTTTTATACCCGAAATAGAATTGCTTTTGAGGGAAATTTCTTTGATAACCTTTTTATATCCACCGGGTTTGAAGTACGTTATCAAACACCGTATAAAGCAGATGGATATTCTCCTTTTCTGGGTCAGTTTATGTATCAGAATAGTTACACTGTAAGCAATCGTCCAGACATCAGTGCTTTCTTAAATTTTAGAATAAAAAGCTTCAAAAGTTTTTTACGACTTGAAAATTTAAATACAATGAATGTTCAGAATGGCTTCAAATTTGATCAAAGAAACTTTGCAACTGCGCAATATCCTTATCCCGGCTTATGGATACGATTCGGCGTTTGGTGGAATTTTGTGAACTAATTTTAATTTATTTGGAATAAAAAAAAGGCAGTCCCGAGTTTTCGGGACTGCCTTTTTTAGTAAAATGATTTGTTATTTTTTTATGTATAATAGATTAACAGATGCTCGTTCTTTTCCAACAACTACTTGAACTGTATAGGTTCCCGTAATTTTCACATCTGAAGCATTTACATAAAAGTATTGTGAACCAGGTTTAAGCGTGCCACTAAATATTGTTTT
>JBAXXT010000066.1:0-13470 GCA_037127755.1 Bacteroidota bacterium
AAAACCTTTACCTTAACTTGACGCCTATGCGAGTACTCGGGGATAGGAGGGGAAGCCGATTCCGCGAATGCGGGATACGGCGGGGTGGTTGTCTTTAAGAGAATCACGCATGTTTATTTTTAGAGAGTAACCACCCCAGTCATCGCTCAGTCGCTCGACTTGCCCCTCCTATTCGCAAGCGAACAGGAGGGGTATTCATATATTCACGAGAGGTATTTTTTATGCTGCATTAATTCAACTATTCCTTCTTAACTTTTTACTTTTTTATTTATTCTTAAACAACTTATCATGCAATTCATATCTCGCATCATGATTTGCATTTTCTGTTTTTGAAACTGTATCAATGATCATTACTGGGGGATGCGCATCACTGCCTTTTGCAGATTTCCATTCTGGTAAATTACCTGCATTGGGGTTATAGGATTTAATAAAATTTGCAAAATAATTCGACATGGTTTGAGATACTTTTTTGTCATCAGCTGTCCATGCATATTCATGTACTAAATGAAGATTTCCCATACAATATTCTATTTCGCAGGCGTGGGGTGCGCCAACAGCTTTAGGTGCAGCAATAACAGGGGCATCGGTTTTACTTTGTGTGCCACCAGCAAGTCCTGGCACTAATGTTTGATCCACCATCGGTGGTCTGATCTTACTGTACAGGTAACGATACACATCTTGTTTGCTATTTTTTCTATGTAGGTCGAACCATTTCCAGGTACTGTAAGAAATGAATCGATCAGCTGCTAAAGCTGTTGCTGCAAGTTCAACTTCTTCTACAGAATTTGCCTGGTATGCTGCAAGCACTTCATCCGTATTATTAGGGTATTCTTTTTTTACTTGTGCTTGAAAATTTTCAACAGTATAAGGTTTGCCTTGCATAAAAGCCTGACCAGGAATTTCTGCAGAATTCCATCCTAATAAAAGTGGAATTTGAGCTTGCTTTCCTTTGTTGAAAATTTCAACTACTGTATTTGGTAAAAAATATCCATCAATCACTACTGGAAATCCAAAGCGGTGTGAATCCTGGTACATGTCAAATAAATCGCGAGTGGAAACTGCTCTTAATTCTTTTAAAGATGTAACGCCGGCTTTATCACTGAAATCTTTTCCTGTTTTCTCTGCTTCTTTTAAAGTTGTAGGAGCCATGGTGGGATTGATACCTGCACCACTTTCTCCAATCGCTGCATGAATCAAACCTTTAGAAAGGGGAGAAGCCATTTGATAACTTACTGCAATGGAACCAGCAGATTCCCCTGCAATGGTTACGTGGGTTGGATCTCCACCGAAGGCTGCAATATTTTTATTCACCCATTTTAATGCAGCGAGTTGATCAAAATATCCATAATTGCCAGAAGCCTTATGTGCTGATTCAGCACTTAATTCGGGATGTGCAAAATTTCCAAAAATTCCTAAACGATAATTACAAGTGATTACTACGATCCCTTTTTTAGCCATGGATTCACCATCATATCTTGGTTCAGAAGCATCGCCTGCTACGTTCCCACCGCCATAGAAATAGACAAGCACCGGTAGGTTTTTGGTATTTCTTTTAGCGGGTGTCCAAACGTTTAGGTACAAGCAATCTTCGCTCAAACCATCTGATCTGGAATTCATATCCCCGAATACCATTCCCTGCACAGGGCGGGGGCCAAATTTTTTGGTTTCTTTTACATTTTTCCAAGGTTCCAGGGGTTGGGGTTCTTTCCATCTTAAATCGCCAACTGGGGGCTTGGCAAATGGAACTCCAAAATAGGTTTGAATCCCTGTTTTGGTATCATAATTTCCTTCAATTACACCATTGTCTGTTTTAGTCTGAACCGATAAATAAAAATTGGATGATTGTGCTATCATTTCATTCGATAGCATCAGGGTAAAAAAGGCAAGCAAAACGTTTTTCATATGAATCGATGTTTTATTAGACTGTTATTTAGTCTGTAATGAGGCAGTCAATTTGATTGATTTTTTAAATGTAAATGTTTTTTTTATTCAAAAAATTAGAAGATGTATGAATGAAACTTTCTAATTTTATACCGAATCTGTTAATCCACCTTGATAAGTGGTCATTATTTTTATCCTTCAGAATGCTAATTAGTATGAAGCGAAATTTTATTTATTGTGTGTGTCTTTTTTTGCTGTCTTGCTCACTGCATAAGGCTCCAGTTGATCCCAATCCGCAATTAAAAACTGCGATGTCGGATTATTTGAATACGGATCCTCGGAGTAAAGGCAAGTATAAATACGACATTACATCAGTAACTTTTTTCGAAGAACCTAGTTATTATATCTGTGAATTTAAGGTACATATGACCAATGCAATTATTACCCAGAATGATCGAAAAGTAGACACAGTAGGTGCTATGAAGGTAAAAATTGACAAAAATTTCAAGGTAATCAGCCGCTATTACTAAGCTTTAAATTCAATTTTTTTGTTTTTTCTCTGATCACTTTTGCTATAAGAATCAGGACTGCGCTTCATTGATTATAGATTTTTAAAATCGAGTAATTAGGAAGGCGCTAATGCTATGTCCAGACCCCAAAACTTCCTCAGCTTATTTTTTGCAAGAGAATGAGTCTTTATTAAAATAGCTGATTTTTCTGTTAAAAGGGCTTTTTTTTTGGCTAAAAAACCTCTCCAAAAACGCTTGCGAATACCCTTAACATCAACAAGTTATGCACTAAGTGTATAAAATACACGATGTTAAATTTTGATGATTTTTAGCGAAACTATTGTTCGTTAGTAAAAATTTATAGCATTGATTATCAATGATTAACACATTAATACAAAAAAACTTTACAATTAATTTTGTTAATGTTAATTTTTTTTTACAATTTATGCTCTTAAACATCCAAACGATTTCAAACGATTGCAAAAAAATTCGATTGCTTATGATGAACAAATTAACTCCAAAGAAATTTGCGTTAACATTTATCCTATTCTTACTTACAGCATCGGTTTTTGCGCAGAAGAGTGTTACTGGTAAAGTAACCGATTCTGGTAAAAGACCTGTTGCCGGAGCAACAATTGCTGTAAAAGGTACAAATGTCGCAACAACATCTTCCACTACAGGGGACTTCTCAATTGTAGTTCCAAAAGGAAGAACTTCACTTATCGTATCATATGTTGGTTATGAAGACCAAACTGTTGATGTCGGTACTTCAAGCAGTGTGTCAGTTTCTTTAAAAGAAACTACTTCTGCATTAAATGAGATAGTTGTAACTGGTTACACTGCTCAAAAGAAAAAGGACATCGCTGGTTCAGTAGCGGTAGTTAACATTAAAGACTTGAAGCAAACTCCTGCAGGTACAACTGAAGAAGCTTTGCAAGGTCGTGCTTCTGGTTTAACTGTTATCTCTTCTGGTCAGCCAGGTGCTGCTAGTGACATCCGTATCAGAGGTATTACCGGATTCGGTAACAACTCACCTTTGATCATCGTTGATGGAGTTAGAAGTAGTTTAACTGATTTGAACATGAACGACATTGAGTCAATTCAGGTTCTTAAAGATGCATCTGCTGCTATCTATGGTGTGGCTGGTTCTAACGGTGCAATCATCGTTACTACTAAAAAAGGTAAATCTGGAAAAGCTAAATTATCTTATGATGGTTTCTATGGCGTACAAACTCAAGGTAAAGGCTATTCTATGGCTAGTACTGCTGAGGAAGGTGCTGCAATATGGCAACAACAAAAGAACTCTGGTATTGCAAACCCTAGCGATAAACAATTCGGTAGCGGACCAACACCTATAATCCCTGATTTTATTACTCCTTATGGTGTATCTGGAGCTGGTCCTGATCCTGCTACTTACGATATCAACTCTAACCAAATTACTAGAGCAAATAAAGTAGGTACCAACTGGTACAAAGAAATCACTAGAAGTGCTCCAACTCAAAGTCATACTGTTTCTTTAAGTTCAGGTAATGATAAGAGTTCTTATTTCTTCTCTTTAGGTTATTTAAACCAACAGGGTGTGGCTAAGTTCCAATACTTAGAAAGATATTCTTTAAGAGCAAACACATCGTTTACTATTAAAGAACATATTCGTGTAGGTGAAAATGCTTTCTTGTTCTACAAGAAAAACCCAACTTACGGAAACCAAGGTGAAGGATCTCCTTTCTCTGTTTCTTTCCGTGAAAGTGCAATTATCCCTGTTTACGATATCGCTGGAAACTTTGCAGGTACTAAATCTCAGGGTTTAGGAAATGCTCAGAATCCATATGCTAATATGTATCGTTCAAAAGATAACGTAGGAAACACTTGGAATATTAATGGTAATGTTTGGGCTGAAGCTGATTTGGCTAAGCACTTAACTTTCCGTACTAGCTTCGGAGGTACCATCAATAACAACTATTCTTATTACTTCAACTATGTTGCTTATGAAAATGCAGAAGGTAATACCGGATCAAATTCATTCAACGAAGGAGCTAGTTATAACACTGCATGGACTTATACCAACACTTTAAACTATTCTAACTCTATTGGCAAACACACTTTTGTGGTTTTAGCTGGTAAAGAAGATGTTTACTATTCTGGTAGAGATGTTACAGCAGGTAGAAGTAGTTATTTCTCTGAAAATCCTAATTTCTGGACAATCGGAACTGGTAGCCCAATTGGCCCATCAAACGATGGTGGTGCTTATAAGAGTGCTATTAGTTCTTGGTTTGGTCGTGCTGAATATTCTTATGATGGAAAATACATTGTCAATGCAAACTTCCGTCGTGATGGTTCTTCATTCTTTACAGAAGATCAACGTTGGGGTAATTTCCCAGGTGTTTCTGTAGCTTGGAGATTATCTCAAGAAAAATTCATGCAGAAAGTTTCTGTTATCAACGATTTGAAAATCCGTGCCAGTTATGGTGAAATGGGATCCACAAGTAACGTTGACGCTACTAACCCTTTCAACTTATATGGTTCTAACGCAGGTAGATCTTTCTATGATATTAATGGTGTATCTACAAGTGCTAATGCTGGTTTCTATAGAAGTAATATTGGCAACCCTAATACTACTTGGGAGAAAGACGTGGTATCTAATATTGGTTTCGATGTTACTATGTTGAACAATAAATTAGATTTGACTTTTGATGTTTATAAGAAGAAAATCTCTGGAATGCTTTACGGAGCTTCTGGTACTTCTTTTGACGTCATATTTACAGGTGATGCAAATTTACCTCGTGTAAATATTGGTGACATGCAGAATACTGGTATCGACATGAACCTTACTTATCATGCTAAATTGAGCAAAGATTCAAGGTTAGATATCACTGGTACTTTTACTACTTATAAAAACAGACTAGTAAGTATCCCAGGTTTACCTTATTTCGATGGTCCTCAAATTCGTAACATTATCCCAACAAGAAATGAAGTAGGTCATGCGATCAGTTCTTTCTTTGGATACAAAGTGTTAGGTATATTTAAGGATGCTCAGGAAGTTTCTGCTGCACCAAAACAAAATGATGCTCAACCAGGTGTATTCAAATATGCTGACGTAAATGGAGATGGCAAAATTGATGCTGCTGATAGAACTTATATCGGAGACCCTAACCCTAAGTTTACTTATGGTTTGAACTTGTCTTACTCATATAAGAGCTTTGATGCATCTGCTTTCTTATTCGGATCTGCAGGAAACGATATCTTCGACAATACTAAGATCTTTACAGATTTCCCGGATTTCTTTAAAGGAGGTATCAGAAAAGAAGTGGCTGTAAATTCTTGGACAACATCAAATACAGGAAGTTCAATTCCTATGATGAGAACTTCTGGTTCATTTAGTACGGATCAGGTTTCCAATAGCTATTTCATTAGTAAAGGTTCTTACCTACGTTTAAAGCAAGTACAGATTGGTTATACCATGCCTGCTGCTTTACTTACTAAGTATGGAATCGATCGTTTAAGAGTATATGTTCAAGCCGCCAATTTATTTACAATTACTGGCTATAAAGGATTGGATCCTGAGTTACAAAGTAACAATGCTTCATCTCCTGTAAATGGATTTGGTATTGATAATGGTAACTATCCACATACTGCTTCTTTTTTAATTGGTGTTAACTTGTCATTCTAAATAAAACATTTAATAGTGTATATGAAAAAACTAAATATTCAATCCAAATTAATTCTAGGTCTTTTTATCATAACAGCATTAGCTGCTTGTGGAAAGAGTTTCCTTGATAAACCGCCAATCGGAACACTCGGGCCACAGATCGTTGCTTCAGAAGCAGGGGTCCAAGGCTTGTTGATTGGAGCTTACTCACTAGTTGATGGGGAAGGTGCATCTGGCGACGGATTTGCAGCTGGTGCTTCAAACTGGATCTTCGGTGGTGTTACCAGCGATGATGCTTATAAAGGATCCGATCCTACCGACGTAGCAGATGCTGCGCCAATGGAACAATGGGGTTCAGCTTTAACTCCAACTAATGGTGCAATTCCACAAAAATGGAAAGTTGACTATGCAGCTATTCAACGTTGTAATGACGTTTTGAATACCATAGCATTAGCCACTTCACTTGATGCCGTTAAAAAAACGCAGATCACTGCACAAGCTCGTTTTTTAAGAGCATATTTTCACATTGATTTGAAGAAGATTTTTGGTAACATTCCTTATGTGGATGAAACTATTTCTCCAACAAATACTAAAGTGGATAATAAAGTTGATGCATGGCCTGGTATTAATGCCGATTTAACTTATGCTGCTGCAAACTTACCAGAAACCTGGTCTGAAGTTGGTCGCGCTAACAAATGGGCTGCTAAATCAATGCAAGCAAAAGCATTAATGTTCCAAAAGAGTCTTCCTGCTGCTTATACCATCATTAAAGAGGTAATTGCTAGTGGTAAAACTTCTGGTGGTGCTAAATATGCATTAACTGCTAACTACTTCTCTAACTTTAACCCTGCTCAGAAAAATAGCTCTGAATCTGTATTCGCTGCTCAAACTTCTGTACAAGATGGTTCTTCAGTTGCTTGGGGTGGATCTCCAAATGGTAACTACGGTGATATCTTGAACTTCCCTTACACAGGTGGTCCAGGTGCTTGCTGCGGTTTCTATAACCCTTCTCAAGACTTAGCTGATGCTTTCAAAACTGATGCTAATGGTCTTCCATTAACTGATACTTATCAAACTGGGAATCACGTTA
This sequence comes from Bacteroidota bacterium, assembly GCA_037127755.1. GTDB lineage: Bacteria > Bacteroidota > Bacteroidia > Chitinophagales > Chitinophagaceae > Sediminibacterium. The sequence goes on from JBAXXT010000066.1 coordinate 7,127, forward strand.
GTTCTCAATATGGCGCAAAATATGTTGGTAACCTAGATCCAAGGATTGACTGGACAATGGGTCGCCAAGGTATTCCATACCTTGATTGGGGTCCGCATCCTGGTGCTGATTGGATCAGAAACCCTGTGAATGATGGTTTGTTTAGCCCGTTGAAAAACGTATATGCTGCTTCTCAAAAAGGTTCATTCACAGACGTTGGATCGGCTTATTGGGGACCAACAGAGTTAGTTGCTAATAACGTAAACATTATCCGTTACTCAAACGTTATTTTATGGGCTGCAGAGTGTGCTGCTGATGCAGGTGATTTAACTGCTGCTGTAGGTTATGTTAACCAAGTTCGTACAAGAATGGTTAACCCTGCTGGTTGGGTTAAAAAAGGTGCACCAGGAGATTACGGCGCTGCTTCTGCAAGCTGGGCTGCTGGGTTACCTGATGCTGATACCTATAAAATTGGATTGTACACATCATTTGCTGATAAAGCAACTGCAGTTAAAGCGATCCAAATGGAAACTCGATTGGAGTTAGGTATGGAAGGAAGTCGTTTCTTCGACCTAGTTAGATGGGGTATTGCTGCAACAACAATCAATACTTACATCGGAAGAGAAACAGTTATTGTTAATGGTTCTGCTCGCAGACCATTGAAACAAGGTGCTGTATTCACTGCTGGTAAGCACGAATACATGCCGATTCCTCAGAACGAAATCGACAATATGAATGCAGACGGAACAACACGTTTGACTCAAAATCCAGGATATTAATAGTTAAATTATATTCTTTAGTTTTGAAGGAGATAGGCTTTGCCCTATCTCCTTTTTTATTGCTTGATATCTAATATTTTTATGAAAAAACTGCTGTATCTATCTTTGGCAATCTTGTTAATTGCCTCTTTAAATTCTTGTAAAAAAGAACATCATTTGTTTGAACAAATTGATGCAAAAGAATCGGGTATTCATTTCGCAAATCGGATTATTGAAAACGATTCTATTAATCCAATCGACCTTACTAATATTTATAATGGCGGCGGCGTTGGTGTGGGCGATTTTAATAATGATGGGTTAATGGATCTGTATTTTACGGGAAACCAGGTAGCCAATCAATTATATATTAATCGTGGCAATTTTAAATTTGAAGACGTAACTAAACAAGCTGCAGTAGATGGTAATGGTAAATGGAGTAGGGGTGTTACGGTGATTGATATCAACAATGATGGCTTGCAGGATATTTATGTGAGCTGTACTATTTTAACTGATTCAACAAAAAGAGAAAACTTATTATACATCAATCAGGGACCAGATACACAAGGTGTTCCCAAGTTTAAAGAGATGGCCAAAGAGTATGGTTTAGCTGACCGCTCTTTTACTACCATGGCTGCATTTTTTGATTATGACAACGACGGAGATCTGGATGTTTATTTAACTGTCAATGAAATTGTAAAAGGCGATAACCCTTCGATCTACAGAAAAAAAATTATTGATGGCTCCTATCCAAGCACGGGCAAATTATTTAGAAATGATTTTGATGCAAAATTAAATCACCCTGTATTTACTGATGTTACCAAACAAGCTGGAGTAACGATTGAAGGATTTGGTCATGGTGTAAATATTGCAGACATTAATAAAGATGGCTGGAAAGATATTTTTGTTACCAACGATTTCAACGGAAATGATTTGTTATACATCAATAACCATGATGGAACTTTTACTGATAAAGCATCCACTTATTTCAAGCACACATCTGCTAATGGAATGGGACAAGATATCATGGATATTAATAATGATGGACTTGCAGATATTGTTGAATTAGATATGGCTCCTGAAGATAGTTATCGTAAAAAAATGATGTTGAGTGCCATTAGTTATCAGAACTATCAGAATAGTGATTATTTTGGTTACCAATACCAATATGTTAGAAATAGCTTTCAATTAAATCAGGGCCCCAGAGTTAAAAGCAATGATTCCATTGGGGATCCCATTTTTAGTGATATCGGGTTCTTTGCTGGAATATCAGAAACAGATTGGAGCTGGTGCCCTGTGGTGGCGGATTTTGATAACGATGGTTATCGAGACATTTTTGTAACCAATGGATTTCCCAAAGATATAACGGATAAAGACTTTATTACATTTAGAAGAGAAGCAAGTATGATTGCAGAAAAATCATACACACTTTCTCAGATTCCCCAGGTTAAAATACATAATTACGCTTTTAGAAATAATGGGGATTTAACTTTTACAAATACTACAACCAACTGGGGACTAACCGTTCCATCTTTCTCCAATGGTGCTGTGTATGCAGATCTTGATAATGATGGTGATCTGGATCTGGTGGTCAATAATATTAATGATAGTGCTTTTGTTTACAAAAACAGCACAATGGATGCAAAAGATAATACATCGCATTATCTTAAACTTAAACTAGTAGGGGACACAAAAAATTTGGATGGATATGGTTCCATCATTGAATTATATTATGGCGGAAAGCAACAGGTGTATGAGAACACGCCTTATCGGGGATATCTTTCTACCGTAGATAATCGTCCAAATTTTGGTTTGGGAACTGTAACTACAATAGATTCCATCATTGTAAAATGGCCCAATAATAAAAAGCAAGTACTTAAAAATATTACGGCGAATCAAATACTCACTATCAATATTAAAAATGCGGATTTAGAATATAATTGGACTACCCCCAATAAAGTAACCAATAATTTATTTACAGAAGTAACAGATCAATTAAAGCTCACTTATGTAAATAAAGCAAGAGACAATATCGATTTTAATATTCAAAAACTATTACCGCATAAGTTCACAGAATTTGGTCCTGCATTAGCTGCCGGAGATATTAATGGGGATGGGTTAGACGATATCATTGCAGGAGGTTCATTAGCGAATAGTGCACAATTGCTTTTACAACAAAAGAATGGCATATTTACCCAAACTGATCTAAACAAAAATGCAACGCGTCAATCTAAAAACTGGCAGGATGAAGGTGTGGCTTTGTTTGATGTGGATGGTGATGGCGACTTGGATTTATATACGGCAAGCGGTGGCTATGAAATGAGTCCGAATACTATTGCATACCAGGACAAAATTTATATCAATGATGGCAAAGGAAATTTCAAAAATGATTCAACTGCATTGCCTGTCAATTATACCAGTAAATCATGTGTAAGAGTCATTGACTATGATCATGATGGTGATCTGGATTTATTTATAGCGGGTAGGGTAGACCCCACTAATTTCCCGAAACCGGTTTCTAGTTTTATCTATAGAAATGATAGTAAAAATGGTGTGATCAAATTCACAGATGTTACAGCTGAAGTGGCTCCTGATTTAAAAAATATTGGGTTGGTTTGCGATGCCATGTGGACAGACTTTGATAATGATGGTTGGCAGGATCTGATTTTGGTGGGAGAGTTTATGCCGATCACCTATTTTAAAAACGAGCAAGGAAAATTCAAAAATATTACAAATACTACGGGCACAGAAAATAAGAAAGGTTGGTGGACCAGCATCGTGTCGGGTGATTTTGATAATGATGGAGACATCGATTATGTAGTGGGTAATATTGGATTAAATAGTTTTTATAAAGGCAGCGAAAAATATCCGATAACAATTTATGCGAAAGACTTTGATGGTAATGGAAGTTTTGATGCTGTTCCCACAAAATATTTACCAACATCACAATCAGATACCACACTAAGAGAGTATCCAGTTCATACAAGAGATGATATGGTGAAGCAAATGATCGGATTCCGTTCTAAGTTTCAAAACTATAAATTGTATGCACAGGCTACCATCGATAAAATGTTTACTGAAAAAGAAATGAAAGGTGCATTGAAATTGCAAGTCAATTATTTCACCAATAGTTATTTACGCAATGATGGCAACGGAAAATTTACATTGATTCCTTTACCATTAAGTACGCAGGTGGCTAACATTAATGGTATGCTCGCAGAAGACTTTGATGGAGATGGCAATCTGGATGTGTTAATGGTAGGAAATGATTTTGGCACTGATGTGTCTATTGGAAGATATGATGCCAGTAATGGACTATTTCTGAAAGGAGATGGCAAGGGAGGGTTTACGCCTCAATCTATTTTGGAATCAGGTTGGTTTGTTCCCGGTGATGCAAAGGCTTTAGTAAAACTGAGAGCAAGTAATGGGAAATGTTTATTGGTGGCAAGTCAGAATAAAGATCGTTTGAAGGCTTTTGAATTAAAGAAGACCATTCAAATTGTTCCACTGCAAGCATTGGATGTATCCGCGATTATTCTGTATAAAAATGGGAAAAAACAAAAGAGAGAATTGAATTATGGTTCTTCACTATTGTCTCAATCTGCCAGGTTTATAAATATAGATCCATCGATCTCAAACATTACTATTAAAGATTCAAAGGGAACGGAAAGGACTTTGAAATTCTAGATTAAATATTAATTGCAATTTGGCATATATGAAAAGTAGATTGGGTTTTGTGTCAATGTTTTTTTTAGGCTTGATATTACTGTTAGTGTCTTGCCAATTGTTGACTAGAAAAAAAGCATCAGACGCTTCCATTGCTCAAGGGAAAATATTGGCTGATCAATATTGCAAATCCTGTCATATGCTTCCAGATCCTTTATGGGTGGATTCAAAAACATGGGAGAACGGTGTATTGCCAGCCATGGGGCCAAGGCTAGGAATTTTCTCTTATAAAGGAAAATTTTACCCTGCTCAAAAATATAATCTGTCTTTACCTCAGAATTTTTATCCATCAAATCCTGTATTAACGGAAGAGCAATGGCAGCGTATAATTGATTATTATGTTTCAACGGCTTCTGAGAAAAACGAAACAAAACAAGTTAGAAAATACCCTATAGAAAATTCTCTATCCTTATTTACTGCATTGAGCCCAGAACATAAACAAGGACCACCTTCTACATCGTATGTAAAAATAGATGAGGGTTCCAATGAATTTCCTTTTATTGTATCTGATGCAGTAAGACATAAAATTTATAGATACGATCAAAACTTAAAGCAAACCGATTCAATTACTACCTGGGGGCCAACCGTGAACATTGAAATGAAGCAAAAAGAATGGCTATTATGTGATATCGGAATTTTAAACCCGAATAATGACAGATTAGGTACCGGAAAAAAAATCACACTGGCTGCCGACGGCAAAATGCAACAAAAGTCAGAACAATTAATCATTGCTCAATTACAAAGGCCTGTACAGCTTGTTACAGCAGATTTAAACAAAGACGGCAAAGACGATATCATTGCTTGCGAATTTGGCTACCTAACAGGGGCATTAACCTGGATGGAGAATAAAGGAGCGGGAAAATATGAAAAGCATGTCCTAAGGGCATTTCCTGGCGCAATAAAAGCCATGGTGGAAGATGTTAACCATGATGGACTGCCCGACATTTGGGTATTGTTTGCGCAAAGCGATGAAGGGGTTTATTTGTATACCAATCAAGGCAAAGGAAATTTTACTGAGAAGCAGGTTATCAGATTCCCTTCTATCAATGGTTCTTCATCTTTCGATATGGTGGATATGAATAACGATGGATTCAAAGACATCATTTATACCTGCGGTGATAATGCCGATTTTTCTACTGTATTAAAACCCTTTCACGGTGTATACATATATTTAAACGATGGACAAAACAAATTCTCACAAAAGTATTTTTATCCTTTAAACGGATGTTACAAAGCCATTGCAAGAGATTTTGATAATGATGGTGATCTTGATATTGCCACCATCTCTTATTTCGCTGATTATGAAAGTCAACCAGAAGAAGGGTTTGTGTACCTAGAAAATAATGGCAATTTCGATTTCAAACCTTTTAGTTTACCCATCACTCAAAAAGGAAGATGGCTTACGATGGATGCCGGCGATTTTGACCACGATGGTAAAATCGATTTAATCCTCGGTAATTTTTCTGTAGCACCATCCTTTATGAAGTCGAAAACCAATTGGAAAGAGGGGCCGAGTTTTATGGTGTTGAAGAATACGGGGAAGAAGTGAAAAGAAAGATAAGAGATAAAAGTGAGGAATAAATAGGGAAGTTTTAAACGCTTGCGTTTAAAACTTATAACACCCCTCCTTGCGCTTGCGCATAGGAGGGGAAAGTCGAGCGACTGAGCGATGACTGGGGTGGTTAGTCTTTTAGACAATCATGCATGATCTTCTTAAAGACTAACCACCCCGCCGTATTCCGCATTCGCTCCATCGGCTGCCCCTCCTATGCGCAAGCGCACATGAGGGGTATTTTTTATTTTATAATTTTCAATTTTTCACTCTTCACTTTTCACTCTTCACTCTTCACTCTTCACTTCTTATCTCCCTTTCACATCAAACAT
>JBAXXT010000067.1:0-13375 GCA_037127755.1 Bacteroidota bacterium
GAAACAACAGGTAACTGGGAAAAATTTGATGTAAGATTTGGATTTAACCTTTCCAGAATTTTCCAGATCAGTCACAAGAAATAGTACAAGTATATAAGTCTTAAAAATGCCCCACTGGTTTGGGGCATTTTTTTTACAATGATCTCAGAATTCCTAATTCAACACCCCTCAATTCCGCCAATCCTCTTAATCTTCCAATGGCAGAATACCCGGGATTTGTTTTCTTTTCTAAATCAGATAACATCTGATGACCATGATCTGGTCTCATAGGTATTGATCTTTTTCTTTCTTTCATCAGGATCACTATTTCTTTAATCACCCCGTACATATCAACATCCCCTTCCAAATGATTGTCTTCGAAGAAATCGCCTAACTCATTCATCTTTGTACTTCGTAAATGAATAAAATTAATTCGGCTTCCAAATTGTTGAACCATTTCAGGTAAATTATTATCATTCCTAACACCAAATGAACCTGTACAAAAACACAAACCATTATTAAGGGAAGGAACTGCACTGAAAATTTTATTTAAATCTTCCGCTGTTCGAATTATTCTGGGCAAACCAAATATAGAAAATGGTGGGTCATCCGGATGTATCACCATTTGTACAGAACAGCTTTCAGCAACCGGTATTATTTTAAGTAGAAAATAAATTAAATGGGCTCTTAATCTTTCTTCATCAATATCTCTATAGCTATCTAAAGATTCCTGGAATTGTTGAATGGTAAAACTCTCTTCACTTCCCGGCAAACCTGCAATAATATTTTTTTGTAACAGAACTATTTCTTCTTCCGTCATCGAATCAAAACGATGTTTTGCTCGAATCCTCTCATCATTTGTATATTCTAATACCGCTCCTGGACGTTTCAAAATAAATAAATCAAATGCGATATAAGCAGCTCTCTCAAACCTAAGTGCTTTACTGCCATCATAAAAACTAAATGCAAGATCTGTTCTTGTCCAATCAAGAACCGGCATAAAATTATAAGTCACAATCTGAATGCCACAAGCAGCCAAATTCAGTAAGGTTTGCTGATAATTTTCTATGAGCTTTTCAAATCCAACACTTTGTGTTTTGATAGATTCATGCACAGGAACACTTTCTACAACCGCCCATTTTAATCCTTTTGCTTCAATCTGCTTTTTCCTTTCTTGAATCTCCTCAATCGACCAGATCATGCCATTGGGAATATGATGCAATGCGGTTACCACGCCAGAACAGCCAGCCTGTTTAATATCGTCTAAACTAACAGGATCATCAGGACCAAACCATCGCATGGTTTCTTCCATTTTAGGTCCCGTATTTTTATAAGAAGGGAATTCTTTAGTCATACAACAAATTAAACATTTTTGTTCAACGGTCTTTTACGCACCTAAATCCAACGGTAGCATTACGTTCAAAACCCTGACTCACTCTTAATAAAAACTGCTTATAATGTAATTCTCTAGGACCACCCTGCACATACCACCAACTGCTGGAAGGTTTAAAATAGGATCCGCCTTTCATCATGATGTATTGATAATTGCCACATTGATACAGATCATTTGTCAACTGCCATACCGAACCTGTTAAGTCCTGTAATCCATACGCATTCGCACCTTTTGGGTATTTGCCTACCGGATACAGTAAGCCATTGCCCGTATTACATAATGTAGAATCTATTCCATCAATGGAACTAACAGTAAGTGTTTGAGTGATGACTTCTTCTTTTCTTTTTACAGGCGTTAATTGTTTCCAGGGCCATTCATTTCCATTGGTTGTCTGTGCGGCATACTGCCACTCAATTTCAGTAGGCAATCTCTTTCCGGCCCATTTTGAATATGCTTTAGCATCTTCATAACTCACATGAATAACCGGATAATTTTCTAATCCAGCAGGAACTTTATTTTTAATCCAATGTTTTAAATAATTAACGGTATCTGTGGGATGATATCCTGTTGATTTTATAAATTGATAGAACTGTTCATTTGTTACAGGAAATTGATCCATATAAAAAGATGAAATGGAAAAGACACTGTCTTCATCCTGTTTCGGATAAGGTATAAAATCATCACCATGGGTTGACTTATATCGGAATGTTCCTGCTGGTATTATTTTCATTCCATTTGGAGAAATAGTAGCTAAACTCGTTTTTTCTGATTTTGAAATTCTTCTTGCTTCAGATGAATTTAAAGAAACGATTGTTTCATCTAATAATTCCCCATGATCCATCAATTGAATCGCAAAATCACCTTCATAATTTCCGAAATTTTTAATCAGAGATAATTGATTGGTAACAACTTTTAGTGTCAACGGTTTCTTATCATAAGAAGGTGCCCCTGGCCAAACTCTTATTTCAGTTCCTTTTTTTGGCACAACAATATCTAGTAGATCACCCTTTCTATTCGCTTGAATCAGTCTTGGTAATTCTGCTACACAATCAACTTCTCCTTCGTTATTAGTACCCAGGTATTTTTTGTGAAATGCATTTGTTTCAGATTCGATCCACCAATCTTCTTTTACTTTTTTCGGGATGATTAATCGATGATGCCATAGATCAACAAAATGGAAATCTTCTTTAGGTAATACTTTAAATAAAAGATCCTTATAACCCTCTGGAATCACACTGTAAATAGTATACATAGTTTTCTCCGGATTGATCCAGGCATTCACCCAAATATTATCTGCTGCAGTTTCAATTAAAGGACGAAATACTGAGGCTGTAAAGTTGTTGGTATTTTCCCTTAAAATTCTACTGGTTCTTCCTAAATATTTGTATTCCTCATCCACCCAGCTTGGTCTGCCGGGTTCCATAATATTCAATTCTGTTCCATAACCATTAAAAAAAGCGGTGGCGAATTCTCTTTGAATAGGTTCTTTAAAAATTTCTGCCACCCTGAAAATGGCAAAGGCTGGCTTTATTAATTTATTCAAATTCAACATCGGTGGATAATACAAAGCATTATGAACTCTTCCCGAAACAATACCAGTCATATCTTTAGGCACAGCCATCCCTTCGCTATACATGACCACTCCTGGCTTAACTTTATCAGCAGCGAGTTGTAATTCTTTACTCGACTCTCCCTTTGTATCTAACACTACACCATCAGCTGAAGTTCCGGCAATCAAATTAGTAATCCCCTCAAAATGATTTTCTCCTCTGGTGCTTTCATCCCATGGATTATAACAAACAAATAATTTAGTGCCTTTACTCCTGAGTTGATTTGCCATGGATTTTATTTTCGATAACCCTCCTGGCAAATCTCTAAATAAATCAAACTGATTTCGCTGATCCAAACCAAGCGTTGGCCAAGTGGGCCAGATAGCAATAAAGTCATCTCCTCCATACAAGCGTTTTCCTTTATCGATATAATCATCTACATGAAATTTCCCATCCTGATAATTATAATATTCCGAACTCCAGTTCATTAAAATAGTACTTACATAGGCATGTCTCACCCATTGCAAATCTTTTCTTTCAAACATACTATTATCAAAACTTCCGATATCATACAGCATTCTTTTTTGAAACACTTCTTGTAAAGCACTATGCCAGTCTCCTTTTACTAATTCAAAAAACAAATTATATTCTACCGATCCACCTGGATATAATTTGGTTTCAAATCTGGATCTGACTCCGTTTTTAATAGAAGCTCTATTTCGTCTTGCCAACCCTGTTACCTGATGTTCTGAAAATTGATCTCCCAGTGTACAAAAACCCAGTTCCCAACTATTATCGGGTACAATTACATTTACCGGAAGCTTATTGGGAATAAATAAATGGGTGCGCGATAATTCGTGTTTTCCTGACCCTGTTATATATACCCGATCTGCAGCAGTTCCGAAGGGTACCACATTTTCTAACAACAAAGTATCAGCAGTTTTATTTTCAAAACGAATCACTGCTGATATGCCATATTCTGTTTTGCGAAATGCATCTACTTGAATCTGTAACCTTTTAATAAATAAACTAGGTTCTTTTGAATCGTATTGTTTACTATCCAGGAAGAAACTGATAAGAGGTAAAGGTTGTTGGTTAAGAGAAATTTGATGATTCGTGTTTTCAAAAGAAAATATAGATAGTGAATCAGCTGAAAAATGAAAACTTGAAAGAGCTGTTTGTGCATCTACCGCATTGAAAACAAGCGTTGAAAACAAAATACAAATCAGGGCTCTCTTCATATTCATTTCATTTATAACTAATTATAAAGTTGCAAGTGCTTGCTCAAGATCCTGCATCAGGTCATCTACATTTTCAATACCCACAGAATAACGAATTAAACTTTCAGGTATACCAAGCATCTTCCTTTGTTCTTCAGTAAGTTCTACATGACTTGTAGTACGTGGAGGTCCAGCCAGTGTACTAACAGATCCAAGACTAGCAGCAAGATGCACTAGTTTTAAAGTGGTTAAAAACTTTTTAACTTTATCATAATCACCTTCTAAAGCGAAGCTCATGATTCCACCAAAGCCACGCATCTGATCTTTTGCTATTGCATGTCCGGGGTGGGATTCTAAACCTGGATAATAAACAGCTTTTACTTTAGGATGTGATTGTAAATAATTTGCAATTTTTAAAGCTGAAGTATTTTGGCGTTCAATACGAAGTTCCAAGGTTTTCATTCCACGCGCAATCATATAAGCGGGATCCGCTTGTAAACTTGCGCCATTGATTTCCCTGAAATGAAATACTTTCTGAACCAATTCTTTTTTTCCAGCTAAAAGCCCGCCCATCGCATCTGAATGCCCGCATAAAAACTTAGTGGCACTGTGTATCACCAAATCAGCACCCAATAACAAAGGGTTTTGATTAATGGGAGTAGCAAAAGTGTTATCAACTACTACAATTGCTCCAACTTTCTTAGCGGCCGCTGCCAATCTTTTAATATCTACAACTTTTAATGTAGGATTGGTTGGTGTTTCTAAATAAAGTAAGTCACATCCTTTTGCTACTTCAGCTTCAATGGCTTCATGATCTGTTGTATCACATAAAGTTACCTCCACTTGGTATTTGGGAAGAAAATCGAGAAACAATTTACTAGTTCCTCCATAGGTATCTTTTAAAGAAACCACTCTTTTCCCTGCCGTTAAAAAAGTAAATAACACATTGCTAATGGCGGCCATACCTGTTGCAAAAGATGTAGCTGCTTCTGCAGATTCTAACACCCTGATCTTTTCTTCCAAAACAGCCACTGTTGGATTCGTATTTCTACTATAAATAAAACCTTCAGCTTTACCGGTTGACACATCATGCCATTCATCTAAATCGTGATAAGAAAATGCAACACTATTAACAATAGGTGAGGTGGCAGCACCTTTAGTATTTAAATCACCTTCCCCGGCCCATACGGCAGCTGTTCCTTTATTACATTTAGATAAATCCATGTACTGATCTTTTAATTTATAAAGCCTACAATATTAAAAGTAGGTTTTTGTGTGAATATATTTAAACTTAATCGTCTATTCTAAATAGGAATAACGATTTCTTCATACAAATAGTTTGGTTGATTTTCAAATCAAATAGTGGTAAATGGATTTAAAAAAAAAGTCCATAAACTAAATGACTCATTTTTTGTTACTAAAATAAAAAATGAAAAACTACTTAATTATAGGCGGATCTTCTGGTATTGGCGAAGCAATCACAAAAGAACTTTCTAGAAATGGAAACAATGTATTTGCTTCCTATAAAAACAATGCAAAAAATTCAGGCTTAAATCTTCAATATTTTCATCTGGATGTGTTAAATACACAACAGGATTTTAGTTTTTTACCCGAAACCATTGATGGCTTGGTTTATTGCCCTGGTGCTATACTTTTGAAACCCTTTGCTAGAATAAACCCTGAAGATTTTATTCAAGATTATCAGCTACAAGTTATAGGTGCCATTAAAATAATACAGCAGGTGCTCCCTCGATTGAAAAAATCAAGTCTTGCTTCCATTGTTTTTTTCTCTACGGTAGCAGTACAAACAGGTTTTAATTTTCATTCGGTGGTTGCTGCCTCGAAAGGTGCTGTTGAGGGTTTAACGAAAGCCTTAGCTGCTGAACTAGCCCCAAAGATCAGGGTCAATTGTATCGCACCTTCCATCACCAATACAACTCTGGCTTCAAGCTTACTCAATACAGAAGAAAAAATAGAAGCCAATGCACAAAGACATCCATTAAAAAGAATTGGGAACCCCATCGATTTAGCCAATTTGGCCTGTTTCTTATTGAGCGACTTGTCTTCCTGGATTACCGGACAAATTATTCATGCAGACGGCGGGATGTCATCCATTAAATAATGAACTCAAACTTATTTTACCTCAAAAAATTGATGTGAAAACCCGGCAACCCCATTTTGGCTGATGCCTTGAATTACAACAAGATATTTACCTGCAATATCTGAATTATAGAAAGATACTTTCTGCTTACCTTGTTTATCGGTACTTAACTCGGGGTTCCAAAGGAGTACGTTTCGAAAATCCGGTAACCCATTTAGTGTTTTTTTATCTTCTTTATAAGTAGGTTGATAAAACTCGCGCTTTAATTGCAATCCTTCATATGCAAATACTAATGCATTGGGATCAAGGCTAAATCCATCTAAATCTCCTTTGTAGGTATTACAACTAAGTATTCCGTTCAAAACGAATTTGTTTTGATAGAATTGCTGATTTAGCAAATCAATTTTTTTAATTTTCAAAGGATCAAAAGCAATTAACTGGTTCATATCAAAAACCGGAACTCCATCTAATAAAACCAAGGGCTCTGTTTCAAAATAATTTTGATAGCTTTCATTATACAATCTCAAATTAAAGCTATTATTATTATTTCTTAATCGGATTCCTTCTACGTACTCCCTTAACACTTCCTCCATTGTAATGAACCTGGTGTAATCATCTAAAAAATACTGATGGGTTGATTTTCCAAAAAAAGGAATGGTATCCATTACTTCCGGATACGAAAATTTTTGTTGTTGATCAGCATAATAAATATTTCCAACCTGTGATTGTATACTATGTGCTTTTAATAAATCAGCCAAAGATTCTTGTAGTTCAAATGCATGAATTTTACGACTAGAATATAAAGTTGAATAAGGTTCAACTAAATCGATCCGATATATACTATCTATTTTGCTATTGGTCTGTAATATCAATTGGTTATTCCCAAAAAATGCTGGGATATTAAATAGAACCATTCCATTTTTATCGCTAATCCCCTGATTAAATAAAGGCTTTTCACCAGGCAATGACATGTAAACAGTTACTCCCGCTGCAAGTTGTCCGCCCAGTTTCTTTGTAACTTTTGCCCAAATAAGATGGCCATTTAATTCTGAATACTCATTTTGAGTTTTATTTTGTTTACCAAAAACACCATCCCACTGAAATCTTCTCCAGCCCTGTGTGAGTAACAAATTTTCAGTACACTGGGAAAGATCTGGGGCATCGGTGAAATAATATTCAGGTGATTCAATTTCACCCTTTAAATCAGACTCTAACCATAGATAGCTTAGAATATTGGAATGAGGTGCAGTCTGCAAAGAATCAATCAGGAAAACAGATAAAGAAAGATTTGCACCTACTGGTTTTGAATTATCGGTAGCATGTATTGCCAAATCCACTTTACTCCGCTTAGCTAAAACTTTCGACTCTATTTGTGTCTCCAATTGTAACACATGAACTGGTTTCTTAAAATATAATCTTTCACACAAAGGGTTACGGTGTTCATCGAATAAAGTTAATTGCGAGATTCCCTCTCCCATTAACGAATCAGGTAACACAAACTGAAGTTTGCCATTTACCAAGTCTTGATGCAATAAGGTTTTTAATGATTGCCTAGTATGAACTAATAATTCTAATGCATGGATTTCTTTTGATGCTTGAACGGAGATAATAATTTGCTTCTCTGCATTTTCAGTTAATTTCATTACAGCTCCTTGCTGATAGATATTCGGCAAATCAACTATTAATTTTTTCCCTTCAACCTCAATATTGGCTTGATATTTTTTTCCGGATAAAGCTGTAAACAAAAACTGTCCCATCCCAAATCGAGATGTTCCAAATGGAACAATTTTCTGCTTCATTTCATCTTCAATAAACCCTTTTGCTGCAAATGAGTTTCCATATTGATCAGTTACTTTGAACCCTATTTTTGATTCAATTCCAGATACTAAGTTTCCACCCTCCGGAAAAAACTGAACTTTATAAACAGAAGGCTTAGCCTCAGACCAATCTGGTTTCTTAAAAGGGTTTATAATAGTAAGCTGTTTCTCAAAATAAAATTCTGCTGAAGAATTTTTCATTAAACCAGTATAGCAACGAAATAGATAATTCCCAGATTGCAAAGAGTATGGGAGCAGAAAACTACCATCACCCATACTTTCCTTCATTTCTATTTTAGTTTGGAGAATGGGTTTATGTAACATATCTAAAACCTCCATGTAAGCAATCTTACTCAAATTCAAAGGTTTATTCAACAGTGCATCTGTTAGATATAACTTAAACCAAATAATTTCTCCAGTTACATAATTTTCTTTATCGGTATGAACGAATGCTTTTTCCTGTAAATGATTAATAGTGTAAGATTCAAAAGGAATGGCCGGGTTTTCAATCTGACAAAATACATGTACAGATTGCAAAATCAGAATGATGCAAAGAACAAAACGAAAACGATATGATTTGCTGTTTCCCAAATTTTAATTTTTTATTTCCAGAAATCAGGTTTACTGCTTGTTCCGCCAGCCCTTGTACAATCTAAACATGATATCTTATACAAGGCCATGCCTCCACCAGTAATAAAATACTGTGGCGCATAAGAAGTATCTGGATAGCTATATATTAAATAGTTATTCGGATTCTGGCTACCAAAACGAACAGTACATTCTTCACCTGGAGGACTAAACGCCCAGTTCGTAAGTTCTGAATTATTTATAAAAATTCTTTTCTCTGAATAGGTACCAGCACTTATAAATCCAATCACTATTTTTTCTGGATGATTTACACAAGTCACATTACCACTTATCTGTGAAGGTTGGGGATCAAATATGCTACCCGTTTGTTGTGTGCTTTTTTGCAAAATTTGCCAATATTGATAAGCCTCATCAGAAATGGCGTACTGCCGAACATTAATACTATACCTAACATCTAAACGGGAATCATTTTGAAATACTTTATGAATTTGCTGGTAACTTACCACATCAGCACTTAAGGCTTTAGTACTTGCCACTGCTATTGTATTTGAGCGGGTTGTAGACCAACAATTATAAACTTGTGTGGCAGAATCCCTATAAAATATCATTCCATCTTTTACACCTAGTCTGGATTCTATTGGCGCATCGTGTTGTGCGGTTTCATCAAACTCCCATTTATAAAATCTGGTATTATTATTTGGATCATGCGTATGCACAAAAAATTTCAAATCTATGTCTTGCTTCCAGGTTACACTATCTATTTCCGGTGCAATTTTTCCCTTTACGAAAGCTGAAACATATTGATCCGCATTGGTTGTAATAACTTTTAACCGATATTCCTGCACATTATTTAACTGCAGAGGACTCGAAGTATATTCACCATCAGAAGTTTCATTTAAAAGATAACTAGCCCCATTACTTGATTCGATCATCACTGTTGCCTGGGTTTCAGGAGTTGAAATTGCAGTGTCTTTTAAAGTTTGTGTTCTGCTCAAATGAATGATAGAAACTTTATTGATACCTATTTCAATATTACCTTCTAAAACCAAATAAGAATAATTGATATTGATGGCAGGAACATCATAGGGTTTCTTGCAGGCAAACTGCGTGATCAGAAAGATGAATAATATATTTCTTACTAATTTCATCCTACTAAAATTTAAAATTATATGTGATGAAAGGAATAGCAGTTGCAAAAATAGAAAGCTGGTATCCTTTTACTAATCCGTTTTCCTGAATAAAATAAACTGAATAAGGATTTTGTCTGGCAAACACATTATAAATACCCATCGACCAGGAACTATGGGCTAGCTTCTTAATTTTATGGTTCCCCTCAAGGTTAACCGAAACATCAGCTCTTATATAATCTGGTATTCTAAATTGGTTTCTGTCTGAATACAAAACGCGCTGAGCACCCGCCTGATAAAATACGGCAATGGGTAAAGTAATTGGGCGGCCAGTGCTATAAACGCCATTCAGAGAAAGACTTAACCGATGTGAAAATTGATAATTACCAATTAAATTAATATTGTGTGGCTTATCGTAACTAGCTGGGTATTTTTCACCATGATTGATACTCTCCTGAGCAAGAGGATCATTCATTTTTAAAAATGTTCTTGAATAAGTATAGCTTAGCCAACCGTTTAAATTTCCAACTGTTTTCTTAATCATGAATTCAGCGCCATAGGCTTCTCCATTGGTATTAATTAATTCAGTCTCTATATGCTTGTTCATTATAAGAGTGGCACCACTTTTATAATCCAAATAATGCTGCATCCATTTATAATAAACCTCAAATGAAAGTTCAATTTTATTTCCCATCAGGTTTTTGTAATAACCCATTGATGCCTGATAACCTTGTTGGGGTGCAATATTCGGGTCACTGAGCTTCCAGATATCTGTAGGTGAAATAGCAGTAGTGTTTGATAATGTGTGTATATATTGTCTTAAGGAATTAAAACTAAATTTCAAGCTTGCATCCTCCTTTAAACTATAACGCATAGAAAATCTAAACTCCGGACCGTGATAGGTTTTAATGTTTTTACCAGCACCATATTGAACACTGTCAATAATGGTATTTTCTTGCTTAGGAAGCCCTGAAGCATATTGGTATTGCAAATGTGCTCCCAGATAATTAAATACAGAATAACGAAGACCAAGATTTAGTGTTAAGTCATTATTTACTTTAAAATTATCACCTAAGTAGAATGCTGATTCTAAAGCTTGCTCTTTTTGAACCTTATCGTATTTCACTAACGAAACTTGAGAATTAGGCTCAAAAGTACCTGGGTCTAATTTATAATGCACCGCATTCAAACCAAAATTAATGGAATGCTTATTGGAGGGGTTGTAATTAAAATCATATTTAAAATGAGATTGACTAATATTAAAACTTAGTTTAAATGCATTTAGTGGCACTTCCGTACTACTAATATTGTAACCATAATTATCAGTTCCAGCAGATAACACAGAAAAGAAACGATTATTAACAATATGCTTCCATTTAATAATTAAGTTTTTATTGCCATATTGAAAAGCTGTGTCCTTGTTTAACCTAAAGTCATCATGACTTACATATCCAGTGATATACAAGCTATTCTTTGTGTTAAACTGATGCGTGATTTGTAAATTCAAATCATAAAAAGAAGCTTTGCTGTTTTTGTAAGACTCATCAGGTATTTGATTTAGGATCCAGTTTGAATAGGTAGTTCTACCACTAACAATAAAACTTGTTTTATCATTATTGATTGGACCTTCTAAAGTTAACCTACTAGTTAATAAACCAATTCCACCAGACCCACTTAGTTTTTTACTATTCCCATCGCGTGTGCTTACTTCTAACACACTCGAAAGCCTGCCGCCATATTTTTCAGGGATTGCACTTTTATATAATTCAACACTCTTTACAACATCGGCATTAAACGCCGAAAAAAATCCAAATAAATGCGATGGATTGTAAATGGTAGCATCGTTTAGTAAAATTAAATTCTGATCAGCAGCCCCGCCTCGTACATTGAACCCCGTACTTGCTTCACCAACAGAAGTTACTCCCGGCAAAGTGAGCACTACTCTTAACACATCAGACTCCCCTAAAACGGAGGGTACTTGTTTGATGGATTTAATGGATACTTTATCTAATCCCATTTGTGTACCTCTCAAATTCGATTTCCTTTCAGTGCTAACGGTAACTGCTTTTAAACTTGCGATGTATTCATTCATCTCAATGCTTAATTTACCTTCACTGTATAACTGCAATTCACGTTTAGTATCTTTCATACCCATGCTACTAACATGTAGTGTATGTCTACCTCTTGGCAACCGAAGTGTATAATATCCAAACTGATCCGTGATGATTTTAACATTACTATTATCAACATAAACAGTTGCACCGCTAATAGCTTCCCCATTTTTATAATCCCTAACATAACCCGCCAATACCGTTTCTGATTTATCATTCATGCTGGCCTTGTTCCCTACTTCAAATAATTTCTGCTCGATGGAAACATTTAATTGTCCTTTTTCTGATTTACTTAAAACAGGAAGTGAAATATTACGATCGGCATAGGAACTATCCATTTGCTTATCAAAATAATGAGCTGCAAGTTCTGTTTGAAGCTGAAACTTTTTTGAAATAAACACATTCCCAAATCCATCCATTGCAAATTGCAAACCAATTGCCTTAATGGTCATTTGCAAAACTTCACTGAGTGAATACGTTCCTTCCTTTAATGAAATATTTAATGAATCAATCTCCTTAATTTCAAAATAAATTTTACATTCAAACTTCAACGCTATATCATCAATAAAATGTTTTGCTGAAACCTCGTTATATCCTTTTATAGTTAGTTTTTCTTTGGTTTGAGCGTAGGAATTCAATGATAGTACTACCACTAAGAAACACGTTATATAATATCTGATGACTCTTTTACTCATGAGAAATGGTATCGAAATATGCAGCCAATGAAACTAATGCCTTTGCAGGATTTTTAGAAAAATTCAGTTTTTCCTTTCGCATATACTTCTTTAATTGCCCTTTTTGATCTATGTGCAAACTAAAATAATCGGAAATTTTTTCTACTTCATGGTACTCGTTATTTGCAAAAACAAAGTATTTATCATACGCAATAAAACTTGAAGTATTATCCTCCGCTTTCAAAGAAGCCTCTACCCTTTTGAAATATTTTACAATTACTGATGAATTCCCATTATATAACAATTCATAAAATCCCTGACCGGGATTATACACATGAATACTGTCGTGGTTGATTTTAATAAAGAAATGATTGTCGATCTTAAATTCCGAAACATAATTATTTATGATTGCCATTTCAAATTCTTTAGAAGCATTTAAAATAATCAGTTGATTTTTCATTATATCGTATTTCAACGGAATATTACGATAGAGGAAATTCTGATAATTGATATCTGCACTTTTAAATTGATCAGAAATAAAATAGGGATGCCCCAAAACTTTGTTCCAATATTTTATGTATGCGCTGCCATTATATAATGGCGCCCTGATATTGACAAATTCTTGAAATTGAGTATTTTGATGATCGACTGACTTAATTAAAAGTTCATGCTCCAAAACTGCTGCTTGGGCATTTATTTCAGAGGAAAGAAAGATTAAAAATAAAACAACAAGCAATCGCATAATAAATAGTTAGTTGCAATTAAGTAATTTAATAAGAATTAATACATGCAAAATGGATATTATACAAGCGGCA
>JBAXXT010000068.1:0-13337 GCA_037127755.1 Bacteroidota bacterium
GGGATAGGAAGTGCATTAACATATTTTGTTTGTGTTAATGGATCTAATAAAACTTGAGCATCACTTGAAAATGGAAGAAACAAAAAATTTATCAGAAATGATAAGATTGTTAAACGTAAAATTTTGAGCATAAAAGTGGGTTTAGAGCCCAAAAATGTTACAGGAATGGCAGGTGTTTTCTACCAACTAGTTGGTAGTCGTTTTTTTTTTACATTATTGTCGAATCAAATCTTATATATATTATTAAAGATTAAACAGGTTGACGAAATTGTACATATCTTTTTTTAAAATATGACAAAGAAAAATAAATATTTTTTAATTTTTTTTTTCGAAAGAATTGAAAGAGATTCTTTTATAATTTTAATTGAATTTTATTTTTTATCAGGCTTTATTTTAATTAAAATGAAAATTATCCTTTCTCTTTTTTTGCTTTTTAATATTTTATTTTGTACTGCACAAATAAAATCTGCCAAACTTCAGGCAAGTGGTTTAACCTGTGCAATGTGTTCTAGAGCTGTTTATAAAGCTTTAATGCAGATACCTTCAGTTGATAAAATAGATGTTAATATTCAGAGCTCAACTTATTCCATCAATTTTAAAAAGGGGGTGGATGTGAATCCCGATGATTTAAGTAAAGCTGTGATGGCAGCTGGTTTTTCTATTTCAAATCTTTCGCTGATTTGTAATTTCTCATCTATGGCAATAGAGAACGGGTCGCAAGTGCAACTGAATAATAAATCATTTCATTTTTTAATACCTCAAAAGCACTTGATTAATGGGGACACTCAAATTACTTTAATAGATAAATCTTTTTTAACCCAAAAAGAGTTCAAAAAATATACTCAAAGCAACCAGTTGAATTGCCTGCAGTCAGGTTTAAAATCCGACAAAGTATCAAGGGAGTATCATGTAACAATTATCTAATTATTTCCGGTTACAAAACATTTCAATTGAAACAATTTCTTTTTTCTTTTTGTTTTTTTATTTCAATTTATGCAAGTGCTCAGGAACTGTATGTTTTTTCTGAGCCAGCAAGTAATATGCCCTCCCATGCACTGAGCCCTAAGCAGTATGTAAAAGTTCTTTCCAATAGCAGAACGAATAAACTGGAAAGCAGATACACATCTGAAATGATGATTGGAATTAATAAAAACCTGATGATTCATGCGGCAGCTACACTTTCGGATATGTATACCGAGGGACATAGATGGGAAAGCGTAAGATTATATGCTAAATATAGAATGTATACAAAAGATGATATGTATAGTCATTTTAGAGTCGCATGTTTTACAGAAATATCACATTCAAATAATCAACCTAAATATGAAGAGTTGAGTTTAGAAGGCGATCAGTCTGGAGTTCAGTTTGGTTTCATTGCTACTCAACTTTTACATAAACTTGCCATTTCTTCTACCATAAGTGTTATTGAAAGTCTTCAGGAAAGTAGGCGTGATCCTAATTATTATCCTGTGTATCCTTATCAGGCAATTAATTATAGTTTATCGGCTGGGTATTTAGTAGCTCCTAAAACCTATACTAGTTATGATCAAACAAATTTCAATATTTACCTGGAAGTTTTAGCTCAAAATTCACTGGATAGAAAATTACATTTTATAGATTTGGCTCCGGCTTTACAATTAATCTTTAACAGTTCTTCAAAACTAAATCTTGGGTATAGATTTCGAGTAACAGGGAATATGAATAGGATGTCAAATAGTAGTTTTTTATTGAGCTATGAGTGGGTATTCTTAAATGCATTTAAATAAGTGAAGGTTATTTATCCTTTAATCTTTTTCAAAATAACAAAGACTACCACCAACCCATTCTTTGTCTTTATTATAACGCACACCAATCATTTTTCCTTTACTAAGTCTGGCTAAGTTATTGGTAGCAACGGGTCTTGCTTCACCGTCTTTCCAGAAATAAAAGATTCTGATTTCTGCTTTAGCTGGTATATCAGGCGTGATGATTACATCGGCATATTTTACTTTGCGTTGCAAGATCCAGTTATTTGGGTCCGTAATATTTACGATATCATCCAATGTAACATCAATCACAACTCCTTGTCCGGCAAATGAAAACAAAGGCTTCAATACATAGTTTTCTAAACCTTTTGGAAGCTCTTTTAAATCGCTTAAAAACTTAGTGTAAGGAACATAGGGATGATTTATGAATGGCAAAGTGTATTTACTAATCCTATAGAACCAATTTGGATGTGGTACCCATTCTACATTCAGTTCTTCTAACAATAATTTTCCTTTTTCTTGAATGGAGGGTGATTGTTGTTGCAGGTCATCAAAAATGATTCGATTATAAATGCGTTTAATTGGAATTTCAATTCCATCTTTTAAATAAAACAAATCTTTACCCTTCTGAATTAATTCTGTTAAGCAAACTATTGGAATGCCCACATAATCTGTAGTACAGTAAAAATCGATTTTCGTTTTTTGTTGATGGGGTAGGATTTCTAATAGAATTACGTTTTCAGGTTTGTGACTTCCAAGAATGATTTCTTTTAATAAACCGATATAGGATTCCTGATCAAAACCATTTAAATAAGTAGAATAATTTTCAGGTATCGGAAAGTACGCTCGTGTTACTTCATCTTGTAAAATCTGATAAGCAAATAGGGTAGGGAAACCCTGCATTTCAATTAATTGTGGTTCTAATTCTCCATCTGCATTTTCACAGATTCCAAAATCGAAAGCTATAAAATGGGAATGCCTGTTTTCATTGGGCACTTTAACATTCTCAGGTATAGCTTGTTTACTTTGAGCCTTGAATTTAAAATTGGTGATGGTATCCACAATACTTTCACAGGCATTCAATACTTTATGTTTAAAAGCTTTGTCTATGAATATGGGTGTTTCAGCAACTCGAAACTCCAGTGCACCAGGGTGTTTACTGTTTAACGCTTTTAAATATGCTTGGTAGGTTTCCTGATTGAATTGCTGATTAAAAGCTTTGCGTATTGCGGGAACCATGTATTACTATTTAATGTAAACTAAGTTAAACTTTATCTCCCACTAATTCTCCAATTGCGAGATTCAAAAAGTTGGGGAGTACTTTTTGATTGGTCCACATAATTTTCTCTGGATCCTGTAATTGTTCTACCATGCTTTTCCATTTTGCTTCCCCATGGTTTTCAATCACACTGGCTTTTTTATCTTCTCTTTGCAAATACATACTCATACCAGTGGCATCTGCTTCAGGATGAAATTGGGTGCCAATAAAATATTCTGAAAAACGAATACTCATGATGGCCCGTTCATATGGAACATGTGGGCGGTGTTTTTCGATGGCCAATATTTGTGCTCCCATTTTATGAAGTTTTTTATGGTTGGGAGCAATCACTTGATAATCTCTGCTATCAACTGCAAAGAAAGGATCATTCATTCCTTCGAATACTACTTCATGTTTTCCTTCCTGCATTCTGTGAATAGGAAATACGCCAAATGAAGTAGATTTTCTTTTACAAACTTCTCCAACACCATAATATCTGCATGCCAGTTGAAAACTATGGCAGATAAAGAATACATGTTTTTTGGTAGGTTGCTTTACATGGTTATTCCAATTTTCAATTCCTTTCAACCAATCCATGTACAGATTATCCCAAGCTTCTCCTGCACTTTCTAAGGGAGAACCAGGTCCTCCACTAGAGATATAAATATCGTAGGAAGTATCAGGAACTACTAAGTCCTGGCGAACATTATAGGTATCATAAGAATAGGTAAGTTGATTAATATTTGCCCATTTCTCTACAATTTCCTGAATACAGCGCATGCCTTGATTCGGAAATCCTTCATAAAGATCCAGTACGGCTATCTTAATTAATTTCTTGTCTGTCCAATTCATCGAGGGCAAAAATAAGCATTAATGGCTGCAGAACGAAAGGGAACCAACAGTACTTGAAATACTGTCAGTTCCTTGTTGAAATCTTATTAGAGGTAGCTTAGGTTTGTCTTAGGAGTAAGTGTTAAAAGCGTCTCATACATCAGTTTGATGGTGTCTTCAATGTCTTTTTTATGGATCATTTCAACCGTAGTATGCATATAACGTAAAGGAATAGAGATTAACACAGAAGGGCAACCATCGTTGGCATATGCAAAACTATCTGTATCTGTTCCTGTGCTTCTACTTAGTGCTCTAAGTTGCACTGGGATTGATTTTTTCTCAGCTACATCCTGTACCAATTGTAATAATTTATTATGAATAGCTGGAGCATAAGCCAAAGAAGGCCCTTTGCCACACTGTATATCGCCTTCAATGGCTTTGTTGATCATTGGTGTACTGGTATCATGCGTTACATCTGTAATGATAGCTATATCGGGTTTAATTCTGCGTGCAATCATCTCAGCGCCGCGTAATCCAATTTCTTCCTGAACAGCATTTACAATATATAAACCGAATGGTAATTTTTTTCCATGCTCTTTTAGCAAACGTGCCACTTCTGCAATCATAAAACCACCCACACGATTATCAAATGCTCGTCCAATTAAAAAGTCGTTTGCTAATTCATCATAACCATCCGAATAGGTAACAACTGCACCAATATGAATACCCAGTTCTTCTACCTCTTTTTTATTCCTTGCACCACAATCCAGAGTAAGGTTTTCCACTTTTGGTGTTGTTTCTTTACTATCGGAACCCCCATTGCGGGTATGTATGGCAGGCCAGCCAAATACAGCTTTTACTTGTCCTTTCTTGCCATGAATAAATACGCGCATGGAGGGAGCAATTTGATGGTCTACTCCACCATTTCTTTTTAAATAAATTTGTCCCTGATCATTGATATAATTTACAAACCAGCTAATCTCATCCGCGTGTGCTTCAATAACTACTTTGAAACTTGACTCTGGATTGATGATAGCTACTGCCGTTCCATAAGGATCGGTATAAAAACTATCGGTATAAGGTTTGATATATTCTAACCATAATTTTTGTCCGCTTGATTCAAATCCAACAGGCGAAGGGTTATTGATATAGGTTCTCAGAAAACCCATCGATTTTTCTGTGACAATTGATTTACTTTCTTTTTTGTCTTTTTTAGTCTTTGCCATAATAGATTATTTTAATACTAACACGCCAATGATTCCACAGGCGGCTTTGATCAGCATGAGTCCGTCAATAACTGCAAGATAATAGAGAATGCTTTTACGACGTTGCATTGACCAGGTTACAATTATCAACAAAATAAAAGGGATACTGTTAATCCAGATCCTTGTAAGCGCAAAATGATGATTAAATGTAAATAATAGAAAACTGAGAAAGCCCATCATCGCCAGGGGTAATATAATATAGTAAAGGGTTTTGCGAAGTCCCAACCGAACCACAAAGGTTTTTAATTGACTATTATGATCCGCTGCATAATCTTTAATGTCAAAGAGAATACACAGTATAGAAATGAAAATAAAGTTTTTGAGAAAGAACCAGATCACCATTGAATTGGGCTCGAAATGAAGACCCGTTTCAATGCTTTTGAATATAAGAGGATAGATACTAATGACGCCGGTCCATACAAAACTGATCACAAATGGCTTTAACCAACCAATACTTCTGAGATTATGGGTTGGATTTTTTGGTGAAATACTTTCGTAATACAAAAGTGCTGTGATGGGAAATATGAGTAATAATGCCCATTCTAAAAGGCTTAAATCAAGTATTGGCTCCCAATTTTGGAATAGCAAAATGGCTCCGGAAAGAATCGCGGTAATCAATAAAATAGTTTGGGAATAAGAAACTTGAATTTGATGTGCTTTATACCAATAAGCTCTTTGGTTGGGCAAACTGTAGCTTGCTTCAGAGGTATAAGATTTTGTATAATACCATACTGATGCTGTGAATAGAAAAAGGTAGTAGAGTGTTGGGTTAAGGGATTGGCCTAATTGAAAATTAGTTTCCATGGATAGTGCTATTACGCAAGTGCCATAGAAATAATTGCTAAAAAAATAGCTTCGAGCGAACCTGTTCAAGCTGTTTATTTGTAAATAATGATTTCGGGAGAAATAACGGTATCACTTACATTTTTTCCAAGATCGCGTGCCCAAAATTTAAAATAGCAGGTATCGTTTTTATTCCCAGGACATCCGGGTAAAATGGGATAAGGTGAATTTAAACTGGTGCCTACGCTATAGCCAACTTCTAAAATTCCTTTTAAATTGGGGGTAGCTGTAAAGGTTGGTATTTTAGAGCGGTCGCTGAAATTGATACAGCCCTTGGTTTTAGTGATTTTTTGAATCCAAACACTATCTTGTAAATCGCCTTCTTTATCAGTAAAAGTGAGACTGAAGATCATTTCACCACCATTTGCAAATGCAGTACTATTCACAGAAGTGAATGTCAGGCTTGGTTTGGTATTATAAGAATCTTTGCTACAGGCACCGAATACCAACGTAATTGCCAGAACTAACCCTAATTTTGTCCTCATTCTTTTTACTTTCAATTCAAATTTAGTCAAAACATTACAATACCCACTAGTGCAACCATTCGATGTTAACAATATTTTCTCTGTTTCAGGTTCAGATTTCACTGATATGGCCCTGCAATTATTCAATTGGCAGTACCTGCAGAACCCAGTTTACAGAAAATGGTGCGACTTAACGGTCAGTAACCCACTCGAAATTAAGACGATTGAACAGATCCCGGCGTTGCCTGTGGGATTTTTTAAAACACATACTATTCAAACTGGGTCATTTGAGCTGAACGATTTTTTTGAGAGTAGTGGCACTACACAAACTACCAATAGCAGGCATTGGGTGAGGGATTTGAATCTTTATCGGCAGAGCTTCAATATAGCTTTTGAAATGTTTTATGGAAAGGCGAAGGATTGGTGCATCATTGGATTATTACCAGCTTATTTAGAACGACAGCATTCTTCTTTAGTGATGATGGTGGATGAATTGATTCGGGATAGCGGACATTCTGAAAGTGGGTTTTATTTATATGAGCATGAAAAATTGTCTCAAACATTGCAATTACTGGAATCCAAACAACAGAAGACTTTATTGATTGGAGTCACATTTGCCTTATTAGATTTTGCAGAATCATTCCCACAAAAATTGAAGTACACAGCAGTTATGGAAACGGGGGGTATGAAGGGAAGGAGAAGAGAGATGACCAGATTAGAAGTGCACGAGCAGTTGACGATGCAATTAGGCGTTGAGAAAATTCATTCCGAATATGGCATGACCGAACTTTTGAGTCAGGCTTATTCGAAAGGCGATGGCATTTTTGTTTGTCCGCCATGGATGAGGATTTTAGTGAGAGACGAAGAAGATCCTTTAACTGTAAAAACAAGTGGAAGAGGTGTTTTCAATATCATTGATCTCGCAAATGCAGACAGTGCAGCTTTTATTGCCACAGACGATGTAGGAATGGTTTATGAGGATGGAAGTTTTGAAGTATTTGGAAGGATGGATAATAGTGATATTCGTGGATGTAGTTTGATGGTGCTGTAGTAATTTTTGATACCCTACTGTTACTCGATTTTATTTTTCTTATTTTTACTTTCCTGAAAATGCCCAGGTGGCGAAATTGGTAAGCCCCTCGCAGGACAATAGGATCACAGTATGTAATCCAGTCATTCATCTCCCAATAATTGATTTCCCTTTTGAAAACCTTGCTTTTTCATATATTGTAAAATGACAGAAGCTAAAGTAATTGGAATTGATCTTGGAGCTACCAATATTCGTGCAGGGTTGGTGCAAGGCTCTGTGATCAATAATATTCAAAGTAAACGAATTGCTAGAGACGGGAAAATGGAAGATGTTTTAGCTGATTTTTATTTGTTGATTGATGCACTGTTAAATAAAGAAGTCTCAGCCATAGGAATTGGCGTTCCAAGTGTGGTTGACTTAGAAAAAGGGATCGTTTACGATGTGCAACATATTCCTTCCTGGAAAGAAGTGCCCTTAAAAGAAATTTTAGAAGCCAAATATAAAATACCAGTGTTTGTAAATAATGACGCCAATTGTTTTGCGTTGGGTGAATTTCATTTTGGAAAAGGCAGGGGTAAGGAAAATATGATTGGTTTAACGATTGGAACTGGCCTTGGGGCTGGTGCAATAGTGAATAAACATTTATATGCAGGTGCTAATTGCGGGGTGGGTGAATTTGGAATGGTGGATTATCTGGATCATAATTATGAATATTATGCTAGTGGTCAATATTTTGAACATGTATATCATTTAAATGGGGAAGAAGTTTTTTCACGTGCTCAAGCGGGTGACCTGCAAGCACAACAATACTATGCAGAACTGGGGACTCACTTAGGGAATGCCATCAAATTAATCATGTATACTTATGATGCCTCCTATATTGTGTTGGGGGGGTCTGTACGACTTGCTTATTCCTATTTTCAAAAAACAATGTGGGATCGAATTCACACATTCGCCTACAGTCATTCAGTTGCGAATTTGGAAATCGAATTGTCTGATTTAGATAATGCTGGAATTCTTGGTGCAGCTGGTTTGTACTTAGATCAGCTCTGATTTATTTTCTTACAAACTTAAGTTTGATGCAGCTGCTTCATCTAAATAAATACTGCAATTAGGATGATTTCTTAATAAGCTTGCCGGAATTAATTCTGAAATGGGGTCTTCTATTACTTGCTTAACTATGCCTGCTTTTTTAATACCAGTTACAATTAATAAAATATGTTTTGCTTCCAGCAATGTGGCAATACCCAGCGTAATTCCTTTTGTTAGGGGTTGCGGCTTGTTAAAATATTTTTGTCCTACCTCTATTGTTATGGCATCCAGTTCTATGACATGCGAACGAGAGCTAATAGGCGTTTGCGGTTCATTCATTCCAATATGTCCATTCATGCCTAATCCTAAAATCGCTATTTCAATACCTCCATTATTTTGAATATAGCTTTCTGTAATAGCGCATTCTTGCTCAAGATTATTCGAAGCCCCATCAAAAAAACAAATGGATTCTTCTTGTATATTCAAAGGGTTAAAGATTTCTCTGTTTAAATGCCATCTGCAACTTCCTTCATCGGCTCCATTTAATCCCACCCATTCATCCAAACCTAAAAAATGCCATTGATTAATATCCAATTCCTTTTGTTTAACACTAGCAACAATATTTTTATAGATGCCTGATGGGGAATCACCAGAAGCCACACAGATCAAAGGATTTGATTTGTTGGTCATGATTTCAGTAATAGCTAGAGCAGCATTTACTGAAAGAGATTCAAAGTCCTTTGATATAATTATTTGCATGCCTATGGATGATTTAATTTCAGCTACCTAAATATAGGGATTAGAATTAGGCCTTGGGATAATCCTTATTATAAATATTTTGCATCACCTGCATATGAGGTAGGGTTAATAAACTGATCATAATAATAAGAGCAGGTGCTCCAAAATTTTGCCAAACTGAATCAGGCGTAATGGCATAAACAATGATCAAACCAATCATTGAAAGCAAAGTAAATGGAATCGCTTTTTTCCATAACTGAACAATTGTATTTCCTGAATTGATATAATTTTTGATGTCATTAAATGCCTGCCAGCCATGCCATCCCGAAAAATAAAAAGCAAAGCCACCAATCAATCCTAATTTATTCGTAAGAATCAGCAGTAGCATAAACAATAACCAATCTGGCCTTTTACTCCTTTCTGGAAAAGAAAGGAGACCCGTCAATAAAATAAAAATGATTGTCGGAATTTTAAACAGAAAATAAATGATAACAAAAATAGGGTCTGTTTTTGGGATGATCAACTGTAACCAAATGATTAAATCTATCTGATGCGGTAACAAGAGCCATGCAGTTAAGGCGATGCCAAACAAAAAACTGAGATATTTATTTTCATTCCCGAAATAATGCATATCGGTTGCACCAAAATGAAAAGCCGTTAAAAAAATAAAGAAGCATAAACTCAATCCTGGAAGAAACCACCATGCGAATCCATATATTAACATGAAGACTGTGTAGCGATAAATAAAATGAGCAAGAGTAAAACTATCTTTTCTTTTGGCAGCCGTTTTTTTTGCTACAAGATGATCAATGGCTCCATGAGGGATGCCAGTAAATATTAGCCCTGCAAAAAGTATTAATATTTCAATAATAAATTCCTTTTGAGGAAACAGAAATAGTATCAATTTCAAGAACAAACCTGTTATTAAAAGAAATATTAAATAGGTAAAGGAGGGTTTCATGTTAGTTGAAAATTCTTTTTATAAAAGGAATAGCTGGTAGTTTTTTGAAAATTACAGCTTCTTCGCAAAGATTTGTTTCCTCATATAAGAATTTTAGGATCATCGGGATGGGTATTTTTTTAAACAACTTTGCAAATATGGTTACCGCTTCTTCCGGCTTTTCTAAAATTATTTTTAATAGAAGCTTGTCATAGAATTTAAATCTTTTTGGACCTGCTTTTTTTAGAGACTTGTTTGTAAAGTAATTACTGGCTAATCTTACGGCATCAATTTGCATTTTTTCAAATCCATATCCAGAGGAAGCTTTTATTTTTCCTGCAGCACTTCCAATTAAAATTTCACCTGCCTTTCCTAAAGCTGCATGATGATAATAAGCCATGGGAATTTTCCCCTGTTCCGTTGACTCAATTTGATACTTAGCCCCATTCAATTTATTGGAGATATGTTTATTTAACTGTTCCAAATAAACAGTTTCGTCCCATATTTCTGATGAAAAAGCGGTAACCTCAATAAGGGCCTCATTGCTTGAATAGGGTAGGATATAAACAAAGTCAAATGAATTGGGTAAACAGTTGGCGAAATCCATGATCGTCATCACATTTTCATTAAATATTTTTTCCTCTGTTTTTACATGCCATCCTTTAAAGTGTTGCCATAGAAATATAGGAGCTTCGTTAAATTCTTTTTCTATAATACTACTAAATACTGTAGAAGAGATATAATCATGATGCTTACAAATTACTTTAGATAACTGGGTTGATGTTTTTTCAATACTAAGTACTTCATCTCTGATAATACTAATATTAGGAAATTGAGGGATAAACTGATTTAAAAAATAGTGATAGAAATCTGCTCCTTTAATGGAAGAGTAGGTATAGGGGTTGATTTCTTGCGTAGTTGTGAAATGTTCAGATGCAAATTGAATATGTTGCCAGGAACTTGTAATGAGGTGTTGAAGGGGATGATTTTCTTTATGCCAGAAGCACCATGTTTTTTCTTGCTGCTGCGCTTCTTTTTCAATGACCAATATTTTCAGAGTCTTAAATTCCGGATAGCGCTGTAAATTGAATAGTAGCAGCATCGAAGAACATCCTCCACCACAAATAATAATATCAATATTTTCTTTTTCCAGCATGTAATCAAGTATTACAAAAAAAGCATGCTTTGCATTTTGATATGCAAAGCATGCTTATAAAAATGTACTTCTAATTATGCTGCTTCTTTACGAGAAAGAGCATAGATAACTAATCCAAAACCGATTTTATTTACAGCATCACCGATGTTGTAAACAATATCCATTGCATGACTAGCAGCTGCTGGATCACTAACTAATTGAAATCCAAATAGTCCACCTGGTGTACCTAAAATGTAACCTAATGGATAAATTGCCCAACCAACCAATACGAACCAAGCCAATGTTTTAGTAGCTTTTGCCACTGCATCACCTGCATCTTTAGCAAGTTTTGATACTTCGCCAAACCATACTAAGTAAACAATGTAGAAGTAAGCTGCACCGCTAATAACTCCCCAAAGAACACTTTTTTCTCTGTTTACAGTTTCTCCTAAATAACCTGTAATTAACATTACTAGAGAAGCGAAAATTAATTTCCATAATAATCCACTCTTAGCACCTGCTTTTTTGGTAATTAAATAGAATTCAACACACATTAAAGGAACGGTTAAGGTCCAATCTACATAACGAAAAAATGTTGGTGATTCACCTGTTTCCAAGTTGTAACCGCGCATGTAATAGTAATGCACAGCAGCAATAAATGTAATTAATCCTGAAACCAAAACAGATGTTCTCCATTTTGCTGAAGTGTTTTGGATTTCAAAGAAGAAGAACACAGAAGCGGCCATCATAGCCATACATCCAATAAAGAACGTAAACGCAACGTAATTGTCACTCGCAATTACTTGCACATTTAAAAGTGTTTGATTCATATAGCAGTTTTGTTTTAAAGACAATTATCAACAAAAAAAGTTTGTTTATAAAACAAATTTTTGTTTAACAAAAAAGGTTAAAAAAATTATTTATTGCTGCATAATATTGTAAATCAATTTTTTATGTTTTTATAAATAGAAGTTGCATACTTTATTTATGACGAATTAATGACATAAATTGGAAAATTATTGCAATGCTAAAATGTATTTTTTCATTGGTTTGAAATGATCCCTCTTTTGTTTAAAAATGAGCGTGTATCAAAAATCGGTGTATCTTAATATTCAAACTTTATTAACGATACCCCATGAAGAAATTTATAATCTTTTGCTGTTTATTATATTCAACCGGAATTCTAGGTCAATCGAACCCCATTATTCATTTTTTCCCATCTGGGACTGTCCTGAAAGAAAATCTACGTTATAATAACGATGCCCATCAAAAACATTTACTGGATATTTATTTGCCTAAAAATGCGAATGGTAAAATCCCATTAGTTGTTTTAATACATGGTGGTGCATGGTTGAGTAATGATAAGTATGCCGACATGGGTTATATGACCAAAACCATGGCTGCGATTGTTGAGGCAGGCTATGCTATTGCTTCTATCGATTATCGGTTTAGTACAGAAGCAATCTTTCCAGCGAATCTGCAAGACTGTAACCGTGCTATTTCATTTCTTTATGATAATGCGGATAAATATGGTTTAGATGTCAGTCGATTTGCAGTAATGGGTTTTTCTGCAGGCGGACATTTAGCAAATATGGTGGGGCTAACAAAAAATAATCATGTTTCAGATTTTTTCATGAAGGGGAGTAGTTCGGCATTTAATATCAAAGCAGTAGTTGATTATTATGGTCCGGCTGAATTGGTATTGTTCCCAACCAGTAATGATCCCAAATCGCCCGAAGGTCTTTTATTAGGTGCAGCACCCCTGTCTCGTCCTGACCTAGCTAAAATTGCAAGTCCTATTACCTATGTTGATAAGAACGATCCTCCTTTTCTGATTATCCAGGGCGAAAAAGATGAAAGTGTAGATCCTAAACAATCGAAACTATTAAGTGCTTGGTTAACGGTGAAGGGTGTTCAAAACGAATTGATCATTGTGAAAGACGCCCCACATTATGGAGTGATGTTTGATGTGGATGAAATAAGAATGAAAGTGTTAGATTTCCTAAAAAGGCAATTTGGAAAATAATACCTGATGTTTTAAAATGAAAAGGATTGC
>JBAXXT010000069.1:0-13278 GCA_037127755.1 Bacteroidota bacterium
ACCACCCCATCTGTTCGCTCAGTCGCTCCAGCCACCCCTCCATCCCGAGTGCTCGGGATGGAGGGGAAACTATATTTTACCTTACTATATTTTACTTTACTATATTTTACTATATTTTACCCTACACTACTTACTCTAAAACTCTAATTACTTCTTACTATATCTTCTACTTTCAACATCTTCTACTTTCAACATCCTCAATTTACACTTACTACTTTTTAATTTTTAATTTTTACTTTTTAATTTTAATCTGCGTGCAATAGAAATATGGCCAATCTTTTATGTATATCAGGAATTTGCTGATTCCAGTGATGGACGTTTTTTGTTTGAATAGATTCTGCGGGTCCTGTAATATCAACTGCCATGCACAACAAAGAAGTTTCTTTGCATTGGGCTAGAATATCTTTTATCAATGAATTATTTCGATAAGGAGTTTCAATAAAGATCTGCGTACAATTTCTTTTGATCGAATCATTTTCTAATTCTTTGATTTTGTTTTTGCGGTCTAAGGAATCAATTGGCAAATATCCATGAAATTGAAAACACTGTCCATTCATACCACTAGCCATGAGTGCTAGAAGAATGGAACTGGGACCTACCAGTGGTTTAATTTGGATCCCAGCTTGTTGAGCAGCAGCAACTAAATGCTGACCAGGGTCTGCCACTCCAGGGCAACCTGCTTCACTTACAATTCCAATATTTTTCCCTGCTTTGAGATGTTGTAAAAATTCTTGCTTCACTATTTCTTCTGCTTTGTGTATGGCAAACCATTTGTAATCATCTATTACCATTTCTTTCCAAAGCTTTTTAAAGTAGCGTCTTGTTGTTTTTTCATTTTCAACAAAGAATACCTGACAATCTTTAATTGCGTCAAGAATATAAGTGGGAATAGTTTCCAAACTCTCTTCGTAAAGAACAGTGGGAATTAAATATACTTTGCCAATTGCCATTTTATTTTTCAGATTGCTTTAAAGGATACATGCTTAAAGTGGCTGCAACTACTGCATATGCGGGTGCCAGCACCCAACCAATAATAGGTAAAAAATGCAGTAAGTAAAATACAAGACCATTGCCTATTGCAAGACCTTTATGACTCGCTACATAATATATACTTTCTGCAGGAGATTTTTTGTGACGTTCCATACTATAGTCGAGCATAGAAAAACCATAATAGTAACATTCAATTAATACGGCTAAGACAGGTGTTAACCAACCCAATATTGGAATTAAACTCAATAACAATATAGATAGGGTGTAAACGGTTTGCCAGAGACTATTTCTGGCAGATAGTTTGATGCCCCGAATAATGTCTTTTAAGAGCTGTTTAAAATTGAAAGGAATATCTTTTCCTTCAATAATTGCTTCTGTTTTTTCGCTCAAATAGGCAAATACGGGCGCTCCAATAATGAGGAACAAATATTTGAAAAGCGAGAAATAGAATAATAAAAGGATCAGCCAAAGTAGTAAACTACCCATGGTAAAAATAAACCCTAAGAAGCTGCTGCTAAGTGTATCGAGCCAACTTTTTAATCCTGTTTTTAAACTTAGCCATTCAATAAACTGACTAGATGTGTGCATGAAATAATACATTCCAATTACAAAAAGCACAGAATAAATGATGCCTGGAATCAGGATCCATTTCCAAAGCTTATGCTTTTTAATAAAGCGGTGGGCCTGAAAATAGGCTTGTATAGCAATAATAATGTCTTTCAGCATGGGGAGAAATTTGTACTAAGTTAATTGATTAATTTCAACTATTAGATAACCCAATAGCTTGATGGAATTTTAATATTAATTGATTAAAAATGAACATAGTAAAAATATTGATGGGTCTTTGTATCTGCAGTTTCTTTTCAATTTCTCTGGAAGCTCAAAAAGACACGATTATAGTGTTCAAAGAAGCCGGAGTTCGTAAGCCCGAATTATATTTCAAAATAAATTCAAGGTATACAGCATTTCCGGATTCCGCTCGTTTGAATGGGCATGATTATGAAGGCAAGCATTTCGCATATAAAGACCATTATGATGATAGCGCGATTCAAATTCTTATACCCAAAAATTTTAATCCTAAAAAGCCATTGGAATTATTTATATGGTTCCATGGTTGGAATAATAATATCGATAGTGCAAATGGTTATTTTGGATTAACAGATCAGTTTGTCAGTGCTGGCAGAAATGCTATTTTTATTTTTCCTGAAGGCCCTAAGAATGCACCGGATAGTTATGGTGGTAAATTAGAAAGGCCTGAGATGTTTGTACTTTTCATTAATGATCTATTAAAAAAAATAGAATCCCACAATTTCATTCCTAAAAATAAAAAGTACACGATTAATGATTGTAAGATTACATTGGCAGGACATAGTGGCGCTTATAGAGTGATCAGTAAAATTATTCAGTACAATAAAATTGATGAACTTCTATTATTTGATGCCATGTATGGCGGTAATGATGCTTATCTAAAATGGATTGCTGAAAGTAAAAAACATCGATTTATTCAAATTTATACCAAGGATGGAGGAACTTTTGAAAATACAAACCTAATTATGAATCAATTGAAAGATTCATTGAAAGTTGATATTTTATCAGTGACTGAAAATGATTTGAAAATGGATCATTTACAAAGTAGTAAGCCCTTATTTATTTTTAGCGAAAATGGACACAATGAAGTAATTACTTGGAATTCGAATTTATTCCGTTTTTTACATCTTTGGAAGAAAGATGAGCAATGGCTTGAGTCAAAAGTTATAACGAAAGAAATCCGAAACTTAATGAATTGGAATAATTAGAATTTCGGACAATTCACTGGCTTGTCTGTAGATGGACGATTGATATAGATCAATGAAATTTCAATACCGCCTCTGTTGAGTGAGGCAGTCTTTAAAGAGGACGTATTATAATCATAGCTAACTCCTAATCGGAAATTATCGTATTCCAAACCCAGATATGGAATGATCGCATCATTGATCCGCATCCATGCACCTGCATATACGCTGGTTGGCTTAAATGCTGCAGGATCGGCTATAAATTGATAAGCTCCTCCAATCATGGTTTCACTGGCCCCACCCTGAAACATTTGTAATCCACTAATATGTATCAGACTGGTAGCGCTTACTGGAAAGTATCCTCCCGCACTCATCGTGGCACGCGGATTTAAATTATATGCGGCTCCTGTGAATTCCTGTTTTGGTCGGTTGATATGATACAAACTCAATCCAAAATAGAAATTATTTTTATCGCTAGTGCTCCCATTATAAAGAAAGCCAGCATTTAAATCGATATAATTTGTTTTCAACGTTGCATTATTAAATACTTCTGAAGTGATTCCAGTAAAACCAGCATTTGTTAATTGGTCTTCGAATTTTAATTGCGCTGTATTAATCAACATATTGGCATAAGTGGCCTGAAATCCAATCCCTATTTGATGATTACCTTCTTCATCCAAACCTTTGTGATAAGCTGTAGAGATAGAACCGTAATTGAATTTAACAGCACCATTGGCGCTATTGTCGTTATACCCTACAAAACCAACACCCCAGGTATCATTTGAGGCAATCGTTTTTTCAAGTATATGAAAATCTGCAGCTACAGTAGCCGTTGTAAAAGCATTATTAATAGTTGGCCATTGGTTACGGTAATTGCCCATTACGCGCAATGCGCCATCAAATTTTCCTGTAAATGCCGGATTTAATGTAAGCGGTGAAGAGAAAAACTGTGAAAAATGGGGATCTTGTGCCGAGGCCTGGCCCAGCAAAATCATGCATCCTACAAATAAAATATATTTGATTTTCTCCATCAATATTCGAATTTAATAGAAAGCAGTTTATAAGTACCCTCTGTTTTAAATATTGGGGGTGTATTAACTATTATATCCCAAAATCATTCTCACTAGGATTGAACTTTCATCCCAAAAGCCAAGTCTCCGGCATCACCTAACCCTGGTACAATATATCCTTTAGCCGTGATTTCATCATCAATATCACCGCACCAAATTTTAATATTTTCACCAGCTTCACGCCTGATGAACTCAATACCCACGGTACAAGCTATTGCAGATACTATGATAATTTGCTTTGGGTTGCCTTCTCTTTTAATATACTGGATGGTTTTTACCATAGAAGCACCTGTAGCCAGCATCGGATCGCTGATAATAACAACCCGGTCTTCCAATGAAGGACTGCTCATATATTGTAAGTTGATCTCGAAACTTCCATCGCGATGGTGTTTCCGATAAGCTGAAATAAAGGCATTGTCGGCTTTGTCGAAATAGTTCATCATGCCATGATGCAAGGGTACACCAGCTCTTAAAATGGTAGCCAAAACTGGCTGTTCTTCTAATACCTTACTCTCGTGAATGCCAAGTGGCGTAGGTATTTCAACTGTTTTCCAGGCAAGTTCCTTACTGATTTCATAAGCAGCAATTTCTCCAATACGTTCCAGGTTTCGACGGAAACGCATACGGTCTGCTTGTACATTTACATCCCTTAATTCAGACACCCAGTTACTAACCAGGCTATGTTGTTCACTTAGATTTACTATCATAGCATTTAGATAATTGCAGTTAATTTCGAGTTGTCAAAACTAAAATCAAACCACTGTAATAGAAAATTTATGTTTTATAGCACAATTGGTATCATGAGCGGGAGCAGTTTAGACGGTTTAGACATCGCTTTTACTGAGTTTGAGGAAATTGGGGGTGCCTGGACTTACCGAATACCTGCAAGTGCCTGTTATGCCTATTCTGAGGAGTGGACTAACCGCTTGAAAAATGCGGTGAATTTATCTGCTTATGAATATTTGCTACTTCATAGTGCCTATGGAAAATATATAGGGGAACAGGTAAATCGTTTTATTGAGGAATTCGGGCTGCATCATCGGGTTCAAATTATTGCTTCACATGGACACACCAGTTTTCATGCACCAAATTTGGGTATGACTGGGCAATTGGGAGATGGTGCAACTATTGCTGCTGTTACCGGAATAAATGTAGTGTGTGATTTAAGAGCGATGGATGTGGCATTGGGTGGACAAGGTGCACCGATTGTGCCGATGGGTGAAAAATTATTGTGGTCTGATTTTGCATACTTATTAAATATTGGGGGCATAGCAAATATTTCTGCGAATAGAAAAGAAGGATCTGTGGCTTTTGATATTTGCGCCGCTAATCGTGTTTTGAATTTGTTGTGTAATGAATTGGGAATGGAATACGATGCGGGTGGGGCCATAGCTGCATCAGGAAATATTAATACAGAACTTTTAACTGCACTGAATAATTTGCAATACTATCAACAACCTTATCCAAAATCATTAGCAAATAATTTTGGAACTGACTTAGTGTATCCCATGGTAAATAATGCTTCCATTTCTGTACCTGACGCATTGAGAACTTATATAGAACATATTTCCATGCAAGTGGGTTACGCTATTAATTTATTGCATAAAGAAAAGCCTTTAGCGAATTCCAAATTATTGATTACAGGAGGCGGGGCGCATAATATTTTTTTGGTGAAAAGAATTGCCACTTTAATAGGTGGATATGGGGTTGAAGTAATTGTGCCGGACAAACAATTAGTGGATTATAAAGAAGCCATCGTTATGGCCTTATTAGGAGTATTGCGCTGGCGCGAAGAGAACACTGTATTGCATACTGTTACAGGTGCTACAAGAAGTAGCATTGGTGGCGCTGTATGGATTGGTCAGGATGCTTAATTATTCTATCGGTAAAAAAGAAAAACTATCCCCGTCGAATAAGCCTTTGTCACTTAATTTTAAATGAGGAATTACCAGCAATGCCATAAAGCTTAAAGTCATGAAAGGTGCTTGCAGTCTGCTTCCCAGACCCTTTGCCATGGCATCGATTGCAGTATATGCTGCTGCAACTTCATAACCATCTTTGATACTCATTAAGCCAGCAACAGGTAAACTGAGAACCAATTCTTTTTCCCCAGCTACACAGCTTACGCCCCCTCTTTCTTCAATCACTAAATTGATGGCTTGTGCAAGGCTTTCATCATCGGTGCCCACTGCAACTATATTATGACTATCATGTGCCACAGAAGAAGCGATAGCACCTTTTTTGAAACCAAAATTCTTAATAAAACATTTTGCGATTGGAGCTGTGTGATATCTATTTACGACCACCATTTTTAATTGGTCTTTCGAAGTATCACTAATGAAATTATTATTTTCAATAGTAGGACTCATCCAAATTTTATTCGTGATAAGTTGTCCGTCGAGTGCTTCCATCACTGCAATATTTCCATCGCTTGTTGGGTAAGTGCCTACAGGGATACTTAAATCTATCGCACTGATTTTTTCGCAAACAAATTGATTGATGGGGACTTCAACAACTGATTTTATAAAGCTCTTTCCATTCTCTGCCACAAGCTCTCCTTTGATATAAGTTTTATTGATCTTGAATTCGGTTAAGGAATCAGTTACAATAAAATCTGCGTCATCACCTTCATAGAGTAATCCCACATCTAGTTTATAATGCAAAACAGGATTCACACATGCTGCTTTTAAAACAGAGAATAGATCAATTCCTTTTGCAATGGCACGAGCACAGAGTTGGTTGATATGGCCTGCTTCTAAACTATCAGGATGTTTATCATCACTGCAGAATAAAATCATGTTGGGGTAATCTTCCAGCAATTCGATGAGTGCCTCAAAATTCTTTGCAGCACTTCCTTCTCGAATAATAATTTTCATGCCGTACTCGAGTTTGTCGAGGGCTTCTTCTGCGGTAAAACATTCATGATCGGTGGAAATACCCGCCTCGATATAAGTCTTTGCAGTTTCGCCTCTTAGTCCTGGGGCATGACCGTCAATAGGTTTACCCAATGCATGCGCATAACGAAGCTTTTGCATTACTTCGGGGTCTTTGAATAATACACCAGGAAAATTCATCATTTCGCTGAGGTATTTGATTTCATCTTTCTCTAATAGTTTTTTTACGTCTTCTGCATTCAGCACAGCACCAGCTGTTTCAAAAATAGTGGCAGGAACACAACTGGGCGCCCCGAAATTAAATTTGAAAGGAACTTTATTTCCATTGTTGATCATGAATTCAACACCTTCCAATCCGCATACATTGGCGATCTCATGCGGATCGCTCACAGTGGCAACCGTTCCATGAACTACGGCAAGCCTGGCAAACTCACTTGGGATGAGCATACTGCTTTCAATATGCACATGGCTATCTACAAAACCAGGTAAAATAAAGTTGTTGGCTGGCTTTTCGGTATTTCCTGTTGGTACAATTGTTTTGATCTTTCCATCTACTACTTCAATAGTGGCTTCATAAATAGATTTATGGAGGATGTCAACGATGTTCCCAGTTATTGTAAAGCTTTGTTGAATCATGATTAAGTTGTGCTAATTTTGAGCTCATTATTGATCTCAAATATTAAGTATGAAATCCTTATTTAGTTTTCTGATTTGCGGACTTCTTTTAACGAATGTTATTTCCGCTCAGAATGAGTCCAAAGTTCCATCAAAAAATACAGAAACACAAAAAGGAATCTTTCGCCAGGAATATTATAATCGTGATATCAGGAAATTTATTTATGAACCATCTGGGTATCAAAAAAATGATAAAATCACTAATGCAGTAGTAGAGAAGCCCATTAGTATAGAAACAAAAGGAACTAATATATTAAAGGGAATTGCGACTTTGCTTTATGCACAAGGATCTGATAAGCATATTTCGATTTCTGTTTTGCCAGATACAAATGGGTTTCGAGGGTTTCGAATTAATTTAGAAGAAGGTGAAAAAATATACGGAGGCGGTGAAAGAGCATTGCCATTGAATAGAAGAGGCTATCGATTTAATTTATATAACAACCCTTGGTATGGGTATAGTGAAGGCGCTGATAATTTAAATTTCTCAGTTCCATTCTTTACTTCTTCAAAAGGATATGG
Source organism: Bacteroidota bacterium (assembly GCA_037127755.1). GTDB lineage: Bacteria > Bacteroidota > Bacteroidia > Chitinophagales > Chitinophagaceae > Sediminibacterium. The sequence goes on from JBAXXT010000069.1 coordinate 7,921, forward strand.
ATTATTTTTCGACAATGGCTCAAAAGGCTATGCGGATATTGGCAAATCAAATCCTTCTGTTTTTGAAGTTGGATTTTTGAGTGGAGAAATAAATGTGTATGTGATTTTTGGAGAAACCTATCAAGAGATTTTAACTTCTTATCAAAAGCTAACAGGGGTTCAACCCATGCCTCCTAAATGGGCCATGGGAAATTTCATGAGCAGATTTGGTTACACCAGCGAAATGCAGACCAAAGAAATTGCAGCCAAAATGCGGTCAGAAAAAATTCCTTTTGATGCAGTGATTTTCGATTTGTTTTGGTTTGGAGATAGCATTAAAAACACATTGGGTAATATTGATTGGGTGAATAAAGCAAAATGGCCTAACCCAAAACAGATGATTACAGATTTGAAAAAAGACAATCTGAATTCCATCTTAATAACAGAACCATTTTTCTTGAAAGGAACAAAGTCTTATCCTTTTGCCGAACAGTATCTCGCAAAAGACAGTGTGGGTAAGGCATATCAACTGCAAGACTTTTATTTTGGCAAGGGAGGACTGTTAGATATTTTTAGAAAGGATGCTGGTAATTGGTTATGGAACTACCATTATAAAAAACAAATTGCAAATGGTGTAGCGGGTTGGTGGACCGATTTGGGTGAGCCGGAAAAACATCCTTCTGATATGTTGCACAATTTAAAAGACCTCGGTGTGAATAGAATGATGCAAGCAGATGAAGTGCATAATTTGTACGGACATTATTGGAATAAAATGTTGTTTGATAATTATGCAAAAGAATTTCCCAACACGAGATTGTTTCATTTGAATCGTTCTGGATTTTCGGGAAGTCAGCGTTATAGTATTTTCCCATGGACAGGCGATATTAGTAGAAGCTGGAGCGGTTTGCGGGCACAATTACCAAATGTTCTTGGTATGAGTATGAGTGGTATTCCATATATACATAGCGACGCAGGAGGTTTTGCAATGGGAGAGGGTGATCCGGAATTGTATTTAAGGTGGTTGCAATTTTCTTTATTTACACCTATCTTTCGTCCACATGGAACTGCTTTGTATGAAGTAGACCCGAAAGCTTTTAGTTATCCGAGTGAGCCTGCATTGGCAGATAAATCGGTTTTAGAGTATGTAAAAAAAATAGTAGATCAACGATATCAGTTATTGCCTTACAATTATACATTGGCTTATCGACAAGCTGCATTTGGTGAGCCTTTAATTAAACCATTGTATTATCAATATCAAAACGACAGTTCGGCGGTTAAAATAGGCGATCAATTTATATGGGGCGATGCTTTTATGATTGCACCAGTAATAGTAAAGGGACAGAAGTTTAAAGAAGTTTATTTGCCTGAAGGGAAATGGTATGATTTTAATGCACATCAATTTTATGCGGGTAAGCAAATTATTTTTTTAAGCACAGAAGATTTTAAGTATCCGGTATTAGTGAAAGCAGGAAGTTTTATTCCGCAATATTCATATCGCGTAAAGAATACGATTGAACAGAAAGATGGGATTATTTCAGTGTTATATGTTCCTTCTGAAAACGCTAGTAGTTATCAATTGTATTTGGATGATGGGGTTTCGAAGAATGCAATTATTAGTCATCAATATGAGTTAATAGATTTTAAAACAAAGGGAAGAACTCCCCACTCATTAGAAATTATCATTGCATCGAATGGCGGCAAATTTGTTGGGAAACCTACAAAAGAAAAAATCGGTTTTCAAATTCCTGGTGTTGATCAAAAGCCCCTACAGATTACTATCAATGATCAATCTGTTATAATCCTTGACGCTACAGATACAAGGGGAATTAGCACTGGCGAGCAAGCTATTTGGAATTTAGGAAAGCAGCATGAATTGTTGCTACCAGTAGCTTTCAACGGGAAGACAACAAAAATTTCAATCAATTGGTAAACCACTTATCATTTCCAAACTTCAAATTAAGTTTAGTGTACTAACTTAATAGTCCAATTCTAAAAAAATGAGAAAATACGCCCTCCTGCTTGCAACTGCGAGTATGTTACTTTTTTCTGCTATGGCGCAGAAGAAAAATGTAAAAGCAACTACTGCACCTGCTGTAGAATCGAATACCGATTCTATTTTGTTTTCAAAAGTAAAATACCGTTCAATAGGACCCTTTAGAGGTGGCCGAAGTGGTGCAGTTACTGGTAGTTATAAAAATAAAATGAACTTCTATTTTGGAAGTACTGGTGGTGGTGTTTGGAAAACTACAGATGGAGGAAGTAACTGGAAAAATATTACAGATAAATATTTTGGAGGTACCATTGGTTCTGTGGCAGTAGCGCAAAGTGATGAATCAATCATATATGTTGGCGAAGGAGAGAACACCATGCGAGGCAATGTGGCCGAGGGATTGGGTGGTATGTGGCGTTCCAATGATGGTGGCAGAACCTGGAATAATTTAGGTTTGAAAGAAGGTAGACATATTACACGAATCATTATCGATCCAAAGGATCCAAACACAGTTGTAGTAGGTGTGATGGGGCATTTATTTGGATCAAACGATGAACGTGGTGTATATAAAACATCTGATGGTGGAAAAACATGGAAGCGTACTTTGTTCGCAAATAGTTTAACTGGCTGCTCTGATTTGGTGAGCGAACCCGGTAATCCATCTGTAATGTATGCAGGTATGTGGCATGTGATCAGAACTCCCTATAGTATGGAAAGTGGTGGAGATGGATCTGGAATCTATAAATCAATTGATGCTGGGGAAACATGGAAAAATATTTCTACCAATAAAGGATTTCCTAAAGGTATTTGGGGTATAGTAGGAGTAGCAATTGCTCCGTCCAATACCGACAAAATTTTCGCTTTAGTTGAAAATGCAAATGGCGGTTTATTTGTAAGTAATGATGGCGGCGAAACCTGGACATTGCAGTGCAGTGATAATAATATTCGTCAGCGTGCTTGGTACTATTCTAAAGTTTATGTAGATCCAAAGAATGAAAATTTGGTCTATTGTCCGAATGTTGAATTCATGCGTAGTAGAGATGGAGGTAAAACTTTTGCTTCAGTAAATACACCACATGGTGATCACCATGATCTATGGATCGATCCAGAGGATGGAAACAGAATGATTGTGGCTGATGATGGCGGTGCTCAGATCAGTTATGATGCTGCCAATAACTGGAGCAGTTTAATGAACCAACCAACTGCACAGATCTATCGTGTTTCAACTGATAATGCCTTCCCTTATCATATTTTGGGTGCTCAGCAGGATAATAGTACAATTCGAATTAAGAGTAGAACAAGTGGAGCAGGAATTTCAGAAAGAGATTGGGAAAGCACGGCTGGTGCAGAGAGTGGTTATGTGGTGGCTGACCCTTTAAACCCTGATGTTGTGTATGGAGGAAACTATGGTGGGTACCTTTCTCGGTTAGACCATAAAACAGGAGAGAACAGAGCGATCAATGTATGGCCAGATAATCCAATGGGAGCTGGTGCTGATGTTCAGAAATATCGTTTCCAGTGGAATTTTCCTTTCTTCTTTTCTCCGCATAATCCAAAGCGTTTATATGCAGGGGGCAACCATTTATTTGTAACTGAAAATGAGGGACAAAGCTGGGAAACAATTAGTCCGGATTTGACCACGAATGATAAAGCAAAACAAATTTCCAGTGGTGGTCCGATTACAAAAGACAATACTTCTGTTGAATATTATTGTACCATTTTCACAGGTACAGAATCTGGTTTAGAAAAAGATTTATTATGGATTGGTAGTGATGATGGGGTGTTGAGTATGAGTAAGGATGCAGGTAAAAATTGGGAGAATGTAACACCACCTGCTGCTGGTAAATGGATGATGTGGAATTGCATTGAAACAGATCCATTTAAAAAAGGTACTGCTTATGTAGTGGGAACAAAGTATAAGTCGGACGACTTTACACCTTACATCTATAAGACGGAAGATTATGGAAAGACTTGGCAGACCATCACTAACGGGATCAATAAAATGCATTTTACACGTGCCTTAAGAGCAGATCATAAACGCCCGGGTTTATTATTTGCAGGAACAGAATACGGGATGTATATCAGTTATGATGCTGGTGCCAATTGGAAAAAGTTTCAGTTGAATTTACCTATCGTGCCGATTACAGACATGACAATTAAAGACAATGATTTAATTCTTGCTACACAGGGCCGTGCATTTTGGGCGATTGATGATTTGAGTTTGCTACAACAGAAGGCGGATGATATCACAAATAAAAACTTACATGTGTTTACAGTTAATGATGCTTATCGAACTGAAGGCGGTGGTGGAAGAAGACAGCGTGGCGCTGCAATGGCTTTGCCAAATATGGGTGAGAACCCAGCTTCTGGTGCGGTATTCAATTATTTCTTGAAAGATGCGAATGATTCTTCAAAAGTATCGATCAGTATTTTTGATAAACAAAATAAGACGATAAAAACGTATAGCAAAATAGCAAAGGAAACTTCAGATAAATTAGAATTTTCAGCTGGCATGAATCAGTTTGTTTGGGATATGAATTATCCGCCTGCTGAAAAAGCGGATGGTATGATTTTATGGAATGGTAGTATTGGTTCTGTAAAAGCAGCACCGGGAAAATACAATGCAAGATTCCGCTATGGTAAAGACTCTGTAGATATGCCATTTGTAATTAAAGCTGATCCGAATTTTAAAATAACGGAAGCCGATTATGATGCACAAGTTGGATTCTTATTAGAGATTCGGGATAAGTTTAGCGATGTACAGAATGGCATAAAAAACATTCGTTCGGTAAGAACTCAAATCACAGATTTTACTGCCAAATTAGATTCAGCTACCCATAAAGATTTGAAAGCACAGGGAGATAGTATTAATAAGCAATTGACTGCTATTGAAGAAGCGTTGTACCAAACTAAATCTAAAAGTTTCCAGGACGTATTGAATTTCCCAATACGCATCAATGATAAGTTGGCTGGTTTATATGGTGTTGCAGCAAGTGGTCAAAACCCACCTAGCAAGCAAGCCCGTGAAACCCTTGCAGATCTTGGTTCTCAGGCTGATGTGCAATTAGCAAAATTGAAAAAAATCTTTGATACAGATTTGAAAGCCTACAATAAGTTAATCAATGAAAAGCAAGTTCCCGTGATAGGGATTAAAAACAAAGAATAGAAACTATTAACCCTAGGCTTCAGTTTAGGATAAGAAAAAAAAATGTAAATGCTGTTAACCCTATGCTTCAGTCTAGGGTGAGAAATAAAAATGTAAATGTTGTTAACCCTAGGCTTCAGCCTAGGGAATGGCATGTCTTTTTATTTTGGGCTTTAGCCCTTACAATCTTTGCATTCAAATTGAGATAAGGTATCACTGAGATGCTTGCACAGCTTTGGGGCTA
>JBAXXT010000070.1:0-13269 GCA_037127755.1 Bacteroidota bacterium
GAAAAAAATAATAAGTGTTTTATTTACAATTAATAATTTTTTTCATTACTTTTAAAAAGCGAAACTCTCTACGACTAAAAAAAGTCTACATTGTTTTACGACGAACATTGATATTATTAACTAACCAAAACTTGTGAAAAAATAATAAGTGTTTTATTTACAATTAATATTTTTTTACTATTTTTTAACAACGAAACTCGCTACGAACAAGAGTCTACATTGTTTTGACGACGGACATTGATATTATTAAATAACCAAAAATGCTAAAATATGATAATGCATTAAAACAAATTTCTGAGGGGCATAAAAAAGCCGGCAACGTGAAGCATTGCTAGCTTAGTGAAACCCCTTAGGCAAGGGCAATTTGTTCGAATCATCTTTAATTAATTCAAAAATTATGAAAAAAAAGCAACATTCTGCTACATTACTGCTTGCAATGAGAATAACTTTCCTACAACTAACACTAGCCTTTATTTTTTGCGGCTCTTTGTTTGCCAATACCTACAACGGTCAGGAAAATCTCGACAAGAAAGTTTTTGCAGCAACGGTTTCTGGTATAATCACCGACGAAAAAGGTGTGCCGCTGGTTGGCGCAACCATTTCTGTAAAAGGCAAAATCAATTTGGTTACCACTACCAATAATGCAGGCCGTTTTAAACTGGACATCGGCGCAAACAGTGCGTTACTGATCATCAGCTATACCGGTTTTATTACACAGCAAGTAAGTGTAAAAGCCGATCAATCGGTTTCGATTTCGCTGGTTAGTACCGATACAAACCTTGATGATGTAATAGTAACCGGTTATTCTAGGCAGTCTAAAAGAAATGTTACCGGTGCAGTTTCCACGGTATCATCCGATGTAGTGGCACAAACACCCGTGGCCGATGTTGGTTCTGTATTGCAGGGTCGTGTGGCCGGCGTAAGTGTTGATGAGCAGGGCGGGCCAGGCGCAACTTCGGTTGTTCGTATACGTGGTTTTGGCAGCAATGGCAACAATGATGTTTTGTACGTAATAGATGGTGTGCAGGTGCGAGGTGGCAGCAACCTCGTTAACCCCAATGATATAGAAACTATTACGGTGTTAAAAGATCCTTCCAACACGGCATTATATGGTGCACAGGGTGGTAATGGTGTGATAGTAATTACCACCAAGATGGGTAAAAAAGCTGCGGCGCCAAAATTAGAATACAATACTTATGGTTCTTTTGAAACACCAACAAAATATCCTAAAAGCCTTATCCCGCAGCAATATGCCAACGCATACTGGGGTTACTTAAAAAATTCTAACCTGGCATTAAGCAACCAGTTTTATGGTTCGGGAGCTACACCGGTATTACCCGATTATATCATCGAAAGAAAAGGCTTACCCGTTTTAACCGCTGCTGAAGGAAGCGCTGCAGTTAATCCTGCATTATATAATTTATCTAATTACCGTATTTTAAAAACTAACAAGGATGGTACCGATTGGTTCGGCGCTTTACTCGACCAAAGCTTTAGCCATAATCACCAGTTAACATTAAGTGGTGCAACAGATAAAAGCAGTTATTCCTTGGGGATGGGTTATTTAAATAACGAAGGCACTTTATTGGGCACTTATTTTACTCGTTATTCTATCAGGGTTAATACAGAGTTCAGACCGGTTAAGTGGTTAAAGATCGGGGAGAATATGCAGTTCTCTTATACACAGGGCGCAGGCGTAAGCAATGGTAATCATAACCCCCAGGGATTGATAGCTGATCTTTATCGACGCAGTCCATTGATCCCAATTTATGATATTACCGGTAATTACTCAGGCCCTAAAGATTTTGCAGATACCAGAGCTTTACATCCTGGTGGCAATAACCCGGTGCTTGGCCAAAATACAGGCCGAGATAACAGCAAAGGATATAATGCTGGTGTTATTGGTTCGGCTTATGTTGATATTGAGCCAATGAAAAATTTGATCTTCGAAACTAAAGTAGGCGTGCAGTTTTATCCATACAGCTATCGTTTCTTTATAGATACTTTTCCGCAAAATGTTTATTCTGCCCCTTATAATCAATTTACCGAAGGGGGTGGTTATAGTACTGACTTAAGATGGACCAATAAAGTTTCTTACGACATCAAATTTAAAAATATTCACAGTATAAGCGCTTTTGCAGCTTACGAAGCAAGCAAAGCAACTTCAAGAAGCAACCAAGGAACAGTAACCAATTTATTGTACACTACACAAGGTTATCTTAATTTAAGTAACGGTGCTTTTAATCCTGTTGCACCAATGGTGGGCAGCAACGGCTCCGAAAATTCTACTTCTGTTTTTGGTAATATCAATTACATATTAATGGATAAATACCTTTTCAGCTTTGTTGCAAGAAGAGATGGCTCTTCAAAATTTGGTCCATTAAGTCGCTATGGTAATTTCTACTCTTACAGCGGTGGATGGAGAATAAGCAAAGAAAAATTCATGCAACGCTTTACCTGGCTTAGCGATCTTAAGTTAAGGGCTGCATATGGCGAAAATGGCAACAATGCTATTCCTGCAGATCTTTATGAAGACAGGTATACCACTAGTGGTTATGTAAATTACAGCAGCTACGATTTAAATGGTACCAACAACTCTGCATTTACCGGCGCCGGTTTATACCAGTTGGGCAATCCAAAAATTCATTGGGAAACCAATAAGACCACCAACATTGGTTTTGATGCATCAATGTTTCAGAATAAATTCTCCGTTGCTTTCAGCTGGTTTAACAGGGTAACTAAAGATTTGCTTGCGGTGCCACCTGTAACTGGTTTACGTGGCGATGCACTGGCCCCTTATGAAAATATCATGCAGTTCTCCAATAAAGGTATTGAGCTAGAACTGGGTTACCGCAACCGCTTGGGCCAGGTTAGTTATGATATGAATTTTAATGTAGCCACTTATAAAAATAATGTAGATCATATAAGCGACGATCCTACCGCACACATTGATGGAAACGCTTATGCTCCCACACAATTTGCATTAACCCGCAGTATTGTAGGCATTCCGGTATCAAGCTTCTTTGGTTTTATACAGGATGGCATTTTTCAATCTGCAGATGATTATACCAAAAATGGTGTTATACATAATGGCCTAACAGCGGCTACTGCAGCAGGCCACTTTAAATTCAGGGATATTAATAGCGATAAAAAGATCAATGATGATGATCGCACATTTATTGGCAATCCTCATCCAAAATTCAGCTATGGTTATAATTTGAATTTGAACTACAAAAATTTTGATATGGGCATATTTTTACAAGGCGTTTCTGGTAATAAAATATTTAATTACTGGAGGGTGAACTCAGTATTTCCCGGCGCAACGGGTGAAGGTTCAGATGATACCTGGAGCCCAACTAATACCGGTGCAAAACTGCCCATATGGAACAGCACCACATCTGATGATATAAAACCGTCCAGCTTTTTTGTTGAAGATGGGTCATACTTAAGATTAAAAAGTTTACAGTTTGGCTATACTTTCCATGCAACAAAAGCCTTCAGTAAAATGAGGTTTTACATACAAGGTTTTAACCTTGCCACCTTTACTAAATACACCGGCATCGATCCTGAAATAAGCATTGGCAATGCTACCAACTACGGTGTTGATTTCGGCGGTAATTATCCTATTTCAAGAAAGATAGTATTTGGAATAAACTTTGGGTTATAAAAAATATTTTAAAACAGTGGATGATTATCTTAAAAATTTCATCCGACCTAATTAGAAAAAAAAATACACAGATGAAAAAAATATCAATTATCCTGTTGTCTTTGGTAGCTATAACCACAGGATGTAAAAAAGATTTTTTGGATGTACCATCTTCAACCGGTATTACTTTAAAAGAACTTTCCAATAAAGCAGGCGTGGAGCAATTGCTGGTTGGCGCTTATCATAATGTAACGGGATTAACAGTAAAATCAGGCTGGTGGAGTACGTCGGGCACCAATTGGGTGTACGGTGATATTACCTCTGGTGATGCATATAGGGGTGGTACAAATAATCCTGACGATGGGTTAACTATCGAACATTTTCAAACCCAGCCATCCACAGCTTACCTCTCTGATAAATGGCGTACAGTATATGATGGCGTTGCCCGTTGTAATAAAACAATACTGGCAGCTAATGCAGCTAAGGATATGACTATTGCTGAGAAAACTGCGGCAATTGCAGAAGCAAGATTTCTAAGAGGCCACTTTCATTTTGAAGCAAAAAAAATGTGGGGCAAAGTACCTTTTATAGATGAAACAGTTGTCGATTTTAAAGTATCAAACGAAACGGATATCTGGCCATTGATTGAAAAAGATTTTCAGTTTGCTTTTGATAATTTACCTGCCGTGCAGAAATATAAAGGACAGGGAAATAAATGGGCCGCCGCCTGTTATCTTGCCAAAGCTTATATGTTTGAGAAAAAATTTCCGGAAGCGAAAGCTTTATTGAATACTATCATCCCTACTGCTTATGGCGGCGCCGGCGCTGGTGTTAATGCAAAGGGAAAACCTTATGCACTAATGACAAATTTTGATGACAACTTTAATCCGTCATTAGAAAATAGTGCAGAGCATGTTTTTCAAATTCAGTTCTCTGCCAATGATGGTGCCAATGGCGGTAACTCAAACATTGGTGAAATTGCCAACACGCCTACATTTTATCCTGTAACAAGTTATTATCAAAGCTGGAAACAACCTTCTTATAATTTAGTGAATGCTTATAAAACAGATGCATCTGGCTTACCCTTACTGGATAATTTTAACGCCGTTAACATGACTAATGATGCCAATTTAAGTGGCTGGGAATATTACACAGCATATAATGGTACTGTAGATCCGCGTTTGGACTGGACAGTGGGAAGAAGGGCTGTGCCTTTTTTGGATTGGACAACACCATCTTATTACAGCGGCTATGGTAGTAACCCCGGCAGCGACCCTGATTATGGATGGATCAACGACAGAACTTTTGGCGGGCCTTATGTTCCTGTAAAAAATAACTTCAGGTACGATAATGGAAACTTTGGTAAGTACAGCGAAAATTATGCACAGTATTATATGCTAACTAGCGCAGTAAATGTGTCCATCATTCGTTTTGCAGATGTATTGCTTTGGGCAGCCGAATGCGAAGTAGAATTGAATAATATTGATAAAGCAAGAACATTTGTTAATTACGTTCGTAACCGTGCAAAAACCGGCCGCCAGGTAGAAGTTACTTATGATGATATTGGCGGCTGGGAGGCCTCTGCCAATTATAGCATTGGCTTATACAACACACCATGGACGGGGCAGGCTTCTGCACGTAAAGCTGTGCGTTTTGAAAGAAGATTGGAATTGGCTTTGGAAGGACAACGCTTTTTTGATTTGGTACGCTGGGGTATTGCTGGTGATTATATCAACACTTATTTGCAAACAGAAAAAACAAGGCTGCCTCAAAATCTTACGGGAGTAAGTTTTACTGCTAACAAAAATGAATACTTTCCCATACCTCAAATAGAGATTGACCTTAATTCCAATTTGAAACAAAACCCAGGATATTAAAATAAACCATTAAAAAGACCAGTCTAAAACTGGTCTTTTTAATTTAATTTGACTTTAAAAATAAAGAACGTGTTTCTAACTGTTTTTATTTACTTAGGCTTTTTATTCAGTAGTCTCTTTATTTCCTGCCAGGCAGAAGTCAATAAGGGTGTTAATACCGCTACTTCAATACAAACTGCTTATTATATCAGCAATGATGGGAATGATAATAACAACGGTAGTAAGGAGCATCCTTTGAAAACTTTTAAGAAAATTTCTAGACTAACGCTTAATGCAGGTGACTCTATTTTACTGAAAGGCGGACAAATATTTAACGGCACACTAGCCATTAATTATAATACCAATGGCACTGCACAAAAACTTGTAGTAATTACATCTTATGGTATTGGCATCGCCACCATTAACAGTACTAACGAAAAAGGCCTAGTCATCAACAACAGCAGTTATGTGATTATACAAAACATTAAATTGCTTGGTGCTGGCCGCAAAAATGGCAATACCACTAGCGGCATAGATATTGCTTATTGTAAAAACATCGCAATAGATAACATTGATGTTAGCGGTTATCAAAAATCCGGTTTGCTAATTCGTAATTGCAGTAACATGATTGTAACAAATGTGATGGCGCATGATAACGGATCTGCAGGTATATCAGTAGGGGGTGAAAATTTTTTAAAGACGGATTGCAGGAATATTGACATCCGTTATTGCAGGGCAGAAAACAATCCGGGCGACCCAACAAATAAAGACAACCATAGCGGTAGCGGCATTGTCATCGGCCAATGTACCAATGCAAAAATTTCGTATTGTACTGCTACCAATAATGGTTGGGATATGCCCCGCATTGGCAATGGCCCTGTGGGTATATGGGCATGGGAATCGGATAGTATTACGATAGAACATTGCTTGTCTTACGAAAATAAGACTTCGGTTGGTGGACAAGATGGTGGCGGTTTTGATTTTGACGGGGGTATTACTAATTCTGTTATACAATATTGTTTGTCTTACGGCAACCAGGGCAGTGGTATCGGCTTATTTCAATACAACAATGCCAGCCCCTGGGAAAATAATATTATCCGCTATAACATTAGTATTAATGATGGCAATGTATCTGACGCTAAAGCGGGTATTTATATCTGGAACCAAAGCCCCAGCAATAATTTAAAAAATTGCGCAATTTATAATAATACCATCTATAATAATAAAAATGCAGCACTCAGTTATTCAACTATTACCAATAATGAAAACATTGTTTTTTACAATAATATTTTAGTGGGCAACAAAGAAATTATTTTAGGTAAAGATTCTGTAAGCAAGTACTATGGTAATTGCTGGTATAGTTTAACCAATGGGTTTAATGTAAACGGTATTGCCAATTTTGATACCTGGCGAAATCAAAAACAACAGGAAATATTTAATGGTGCAAAAACAGGAATAAACATTGACCCTGCTTTTGCCAACATTAACACTATCAATATTACCGATGCAAAAGTGTTGGCATCTTTTTCAATGGCTAAAGCAGCAAATGCCCTTTTGATAAATGGCGGAATAGATTTTCAGCAGTTGTTTAACATACCAACCGGTGGTAAAGATTTTAATGGTAATGCAGCGCAGGCTAAAAGTATTGGCGCAAGGTTTAAAAGCAGAAAAAAAATTGAATGAAACCACAAGATAAAATATTATTTGAATTACCACCAATAAATGTCGACATGGATAAAACTATAATCAGTAAAATAAATAATTAGCAGCCATGAAAATGAAAAAATATTTTTTGTTGTTTTTGCTGGGCACCAGCCTGCATACTTTGGGCCAGTTAAAAATTCCTCCAATGCCCAATAAAAGTATTTGGAAGGATACTAAAGGAAATACTATCAATGCACATGGCGGTGGATTGTTGTTTCACAACGCTACTTACTATTGGTTTGGAGAAATTAAAAAAGGGAAAACCTGGTTAGTGCCTGGCCAGCAATGGGAAGATTACCGTGTGCCTGCTGGTGGTATAAGTTGTTATTCATCCAAAGATTTGATAAAATGGAAATATGAAGGCATTGCATTGGCAACATTAATTGGACAACCTGTCCACGACCTTGATACCAGTAAAGTTGTTGAACGCCCAAAAGTGATCTATAATAAAAAAACTAAAAAGTTTGTGATGTGGATGCATGTTGATGCCAATGATTATGGTTACGCTCAATCTGGTGTTGCGGTAAGCGATAAACCAAATGGCCCATATAAATATCTCGGCAGTGTAAAACCCAACGGACAACAAAGCCGTGATATGACCTTGTATAAAGATGAAGATGACAGGGCTTATCTTATTTATTCATCTGAATCAAATAAAACAATGCATGTTTGTTTATTGAATGATGATTATTTATCTCCAACAACAACTTACACACGTATAACTTCTGCACAAAATAGGGAGGCTCCAGCGGTTTTTAAATACAATAAAAAATATTATCTCATTACTTCGGATTGCACGGGTTGGTCGCCTAACCCGGCAACTTATGCTGTTGCTGATAATTTATTAGGCGAGTGGCAACAAATGGACAATCCCTGTTCGGGCAATGGAGCCGAAAGCACATTCGGTGCACAAGGCACTTATATAATTCCTATTACCGGTCAACCAAATACTTTTCTTTTTATGGCTGATGTATGGAATAAAATAAACCTGCAGGATTCAAGATATATCTGGTTGCCAATTAAAATGGTGGCAAACAAACCTATAATAAAATGGATTCCATGATACCAAGTACAAAATATCTGCTTATAATAGCTTTAGTATTTTTACAACTTACCAATGCTTTTGTAAGTAATGCACAAAAAGTTTTCTTTACATCAACTATTGTAAATCGTGTGGCGGTAAATGAAAAATACACATATAATATTGCCGTTATAGATTCTTCCGAAAAAACAATACAATTCTCCTGCCTCAATCTCCCTTCATGGCTATCTTTCGATACAAAAAATAATATTTTATCAGGCATAGCAAAAAAAACGGGGCAATACGCCATACAAATAACTGCATCAAACGGTGATACTACCCTTCATCAAAATTTTATGCTTACTGTTTTTAATAAACAAACGATGAATATTTTACCATTGGGAAATTCACTTACCAATGGTTCAAACATGTTCAATAGTTACAGGAGAGATCTATGGCAAATGTTGCACAAAGCAAATTATAATTTTGATTTTATAGGCTCGTGGGATAAACCCAACATAGGTGGCAATGTACCCAATGCAGATTTTGATATGGATCATGATGGTCACTCCGGCTGGAAGGCGAGTGATTTATTAAACCAGCCTGACTGGGATAAGCAAAGAGGAAATATTAGAGACTGGCTGCTAACTTACACACCCGATATTGCACTGCTGGAATTTGGCACCAACGAAGTATTTCAATGTGTTACCAATAGGGATGCAATAAATAATATTGATACGGTCATTCAATTATTAAGAGAGAAAAATAAATCAGTAAAAATATTTCTGGCGCAAATCCCACCGCTTGGTGCTGCATGGGCTGATAAAAAATTATGCAATAATGATATTGAATATGCAAAAGCTGTAATAGAATTTAACAAAGCTATCCTCCAGTATGGCAAAGCAAAAAGTTCCACTGCTTCACCCATTATTATAGTTGATCAGTTTACAGGTGTAAATCCTGCTGTTGATATGTACGATGATATACATCCCAATATCATTGGTGAAAAAAAGATGGCGGGAAAATGGTTTGCTGCTATAAAAAAACATTTAAGAAAATTGTGATGATATGAAAAACTTCCTTATTTTAAGTTTAGTTGTTATTTGCATTTCCTGTAGTAAGAAAAACTTACCTCTGGCATCTATCGTTCCGCCTGTTACAAAAACCATTGGCATAGCTATAGATGCCAAAAATATTATCCGAAACCTTACCGGATTTGAGGTTGGCATTAACCTTAATTACCTGATGGATGATGCTGTATTGCCTGGACAAACTTTTGCCACTACAATCTACGCAATAAGCAAAATGGGGACTAATTTTTTGAGGTATCCGGGAGGTGAGAAATCAGACAATTATCTGTTTGCTAAGTCACCTTACACCCTCGCATCACCCTATGCAGCATATTGTGATTACCCAGCCAAAGATAGCCGTTTTTTTAATTCCGACTTATCTGCAAAAGCTGCCGTACTTGATTTTGATGAATATATGGAGGTATGCAGGCAGACAGGCGCTACACCTCTTGTTGTTGTTGCTTACGATGCCATGTACAGCACTAGTAAATGCGGTACAATACCTACCAGGGCAGAGTTGCTAGCCAATGCAAAAGAATGGGTGCGATATGCCAATATAGTAAAGGGCTATCACATTAAACATTGGATGATAGGCAATGAAAGCTGGAACTCATCCGACAATCAAGGCACGGTAACTCCTGCAAACTATGCCATAGACATAGCTGCATTTGCAGATACTATGCGAACCATTGATCCAAGTATTAAAATTATAGCCAATGGTAAAAGTGAATGGTGGCAAACACTGTTACAAAGCAATGCGGTGTCAAAAATTGATTTTTTGGCTGCCAGCAATTACCTGCCTGATGGCTTTACAGGTTACGATTATTTTCGCAGCTTTACCGGAGATTTGAATAGTGAAATTACTGCTGCTGTTTCAGCCATTAATAACTTTGCCAGTGCTTCCGATAAACAACGTATTGGAGTAATAATAAGTGAATACAATGCTATAGATTTTTATAATAGGGGATGGACAAACATAAATAATATGGGACACGCCCTTGCAAATTTTCAAATGTTGGGGGATGCCTTGCTACAACCAAAACTTTTTGCAAGCTGTCTTTGGAATACACGTTGGATAACCAACTTAGAAAAGCCTGATATTTTGTATGATGCAATAAATGCCAATGGTGAAGCAAATGCTATTGGCAAAGGGTTAGCTATTTTTGGAAATAACCTTTTAAATAATATGGTAGTAGCTACTAGTGAAAATCAATTAATCAGCCCCTATGTTACTTGTAATATCGCAACCGCAAAAATGAATATTTTTCTCGTCAATAAAGATAAAGTCCCTCAGCCAGTAAGTGTCAGCATTTTAAACTACAGTAATACCAATGGGGAAGTTTGGGTTTTAAAAGGAACAGGCGATACGGATACGAATCCATTATGGACAAAACTTAGTGATATTACAGTGACGAATAATGCCGTTTCTTTGAACTTAGATGCTGTATCAATCACCATGTTAAAGTTTAACTAGAATACTAAAAACAAAATAGAACATCAATATGAAAAAAAACGCTTTTGTATTTATTGCAGGGTTACTAT
This sequence comes from Bacteroidota bacterium, assembly GCA_037127755.1. Taxonomy (GTDB): domain Bacteria; phylum Bacteroidota; class Bacteroidia; order Chitinophagales; family Chitinophagaceae; genus Sediminibacterium. The sequence continues at coordinate 10,840 of JBAXXT010000070.1, forward strand.
TTTATAATATCGCAATAGCACAGGTTCAGAATAATAACCTGATTAATTTTGATGAGAATTGGCATTTTTACAAAGGGGCTTTTTATGGTGCCCAAAATCCACTACTAGATGATTCAAAATGGCGCTTAATAGATGTGCCACATGATTGGAGTATTGAAGATTTACCAGGAACAAATTCACCATTTCAGTCAAATGCTACGAGTCAGGTTAGCGGAGGTTTTACTGTAGGCGGTACAGCCTGGTATCGTAAGGCTTTTGAGGTAAGTGAAAATGAACATGATAAAAATTTTATTCTCCAATTTGACGGAGTATATATGAATGCCAGCGTTTATGTAAATGGACAACTTGTAGGAAATCATCCTTATGGTTATACTAGCTTCTATTATGATATTACTAAGCATTTAAAAATTGGGAAAAAAAACATTATTGCAGTAGAGGTTAAGAACGAAGGCCAAAACTCACGCTGGTACTCGGGTTCCGGCATTTACAGGCATGTTTGGATAAAAAAAATAAACCCTGTTCACATAGCTCAATGGGGCACTTTTGTTACAACACCAATTGTAAACCAATCCTCAGCAAAAATTTCCATAAAAACGCAGTTGGTTAATAAAGGCGATATACCCGCAAAAATAAATGTTACAATAAAATTGTTAAACCCAGCAGGTACGGAAGTAGCTACGGTTAGTTCTCAGATAACGCTTAACCCCGGCGAAAACAATACGATTAGCCGGGAGACAGAAATCAAAAATCCTCAGTTGTGGGATTGCGAAAATCCAGTTGTTTATTCTGCTATTACCTCATTACATCAGGATGGGAAATTACTACAAACTGAACAGCAAAATTTTGGCATTCGAACCATTTCATTTAGCGTAAATAATGGATTTCAACTAAACGGAAAAACTACTAAATTAAAAGGTGGTTGTATTCACCATGATAACGGACCGTTGGGAGCAAAGGCTTACGACCGGGCCGAAGAGCGTAAAGTGGAATTATTGAAAGCGAGTGGCTTTAATGCAATCCGTTGTGCACACAATCCACCAAGCCCCGCTTTTTTAGATGCCTGTGATAGGTTGGGGATGCTAGTAATTGATGAGGCATTTGACATGTGGGATTTAGGTAATAATCCTTACGACTATCATTTGTATTTTAATGATTGGTGGCAGCGGGATATCGAAAGTATGTTGTTAAGGGATCGTAATCATCCAAGTATCATTATGTGGAGCATTGGCAATGAAATTACCAATAGTGCATCACCTGCGGGAGTGGAAACCGCAAAGCAATTGGTAAAGTATTTGAAAGTTTTTGATTCAACAAGACCGGTAACAGCAGCTGTAAACGGCCTAAATAAGGATAAGGATCCATTTTTTGGAATGTTAGATATAGCGGGATACAATTATGCTGTTGATGGAGATCCTTTAAAGAATAAAATTTATGCTGAAGATCATGATCGTAAGCCAGACAGAATTATATTTTGTTCAGAGTCTTATCCACTGGAAGCATTTGGGAGCTGGATGGAGGTGGAAGACAATCCTTATGTAATTGGGGATTTTGTATGGACGGCAATTGATTATATAGGTGAGGCAAGTATTGGTTGGTTGGGATACTTTCAAAGCGGTAATTTTTTTCCCTGGAATCTTGCCTTTTGTGGAGATATTGATATTTGCGGATGGAAAAGGCCACAATCTTTTTACCGGGATGTACTTTGGAAAAAAAATCAGTTGTCTGTTTTTGTAAAGCCGCCTATACCTTCATTTAAATTAAATCCTAATATTGAATCCTGGAGTAAATGGAATTGGATGGATGCTTTACCAGAATGGAATTGGAAAGTTGAAAAGAATACACCAATGGAAGTAAGTGTGTATTCGTCTTGTGAGGAAGCAGAATTATTTTTTAATGGCAAGTCACTAGGTCGAAAACTGACCAATCAATCAACCCAATTTATGGCAAGCTGGATTGTTACCTATCAACCAGGTGAAATAAAAGCTGTCGGGTATAGTGCAGGTAAAATTATAAAGCAAACCCATATAACTACAGCAGATAAAGTAGACAAAATAAAGTTGACTGCCGATAGAAAAACTTTAAAAGCAGATAATCAGGACCTGAGTTACATCACAGTTGAGTTGGTTGATAAACAGGGGAATATTAACCCTGAAGGTGAAAAAATGATTAATTTTTCAGTTAGTGGTGATGCAGAAATTGTCGGAGTTGGTAATGCCAACCCTGTAAGTTTAGAGAGCTATCAGCAGCAAAAAAGAAAAACATGGAAGGGTAAGTGCTTAGTAATAATTAAAGCCGGAAAAAAAGCTGGCAGTATTTCACTTTTTGCTAAATCAACGGGAATGAAGCCATCGAAAATAATTCTCGAATCGAAGTAAAATCTTAGCTTGAAACGTTTTGTCAGTATATTGAATTAACGAAAATTCTGACCTT
>JBAXXT010000071.1:0-13078 GCA_037127755.1 Bacteroidota bacterium
CTTTTTTAACTGCTTTTTTTGCAACAACTTTTTTTGCAGGAGCTGCTTTTTTAGCAACTGCTTTCTTAGCGGCTTTTTTAGGAGCAACTTTTTTTACTGCTTTTTTAGGAGCTGCTTTTTTTGCAGGAGCCGCTTTTTTAGCTGCTTTTGGAGCCGCCTTAGGAGCTACTTTTTTAGCAGCAGCTGCTGCTTTTTTTGCTTCTTTTTTCTTACTTTTTTTTGCCATGATGGTATCAATTTGAGTGATGGATTAATAATATATTATGGAAGTTAGAAAATATATTTTTATAAACAATACGATTTTATTTTGAACAAGTATTTTTTTTGCACATGATTATCACTTTTCTTTGAATACTAAAGAGAAAAAAATGTCGGATTCCAAAAAAACGTTGGTGATTGGTGCATCGGAAAATCCAGAAAGATATAGTTATCTCGCCGTGCAGAAACTAAAAAAACAGGGGTATTCAGTAATTGCATTGGGCAAGAAATCAGGAAAGATTGGAGATACAAGCATCATTACAGCGTTCCCAATTGAAGAGTATGTTGATACAGTAACATTATACATTAACCCTGATTTGCAAAAACAGTATGTGAATGATATATTATTACTGCATCCCAAACGCCTCATATTTAATCCCGGAACTGAAAATGAAGAGCTTTATGCAATAGCTAAAGCCAATGGTATAGAGCCTTTGGAAGCATGTACCTTAGTGTTGTTAAACACTGGTCAATACTAACCGTACAATTCCAAATGAATCGCTTTCTTATCATATCCCATCGCTAAAATTCTTTGTTTTGCCTCATCTACCATGCTCTTCCATCCACATAAATAAAAGTTAGCTGGTGTTTTTCCCTGATTACACAAAGCTTCATAAACAGGGTGCACATAACCCTTATGCGTTCCTGCAGGTACTTCTGCCTCTCTCGAATAGCAAGGATGGAAAAATATATTGTTACTGTTGGCTTCAAGCTCTTTTAATTCTTTGATGTATAAACCATCTTCAAAATGCCTGCATCCAAAAACCAAATGAACATTTTTATGAGCAATTCCCTTATTATGAATATGTGTAAGCATGGATCTAAATGGTGCAATTCCAGTACCCGTACAAATCAAGAATAAGTCTTGATCCAAAGGATCTGGCATCGTAAATTTCCCTTGAGGTCCCCTGAGTAAAATCTCAGTTCCTACAGAAACTTTATTAAATAGATAAGTGGTTCCCAATCCGCCTTCTAATAAAACAATCACTAATTCTAACACATTCGTGCCATTCGGTGCAGATGCGATGGAATAACTGCGCCAGCGTTTATTTTTTTGTTCGTGAATCGGTAAATCTAATGTTACAAATTGTCCTGGAGAAAAATCGAAATCGGCAATTTCCGGGATCTCGATCCAGAATCTTCTGGTAGAGGGAGTTTCGTTTTCAATTCTGATAACTTTTCCGTTGCGCCATGGTTCAAGCATACAATCTTTGTTTTAGACTGTAAAGGTAATTCAGAACCATTATAACAACATAAAAAAAAGAGAGTTTCTTGTCCTTTATTGCGCTCTTATTGCTTCTAATACGTTTATATGTTTATTGGTACGTGTATATATGTGACCAGAAGGGTCATTTAAGCGTAACACCAATTCATTAGATTTAACCTGGTATGCAATATCTTTTTTTGGTTTAATACCAGTACTGTCTTTCCCAATGATTTTTATTTGCCATACCATTTCATCGGTATACTTCAAAAGTGTATCTTTTTTCTTTCCGTCTTGTAATACTACAGGCAGGATAGCCACTTTATCAATACTGGCTAAATACAATTGTTGATGAATCCATACCCTTTCAATTTTTAAATAGGGTACTTTATTGGCCAACAGATATATATAATATTCTGGCGCATGTGCTTTAGTAGTTGATGGGGTTTCTTTTCCTCCAAGTTCAATGGTATTAGTAGGAGCAACACCAGAAATATAACTTCTTTGAAAAGATTTTAAACGTAAGGAGGGGGAAGTTTTTTGAGAAAACACCGCACTGGCAATCATCACTAAACTCAAGATGAATACTGCTTTTTTCATGCCTGTTTTTTATTGTTTGATAATTTTTTGATTGGCTTGGTACTTTTTATTGTCACTCGTAATTTGAACCAAATAATTACCTGCAGGTAAACGATTTAAAGGAATTTGTCCGTCACCATAACTCGCTTTTGTTTGATACACAGATTGACCAAGCATATTATAAACCTGCACATTGATTGATTTGATACCCGTAATACTTCCTGCTTGATATTGATAAGTTCCAGTGCTCACTGTTGGATATACTTTCATGAAATTCTTGTCATTCACGATGGTATTCGGTAAAGCAGTAGGAAGATTAGGCGTGAAGTTTGGAGAACCGATCACCGTATAAAACATCCCATTACCATGTGTGCCTATCAGTAAAGTATTGTCTTCTGGACGATAATCGAGGGAGGCGATAACTGCATAGTTTAAAACGGATGCTCCTTCTCGAGACCAGATGATACTGCCGGCTGGACTAGATCCTAATGTCTTTCCTATATTTTGAGTAGAATACAATCCAACTGATGTACCAATATAATATTCGGTATATGGATTACCACTGGCATCTTTTCTGGGAACAATCGCACAAGATCTAAATGAAGGAAGACTTAAATCGCCTTCAGCATTTGACCAACTTGGAGTTGCTGATTTGGCATTATATGTCCAGAAAGCGGAAGTAACTCCATAATTAGAAACCACTACTAAGATCTCATTATCATCATTCGGGTTCACTGCAATGTCTGATACATTTCCAGCTAAACCATTTGGTGAGATGTCTTTTGGTAGCGTCAAAGCATTTGCGTTTGCATAATCATCTATCCTGTATAACTTACCGGTATTTGTACCAAAATACATACTATGTGTGGTTTGATAACTTCCCCATGAAAAATCCATAGCACGAATAGAAACAGAATTGTCGCCCGGAACAGCATTAAGGGTATTCTCCACACCTAATAATCTTGTCCATTTACTACTATCTACCGCACTCGCAGCATTGGTTTTAAATAACCGATTATAGTTGGTATAAAACAAGATCTCAGAATTGGAGTTGCTTAATTTAAAATTGGTAATAAAATCACCATAACCAGAGCCACTATTAGGTATCATATCTGATACCTTTGGCTTAATTATAGCACCAGGATAACTTGCATTATTCAATAATTCATCACGAACAATAAGGCCGGATTGAACACCAAAATAGGTCAGTTGTTGACCTGCATTTATTTTCGCAATATCAACAGCAACCCCGTCACCACCTAAAAGATTTACGTAATCATTAATACCCAGACGATCCGCAGGTCTTGGTCCAAAATTTAAAGATGCATCCCGATACCAAGTGCCATTGTCTTGTGCGCCGCCCTCAAAATTGTTTTTACCAATTTCAGGATCTATAGCAACACTATAATATTGTAATGTTTGATAGTTTGGTATTTGAGACCAAACTACTGATGATATGGTAATATCATTCGTAACCTGCAAACCCCCATCATTGCATGCGATAGCTCTTTTAGTGTTAGAAGGATCGAATACAAGGAAATGCTGATCTGGGTGACTGTTTGGATAAATATTAGTAGAAAAATCGGTGCTATATCCACCAATCCAGGCCGTGGTATTGGCATTACTAAAACCATTTGTAGAACGATATAAATTAGTACCACCCATATAAACAACGTTTGCATCATCGGGCTTCACTACCAGTAACATATTATATCCACCCTGTACTGCTATTGGATCAGATCCATCTTTACTTCCTCCGGGTATATCAGGTACACTGCTGGAGAGATTCGTCCATACGGGAGCTCCGCTTGTAAAATCTGCCTTAAATAAATCGGCTTCTGGTAATAAACTCGGACTAGCCTGACTCTGTCCATTCTCATACATGACGTAAAGAATATTATTATTGGATGGGGCCAGGGTCAATAAAATCCTACCCCAGTTATCGTTTTGATTGGTACTTGAATTTGTTTTCCATCCAGTGGGTGAATTGTCAGCACCTCCGGCGATTAATGACCAAGATCCTACATCACCAGTTGTTGATTGGTAAACACCTTTGTCGGAACTCTTATTATGAAATGCACAATAAATTTTGCTACCATCTTTAGTGATAGCAATATCTGTATTACCAGTAACATTATTACCAAGTGCTGTGCTTTGTTTTACAGTGGTCCACGAAACTCCACCATCTTTTGATTTTTTTATGGTACTTATACATGCTACATAAACATCACCATTTAATGGGTTTACTGCAATTCTAGAAATCAAATCAAAAACATTATCAAACCCCTCAATAGTTCCTAATTGTGTGCTGGTTAAAGCAGCCCAAGTTGCACCATTATCTGTTGATTTATACACTCCATTACCTAAATAAAAGGCACCAGATCCAGAGCCGCCACTAGCAGAGTTGCCCAGGGATTCTCCAGTTCCAGCGTACCAAGTATCGGGTGTTTTAGGGTCTTGTGCAAGACAGGTTAGATTATGTATTTGTTTGTCGGGCGCTACTAAGTTCCAGTTTTGCCCTCCATCTGTAGAACGCAACAAACCACCACTCACAGATCCTGATAAGACCACTTTATTTGTTGTACCGTTATATCTTAAATCAAATGCAAAGGCGCGGGTTCTGCCTCCCAAATTATTGGGCCCAGCTAATTGATACACATTTGTAGTAGGTCCATTTACGCCAAATCCTGTTTGAACAATACCATTTGCTCCTGCTAATCTTCCTTGGTTTCCTGCAATGGGCATGCGTTTGGCTTGTTCCAATTCCAACTGATAAATGTTGCCAGGTATTTTTCCGGTTTTCGGATCTTTCAGCATATCGTATTCGTATCGAAAACGTTCAGCTGTCATCTCCGCTCTTTTAGTAGGATTCTCTTCCTCATCCTCTTCGAATTCCTCTAAACCAAATTTATTCTTATGTTCACTTTGTTCTTTATTCCAATGCCAAGCTGCAAATGACAAACCTAGAATTACTAAAGAAAGGATGATCCCTTTTTTCATGTTCAAAATTGATTATTTATCTAAGATAGAGTATCTCTCATAAACGGCAAATGCAACCTAGAAGGTTGCCTGTGAAATTAAGAAGGGAAGGTTTATTTTTCAATTAAAATTTTCCTGACATATGTTTTGCTGTTATGGTTGATTTTGAGGATGTACATATCTGAACCATAACTACTCATATCTAGGGTTTTATTGTATTTGCCAATAAAGCCCTGGTAATTTTCTTCATGAACTTTTTGACCGAGTGTATTAAATATTTCTAATATCAAGTTTTTCTTAACATTCATTTCAAAACTAATATTAACAAGTCCTTTAGAAGGATTAGGGGATGAGGTTAATTTAATTTCACCCACCAACAAATCATTCAATGCAGTAACAGCCACATTAATTACATTGGAACTTTTAGAACATCCGTTTGTATCTGTTACCACGGTCTTGTAGGAACCTGATTTTGTTGGTTTAAGATGATTTGAACTACCTCCATTAATCACCAAAGTATCATTTAAATACCATTGATTTCCGCTTGACGCATTGCTTGTTAATGAATCTGCAACTTGAGTAATGATTGGAGCAGTACCATTAGTTATAAGAACAGCGGTACGATCACTCACACAATCATTCGTGTTGATCTTCATATCATAAAGCCAGTAATAAAAGTTCTGATAGTTATTAGGAAGCGCTGTTGTAGATGCACTATTCCCAGTAATAGATATAACATTAGGTAAGCTTATTGGATACGGATTTGGACTCACTGCATTATTTCTAAATATGGATGCACCCCCTTGACAGTCGATAATAATGATATGATTACCAATTGTAGGAACTGGTAAATTCAAGGTATAAATAGCTCCGGTATCTGATGCATTATTTATAGTTGAAGTTGATCCGTCTGCATTTGCAGGAGTTGGTGTGGGTGTTGATGGGTAAACTGAAATGGCAGCACTAGAAATGGGAGTATAACTATAACTACTATGACTGGCATCAGACCAAGATCCAAAATCCGCTAATGTAAATGTGATGGTTCCTGGATAAGATATAAATAATCTGGCAGTTTCAATGGTTAGTGGTACTGTATTATTGATATTAATAAACTGTCCGGAAAAGCTGTTATAACCACCACTAGGGAAAACCATTTTATTCTTTAGTCCTATAGATCCTCTATATTCTTTTCCTACATAGAAAGTATTATTAGCAGGAATATTGGTAGTGCTTACATTATATCCTGTTGCAATTGGTGTGCCCCCTGTGGCTGTTGTGTACCAAAAATAGTTAGAAGCCAAAAGGGGGTTGGTAACTTTTAATATTGCATTATTTCCACAGATAGTTCCAGATCCTGCTGGTCCAGCATGAACAGGGGCAGTAGTAATGGTTGTAGAATTACTGTTGTTGCTGGTATTTTGATCTGCTACTAGGTTTACTGAACTTGTAATAGTATAAGTAGTATTTGGGAGGCTTGAATAAGGTTTTTGGAAAGTATAATCTACTAATCCTAAAGCTGGGATGGTTAAAGGATAATTTGTATTAATAGTTAACACATTTGTAGTGCCATTATTAACTTGTAAACTAATGGGAACATTGGTTTGATCAATGGTGCCATTATTTTTTATGGAGATTGATACATACTGACTATCAACACCACAACTTCCAGAAGTTGGAATCAGCAGTTGATTTAAGCTTAAATCATTAGAAGGATTTACCACATGCAATCTGAAATCGGAAGTCTCTCCATTCGCATAGGTGCCGCATCCTTTTACGGCAGCAGTATCATTTGTTTCTTGCACTATAATACGCATCAAATATATATTTCCAATAGGTAAACTTGCTTTGGTGATAATATTGCCGGTTAAAACGCTAGTAGGAGTGCTGATTACAGTGCTACTCGTAACCTGCTCGTTTGTTTCAAATTGACCATTGTTATTATAATCAATAAATACTTTTACTACTCTTGGATTTGAACTTGCGTCACAAGTGCCCGTTTTAATATAAAAAGGGATGATTTGGGATGCTTCTATATCGATGCCGGCATTTGTATTATCAGTATAAGATGTACAAGTTGTATGATTGCTATAATGAAGTGTTTTAAATGATACACTATCAATTCTAGCACCTGCTGAACTAGTGGCATATGATGCACATGTTGTAACACCACCAACGCCACTTACCAATAAAGAGTAGGGTTGTTGACCTCTTTGTAAATTTCCTTTATGTGAAACTATTATTGTGTAGGTCTGTCCTGGCACGGCACTATCCACATAAATCTTTTCAATATTATCTAATATATTATCGCCTTTAACGGCAGGATTGTCAGGATTCACAGGGTCTAATACCCATGGCAAATAAGCTTTACTTCCTTTCAATATTTTGATATCAAGATCATTGACAAGCTTTCTTGAAGGGTTGTTCAATATGTTTGTAATATCTACGGGACCCTTTGGATCCGTCCAACTAATGGTAGCAACTAATGGTCCAACACCAGAAGCGATTACTGTATAACTTGCAGTATTGCCGTTCACGAGATTATTTTCATATACTAAATGATTACTCGTAACTGCATTATTACTTGGAATAGCTGCGGTTAAAACGGAAGCGGCTCTCTCCACATTTAAAACTCCCCAGCCATATTGATAATCGGGTCCATCTGAGGGGCCGGCTTCATCGACAGTATGAATTGCCAATCCCTTTAATGTGGCAGAACGAAGAAATTGTCCGGGTTTTAAATTGCTATAATATTCCTGTAGCAATAATAAGGATCCGGTTACATTTGGAGTAGACATGGAAGTACCTGAACTGAGCGCATAACTCGTATTGCTGGTTGCAATAGAAGAAAGTACATCCACGCCATCTGCTACAAGATCTGGTTTAATTCTTCCATCGTCAGTAGGTCCAAAATTGCTGAAGTAAGCAATTCTTGCATCATCTTTTCTGTTATAACCGCTTGGTATTCCTTCAATTGCTCCAACGGTTAATATGTTTTTTGCGTTGCCATCCCAGGGTATAGTATTGTATGAATTATTATCGCTAATACCTATTGGGCGATTTCCTGCATTTACCATTTGATTTAAACTATCGAAACGATAATACACATCACCAACAGCGGGGCCATTTTCTCCACGATTATTTCCTGCTGCCTTTACAATTAAATAGTTTGGTGCATTATAGGCTATTGAATCTAAGAGTTGTGCATCCGTACTATAATAACCAAATTTATAATCTTCCTGTTCTTTTGGTCTACCATAAAACTCCCAACGATTCATTCCTGCATTAAAACTCCAGCCTGAAATGATCCCGTAAGAGTGATTTGAAAGCAAAAGATTGGCGGCTTCCCCCATCATTTCAGAAATATCATTGTTATAATCATAAGCAACAATACCCTGCATTCCGAAAGCCATTCCTTTTGCTAAAGGATTTATTCCAGTGGCAATCATCGTTCCAGTGACGTGTGTAGCATGATCTACTATATTAGAGGGCTGATCCTTTTGTGTAATTCTGCCAGTTAATTCTACATGGGTTCCTAAGATTTTTCCTTCATCCCAAATGCCCAATTTATTTTTTAGAATGGCAGATGACCCACTTAAACCTAGTCCACTATTGCCACCTGGCCATAATTGGTTGGCTCTTGTGGTTGCTGCTGCAATGGTATTATTCTGACTAATATAATATTTAGGGAATCCTAGAAAATCTACTCCAACCAACTGACCAATTCTGCCCTCCTTATTTTTAATAGAAATTGTCCAGCCTTTTTCTTTGGCTAAAGACATGGCTTTAGCGTAATTGGTATTTTCTACCAATCGAAATCCATGTCCTGCTCTTTCCAGCAATTCGCTGTTTGTAGTTAATTGAGCAGCTCCATTGATTGAAAAAAGCCCCAGAAAAACTATTAACATTTTCAATCTATACATGATGCCACTTAATTATATTTTTATAGGGGGATACCTTTTTTTCTAACAACCCAAAAATAGGATACCTTAAACCTCTAAAATGTAGTATGAAACCCCATTTTACCCTAGCTATATTTACTACAATGCTCACAGCATGTTTGTCCACAAAAAAGCTGAATATTACTACAGCTAGTCAGGGCATAAAAGGCTATGTCATTGAAAACCAAGGAAATCGTATGCCAATGAAAGGAATTGAGCAGAAAATTTCCAAAGGTTATGTATGTACCATTATAGTTTTTGAACCTACATCGTTAAACGAAACAACCCCACAAAATATTTCAAACCTGTATGAAAAAATTCATACAAAACAGGTTTCGTTAGTAGATACGGATTCGAGTGGCCATTTTTCTGTGGATCTGCCAGTTGGGAAATATTCCCTTTTTATAAGGTTGGGAAATAAATATTATGCCAATTTATTTAACCAATTCAACCAAATAGGCTTGTTTGAGGTATTACCCAACAAATATACGGAAGCTAAATTGATAATGAATAAGGGGGCAACCTTTTGATTCACCTTATATTTGCAAACCTTTCGAGTCAGCAGGTGTTAATCCTGTGAGGGATGTTTGATTGTATGAATATTGGTGTATTGTTAGAAAAGTATCAAAAATCACCCCGCCTTTTTCAATTGGCGGAAAGGTTATCTATTGCCCAACGTATCCAGCAGAGCGATATTCAAAAGATTTTTCTTAAAAATTTACAGGGAAGTAGTGCTGAATTCCTTGTGAGCAGCGTTTTTATGAACGAAGCCTGTTCGCAACTGAATCATTTGGTAGTTCTTAATGATGCAGAAGAAGCTGCCTATTTTCAGAATACCCTCGAGAATCTCACCAATGCTTTAGACCTTTTTTATTTTCCATCTTCTTTTAAAAACAGGAAAAATTTTCGTCTTCTTAATAGCTCACATGTGATGTTGCGTACTGAAGCGTTGACAAAACTTTCTGGAGGAGGTAATAAAAAAATCATTGTTACTTATCCTGAAGCACTTTTCGAAAAAGTGGTATTGCCTAAAACCCTTACTGGCAATATCATTCATATTAAAGTGAACGAAACTATTCAGCTGAATAATCTGATGGAATTGTTTGTGATGTACGGTTTTCAAAGAACGGATTTTGTGTATGAGCCCGGACAGTTTGCTTTGCGTGGCGGAATCCTTGATATTTATTCCTATGGCAATGAAAAGCCTTATCGTGTAGAATTATTTGGCAATGAGGTTGACAGTATTCGAATCTTTGATCCCGAAACACAGTTGAGCGAAAGAAAGCTATTGCAGGTTAATATTATACCCAATGTAGAAACACAATTCGAAACGGGCGAGAAGGTGTCTCTACTTGAATTTCTTCCTGAAAACACAGTGGTTTGGTTGAAGGATTGGGACGTGATTGAAGGGAAAATTGAGCAACAGGAAGAAGAATTGGATGGGTTTATGGGTCTGGTGGAAGATGGATATAGAATGAATAATTCTGATGAGGAAGATGATTCCAGGGTTGTAAAAATTGTTACAAAAGAAGACTTTGTTTCAGCAAAAACGATCAAAGAATTATTAGTGCCAAGAGATATAGTGGAGTTTGGATACAGACCACACCTGTCTGATTTTGTAATTGAATTTGATACAAAAACACAGCCCTCTTTCAACCGACAATTTGATCTTTTGATCAAAGATCTGAAGGCACATGAAACTGCGAATTACGAGATTTTTATTTTCGCAGAACAGGCCAGGCAACTGGAAAGATTGAGTAGCATTTTTACCGACTTACAAACCGAGATTCAATTTGTTCCTGTTGCAACCAGCATCCATGAAGGTTTCATTGATGAAGACCTGAAAGTGGTTTGCTATACAGATCATCAAATATTTCAACGATATCATAAATATAAAGTCAAACAAGCGTATAATAAGAATAAGGCATTAACGCTAAAAACCTTGCGCGACCTGCAACCTGGAGATTATGTAACACATATGGATCATGGTGTAGGAACTTATAGTGGCTTACAGAAAATTGAGATCAACGGTAAAATTCAGGAAGCAGTAAGAATTATTTATAAGGATAGTGATATTCTTTATGTGAACATCAATTCGCTGCACAAGATATCGAAATATACAGGGAAGGAAGGAACCGCTCCTAAGATCAATAAATTAGGTAGCGATGTCTGGAATAAACTTAAAGAAAAAACAAAGACCAAGGTTAAAGAAATTGCTTTTGATCTGATCAAGTTATACGCACAAAGAAAAGCACAGGAAGGATTTGCACATGCCCCAGATACCTATATGCAAACCGAATTGGAAGCTTCCTTTATTTATGAAGACACGCCAGATCAGAGTAAGGCAACTGCTGATGTGAAGCGGGATATGGAAAGTGCTTCGCCCATGGATCGATTGGTTTGTGGTGATGTTGGTTTTGGAAAAACAGAGGTTGCTATAAGAGCAGCATTCAAAACCTGTGTAGATGGAAAACAAGCAGCTATTTTAGTGCCCACAACAATCCTTGCCTTTCAGCATTACAAAACTTTCCAGGATCGGCTCAAGGATTTTCCTGTAACTGTTGATTATATTAATCGATTTAAATCGGCCAAAGAAAAGAAAGATACTTTACAACGTTTAGAAGAGGGTAAAATCGATATCATTATTGGTACGCATGGTTTATTAGGAAAAGAAGTAAAATTCAAGAACTTAGGAATCATGGTAATTGATGAAGAACAGAAATTTGGAGTGGGACATAAGGAGAAATTAAAAACATTAAAAACCAATGTGGATTGTTTAACCCTTACTGCCACGCCAATTCCACGCACCTTGCAATTTAGTTTAATGGGTGCGCGTGATCTGAGTATCATGAATACCCCGCCACCCAATAGACAACCTATTCAAACAGAGGTACAGGTTTTTAATGTAGATATCATTCGTGATTCTATCTATTATGAAACAGAAAGAGGCGGACAGGTTTTCTTTATTCATAATCGGGTACATGGCCTCGCAGAAATGTGTGCTTTGATTCAAGGGTTATGCCCCGACTTGAGTATTGGTTTTGCCCATGGTCAGTTGGAAGGGCATGAATTGGAAGAAAGGATTTTGGATTTTATCGATCGCAAATACGATGTTTTAGTATGTACCAATATTGTTGAAAGTGGTGTTGATATACCCAATGTAAATACGATCATCATAAATAATGCCCACCATTTTGGGTTAAGCGATTTACATCAATTGCGCGGTAGAGTGGGAAGGAGCAATAAAAAAGCATTCTGTTATTTGTTAGGTCCGCCGATGAGCAGTTTGCCTACCGACAGTAGAAAACGTTTGCAAACCCTGGAGCAGTTCAGCGATTTAGGAAGTGGTTTTCAAATTGCCATGCGCGATTTAGATATTCGAGGCGCGGGTAATATGTTGGGTGGTGAGCAAACTGGTTTCATGGCAGAGATTGGATTTGAAATGTACCAGAAAATTTTAGAAGAAGCCATCCGTGAATTGAAACGTACAGAGTTCAAAGAATTATTTAAAGATGAAATAAGTAAGCAAGATGATTTTGTGATCGATTGTACCATCGATACGGATTTGGAAATATTGATTCCAGATAGTTATGTAGAAAGTATTACAGAGAGATTGAGTTTATATACGAGGTTAGATAGCTGTCAAAATGAAACAGAACTTCTATTATTTCATGAAGAAATGGTGGATCGATTCGGTCCCATTGTACCGCAAGTAGATGACCTTTTTACTACAGTACGTTGCAGATGGTTGGCTGTAGGTATTGGGTTTGAGAAAATGACCTTGAAAGAGAATACTTTAAGATGCTATTTCATCAATCGCCCCGACTCACCCTATTTTGAATCTGATTTATTTAAGAACGTGTTAGAATATTTGCAAAAGGGCACCAACAAAGCCAGGTTGAAACAAGCGGGCAAAATGTTCTTACTGGTGGTGGATGATGTGAAAGATATGCTGGGTATGCATCAGTTCTTGGAGAGGATGCATGATAAAGTAAAAAGAAGTGAGTAAGGAATAATGATGCAAACTTGTTTTAGAGAGTAACCACCCCAGTCATCGCTCAGTCCCTCGACTTTCCCCTCCTATGCGCAAGCGCACAGGAGGGGTGTATTGAAAAATAAA
>JBAXXT010000072.1:0-13024 GCA_037127755.1 Bacteroidota bacterium
GATATATCTCTTACAATACAATGAAATCCTATCGGTTTACCATTCTCCATAATTAAAACAGCACACTGTTCTACCCATTTTTTATACCCGTTTTTGTTTACAATTGGAAATTCATAAATCGTTTCATCAATAAGATGTAAATATTGACTATAATAATTCTCAAAAACCCGTTCTTTCCATTGTGGGTCTAAAATGCTGGTAAAATGCTTGCCATCCAATTCTTCAGAAGTATATCCTGTAAGTTGCAAACTACGCTTACTTATAAAATTGAATTTCCCAGTTAAATCAATCGTGAAAACAACAGATCCCACATTATTAATAATGTATTGGTATTTTTCTTCACTGATCTTACCTTGACGTTCTAAACTACTTAAGAGTTTCATCCCTTTCCAGCTCTGAAAAAGAACAAATGAAATAAATCCAATAGAACATAATCCTATCAGCATTGAAAGGATCAACATGGATCTGCTTGTATTAACGTGTTTTTCTAGTATTAAAACGACAAAAAAACAAATTGCCAGAATGGCCAGTATAAGGAAATATGGCACTTTTTTCTGTTGCATCAATAACGGGTAATAAGGTAATTTTTTCATTATTTAGATTTAGGGAAATCTGAAAAATGGCCTGCATAAAAGTTTATGAATAGCATTTATGTAGAGTGTAAAGGTTGCTCTAATTCGTCAGCAAAAAAATAACATAAACAAGCAAGTTTAAGTAGTTGATTTACTACAAATAGCTATATAATTGGCAGATTATGTAGAAAATAGTCGCTTATATTATCTAATTTTAACCGCCTGATTCAATTAAATAATTATAGTCCTGATGAGATGGAAATCTATTTTGATATTGTTAAATTCATGCTTCATTTCTTTGCTATGTCTATCCCAGACTTATATACCAGTTGAGAAATCATCTTCTGTAAAATTCTTCATTAACAATTTCGGTATTAGTACCGAGGGTAGCTTTGCTGGTATAAAAGGAGATATCGATTTTAATCCCAATAAATTGAAAGATGCAAGTTTTGACATGAGTGTAGATGCTGAATCAATTTTTACAAAAAATAGAACAAGGGATAACCATTTAAAATCGCGCGACTATTTTTATGTAGAAAAATATCCGACTATTTATTTAATATCAAAATCAATAACGAAAGCCCCACTAAAAAACCAATATTGGTTTGAAGGAGAACTGATGATTAAAGATGTAACCCGGCAAATAAAATTCGAATTCACAGCCGAACAGGATAAAACCGGATATCTTTTCAAAGCTAATTTTAAAATAAACAGGCGAGATTATTTTATAGGGGGCAGTAGCCTGGTTTTATCCAATAATGTAGATGTATTACTTTCCATTTCTACTGTCAAAAAAACTTTTTGAAGCTAATTTGCTTGTATTCAAGACTTTAGTTAGTCCCAATTTTATTTCTTTGAATATTTACATGACCGATTTTTACTATGTATTCACCGAGTATTAATTGAGTACCACTCTAAAAAAAAGAAATTTGATAGTAAATCTGATACAAAGCAGTATTACAAAATATCCATGAGGCACTTTTTGATTCTTCCTTTGATTTTATTAAGTTTAGTTCTATTATTACTTTATGCTTGGTGGCCAAGTGAAAAATGGAATAAAGAATAATTTCAATTAACCTTTCTAAGATTTTTTTAGAATGGGTATCCAATAGCTAAATTGAATACTAAGTTTTGTTTGCGCCATTCAGAATCTCCAAAATTAATATCCTTAATTACCCATCTATTCCCATCTGCCAAAAATGGCTTTCTAACCGGGAAAGAAAAATCTAAACGCAATACAAAAAAGCTAACGTCAACCCTAAGACCCAACCCAGTACCAACTGCCATTTCTTTCATAAAGTTTCCTGTGAATTTTGAACCGGGTCTTGAACTATCTGATTTCATCGTCCAAATATTTCCGGCATCCACAAAAAAAGCCCCATATAAAACCGAGAATAATTTCATTCGCAATTCAGAGTTAAATTCCAATTTAATATCACCTGGTTGTTCTGATAATACAACCGTACTTGTTGATGCATTCCCAGCATAATAGGTTCCCGGACCCAAAGATCTTGCCCTAAATGCTCTAATATCATTTGTGCCTCCTGCAAAAAACGCCTTAATAAATGGAAGAACATCACTATTTCCATAAGCATATCCCAGTCCACCAAGAATTCTGCTTGCAAGAATCGTTTTTGCATTAATTCTTAAGTAATGTCTAAAATCCAATTCCGTTCTTATATACTGAGAATAAGGAATTCCGAATAATTCCTTTTGTTTTCCATTACTAATATCAGCACCTGAAACTAAACCCATGATATTTCCAGAAACGTCAATATTGGCATTGAAAAAATAATTATTTGAATGAATATTGGGTTTAATCTGGGTGTTGAAATTGTAATTATAATTTGGACCCATTATAAACTGCTTCTCAATACTTCTGGCAAGTGTAATATTGGTATCTAAAGCCAATTGATATTCTGGAGAAATATAAGTTGGCCTCACTAAATTCATTGAAAAAATATCAAACCGATGTTCTTGCCGAATATCAGATTTCCAGATATAGCCGAAACTAAGTTTACCGGAATTAAGGGTATACTGTGTATTTCTTTCAAAGAACTCATAGGCCAGGGTTGTTTTTGTTTGAGGAGTAAATCCTCCTTGAGCTTTAGCTTTCCATTTAAATGGGGCTATAATCCTTGGCGACAATAAGTTAAATTCCACACCAAAGCGATTAGTTGTAACAGTAGGTTGTTGTGTAGATACCTGCTTTTCGAATCCCCCATAAATTTTTGTAGAAAACTGCTCAGCTCCACGAAAAAAATTTCGGTGTTTCCATGTTAAAGATATTTCAGTACCGGCCGAATTGTTCGACTTGGTTAGTCCGGAAACTTCTGCCCTTAATGAATTAACAGGTGAAGCTGTTAAATAGTAAAATGCATTGAGCGAAGGATATTTACTGGTATCAGTTTCTTGGAATTGAGCACTTACAAACTTATACATTCCAAGACTTACCAAATGTTTCAATGATTGATTATGTACCTCTCTACTATAAATATCACCAGGTTTTAATATAATGGACCTTCTAAATACGCCAGGTTTAACCTTATTTAATGGATCATAAATATGATAACCTTTATAAAAAGTGCCTGTTGCCAAAACATTATGAATACTTGTATCTGTATCTTTTTTATAATCAGCAAATACATACACATCTCCAATCCTGTAATCTTGTTTTGCTTTCTGAGGCGTCTCTTTTTTAAACCTGCATACGATATCTACCTGGTGAGTTCCAATTGCGGAGTCTACATCCATGATTAAATAATCTGCATTGAAAAAATACATTCCTCTTTCTTTTAAACCCGCGTCAATACGGTTCCTTTCAGCCTTTATAATATCTAAATCATAATTTTTTCCTTGTTTTAAAAGTGTTGCTGGAGCCAATGCATTTATTTCTTTCCCTATGACTGAAACGCTATCTACTTTATACTGCATCTTCCGAATTGTGTAAGCAGGATGCACTGTTACAGCATAAACTATTTGAAGTTTTTTATTTTTTTTAATCGTATCTACTTTCACTTCCGACTGGAAATATCCCCGATTCTCTAAACGGTTTTCTAAAATATCCCGATTCTTTTCAAAGTTGATACTGCTTCCTAAAACAGGTGGCTCTCCAACACTATTTTTTAACCAATAACTCAATCCTTTACCTGATGGAGTGCCTGCCATATTGTATATCATCAGTTTGTAAGGCAGCCCTAAAAAATTACTATTCGGTTTAATTTTGATGAGGCTATTCAATTCTGCTTTTAAATCATTTTGGTTCAAATACATACTATCAACTGCATTCATTAAATTCAGTTTAGAACCGATATATAAAGCATCGTTATCAGGTACATTCTTTGTTACGTTGCATGACGATATCATCAACAGAAAAATGAAACAAATTATGTAACCAATTCTACTCATTAATTTTGCCCCTTATTTTTTTCGCCTTTATATTCTTTTTTTCATCCGACGAATTCGTCTTACGAAAGATGTCTTTAAATTTATCATACTCTACAGTAAAAATAAAAGTAACGCCGGTTTCAACAATTTGGCCTTCAATTACTCCTTCATATTTATTCTTACTATAAGTACGTAACATATATTTTCCATCCTTACTTAACATATAATCGACCTGAACGTCGCTAGAAATATAAGAAGCGTTTGTAGCAGTACCAGAGCCTTCTATAGGAACATTGGTACCCACATTTACTTTAATGCGTTCGTTCTTCAAGGTTCTTGACATTCCAACTTTTAAATCAGTTCTTGTTTGTGCCGAACCAGTAGAATAATCATCCTGTGATTCAAAATCAAAATTCAGGTCAACTCCTTTTATTAAACCGCCTGCCACTCTATTTAGCTGGCTAGATAATACTCCGCTTACACTTTGACGAACCATTGTTCCAGTGGTAGTGCTACCTGTATTATTTTGCATCAGGTCTTCGCCTACAAATCTGCCTAAAATCAATAAAGCAAATACTTGTTTATTCATCTCAGATTCATCAGTACGTAATTTCTGCAACTTATCATCTACCAATGGCCATTTTGAAATTTCCTGTTCTGGTATAACAATATCGAAACTGATTTGAGGCTTCATTAATTCCGCATTCATTTTCAAATACACTTCAACTGGTAGTCTTTGCTTATACTTATTAACTTCAGTTGGTGTTTGCCCTACCAGTTGCTGCTCTACTAAATCAATTGGAGAAGCCTTTAATTTATATAATGCTTTTATATTCACTAGTGCAGACAAAGGATCTCCAGTCCAGGTAATGGTACTTCCTTTAACTATTTCAAATTTCTTCCTGATCATATTCAGTGAGAATTGATATAATCCTCTTTCCACTTCATAAAGTCCGGTTAAACTAAGCTTACCACTCTCGTCTAAACCGGCAGACAAACTCGTCTTGCCTTGAATAGTGATAGCATCCCCTGTCTGACTATCAAGAACCATCGAGAAAACAGCAGCTGTATCAGATTCTATTACTGTATTCAATACCAACCCGCTAAATGGAGAATGTTTTATAATGCTATCATTGATTACAATTTTTGTAATAGTATCATTTATTTTTTTTCTGTCGATAAAATTCACAACCCCTTCTCTGCTTTGCAATTCGGGGTTTGAACCCGGCATTACAAAAGTGAGAGCTGTATTTTTATTTGCTTTTAATTTTGCGTTTACATTGGGTGCTTCAAGATTTCCGGAAACCTTAATATCCGCATCCATATTCAATTTTCCAAAAAACAACTGATTGTCAGCTTGAGAAGAATTTATTAAATTAAAATCGTTAGCGGCAAGTTTTAAATCAAAATCAAAATCTCGATAATTCTTTGTTAACAGACTTCCGTTTAGTATTGCTTTATTTCCCAATGAATCATCGAGGCTAAAATCTTTAAAATGAATACCAGTAACATCCAACTTAACAGCATCCTGATCTAATTTAAACTTCTGCCCGAGCATAGTAGAAGTCAAGAATACATTTTCAAAGTTTAAATTACCTTTCACAAAAGGTTTGTCGAAAGTTCCATCAATATCCACAGCCGCTTTTAAATTGCCACTAGCCTCTTTTAATTGGTTAAAAGAAAATGGTTTTAAAATTGCCATATCTAAACTATCAGCAAGAAAATGCAGATCCATTTTCCCATCATTGGTTTGATACATTCCAAGAAGACTAACATTATTCTTTGCTCCCTTTAATTCCAGTTTTGCATTAAATCTGTTTTCCCCGATATTATCAACCTTTACTACTAAATTTCCAAATACATTTCTTTGATAAGCTAAATTGGCGATGTTTAAATCAGAAGTAAAAGTGGGACGTTTTTTAATATCGCTAACTATGATATTACCATTTATAATACCATCTGCAAATAAAGAATCTTTCTTGGCAACATCAGTAATTGTATTGATATCGAAATTAATGAAATCAAGTTTTAATGGCGCTCCAATGCTATTGCCTACACTATTCAATGCTATTGATTGATCTTTAAACTGAAATTGAAAATCTCTTGCATATACACCTGTAGAATCATATCGTATTAAATTATTAGCACTCACAACCCATTTCTGTTTATTTAATAACAAACTATCTGGATTTAACTTTATTTCAATTCCCTTCGTTGATTCATAAAAATCCCCCGCCAATTGATAATTTTTTTGGAATTTATTATCATGAAAAATCAAATTTGCATGAACGGTATTTGATTTAATAAAACCATCTAATGTAGTTTGATTAATCATAAAACTAGGATTGCCTGCTTTCCATATACTTAGATGGTAATTAAGCTGTCCTTCCCCAACATTTGCATCAAATTTTAATTTTTTAATGAAGTGTTGATCATACTGAACTAATGGTGCGGAGCCGGCTACTTGAAAATCATTAGCAATGCTGTTAAACTTTACTTGTGCTGAGATTGTATCAGTGCCTTCTAAATCTGGCATAAAATGAAGCACCAATGGGGAAGTGTTAAAATGAAAATCTGCTTTCCAATCCTGAGGATAAAATATAGTATCCCTAAACCCTGGAATCTTATAATATTGATTAATGGTATGTTCCAATGCTGTTGCTAATTCGGTGAGCCGATACTTCCCTTTTAACAACATCCTTGCTGGCTTTGAACTAAATTCTAAAACCTGTTGATCAGATTCATTGTGGGCTTGCAGTATAATAGAGTCTGTTGAGAATATTTTATTTTGATAATTTAAATGCATATTTCGCACCATCAAATTACCTTCTAAACTATCAGGGTTTGAATTTGAAAAATCAGAATAAATACGACCATGGAATGCCAATTGATCGCTCACCAGATTCAATTGCTTCAAATTGAGGGTATCAATTTCCATATCAGCTTTAAAAGCTGGATATTGATTAACCAGATCAGCAGATGCAGTTAAATGAAATGCAATATTTGGATCTTTAATCGAAGATAAAACCGAAGCTTTCCCATTATTTAGATGTAGAGAAATGAGAAGCTGTTTATAACGATAGTTTTTTATAGAAGCATCTAATAATTCTGCATCTAGGTTAGTCTCCATTGTTTTATAATTAAACCCTGTTCCATCTACTGTAGCATTCAAAGAAACTCTTCCAATATTTTTTTCCTGAGTCAGGATTCTGCCAAGATTTAATGAGTCAAATTTAATATTACCTGAATATGATTCCCCCTTATTCATCATTCGTAAATCCACCATCGCATCTCCATCAGACGACCGTGCAAGTAATTTGGTATTAAACTCTTTAACTGATCCTCTAAAATTTCCATTTATAACTACAGTTTCAGGTATCTGTAAAAAAGCGGGAAGCGTTTTGGGTGGGATCCACGCTTCTATATCTTTTTTAGTTGATTTGAAATGCGCAATATGGATGTCGGCAAATAATCTATCAACATGTGGAAGTCCTTGAACCAAGCCACTGGCTTTAATAGAAGTCAACCCCAATCCGCTTATTTCAAATTTTGGAATTTTTAAATTCTTAATTAATCCTTTTATCTCTGTGTTAATAGACAACACAGATTTTTGATATCCATTTAGATTTTTTTCTAGCATTGGGGCAAATAATAAGATATCACTCACTGCTATTTTACAGTTTTTCAAATAAGCATCTAACTCTGTATTTTCTGGTTTAGAAACTAAATTATTCAAAGAAGCATATTTTAAAATAAGCTTTTCCCTTATCTGTGTTTTGGATGTTTGCAAATTCAATTTTTCCAACCTTGCCCCATGATCGCTATAAAAAAAATCTGTGGAAAAATTCTTTACATTTAAACCACTTTTCTCGACAAATCCGAGGTTTTTTAATTTCCCCTGATATACTAAGGGGGTTGCATCAACACTATCAAGATGCATCCCGAAAGTCGACAAGTTCAAATGCTGATAGTCGATCCCCTTTTTAAGGTGCAGGTATTGGTTATTATCGAATCGAATGTTGTTGCTATCAAACAAAACTCTATTAGCAGTAATATGCCATTTAACAGTAGTAGTATCTGTATTTTGTTTTGTAAGATTCTTACCTGCTAAAGATGATTTTATTTGAGGATCCATTGAAATCGCCACATCTGTTTTTGATACTGTTAATTGCTCAATTGGAATTATCAACTTATTCAAGTCCATATTACCCATAGCAATTAAAAGAATATCCGAATTTATTTCAGCATGCAATCCTTCAATAGCATCATTATATTTAATTCCAGTTTTTTTTAAACTTATTATACCTGTTCGAATAAATGGAAATGGAGTAGCAGTTTTGGCTTCTTTAATGGCAATATACTTTTTACTACTTATGAGTGGATGGTACTTATCAAATTTCAAGTTTAATCCTTCTATCGAAAGATCAGAAATTACATAAATAGATTTATCAATATCAAAGTCTTTTATTTCTGTATGCAAATTGCCTAAGGAAACCTGAGTATTGATTCCTTCCATGTCATCAATATATCTTACCGAAATAGCATTCCATGAAATAGTTCCTAACTTAAAATGGAATGGCTTGGATGAATTTGATTTTTCTTTTTTGTTGTTTGAAGTAAATGAATTTAAAATGTATGTGTAGTTGAAATTCGAATCTGGACTTACTCTTTTTATATTCACTCCTAAACTATCCAATTCCACTTTTTTTACTTCCAATGTATTTTGCAAAAGTTTAAACAGGGAAATATCTAATGAGATTCGTTTACCCCAAAATAGACTGTCTTTATGCTGGTCTTCGAAATATACTTTTTCAATTATTATCTGATCAGGGAAATTAACCCTCAATTTTGCAATTGAAACTTTGGTTTTTAGTTTCCCACTTAGCCAGCTTACTGCTTGATTTTTTGCAATATCCTGGACCTTTGGAATTTGAATTAATACAACTAATAAAAATACTAAAGACAGCAATGCAGCAATAATCCATGCAATGGATTTAAAAATGAGGCGGGTATATTTTTTAATTGTTGCCTTGGGCATAATTTCCAAAATCTTTAGGGTCCTCAAACCCAAGCTGTATTTGTGGTGAAGTTAGTATTTTTTATAGCTATATGAACCTTGAAAAGATACTCTGTACCGAAGCATTTAATTCTAGATATCTTTATAGTCTAAAACTTAAATAAATATGGATGTGTCAAAAAAAATTGCCCTCGTAACAGGTGGCAGCAGGGGATTGGGTAGAGATATGGCATTAAGGCTTGCAGAAAAAGGGAACGATGTAATCATTACCTATCAATCAAAAAAAGATGCTGCAGAAGCGGTAGTGAATGAAATAGAAAAATTAGGGCAAAAAGGGGCTGCAATATTTCTAGATACAAGCGACTTTAATTCATTGGATAATTTCATTGATCAATTAAAGACTGTCCTAAATAGTCATTGGCAAAAAGACCATTTCGACTTCTTAATCAATAATGCAGGCATGGGTGCAACAATTCCATTTGAAAAAGCAACTGCAAATGACTTTGATTTGTTTATGAATGTTCATTTTAAGTCCGTTTACTTTTTAATCCAAAAATCATTAGTTCTTCTCAACAACAATGGTCGTATCGTAAATATTTCCTCGGGTTCAACCAGGTCTTTTGTCTTTGGCTATAGTATTTATGCTTCCATGAAAGGGGGTATAGAAACACTAACAAAATACCTTGCAAAAGAATTGGGGCATAGAGGGATCACCGTAAATGTGCTCGCTCCAGGACCGATAGAAACTGATTTCAATAATGCTGCGATTAGAAACAATCCTGAACGTAAGGCATTGATGGGAACCATGGCTGCACTGGGCAGAGTTGGACAAGCAAATGATATTGGGGGCATCGTGGCATTTCTTTGTTCAGAAGATGCAGGATGGATTACCGGACAACGCATTGAAGCTTCAGGTGGGCTAACCCTTTAATTATTTTTTTGCTCGATCATATTGTATCGGCCAATCTATTTTCTCATTGAGTGCAGAAGCTGCATTCAATGGGAAATAAGGATTGCGTAAAGATTCACGTGCAAATAGAATCAAATCAGCATCCTCATTCAGTAAAATAGTTTCTGCTTGTTGAGCATCCGTAATTAATCCAACTGCAGCAGTAGAAATTCCAGTTGCCTCTTTTATTTTTTTTGAAAACTGCACCTGGTAACCAGGAGACAAGGGGATTCGTACATTACTAATATTGCCGCCAGAAGAACAGTCAATCAAATCAATACCCATCTCTTTTAAAATTCTGGACAATTCAACAGATTCATCAATATTCCAACCACCGTCCACCCAATCTGTTGCTGAAATTCGCACGAATAAAGGGAGTTCTGCTGGCCATACTTCCTGAACAGCTGTTACTACCTCACAAAGAAATCGAATTCTGTTTTGAAAACTTCCTCCGTATGCATCCATCCTTTGATTTGATAATGGAGAAAAGAATTCATGAATAAGGTATCCGTGAGCTGCATGAATTTCTATGATTTTAAACCCCGCTTCAAAAGCCCTTTTTGCAGCGGCTTTAAAGCTTTCTACCAGTTTATGTATTCCAGCTATAGTTAATGAAATGGGCATAGAATACTTTTCATTAAAATGAATCGCACTTGGTGCAACGGTTTGCCAGCCACCTTCTTCTTTGTGTAACATTTCTCCTCCTTTCCAAGGTTGAGCACAACTTGCTTTCCTTCCTGCATGCGCTAATTGAATTGCTGGAACTGAGCCCTGACCTTCTATAAATGTGGTGATTCTTTTAAGATTTGGTATATGTTCGTCTTTCCAAAGGCCGATATCGTAAGGAGAAATTCTGCCTTCTGGCGAAACGGCACAAGCTTCAGCAATAATTAAACCCGCACCGCCAACAGCACGGCTTCCTAAATGAACTAAATGCCAATCGTTTGCAAAACCATCTTCTGCAGAATATTGACACATTGGGGAAATCACAATCCGATTTTTTAATTGAACAGATTTAATTTTGAAAGAAGAGAAAAGCTTAGCCATAATAATTGATTCTATTCAAAACTAATAAGTTCTAGCCACAAAATTAGAATGTTAAATTTTGTAACTTCCCATATGCTAAAAAAGATCCTCCCATACGTTGTAATGTGTTTTGCCATTAGCTCTTTTGCCCAGCCTAAAACTGACAGTTTAGTACTTCAAATTTTAGGGCAAACATCATCTAGCGTTTCCAAAATGGTTTTACAAAACCCTGCATATTATCGTCTGCAAATGATTTATACGCAGATAAATAGAGATAAACAAAACATCCCCAGTTTTAAAAACTACTATTATAACTATGATGCGGAAAGTTATTACAATCCAGCCTCCATGGTTAAAATGCCTTTGGCTTTTCTATCACTTGAAAAATTACATCACCTAAATCAACCAGGGTTAAACAAAAATACCCGGATGCAATATGATAGCAATTACATGGGACAAAAACCACTGATCAGAGATAGCACATCAGAAACTGGTTATCCTAGTATTGGTAATTTCATTAAAAGGGCGTTCTTAATTAGTGAGAATGATCCTTATAATCGCATGTATCAATTTATAGGGCAAGAGGCTATTAATAAGAGCTTACACCAGAAAGGCTATAAAAGGTTAAGAATCACAAGGCAGTTTATGGGATTTAATGAAGAACAGAATAGGCATACCAATCCAATAAAATTTTTGACAGATGATGGCAAGCCAGTTTTTGAACAAGCTGCTGCATATAATACTATTCCTTTTGACTTTAACAGGCAATATTTATTGGGAAAAGGATATTTAAATAAAAACGATAGTTTAATCAACGAGCCTTTTGATTTTACGAAACACAATTATATTCCTTTAGAGGATTTTCAACAGATGCTTCAATCAGTTTTGTTTCCATTATCAGTACCCGAGAAACAAAGATTTGATTTAGAAAAAAATGATAGAGATTTTCTATTAAAATTTCTCTCCCAATATCCTTCAGAAACAAGTTATCCGAAATACAATGATTCGATATTTTATAATAGTTATGTTAAATTCTTTTTCTTAGATAGCACTCATAGCATGCCATCAAATGTTCGGGTATTTAATAAAGTAGGATGGGCATACGGATTTCTAACCGATGTTTCTTATGTTATCGATCTAAAAAATAAAATAGAATACATGCTTGCTGCCACTATTTATGTAAACAAAGACGAAATATTGAATGATGACAAATACGAATTTGAAAGCGTTGGGCAACCTTTTTTAAATGAAGCAGGCAAAGCATTTTACAATTATGAATTGAAAAGAGATAGAAAATATCGACCAAACTTAGAGGCATTCAAAATAAAGTATGATAAACGTAATCCTGCTGACCATAGAACTGACATTAAAGTAGTAGATAATTGAGAATGTTTAAGTAACTTTCGGTAGTTATGTGGTATTACCTTTCTGTTTTTGCAGCAGCATTTCTTGTAGACCTTTTGCCATTTTTCGGTCCGCCCGCATGGACTGTTATGGTGTTTTTTCAAATGAAGTTTGATTTAAACATCTGGTTAGTTTTAGTCTCTGGTGTTCTTGGGTCAGCATTAGGTAGATATACCTTGTTTTTGTACATCCCATATTTATCAGATCGTTATATTAAATTGGAGAAAAATGAAGACCTGCATTTTATTGGAACAAAGTTGGCTGATAAAGGCTGGAAGATTCAAGCCTTCGTTTTTTTATATACATTAATGCCCCTTCCTACTACAAGTTTATTTACAGCAGCAGGTATTGCCAAAATAAAAGCTATTTATATTGTGCCAACCTTCCTTGTAGGTAAATTTTTAAGCGATTTATTAATGGTATTTACAGGAGATTATGTGGCAAATAATACGGCAAGTTTTTTAAAAGGTTTTTTAACATGGAAAAGTCTATCTGGAATTGTACTGGGTATATTTATTCTTTGTATGCTTCTATTCATTGATTGGAGAAAACTTCTTATTGAAAAAAAGTTCTCTTTAAATTTTCATATCCTTAAGTAGCAGGATCAAATCTTGAAAAAGATTTTCTTTTTGTATAAAAATTGGCACATTTTCCATTCTAAAGCAAATA
>JBAXXT010000073.1:0-12789 GCA_037127755.1 Bacteroidota bacterium
AATGAGTTACGAAGCAAATCCTTCCCGTTACAAAAACATGCCTTATCGCCGATGTGGTAAAAGCGGCTTAATGCTGCCTGCTTTATCGCTGGGCTTATGGCATAATTTTGGTGCAATTGATAATTTAGAAAATGCACGCGCTATTTTACAAATGGCTTTCGACAGCGGCATTACGCATTTTGATCTGGCTAATAATTATGGTCCGCCAGCAGGATCGGCCGAAGAAACATTTGGAAAAATTTTCAAAGATGATTTTAAAAAATACCGCGACGAACTGGTGATCTCTACCAAAGCAGGTTGGGGTATGTGGGATGGTCCGTATGGCGATCATGGTTCTAAAAAATACCTGGTGGCTAGTTTGGATCAAAGCCTGAAACGCATGGGTCTTGATTATGTAGACATCTATTATCATCACCGCCCGGATCCAAATACACCATTGGAAGAAACCATGGGTGCGTTGGATCTGATTGTTCGTCAGGGTAAAGCTTTATATGTGGGCATCAGCAGTTATAGTGCTGCTGAAACAGAAGCTGCCATCAAAGTATTGAATGGACTGGGTACTAAATGCCTGATTCATCAGCCACGTTACTCTATGTTTGATCGTTGGGTAGAAAATGGTTTGCTGGATGTATTGGGTAGAGAAGGAGTAGGTTGTATTCCTTTTTCTCCATTGGAGCAAGGACTGCTCACCAATAAATATTTGAATGGCATTCCTGCAGATAGCAGAGCAGCTGCACACCGCGGTAATGG
Organism: Bacteroidota bacterium; assembly: GCA_037127755.1. Classification (GTDB taxonomy): domain Bacteria; phylum Bacteroidota; class Bacteroidia; order Chitinophagales; family Chitinophagaceae; genus Sediminibacterium. The sequence continues at coordinate 751 of JBAXXT010000073.1, forward strand.
CGCAATGGAAGAGAATGCGATTACTCCAGAGAAAATCGAAAAAGTAAAGAAGCTAAATGAGATCGCGATTAGTCGCGGACAGAACTTAGCACAGATGGCGCTTTCCTGGATCTTAAAAGATGATCGGATTACAACTGTTTTAATCGGCGTAAGTAAACCTGCACAGGTAACAGATTCAATAAACTGTCTTGCGAATACTTCTTTTTCGAATGATGAACTTTTAAGGATCAAAAATATTTTAGAGCCCTATTAATTAAAAGCCTTGAAAAATATAAAAGCAATTTCCTCTTATTGCATTTTTTGTCTCCTCCCATTTTTGGGAGGAGCTCAATCTGCTATTCAATTGAATCAACTTGGTTTTTATCCGAATGCACCGAAGATTGCAGTACTAACTGCTACTTCTAATGCGAATAATTTTTATGTGTTATCTCAAAATTTGAAAGACACATTTTTTATTGGTACTGCAGGTTCAGAAAAACAATCTGCCTTTTCGAGTACCAGGACGAGCATTTTAGATTTTTCAGGATTTAAAAAAACCGGGAGCTACGTTATAAAAATTGGTACCGTACAATCCTATCCTTTTACCATTAGCAATGATGCAAACAAAGTTGCGGCGATTGCTTCTTTGAAAGGATTTTATTTTCAACGCTCTTCAATTCCACTGGAAGAAAAATTTGCTGGTCAATGGAAGAGAACAGGATTTCATCCAGACAATAAAGTGCAGGTGCATGCTTCTGCAGCCAGTAAAGAAAGACCAGAAGGATTTGTGATCTCTTCTGAGGGTGGCTGGTATGATGCAGGAGATTATAATAAATACATTGTAAACTCTGGGATCTCTAATGGCACTATGTTTTCGGCGTATGAAGACTTCCCTGCATATTTTGAAAAATTAAAAACACAAATCCCTGAATCGAATAATGGGATCCCAGATTTGCTCAACGAAGCCATTTATAATTTGCGCTGGATGTTAACCATGCAGGATCCGAATGATGGTGGTGTGTATCATAAATGTACCAATGCTGTTTTTGATGGTATGGTAATGCCGGGCGTTACTAAAGAGATCCGTTATGTAGTGCAAAAAAGTACGGCTGCAAGTTTAGATTTTGCAGCAGTTACAGCACAGGCCAGCAGAATTTTAAAAGGGCTTGAAAAATATTTTCCGGGTTTAGCAGATAGTTGTTTACAGGCTTCTAAAAAAGCATGGAACTGGTCTGTATTAAATCCTAATAAATTATATGAGCAGGATAAAATGAATCAAACATTTAAACCTGCTGTTACTACTGGTGCTTATGGCGATAATAATGTAACCGATGAATGGATCTGGGCATCGGCTGAATTGTATGTTACCACAAAAGAAAAAGTATACGCAACTAGTTTTGAAAAATACAATACAAATTATAAAGCCACATTGCCGAACTGGAATAATGTAGGACTGCTGGGATATTATAGTTTGTTGCATATGAGTAATGTCATCCCTGCATTTTCTGCATCAGCAATTGATCAGTTAAAAAGTACGGTCATCAATATCGCTAACCAATATATTAGTAAGGTTAGTGAAAATGCATTTCAAACTGTGATGGGACAAAGCACACGCGACTTTAACTGGGGTAGCAATTCAAATGCAGCGAATCAAGGGATCTTATTAGTGAAAGCTTATTTAATTTCCGGTGATCAAAAATATATCAATTACGCCCTGACCAATGTAGATTATATATTAGGAAGAAATGCAACGGGTTATTGTTTTGTAACCGGACTTGGTACCAAGCCTTCGATGAATCCGCATCATCGTCAGTCAATCTCTGATGGCATTGAAGCACCCGTTCCTGGGTTATTAGTGGGTGGTCCTAATCCAGGGATGCAAGACAAATGTGTGTATCAATTTAAAGAACCAGAAACAGCATATACAGACCAATCCTGTTCCTATGCTTCCAATGAAATTGCGATCAATTGGAATGCGCCCCTGGTATATTTCGCAAACGCCATTGAAGCCTTGAAATATAAAGTGGGATATGTTTTGAAATAAAATAGCATTACTTCTTTTAATTAATTATATTTAAAACAGGGTACTTGATAATTAAGTACCCTGTTTTATTTTTAGTTAAACTGCTATGTTTAAAAACGCTGCAAATCATTTTAAAACTTACCACAGTTCCTGGGTAAAAATTTCTCATTGGGTGGGCACGCTGGCTTTTTTATTACTCTTATTTACTGGTATTGAAATTTTAATGGTGCATCCAAGATTATATTGGGGCAATGTTGGGAATGATCTAACCCCCGCTTTATTTGAATTGCCCATTAGCATAAACTTTCAGCATGGCGGATGGGAAAAAAGTCAGGCATTTTTTAATCGACCAAACTCACCAGTATCAGCGGGTCGTACCTTCGATATATTTAATCAGAATGGCTGGGGCCGAAGTCTCCATTTTTTATCTGCCTGGATCTTAGTGCTCATTGGTGTTTTTTATTTGGTGGTTGCTTTATTTTCAGGCCATATAAAAAATCAGTTGCTTCCAAAATTAAAGGAGCTCACGTTTGCAACATTTTTAAAAGAGATTAAAGAGCATTTAAGGTTAAGTATCATGTATCTGAAAGGTCCTCAATATGGGCTGATGCAGAAAATTAGCTACCTAATAGTGATATTCTTTTTGCTTCCTACCATTGTATTAACTGGATTAACGATGTCACCTGCCATAACAGCTTCTCATCCCTATTTATTGGATCTGTTTTTTGGAGCACAATCGGCAAGAACCATACACTTTTTTGCAGCGGTACTTTTATTATTATTTGTGTTGATCCATGTTATGATGATTGTTAAGTCTGGGTTTAAAAAGCAGATGAATGGAATGTTGTTTAATAAATAAGTTTTGTCTATTTAAAATTTAAAATGAAAAAGAAGCATATTATTACTAGAAGAACAGCCATTATTTCTGGGCTTTCTACAATAGGTGCTGTTTTATTAAATGGTTGTACAAAACCTGTCCCGCCTACTTATGGAAATATATTAAGGATGGGCGATCTTTTTACTTATGAAGCACAAAGGGCATTGCTTGATAAGAGAGCACTTTCGAAAGAATATAATCAGGGTGATATTTCTTCTTTTCCAGCAACAGGTTCCATCAATCCTGCAGATGCATCAAAACCAGGATTTAATAAAGACTATGAATTGTTGCATAAAAATTTATTTACTACCTATCAACTCTCGATTGAAGGTAGTGTAGCAAGACCCGGGCTTTATTCTATTGATGCATTACAAAAATTTAAATCGAGAACGCAAATTACAAGACATAACTGTGAAGAAGGCTGGACAGCTATTGCAGAGTGGACGGGTGTTCCATTAGGTCTATTATTACAACACGCGGGTATTTTGCCAAATGCCAGATTTGTAAATTTTTATGGTTACGATAATTATATGGAAAGCATTGATATGATTGATGCATTTCATCCTCAAACAATATTAGCCTATGGCATGAATGGCAAAAATTTGCCCATTCAACATGGAGCTCCACTGCGTGCCAGGGTTGAAACGCAGATCGGATATAAAAGTGTAAAATATTTAAAACGCATTGTTATATCTGACCATTTTATCGATACTGGCGATAGTGGATGGGCTTGGTATACAGGCATTTAAAGCAAGAATTTATTTTATTAAATTTGATCGATGGATAATCGAATAGTAGTTGTAACTGGAGCAGGAATATCTGTTGATTCAGGTATTCAACCCTTTCGTGGTAAGAATGGTTTGTGGAATGAGAATCCTACTGCAATGGCCAGTTATGAAAAGTTCTGTAATGATCCCGCACATTTTCTGAGCTGGTACTATCATCGCTTTGTGAGTTGTAGAGACGCATTACCAAATGATACTCATGAAATTTTAGCAGCTAATCAAATTCGTGTAATCAGTCAGAATGTTGATAATCTGCACATCAAAGCAGGGCATGATGCAAAGAGATTAATCGAGATACACGGCAACATCAATTACAAACGCAAGATCCCTGTTACACATCGAGAAGATCTGGTGTTGGCAAACTGGGATACTGTAAATGGATTAGCAGAAAACACGGATCTTTCTACAAAGCCCAATATAAATGACCCACTTGTGCAAGGCTTGTTTGAATTGTTTCATATTGGCAAAAATGGGAAGATCGATTTTGAACATTCTTATCGTCCGCATATTTTACTCTTCGATGAATATTATAGCGAACTCTATGAATCTGAGATTGCGTTAGACTGGGTTAAAGAAGCAGCGACTGTGATCTTCATGGGAACTTCTAATTCTGTGGGCATCACGAATATGGTATTAGAATCTGCAATGCGAGGAGGCAAAGAAATAAAAGTAGTGGATCCTAATCCCGCACCTTCCTTCCGTTTTCCAGGAATAGAAATTATTGAATCATCGGCCATGGATTTTTGCAAAGGATATTTTTAATTTTAAAAAGAAGGAATAGTGAACCCCCAATTAAAATTGCTGATTGGAGCATATTCATTTATTAAGTATTTTTATAAGATGAAAATATTTAGTAAAATAATATTGTTGTTATTCTTCTTTGTACTGATTTGTAATCTTGAAGTTTTTTCTCAGAAACCCTCCACTAGGCAGATACAATATGTTTGTTCTCCTTGTGGTCAATTATGCGATAATGAAATATATTCAGCTCCTGGTGTATGCACTAAGTGTAACATGAAACTGGTAGATAAAAAAACAATCGTTCACAAAAATGTTAGTCCCGCAGCATTAGCAAAGTTTATCAAATCAAATCCGAATCTTCTGATTCTAGATGTTAGAACAAAAGAAGAATTTGAAGGAAAAGCCGAGCCCAATTTTGGTTCTATTAAGAATGCAATTAACATTCCTATTAGCGAAATGGAAAAAGGAGCTTATAAGCAATTAGATAAAAACAAAACCATTTTGGTGTATTGTTCTCACTCACATAGAAGCTCAATTGTAAGTTACTTACTAACACAAAATGGTTTTAAAAGTATTGTAAATTTATCGGGTGGGATGAGTGTGGTTTCTGATAAATCTGTTTTAAAGTAATAAGATTATGATTTAGTGGCACCTGCTTTTAGTGCTTCCACAACCTTCGTCATTTCCTGTACAGTACCGATACTAATTCTTAACCAAGTGCTATTGTCTTCAAATGACCGTGCTCCGATAATATTATTTGCTTGTAAAACGGCAGGTACATTTTTTGGATAGGTCTTGGTATCGAAATACACAAAGCTGGTAAATGATTCGATATACTTAATACCCAGGTCATTAAAGCCTTTGTACAAAATGGCTTTTGCTTTGATGTTCTCTACTTTTACATAATCAACAAATGCTTGATCATTAATCACACCCAATGCTCCTTTCATGGAAACGGCTGAAGGCCCAGCATTAGCCCAGGCCATAAAAGAACTTAATTCTTTAATGGTATCTGGATGTGCTAAAACATAACCCACTCTGGCACCCGCCATTCCATAGGTTTTAGAAAATGTTTTAGCGATGATCAGGTTTGGATTTTCGTTTACCATATGCGCCATTGAAGGACTATCATAATAATCGGTATACGCTTCATCCATTAACAAAATAGTTTTAGCAGTTACTGTTTTTACAAATGCCTCTAATTCAGTTTTAGGCGATACGGTACCTGTTGGATTGTTTGGATTACACAGATACACCATTTTGGTATCAGCATCGATATTATTCGCTAAAGCATTTAAATCATTATGCTTGGTTGATGTTAATGGAACCAATTTGGTGGGTAATCCTAATTTTCTAGCTGCTGGTAACCACACTTTAAAAGTGGGTTCTGATGCTACGATATTTCCTTTTTTATAAGCAGTCCATGAAGTAACAACTCCCAGTAATTCTGAAGAGCCGGCACCTAGTAAAATATTGTCTTTATTATGTCCGGTTAATTTTCCAATGGCTTCACGCAATTGAGCATTGGTATCGAACTGATATCTGTTGGAAATGATCACCGCATCGATCATTGCTTTTTTTGCTGATTCAGCCGGGCCATGCGGATTTTCGTTGGAGCTTAATTTGATAATGCCTCCATTAGAACCTTCGAAACCTTTTTGCATCCCTCTTTCGGCTTGTGTGGCAAACAAGTCTTTCGAAAAAGCAAAAGCTGCAACAGCAAATGCAGAATGTTTAATAAGTTGACGGCGTTCCATAATTAAAGTTTGTTATAGAATAATAATACGCAATTTTTCGATTTTTTACAAAAAATAGTTGCCTCAAACATAATTAGTATATTGAAGTTCAGAAAGTTGCTTTACCCATTTTAAAGTTAATATGAAAAGAAAAGATTTTTTACAACTAAGCGGTACCGTGGCATTGGGAGCTAGTTTTTCTCCGTTTATCAGTTGCGACACTAAGCCTAGTTTTAAAAACTGGGCTGGTAATATTACGTTTAGTACAACGAATGTAAATGCACCAACATATATACAGGAATTACAAGCTTTAGTAGGAAAATTGAAGAGTTTGAAGGCTCAAGGTACTTGTCATTGCTTTAACCGAATTGCGGATAGCAAAGTGGCATTGGTAGCTATGAAGAAAATGAATAAAGTAATATCATTAGATAAGGAGAAGGCTACCGTAAAAGTGGAAGCTGGTATCAAGTACGGCGAATTGGCGCCATTCCTGCATGAAAATGGATTTGCTTTACACAACTTGGCTTCATTGCCCCATATATCTGTTGCCGGCTCCATTGCAACAGCAACGCATGGTTCTGGAGTAAGCAATGGAAATCTTGCTACTGCTGTGATTGCACTTGAATTCGTTGACGCTACTGGAAATATTGTTTCACTATCTAAAGAAAAGGATGGGGATCTTTTTAATGGAGCTGTTGTATCCTTAGGTTCAATAGGTATTGTTACTAATGTTACGTTGCAATTGCATCCCACTTTCTTGGTTAAACAATTTGTTTTTGAAAACTTACCAGTTGATCAATTAAATGAACATTTTGAATCCATTCTTTCTGCCGGTTATAGTGTGAGTCTTTTTACAGATTGGCAAACAGATTCAATTAATGAAGTTTGGATTAAATGTAAAGCAGATGAACAAGACCTGGTTACAAAGGGGCATGATTTTTATGGAGCAAAAGCTGCAACCAAAAATATGCACCCTATTGCATCAAGTAGTGCGGAAAATTGTACTGAACAGATGGGTGTTCCTGGTCCGTGGTTTGAACGACTTCCACATTTTAAAATGGGCTTTACGCCCAGTAGTGGAGTAGAATTACAATCAGAATTTTTTGTTCCATTCGAGCATGCTATTGAAGCAATGAAGGAAGTAACAAAACTTAGAAAAGAAATTGGACCACATTTAATGATTACTGAGATTAGAACAATAGCAGCGGATGATTTTTGGATGAGTACTGCTTACAAAAGAAAATCAGTAGCCATTCATTTTACCTGGAAGCAGGAAACTGAGGCGGTGATGGCGCTCTTGCCAAAAATCGAAAAGGCACTTGAGCCTTTTGCACCAAGGCCACACTGGGGCAAGTTATTTACAATCCCATTGGAAGTGTTAGAGACTCGTTATGAACGTATGCAAGATTTTAGAAATCTTGCACATAAATATGATCTAACAGGGAAGTTTAAAAATGATTTTTTACAAACGAATATTTTCGGGAAAGCTTAAATGAAGATCCTGTATTATAGTTCATAAAAAACCCACTCTTCAAATCAAGAGTGGGTTTTTTATGCGAAAATGATTATTTGATATTTATAAATCGGTAGTGGAGCTCATTCCTCCAGGGCCTATATATAAGGCATCACCAAATGCAAGTATTGGCAAAAATATAAATCCTAATAAGATTAATCCAACTGTAAACCCTGCATCTTTCCCAAATGATAAAGAGAGCTGATGGTACATCATAATAAACAAAACGACGTTTACAATTGGGATAAGCATTAGTAATAACCACCACCAAGGTTTTCCAACAATCTCTAATAATACAATCAAATTGTAAATGGGAATAATGCATGCCCATCCTGGTTTCCCTGCTTTCGTAAAAATAGTCCACATTGATGCAATCAAGAAAATACTGAAGGCTAACAAGATTAGAATAAAAATAGTCATGGCAATAAAATTTATTTCCTACTCATATGGCTTTTCGGGAACGCCCGTTTTTATAGTGGTTTCTAGCTCCACTTACTCTTTTAATTTAATCAAATAAATTGGCTATAAAGCTGATCAGCGTTGCATTGCAGATTGTGTGTAAGGAATTGACGAATTTGAGTAATGCAAATTATAGAATGCAGAGTTGTTTAAATAATAGGGTGGAGTAAAATTCTTAGCGAAGTAATAATGTGTTAAATTTATAGAAAGAGTAAAACATTTTTTTGGCCACTAAATATGCATTAATCTCTTGCTGCTACTTTTTTAAAGCCATTAAAATATTTAAATGAAATACATATTAGCCATTGTTGTTTTAGCAATATTGTATGCATCAAATCCAAATTTAGATGAACATCAAAGATCGGTAAAGGATAAGGTAAGTCAGTTAATAAGGAGAGAAGTATCATCGAGTGGAAAATCATCTAGTTCGTATGGTGATATTGGAACTGAATTAGGAGTGATGTTTGGTTCTTCACTAGTTGATGGTATTATTACAGATGTGGTAAGAAGAAAAGATTATTTCTTCTTTTCTTTAACAAGTGTGGAATATAATGGAAATAATAAAATTATCGGAATAGGTATTCTTGGAAAAGTATTTATTAGCGATGAAGTTGATAAAGAACTAAATAAAGGGACGGAGAAAGTAAAATCTGTTTGGAATGATTTAACAAAACCCTCCCATGAGAACCCGATAAGTAATAATACCATTGATACCAATATTGCTACTGATAATTCTAACCCATCAAGTTCCACCTCATCTGCTTCAAGCGAATATTATGTAAACGCAAGCGAATCAAATCAGGTGCATTTTTATAGTAGTCCAAATTATAATAGCATGCGAAATTCATATTTTAATTCAAGAGAAAAAGTTACAGCGCTTAGAATTGAAAATGGATTTGCATACATTGAATTTATCAATACAGATAATCAATCTAGTAAGGGTTGGATTTCATTAACTGACTTAACTCCTATCACAACTTATTGAAGTCTTTCCCAAACAGGTTTGTTTCATTGTGATTTTATTGAATTGAAACTTTTTTTAAATAAAATCCAAAAGGATCAACAGTTGGTGGCAGGTTACTTTTCACTTTAATGCCATCCTTACCAATAATCATCTTCTCTTTTTTTCCGTTAATGAAGATATCAAAAGGCAGGTCCATGAAATAATTATTGACTTTAATCTGGTATTGCTGGTAACCAGTTTCTTTTACGGATACATCCAGCACATTGGTAGTTCTTAAGTAGAAATCGAAAAACGGCTTTAAGGAATAACCCGCTGCTTTGCTGAATAATTGTTCCACATCAGTGCTGGTAACAAAATTATCGTAGGTAGTAGAAGGGTCGGTTGCTAATTTTTTCAGAGCAGGTAAAAAGATCTCATCACCTAATAGATATCGTAAGCTATGCATGAAGAAAGATCCTTTTACATAAATATCGTTCTTGGCATAAGTTTCATCTTCCGATAATTCTTCTCCGCCTACTAACGGTTTGATATATTTGATACTTTTTTTATGATTCGCAATCATTTCATCGTATGCTGCTTGACCGCCCAACTCATACATTGCTAATGCTTCAGCATATGTGCCAATCCCTTCCTGGATCCACATATGCGCCCAGTCTTTATTGGTAACTTTATTAGCCCACCACTCGTGTGCGTACTCATGAAAAAGATTGTCGGAATAGTCGTGTCCGCCAACTTTTCTGTATTCGAATTTATTATTGAAGGTGATCATGGTTTGATGCTCCATACCAGAATTTGGTACTTCTGCAATACCGATCTTTTCTTTCACCCAAGGATACTCCCCAAAATATTTTTCTAAAATTTTGCTGTCTCGAATTTTTGTTTCAATTACTTTTTTTGCCTGAGCGCTATCTTCTTCTAACACATAAAATTCTATGGGCACTTTATTTCCGTCTATAGTGGTGTACGTATCTTTTGCAACAATGTATTTTCCAATATTAAATACCACACAATAATTACTAATAGTATAATTGGTTTTCCAGGAAAAAGTGCTTCTGTTATTTTTGGTGGTTACTTTTTGTAATAGTCCCGGGCCGGCAACTGATAACCCTTTTGGCACTGTAATATTCATGTCTACTCCTTCATTTGGTTCATCGCTCGGATGATCTTTACATGGGAACCATAATCTGCCTCCTTCTTTCTGACAGTTGATAGAGATCCAGTCGTTTCCACTTCGATCCTTACTCCAGATAAATCCACCAAACCAAGGAGCACGCACTGCAATGGGTGGGTTGCCCCCGTAAGTAATATCTACTAAATGTTTTCCTTCTTTGAAGTTGGTACCAGTGATAAATATTTTATCATCCCCCTGTGTAAAAGTTGCGGGTTTATTATCGACTTTGATTTTTTCTACGGTGAGTAAGTGCACCAGATCTAATAAGATAGTATCCGTTTGTTTAGATAGGTTTAAAGAAACCACGGTATTGCCGTGAATTGATTTGTTGGCAATGTCTACTTCCGTATTGATGGTATAGTGCCTGATATCCATAATAGCCTGCAGGGGTTTTAGCTTTCCGCCCGAAGACATATAGCTGATGTCTAGGTTTTGTTGGGCCATCGACAGTTGAAATAGTAGCACTGAAATGCTGCTAAATAGTAATTTCTTGAAAAGGGGGCTAATTGGGGACATGCGCATATATCTATGATTGAGGAATCAATTTAATGATTTTAATTAAAATTTGAATTACTCAGTATATTGAGTAATTTTACTCAATATACTGAGTAAAATATTAAATATGTTTGAAAGATCTCATTTACAATTAGTTATGAATAGATTGAATGAACCCAGAAACTTCATTCAGGTTATTTTAGGTCCAAGGCAAGTAGGAAAAACAACGATGATTCGTCAACTTCTTGAGAAAAGGCATATTCCATATCTTTTTGAATCAGCAGATGCAATAGCCGCATCAGATAGTATTTGGTTAAGACAAATATGGGAGACTGCGAGATTGAAATGTAGGGAAGATAATATAGCTGAGTTCCTACTCATTATTGATGAAATTCAAAAGATTGAAAATTGGAGTGAAACAGTAAAAGCTCTATGGGATGAGGATACAAGAACTGGTCAAAGCATAAAAATTGTTTTACTTGGTTCTTCACGCATGATGTTGCAAAAAGGGTTAACAGAATCATTAGCGGGAAGGTTTGAAACGATTTATATGGGTCATTGGTCTTTTCTAGAAATGCAATCGGCATTCAAATGGACTGCAGAACAGTATGCATGGTTTGGTGGTTATCCCGGATCTGCAACCTTGATACATGATGAGCCACGTTGGAAAAATTATATCAAATCTGCGTTGATTGAAACGAGTGTATCGAAAGATATTTTAATGACAACGAGAATTGACAAGCCGGCTTTAATGAAAAATTTATTTGAATTAGGTTGTTTGTATTCTGGACAAATGGTTTCGTTTACAAAGATCCTGGGGCAATTACAAGACGCTGGTAATACCACCACTTTATCACATTATTTGAATTTATTAGATACAGCAGGTTTGTTAAGGGGTATTGAAAAATATTCAGGTACCCTTTTACGAAAACGATCTTCCAGTCCAAAATTTCAAGTACATAATACTGCATTGATTAGTAGTCAGCATCATGACAGATTTGAGGAGATCATCAGTAAACCAAAAGATTGGGGAAGAATTGTAGAGTCGGCCATTGGTGCACATCTGATTAATCATTCCATGAATCAGGATTACACAGTATATTATTGGAGAGAAGGTAATGATGAAGTAGATTTTGTTTTAGAAAGCAGGGGTAAATTAATAGCCATTGAAGTAAAGAGTAGTATTGCTTCTTCAACAAATGGTATTGCAGCATTTGATAAAAAATTCGAACCCCATAAAATTATACTGATTGATAATAATGGATTGACATGGAAGGAATTTTTAAAAATCAATCC
>JBAXXT010000074.1:0-11844 GCA_037127755.1 Bacteroidota bacterium
GGAATTGGGAATAAAAGTTTCTTACCACCTATAAATGGAGTGGAAAGAGCTAAAAAAATATTCTCACCATTTTTTCCCAATTCTGTTGAAATGTATATTCCATTAACTTTTAGTAAGGGTTTGCATTGACCAAAAGAACTTTTACCTACTGCGTCAAATATAAAATCGTATTTATTTTCTGTTTTCGTGAAATCCTGTGTTTGATAATCAATTACTGAATCTGCCCCCAGTGATTTTACCAGTGATATATTTTTTGTATTACATACTGCTGTTACAATAGCGCCAAAGTGTTTTAATAATTGAACAGCAGCAGAACCAATGCTACCTGTTGCTCCATACACTAAAACTTGTTGTCCTGATTCAACCTTTGCTGCTCTAATATCAACTAGGGCATAATGTGCGCCCTCTGTTAAGGCGGCAGCTTCTGAAAAGTTTAAATTATCAGGCACTGTAGTAACTGCATCTGTTTCAGAAATAGTTAAGTACTCTCCATGACCCCCACAGTTTTTATCATTAAATCCAAAAACATTATCACCTATCTTGAATGATATTACACTAGTTCCTATTTCTTCAATTACACCTGCAAACTCACAACCTAGTATTTGATTTTTGGGGCGTATAAGTCCAGTCCAAAATCTTGAAATAAAATATTCTGCGCTCCGAAAACCAGCGTCAGTTCTGTTTACAGTTGATGCATAAACACGAACTAAAAGTTCATTATCTTTCGGTATAGGTTTGGAAACCTCCATTACTTGAACTACTTCAGGAGGCCCATATTTTGTATATACGGATGCTTTCATTTTTTATTTAAATTTTTAAAAGTGGGAAGTCTTTTTACACGCATAAAATGCAAGGGGCTTTAAAATTATAAAATAAGTATAGTCCGTAGAACTCATTTTAGCAAAACTAAAATAAGACGCGTATTCTTACTTTAAGTCGTTTATATTGTCTAAAACATAACATTGGTCCCACTGTTTCATTCCGATTTTTGGATAATAGTTTACAGCTTTGGGTGCAGCCAATAAAATCAGTTTGGCTTTTGGCGCTTCTTTTTTAGTTTGTCTTACAAGTTCTTTCCCTATCCCTTGCTTTTGATACTTATCATCCACAGCAAGATCAGATAAATAGGTACAGAAAGCGAAGTCTGTTAATGATCTAGCTACTCCAACTAATGTTCCATTGTCTCTGGCAGTAATAATTAAATTTCCGTGTTCTAGCATTTTAGCAATTCTATCAGGTTCCGCGATGGGTCTTCTTTCTCCTAATGTTGAATTGATCAGCACTTCAGTAAATTCTTCAACACTTAATTTATTTTCAATTTGATATTGTATCATCTTAATATTTTTAAAGTAATTTTTTGATTAATTGAAAGGTTCGAAATTAGTAAGTTTTATATTATCAAACCAAGCTTCAATATAGCCTTTAGTACTTACTGAGCTTGATCTTAATCCCACTTCAAAACAGCGGCCGATATCACTGTTTAAATCAAAATCAGCTTTTATTTTACCCCAGTTTTCATATTGTAAATCTGCGAAGCGAACTTTATAAAAGATCCAATTTTTTGCAACCACAGGAGTCATAGTGGTAGCGCCCCATTTATTGCTATGCCCTTTACTCAGAACCAGAAAATGAAGCATTAAAGTATCTCCCTCGCCTCCTTTACACCAAAATGAAAGCCAGGTGTTCTGCTGAAAAGACTTCCATATTGATGCCATTCCCTCTGCAGCAAGCGAATCTGCTTTTAAGTCTGTGAACCATGTAAATAGTTTATTTGAGGGTATTGAATCCCATCTTATGTAAATGCAGTTTTTTGAATCCTTAGATACTTGATCTTTTTTGATTTGATTATAGGAGAATTTTACATGTGCATTATCCCGCCACCAATTTTCTGTAGATGGTTTATTTTCAAAATCATTGATCATAATCTCTTGCCTTTTCTGAGATACACCATTCTGAAGGGATAGGATCAAAATAAAGAATATTAAAAGCAATTTTATCATGAGTTGAAGTTTGAAAGTCTTCATTTACTCTTATAATATTAAGAGATTAATTTCTTCTACTTACTAAACTAAGATTGCCAAACCTATTTTGTTGTATTTTATTTTTGTATCAGGTCTGGAATTTCGTCTAAACTATAATATATTTTCAAACCTCGTTCTTTTGCAACTCTAACATCTTCGTCCGCTCCTTTTGATGCTCCTTCTAGGCGAAGAATTGCATCACATTTTTCAAGAATACGATGTGCCACAGGATATTGAATTTCGCTCCAAATACTGTCACCAATTTCCTTTGAACCTGCCAAGTGCATCAATGGCAAAGCAACCCATTCTCCAATCATAGGAATATGTCCCTTACGAAATAGTGGCAAGGCAACTGATTCAAGTTTGTCTAAATTTTTCTTTATTAATACGGGGTCGTCATTTGTTCCTCCTCGATAAGGACCTGCAATAAGAATCATCATAACTTTAAAGTATGTTTTTAAGTTTTATGTATTGAAGTAACATTATTGTTTTTCCATCCTTAATTTCTCCGTTTTCAATCATTTTCATTGCTTCCGAAATATTAAGTTCTAAAACTTCTATATTTTCTTCTTCCTGCTCAACGCCGCCACCATCAGTCACCTTCATTTCTTTTTTATATTCTGCTATGAAAAAGTATAAAATTTCTGTTACCGAACCTGGCGACATATACGCTTCAAATATCTTGCGCACATCTGTAATTTTATATCCTGTTTCTTCTTCGGTTTCTCGTCTAATGCAATCTTCTGCATTGTCTTTGTCTAACAAACCTGCACAGGCTTCAATTAACATTCCTGTTTCATTTCCATTTACAAATGTGGGAAGCCGAAATTGTCTTGTAAGAATTACAGTTTTTTGCTCTTTGTTATAAAGTAAAATGGTTGCCCCATTCCCTCTATCATATGCTTCTCTACTTTGGGTTAACTTTGTTCCGTCTTTTTTAGAATATTCATAAGTTATTTTTCTAAGCACATACCAATTGTCTGATAGGATTTTTGTTTCTAATATTTTTATATTTTCTATCATTTGTAGAGAGTTTGTTTTAAGTTGTCACTAATTAGATTCCCATTTTTATCTTCATGGAAATCAGCTTCTAGTAACATTATTCTGAAAATCTGTTTAAAACTGTCATTGCTTTTTCTGCGTCTCTTTTGTCAACAAAGATATGGTCGTGATAAAAGGCCGCAACCACATTACAGCTAATTCCACTCTCCGAAAGAGCTTTTGAAAATGATGCAGTTAATCCAACTGCTTCCAATGAAGAATGAACAGTTAAGGTGATCCAAGAAGAAATAAAAGAATAGTTAAGATTTAATCTGTCTGCTATTTCCTTTTTTACAATAATTGTTATTGCTTCCTCTTCCTTAAAAATTAATACAGTGTCTTTTATGCCTACTGATGTTATGTCCTTTACCGCACAAAAAACATATTCGCCAATATTTAATTTTGGCTTCATTGTTTTTAATAATCTTTCTAAGTTTAATTCCCCTGTCATTTTATTAGCCGATTGTTTTTAATATTTTCATTCCTTCATCCCGATTAGTGTGGCCTGAAGCAGCGTTATTATTTTCATTATAGTTTGGGGTCAAATTCCACTATCCATTCAATACCATATTTGTCTCTAAACATTCCGGCGTATGAACCCCAGGGGCTATCGCCAATCGGCCCTTCAATTTCTCCTCCTGCCGATAATCCGTTAAATATTTTATCTGCCTCTTCCCGACTTTCAGCACTAACTGATATTTTGGACCTGTTTTCGTTTTCATTTACAGGCCCCATAAATTCGGGAACATCATTGGCTATTAAGACATTGTGTTTGCCAATTGGCAAGGCAATATGCATGATCTTATTTGCTTCCTTTTCTGGTACTAGAAATTCAGGGCTCGACAGATCTTTAAAACGAATGATTTTTACAAACTCTCCTCCAAAAACTGATTTGTAAAAAGTGAATGCTTCTTCGGCATTTCCATTAAAGTTTATCCAGGGATTAATGGTTCTCATATGTTTATTTTACATTATTTCTCGAAATGTTGAACTATTCAGAATCAAATCTTTTTGTCCGATTGTGCTACAAACTCTTTTTAAAAACATTTTTTAATTCATTTATTTTTTCCAAAGGCGGATTAATCCAAAGAGTCTTTTGATTTACTTTAATGATTGTAGTATCGAAAGATTCGGTACTACTTTTAAATTCAGCTTCAAATTCTTTACCCCAATAATGGAAAGCATCTTGTATGATATTCGAATAACTGAGTTCAATGATGTCTTGTTTGTAATCGTTAGTAGGATCTGCCACAAAATCAGGCAGTGCTCTATATGCAAAGACCGGACCTCCTACAATGATATGATCTTGAATCAAATCTGTTATATCGATTCGTTCATAACCTAATTCCCAACTATCATAAGTAGTTAAGTCTGCTTTTGGAACAATATAAAGTACTCCATTGATGATAGAATTTGGCTCTTTCTTTATGTTTAGAAAATGTATTTTTTGAGGGTAAACAGTATCTGCCTTAATTAAAATATAATCCCTGTAAAACTTTCCATCGGGTTCAAGTGAAGGTAAGGTAGACGGCCAGCCAAATGTCCAGGATCTCTTATAACCTTTGAGGTGAGTCAAAAGAAATGGTCCATTATAGTTTTTCTGTAATAGACCATTTTGAATAAAATTTTTAGACATTAAAGAACCATATCCAAACATGGCAACATGTCCTTCAGGAATTTTAAATATTTGCTTCTTCTCCCTACAACTAACGAATAGTAGGATTAGAATAATTGAAAATGATATGTATCGTTTTGATTTCACTTTTAATTTTTATAAATAAAAGTCAAAATAAATTTAAACTATTTATTTATAATAATATGTGTTTGTTTTTTGCTATTCCCCTCCGATTAATATATGAATCACTTCGTAAACATAAGTGGATGTTGCTGCTGATAATGAGTAATCTGCTGAAACTTTTTAGCGAACGCTACAATTATTGCTTCACTGTATAATTTACCACCAATAAAAGTAATACTAGGTGGTGCAGTTCCTTCAGTTGCTATACCAGCTGGCAATGTGATGCAGGGATTTCCTGTAAGGCAGGTTAATGCCATAGGCTCATCGGACATACTGGGAACAATAATAATATCGTACTTACTCAATAATGGATATGCTTGTTGCATCACCAGATAGCGCAAACGGCTGATAGTAAGATATTCAACAGCCGGAATAAATCGCGCACTTCTAAATTGATTCGGGTAGCGGCTTTGCCATTGTTGCACCATTTGGCTATCCTTACCTGATCTTGTGAGAGGGTCAAAAGCTGCAGCTGATTCTGCCGCCCAAATGCTTGTTAACAGATCATTTGTGCGTAGGTTGGATGGAAAATCAATAGCAGTAACTTCCACTCCTGCATCCTTCAAAGTTTTGATTACTTCTTTTTCTGCACTGTTACTTGATAGGGTATCAATGTAGTTTTTTGCATACGCCACTTTTATTTGCTTAATATTTACATTCCCTGTATAATTAAAAGGCATTGTTCTTGAGGCACGGTCAAATTTATCATTACCATGTATTGATGCAAATACCATTGCGGCATCTTCGGCATCTCGGCAAATCGGCCCAATGCGGTCGGAGGTCCAGGCAAGGTTCATACCGCCAGTTCGTGCTACACTACCAAATGTAGGCCGCAACCCTGTTGCACCACATACGGCTGAAGGCGCTACAATTGATCCATAGGTTTCTGTACCAATAGCAAAAGGTAACAAGCCTGCAACAGTTGCAGATGCCGAGCCAGCCGATGAGCCATTGGAACCTTGATTTAAATTCCAGGGGTTTTTTGTTTGTCCGCCAAACCATATATCATCCATCGCTAGCTCTCCCATAGATAGTTTTGCAATTAATACAGCGCCTGCCTTTTCCAGTTGTTGGTACACGAATGCATCTTCATTTATCACCTGGTCTTTAAAAGGCGGTGTGCCATATGTAGTACGGGTGCCTTTAACTGAGAATAGATCTTTAAGACCATAGGGTATACCCTGCAGTGGGCTTTTATAAATACCTTTTGCAAAAGCTGCATCGGCCCGTTTTGCCTGTTCCATGGCGATTTGTTCTGTAAGGCTGATTACACAATGCAAAGTGTCGCCATATTTTTTTAAACGGTTTATAAAAAACCGGCTTAATTGAACGGAAGTAATTTTATGATGAATAAGTAAAGAAGACAACTGTGCAATAGTATAAAATGCCAACTTGTTTGTATCAGCAGGCATTGCAACCCCTGCAGGAATATTCCAGTTAATAGGCTGTTGTTTGGTATTGAAAGTCATTGTTGGCAATACAGGGTCAAACCAATTGGGAAGGGGAACACTATTTGGCAGATTGAATCCATGCAGGTATTGATAGAAATGAAGGTTTGCATTTAGTTGATTCACCATGGAATCTCTCTTGGCATCCGTAAAATGCAGATCATACATTTTTTCAGTTGTAAT
This sequence comes from Bacteroidota bacterium, assembly GCA_037127755.1. Classification (GTDB taxonomy): domain Bacteria; phylum Bacteroidota; class Bacteroidia; order Chitinophagales; family Chitinophagaceae; genus Sediminibacterium. The sequence continues at coordinate 6,492 of JBAXXT010000074.1, forward strand.
AATTTCGCTTGCAATAACATCCTGAGATCGTATAGAAGAGGTTAGCGACAAAAAAGAAATCAAACAAACAATTGTTTTAAACAACGTGGCTATATTTTGCATATATGGAAATTACATATTTCTTTGTTTGTATTGTCAGCCATTTATTTTTTGTTGGCTATGTTGTTTGGTAGTTCAATCGCTTGTTGTAGTCATGCCCTTGGAAATGCAATCGCCTATTATATTTCTATTAATGTTTTGATTGTTTTATGTATTTATATAGACCTACTAGAACTATGCTGCAAACTCCAATCATAGCAAGTGATAAAGTAATCAATAAAAAAGTAATGAGACCTTCAGTAACCGTTGTTCCCAATTTTCCCCCAGCAATTGGCATCATTTTTCCGGCACCTGTTATTGCGGCAATTGCCACTGCAATAAAATTTGCAAATGAACCATAAATGGTCAACCAAAATGTTATAGTTAACCAGTTGTCATTTATTATAATCTTGCTCCAAATCAGTCCTAATGTTACCAAAAACATTCCGTTCAATGTGCCTTCAAGATGTGCAGAAAGACCCATTCTTGGATTTGTCATTATTGGAATACATAACCCAATAACTAGACCAAATAAAAACAAGAGTATTCCAAAAAATAAAAGCAAGTCAGCATATTGGTTTTTTTGAATTTTGTTTTTCATTAATTAGTTATTTTTGGGTTTCTGAATTTCATTTTTTTTCGTTAAATCTTTCAAAGCTTTCTACAGGAAGTGAAAAAGTAGCAGTTGTGTTTTCTTTGGGTTCATCATTTTTTTTTATTTCCTGATTTGAACATTTCAATTGTCTGCAGCATCATATAAATTTGGTGACTCCAGGCCCTCCATTTTTGGTCATCAAAAAAATATATTGGGTTAACTGTAAATCCTAATTGGGTGAAAAAGCTAGTTGACGATTCCACATTTTTTCACTGGTAAGTTGATGAGGATTTGTCTCGTTGACTTTTTAATAATTAAATGTAAAAATTTCTCAACTTTAAGCTTGTTAATTTTTTTTGGTACCGATTTGCTATAACCGCCAAACCGATTGTTTTATACCGCTTTCTGTCGGCCATTGTTAAAATGACAACGGTGGACCAACAATTTTCATATCATTGTCTGCAAAAATCTTTGCCCCCTGTTCCGGTGTTGGGGGTGCAGTCAAAGCTCCAAGCGTTCTAAAAAAATCTTCCATTTTCCCCGATGGCTGAAACATAAAATACATTTTTCCTGTGTCTGTAATTTGTGCAAACGCATGAGGTACTTTTCTTGGAAGAAAAATGGTGTCACCCGTTTTCAAAGTATATGTTTCATCTCCTACTTTAAACAGGTATTCGCCATCAATAATAATAAATATTTCGTCTTGTTTTAAGTGGTAGTGTAATGGCGGGCCACCTTTTTCATTACCAATGTACTCAAATACAGTCAGATTGTTGCCTGTGTCTTTTGATGAAACTTTGATACTGTTAGGGTTTTTGCCGCCTAACAATGTTTTTTCATCAAAGCGGCTTTCGTTTGCTTTTATTACAAAGCCTTTTTTTGTGTGATCGTCGGGCGAGTTTAAATTCTGTCCAATAGCAATAACTGGTATTGCTGCCGCAGTTGTGAATAGAAATTTCCTTCTTTGCATAATTGTAAGATTTTTACAAAAATGAAAGGAAAGTTGTAATAGTTAGTGGTAAAAAAGCGACAAAGTTTAATAAGTATCAGCTTGGCCAAATACTCTTTCTGGTGCTGAAAGGTCTAACTGGTGAAACCCGGTTGGCGTTTTCAAAGTTATACTTTTGTAATCTTTTACCAAATGTTGGTAGTCATAATATCCACAATGCATTGCAATATTGAGCCAGTCTAAATTTGGATATTTGTTTTTCATTCTAAAGGCATTTTCAAACCTTGCTACTTTTGAAAAATATTTTGGTGAAACGCCCATTCTTTCATAAAAAACTCTTTCAAATTGCCTGATTGAGAGGCATGATTCTTTTGCAAGCCAGTCAACTGTTCGATTGGAAGAATTTGTAATCATCAAATCATTTATCCTGTCAATTCTATGGCTTTCATTTGATTTTATCTTGATTTGGCTTAGTAAGAAATTTTCAATAACGCGTATCATTTCAATGTTATTACAGCACTCGTTTAGCCGGTTATTGACTTCTTTGATTTCTTTAGTAAAAAAGAGTTCAGCGTCAAGATATGAATTCGTTATTTCATAAGATGGTATGCCTGTTATGCGGTATAAAGCTCCGGGTTTAAATACAATTTGAAACAATAAAAAGTCTTGGCCTACAAAGCGGTTGGTTACTTCTGTTTGTTGCCCGAATAAAACGGCATTAAGTTTACCTGTTTTTTTGCCACTCTCGGTATACTCTACATTTTCGCAATCTCTGGGATAAAAAGTAAGGCAATGTTCTGGTTTTGGTGGATAAGGTTTGCAAGGTGCTTGATGAAAAGTTTCAAAATGAAATTGCACAAGCCGGTAAGTCCGTACATATTCTGTGAGCCTTAGGCTTGGTGAAAATTCAAAAAGTACCATTTTAAAAAAATGCTGTAATTGTATATTTTGAAGTTACAATTATTTCTTTTAGAATTTTGGTTTGCCATTTTATCTTGTCTATTTCAGTTTATACTTTGACCAAAGGTTAATAAATTATTATCAGGGTCAAGTAATGCAAATTCCTTTTGTCCCCAAGGTTTTGTTTCTAAATGTCCATTAGGGTGAATACTTAGTTTATTGTCAAGCAATGATTGATAAAGTTTGTCAATGTCGTTTGTTCTGATATAAACTTGTCCATAGTTTTCTTTTGGATCAAGTTTTTTAAAGACAAAAAAGTGAATTTCTATATTGTCTTTCCCAACGATTAAATATTCGTCATATTCTCCTATTAGTTTAAAATCCAAATGGTTCGTGTAAAATTCTTTCGTCAAAAATTTGTCACGCATTGGTAATTTCGGATTGATGTTTGTAAGCATAATTCTAAAAATTTCGTAATCAATTTTTTGTATATCACTGATGTTCAGGCTTTTTACGCGTATTGATAAGCTTCTTTGTCAATTGTGATTTGTCTAACATTTTCCAATGCTTGTTTCATATATTTTCTCCAAAATGTCTTGGTAAAAATCCAATTTATAGGATAAAGCAAAACATTGTTTGAATAAAGTGTATAGGTGTATTCAATCAAGATTTTATCTTTTTCTATTTCGGTTGTCTGCCACTCGCCAACAAATTTGTTAAAACTTAACATCCACGCCTGAAATTGGTTAATTTCTATTTTCCAATACTTGTCTTCAATGCGTTCAACTACATTGTCAACTGAACCGAAACCTCCTTTATGTGTCAATGATTTTTCAACAAATACTTTTTTACTTGAACCTATCTTTCCCCAATTTTCGTCATCCGTGCAATGGGTTACTCTTGGCATCATTCCATATCCTGTATGAACTTTCGTTACATCACATAGCATCGGTGATTTGAATGCTCTTTCCAATGAGCAATTAAAGGTTGAGGTTATTTTTACTGTAGTCTCCATTATTTCTATTTTCTGTTTTATCGGTTTTATGTTCAATGTTATTTTTAGCCAGACCGCTAACGTTGAGTATTGCTATGGTTGTGGAATATATTGATTGTCCAGTCCGGTACAAATGCAATTTGAAAATAAGTTGATGAAGTTAAGAACTAAAGCTGAAAATTGAACGCCGAGACCTAACCGATGCAAGTATAAAGTTGATATTACATTGTCCCGCCTTTCTTTTGCAAATATTTTTGTTAGGATTTAGGTGTTTTTTGAATATTTCAACTAATGACTCCCTCAAGATTTTAATGCCCATATCCAAGCGTCACCAATTTCATGATCTTGAACGATTTCAATAAATTCAAAACCGTTCTTCTTCAAGATTTTTGTGGATGCGTTATGTTCGGGTGCCGTTTTTGCAGTTATTAAAACATTAGAATAGGCAACCTTTGCAATTTTTATGAGTTCCTGGCAAGCAAAAGAAGCAATACCTTGTCCTTCAAATTCTTTATTTGTTCCATATGCAATTTCAACTCTGTTATTTTTTGGTTGATCAACAAATCCGCATGCACCAACAACCTGAAATTCACGAATTACAAAATATCCTATCCAAGGCAAATTGTAACCGGTTTTGAAATAATATTCTGGATATGATTTAAATATATCCTGGCAAAACGGGTTTGCATATACACTTAGTGTTGGGTCTTCATCGATGAGTATTGGCCTTAGTGTCATCTGGATCAATTCGGAATTTCGAAGTTACTTAATGTTTGTGGCAAACCCCATGTAAGCGGTTCGTTGCTTGTTATTTACTGCTTGCTGTTTTAATATGGACAAAATCTTCCTGTTTCGTAAAATACTCAAGTCCTAAAATTAAAAATGTTGAATTGATAAAATTTGCTTTCTGCATCATTGGCAATAAATTCCAATCACTAATTGCCCATGAGTATATGCTGTAATAAAAAAATAAAAGACAGGCAATACAAAGGAATTTAAATAAATGAAGTTTTGTCTTTAAGATAAAAACAGTGATAATAACTATACATGTCCAAAACAAACTAATTGATATGTTTAGCATTAAGTCATGCAAAGGCGTTACAATTAAAAACATACATACTAAATTAGCAACCCCTCCATATTTTAGAATATATTTAGCATTTCTATCAGGTATTTTTTTTGCCATGTTAACGAAAAATATTGCGTAACTCAAAGGAAGTAAAATCATTCCTATGTATGCCCAAAATCTGGATTTGTTTTCAGCGCCATTTAACGCTTTTGCGCCAAATAGGTTACTAATGAAATTTTTTGTCCAGTCAAAGCCAATAGAATTTTTGTCAAACATAGAGCCACCTGGATAAATTGAAATTGCTATTACAAGGAAAACCAAAGAAATAGTTACACTTATTAAAACTGAATACTTCTTAATCATTTTGTAATGTGTTGGATTCTGAATATTTACTTCTGAAGATAACTTTTTTTACTCCGTTTCAGGTCTAAGAGAACTTTACCATTTTCTGATAATAAAAATGCATCAATTAATTTCAGAATATGTTTGTTTTCTATATGTAATTTGATAAATTTATTTCGCTTTGAATTTTGATTTTCTCACCACAGTTCTCAATATAATATCTGATCTCATACAAATCCTTTTGTAACCGTTTGATTTTTGTTTCACGACCTTTTATATCTTCTTCATTGCTGGTATGGCTGATTTTGTTTTCGTGAAATTTTATTTTGATATGAATCATCTGTGTAATAATTTCTAATGCGTCTTTTGCACTACAACTTCTTTATAAGAGATCATTGTGCTAGTTTGGCTAATAATTCTTTGTCT
>JBAXXT010000075.1:0-11825 GCA_037127755.1 Bacteroidota bacterium
AACCAGATATTTTGCCAGTTATGTAATTCTCCTACTTTATATTTATCTACGGTGAATCCGGAGAACCAGGTACCGATGAACATACCTACTCCATAAGTGGCAAAAGTAAATAAACCTTGTGCGGCATTTTTGATTTTATCGCCAGCTTTTTTCTCAGTATACATGTATCCTGTAACAAAGAAAAAGTCATAACAGATCCCGTGAAGAATGATGCCAGCATAAAGCATCCATGCATTATTACCTGCATTGCCATAGGCAAAAAATATATAACGAAGAATCCAGGCGGTCATACCCATCAACAACATTTTTTTTACTCCAATCCTGTTAAATAAAAATGGGATGGCTAAAATAAATACGGCTTCTGAAACCTGTCCCAGCGTCATCTTACTGGCTGCATTTTCTAATTTAATTTCATTTAAGAATGGATTTGCAAACCCATAATAAAAGCTTAACGGAATGCAAACTAAAATAGCGGCAATAAAGAATACCATGTACGGTCTTTCTTTAAACAGAACAAAAGCTTCAGTGCCAAAAGCACTCGAGGCATCGCTTGTTGCTGCTTTTGGTGGCGTGTTGGGAAGTATAAAGCTGAGTAATCCTAAAACCAAAGAAATGCCTGCTGCTAAATAAAAAGTAGTAGCTGTTTTTTCAATATTTAATTGACCAATTATTACACCGGCTACAATCCAACCAAGTGTACCAAAGACTCTGATCCATGGAAATTGTTTTCCGGGGTCGGTCATCTGAGAGAATGCAATGCTATTGCTCAATGCAATAGTTGGCATATACAATAAAGCATATACAAGTATGATCCAATAAAAACTGGTGCTATTATCAATCTTAGTGGCAAGGAAAAGTAGTACTGCTCCAATTAAATGTAGAACGCCCATGATTTTTTGAGCTGCAAAAAATTTATCGGCAACTAATCCTACAAAAAAAGGAGAAATCATAGTTGCAATAGCTAAGGCACTGTAGGCTGCTCCTATCTCTACTCCAGATGCATGTAAATGTTCTGTCATGTAAGTTCCCATCGTCACATACCATGCTCCCCATATAAAATATTCGAGAAACATCATAGAGGCTAGTAGGCTGTTAATTTTTGCTTTCATAAGGGGGATGGTATTTTGCTTTAGTTTTATTAGATTTAACACGGAATTAGAAGGATTGCTTTTGTAGCCTTTCATTCCATAAGGATTGCCAATTTAATTAAAACCAAGACATGCTTGCCAGAAAAACGATTATTTTTCTTTTGCCATTATTTTTATGCAATGTTTTGAACTCCCAAACTCTTGACAGCACATATGCTGAAAAATTGGGTTATCCAAAAGGATCAAAAGTTGTGATCTTACATGTAGATGATGTGGGTATGTCATTCGATTCAAATGAAGGTGCTATTACAGCAATGACAGATGGGATAGCAACTTCATGTAGTGTGATGATGCCATGTTCCTGGGTGCCAGCTTTTATACATTATTATAAAAAGCATCCCAAACTAGATGTTGGTCTCCATCTTACTTTAACATCAGAATGGAGTGGATATCGTTGGGGGCCTTTGAGTGGAAAATCTGTGACACCTGGATTAGTAGATAAAGAAGGTGCATTATGGCCTAGTGTAGAAGATGTAGTGAAACATAGTAATGGAGATGAAGTTGAAAAGGAAATTCGTGCACAATTAGAAAGAGCGAGAACAATGGGAATAGAACCAACTCATTTGGATAGTCATATGGGAACACTGTTTGCTTCTCCTGATTTTCTGATGCGTTATATACGTGTAGGAATAGAAAATCATATTCCTGTGATGATTCCTGCAGGGCATGCTTCATTAATTAGACAAACCAATCATATGCCTGAAGCACAAATAGTACAGATTCGTGCATTGGGTAAAATGCTTTGGGATGCCAAACTTCCGGTATTAGATGATTTGCATAACGAAAGTTATAATTGGGAAATTCCGAAAGAGATACAAACTGATGATCAGGAAATTCAAAAATACAAAACAAAAAAATATATCGAGGGAATCCATGATATTAAACCCGGATTAACTATGATGATCATGCATTGTACGGCAACTACAGAAGTTTTTCCTTTTATTTCTGGATCTGGACCTTTGCGGAAAGGGGATATGCTGGCAATGATGGATCCTGAGTTTAAAGCCGCAATAATAAGAGAAGGAATTATTTTAACTACCTGGAGAGAAGTGATGGAAAAAAGATCTAAACTGAATTAAAATTTTTAAAAATACCACCATGAAAAAAAATCTGTTCTTATTTTCTTTTTTATTGATTACAGTTTGTTTAACTGCATTTGTTACCAATAAAAAAGCTACACGTATTTTAGTTTTTAGCAGAACACTTGGATATCATCATGCTTCCATTTCAACAGGCATTGCTGCCATCCAGAAAATTGGCGTGGATAATAATATGTTAGTAGATACAACAACTGATGCTAATTTCTTCAATGCAAAACAATTAAGCAAATATGCTGCTGTGGTTTTTTTAAGTACAACTGGAAATGTGTTGAATGACGAACAACAGCAAGCGTTTGAGCATTATATTCAGAAAGGAGGAGGATTTGTTGGAATCCATGCGGCAACGGATACTGAGTATGATTGGGCCTGGTATAATCAATTAGTAGGTGCCTATTTTAAAAGTCATCCAAAGCAACAGGATGCAGTATTGCATGTAATCGATCAAACTCATATTTCAACCATGCATTTACCTAAAGAATGGAAACGTTTCGACGAATGGTATAATTTTAAAAGCATACAACCTAATCTTCATGTATTAATTACCATTGATGAGAAATCTTATACAGGGGGCGAAAATGGAGATTATCATCCCATGGCTTGGTGGCATGATTTTGATGGTGGCAGGGCATTTTATACAGAGTTTGGACATACCGACGAATCGTATGCAGATCCATTATTTATACAACATGTTACAGGTGGCATTGCTTATGCAGTGAACAAAAAATAAAATTGATGAAATACAAGTACGAATTTTTAATTCTTATTGCTACTATAATTATTTTTTCTGCTTGTAATAATGCCACGGTAGAGGTTTCTACAAAGGATAGCACAGAAAATTGGGCGATGCTTGATTTTGTGAAAGCTGATGCTGCAAATCCTGTATTGGTTCCTGGCGATAATCAGTTCCTGGACCCCATCACAAAAAAGAATATCTCATGGGAAGCAAAAGATGTTTTTAATCCTGCTATAGTGGTAAGGAATGATACCTTATTTATGTTGTATCGTGCACAAGATAAAATTGGATTGCCAGGAGGAACCTCTAGAATTGGCTTGGCTTCTAGTATCGATGGACTACATTTTTCGAAATTAAATAACCCAGTATTTTATCCTGATAATGATTCACTAAAAAAATATGAATGGCAGGGTGGGGCTGAGGATCCCAGAATTGTGGAAGATGAAAAAGGTCTGTATTATATGACCTATACGGCTTATGATGGAAACCTGGCAAGATTATTAATTGCAACATCAACTGATTTATTACATTGGAAAAAACATGGTTCTGTTTTTACAAAAGCATATAATGGTAAATATGTAAACTTATGGTCCAAGTCTGGTTCGATTGTTTCGAAATATGCCGATGGAAAAATTGTTGCTACAAAAATCAATGGTAAATACTGGATGTACTGGGGAGATCAAAATATTTGGGCAGCATCATCAACTGATTTAATTAATTGGGAACCGATGGAAATGGCTGCTCATGAAAAAACTCCGATTGTATTAAAAGGACAGGCTTTGAATATGCCGCTGCTAAAAATTGTAGTTCCAACAAGAGATAAAATGTTTGATGCTGATTTGGTTGAGTCTGGTCCCCCGGCAATGATTACAGATAATGGTATTCTACTCATTTATAATGCACGCAACCTTAAAAATATAGGCGATACCAGTTTGCCGGATGGTACTTATACTGGCGGTCAAATTTTGCTCGACAAAAATGATCCCACAAAAGTGATTAAAAGACTAGATCATTATTTCTTTAAACCTGATAAACCCTATGAACTTACGGGGCAGGTTAATAACGTTTGTTTTTTAGAAGGATTAGCCAATTATAAGGAGAAATGGTTTTTATATTATGGCACGGCAGATTCTAAAATTGCAGTAGCTATTAAGAAAAAATAATTGGCAGGGTTAAATATTATTCAATGTAAGATTTAGTCCAAGATAACCAGAATAGGATAGAAATCCAATGCAGAGAACGCTAAATACGATGAATTTTTGTTTATCTGGGAACATAGCTCTGAAATAAAAAAAGACAAAATTATCCTTATATATTTATATTTACCCAATTATTTTTAAGGAAATCGAAAAAAAGTTACTATTTAATCGGAACTTGTTGATATACACAAAATGGTTGTGTATCTTCATTCTTGTAGGTTATTTTTATATTAAGTTATAAATATCATTAAATATCAATATGATACAAAAGAGTTTATCCCAAAAATTAGCAAATTTTACTGCAGCTAAAGATTTGAAGGCTTCCGGTTTGTACCCCTATTTTCGCTCTATAGAAGAGAATCATGATACAGAAGTGATGATTGGGGGAAGAAAGTTGCTGATGTTTGGATCGAATAGCTATATGGGCTTAACCAATCACCCCAAAGTACTTGAAGCCGCTAGAAATGCATTAACAAGGTATGGTAGTAGTTGTTCTGGTTCTCGGTTTTTAAACGGAACTTCTAAATTGCATATAGAGCTAGAAGAAAAACTAGCAGCTCATTTAGGTAAGGAAGCTGCCCTGACTTTTACTACTGGTTTTCAAACTAATTTAGGAACAGTGGCAAGTATCACTGGAAGAAATGGAGTGTTGATATTAGATGAATATGACCATGCCTCCATTATTGAAGGAAGTCGTCTTTCATTTTCTAAAGTTTTGAAATTTGCGCATAATGATATGGCAGATTTAGAAAAGCGATTGAAAACAATTCCGATCGATACTATTAAGATGATTGTGATTGATGGCGTATTTAGTATGGAAGGTGATATCTGTAATCTACCAGAAATCACCAGTTTGGCAAAACAATACCAGGCTACTGTGATGGTAGATGATGCCCACTCTTTGGGCGTACTTGGAAAATTGGGTAGGGGTACTGCTGATCATTTTGGACTTACCGATGATGTGGACCTTATCATGAGTACTTTTAGCAAATCGCTGGCTTCGGTTGGTGGATTTATTGCTTCGAATAAAGAGATCATTGATTATTTAAAGCACCATGCCAGGTCCATTATATTCAGTGCTAGTATGCCTCCCTCTGCAGCAGCAGCAGCAATGGCAGCACTCGAAATCATGCAGGCTGAACCGGAGCGTCTTGAAAAACTTTGGGCTAATACTGCTTACATCACCAAAGCTGTAAAAGACCTTGGATTCGATATGGGTGCTTCTGAATCACCCATCATACCTATATATATTCGCGATAATACACTCACGTTCCAGTTCACGCAGTTATTGTATGAAGAAGGTATTTTTGTGAACCCAGTAGTATCGCCTGCGGTTAGTAGTGATTCTTCTTTGATTCGTATGTCTATCATGGCTACTCATACAAGAGAGCAATTAGATTATGTAATCAGTAAATTAGAATTGGTTGCAAACAAATTGCATGTGTTAGAACATGCTGAAAAATAGGTGTAGAGATAAAAATGGAATGGGATAAATATTATCTTTAAGCATAAACCCACAAAATGAGTATTGTTGTTAAGGAAGTTACCTCAAAGAAAGAGTTGAAGGCTTTTATCAATTTGCCTTATCGTTTGTATAAAGATCATCCCTATTATGTGCCCCCTTTAAGTTTCGACGAAGAAGGGACTCTGCGTAAAGATAAAAATCCTGCTTTCGATTATTGTGAGGCTAAATATTTTTTGGCGTATAAGGATGGTAAAGTTGTGGGTCGTGTGGCGGCTATTTTAAATCATGCATTCATTGAAAAATGGAAAAATAAATACATGCGTTTTGGATGGATCGATTTTGAAGAAGATATCGAAATACCAAAGGCGCTTTTAGCTGAAGTTGAAAAATGGGCAAAAGAAAAACAATTGGATGCCATTCATGGCCCCATGGGTTTTACAGATTTAGATCACGAAGGAATGTTGGTTCAGGGGTTTGATCAATTGGGTACACTTGCTGCTATTTATAATTATGCCTATTATCCCAAATTCATGGAAGCATTAGGTTTTTCTAAAGACGCAGACTGGGTAGAATACAAAATTAAAATTCCAAAAACCATACCTGAAGATTTTGAGAAGATGGCTTCTATTGTAAAAAGGAGATTGAAATTAACGGTAGTTCAAGCGAAGAAGCCGAAAGAAATTCTGCCTTATACAAAAGAACTTTTTGAATTAATTAATTCCTGTTATTCACATTTATACGGGGTAGTTCCATTAAGCGATAAACAAATTGCATATTATACCAAGCAATATTTTTCTTTTATAAAAACTGAGTTTGTGCCTTTGATTCTTGATCAAAATGGTAAACTCATTGCTTTTGGTGTTACGATGCCTTCATTGTCAAAGGCTTTGCAAAAAGCGAAAGGTTCTTTATTACCCTTTGGCCTATTTCATTTATTATCTGCGCTAAAAAAAGGCAAAAATAATTTAGCTGATTTATATTTAGTGGCTGTTGATAAAGCCTATCAAGGGAAAGGGGTGAATGCTTTAATCATGTACGAATGCAATAAAGCTTTTATCAATTATGGTATGGATTATGCTGAATCGAATCCTGAACTAGAAGTGAATGAAAAAGTTCAAGCATTTTGGGGGCGTTTTGATGCGGTACAACACAAAAGACGCAGGTGTTTTATTAAACGCTTCGATTCCTAACAATTAAGGAAGGATGAAAAAAAATCTACTCATTACCGGTGCCAGTGGTTTTATCGGAAGCTATCTCGTGGAGTTAGCCCTGAAAAAAAATTATCAGACTGTAGCAGCTGTTAGACCCACCAGCAATAAACAATGGCTTAAGGATCCCTCTATTCATTTTTTAGAACTCGATTTTAAAAATGATCAATCCCTCGATCATGCGATCAGTGAATTTATTGAAAGATTCGGGCAAATTGATTACGTCATTCATAATGCTGGTGTAACAAGGGCCAATAAAAATGAAGAATATGATCTGGTGAATTGTGATAATACAATTCGCTTGGTGCATGCCTTGCAAAGAAATAATCAGGTGCCTGATAAGTTTGTATTGATCAGTAGTCTTGCTGCATATGGTCCAGCCCCAAATGAAGCACCTGTAAAAACTTCTGATTTTAAAGCACCTTTAACCGCTTATGGCAGAAGTAAACATAAAGCAGAAGAGTTCTTATATTCCTTGAGTGATTTTCCGTTTGTAATTATCAATCCAACTGCGGTATACGGACCAAAAGACAAAGACGTTTTCTTTTTAATTAATTCCATTCAAAAAGGGTTTGAAGTTTATATTGGTAACAAGCAACAGATGTTAAGTTTTGTACATGCAGAAGATTTGGCAGCTGCTATTTTTCTTGCAATGGAGTCTGAGGTAGTAAGAAAGAATTTTCTGGTATCAGATCAGCAAGTATATACTTCCCATGCATTTAATCAACAGATTAAAACGCTTTTACAAAAGAAGACATTGTCAATTGTGATGCCTGTACTTGTTGTACGAACTGTTGCGATTTTTGCTGAAATGGTAGGCTCTGTTACTGGTAAAGTACCCATTCTTAATCGAGAACGTTTAAAAGAATTTGAAGCACCAAATTGGGCAGTAGATTGTTCAGAAATTGATCAGTTAGGCTATCAGCCAAAATACAATTTAGAAGAAGGTCTGCATGATGCTATCAAATGGTATAAAGAACAGGGATGGCTCTCATAAGCAATCGTCCAAGAACCACCCCCGATAACTTTACTTAATCTTTTCAAATCTCGCTTGAAAGAATCTTAAATATTTAGGTTCGTAAATCATTTTCATTCCTTTAATTTTTTCACGGCGTTCAAACACCCTTGCTGTTGATTCAGCAATTACATCCATATGAGCTTGCGTATATACTCTACGTGGAATGGTAAAACGAACGAGCTCTAATTTTGGACAATAATTGTCGCCATTTGCTTTTCTGCCTGCAGATACAATACCTCTTTCCATAGTTCTTACACCAGAATCCTGATAAATTTCCGCTGCAAGGGTTTGAGCTGGATACATATCTTGTGGAATATGTGGTAAGAATTGTTTCGCGTCCACAAAAATGCCATGCCCTCCAATTGGTTTTACAATGGGCACTCCATATTCAATCATTTTTTCACCGAGATAAATTACTTGCCCCACGCGTGCTTTGATATGATCATCACCCACACTTTCACCAATTCCTATCGCCATTGCTTCCATATCTCTTCCTGCTAATCCACCATAAGTATGCAAGCCTTCGTACACTACCACCATATTTCTGGCTTCTTCAAAAACATCCCAATCGTTCACGGCTAAGAACCCTCCTATATTTACCAATGCATCTTTCTTAGCACTCATGGTAGCCCCATCTGTGTATGAGCAGATCTCTTTTACAATTTCCTTTATCGTTTTATCTGCATATCCTTTTTCACGTTGCTGAATAAAGTAGGCATTCTCCGCAACCCTTGTCATATCATGGATCACACGGATGCCATGTTTCTTGGTATACTTTCGTAGGTCCTTTAGATTTTGCATACTGATGGGCTGTCCTCCCGCCATATTCACGCTAGTAGCCATGCTCACATAAGGGATCTTTTCTGCTCCATGTTTTTTAACTAGCTTATCTAATTTTTCTAAATCAATATTTCCCTTAAAAGGAAATTCACTCGCTGAATCATGTGCTTCATCAATAATTACATCTTCAAATTTTCCACCAGCTAATTCCTGGTGTAAACGAGTTGTAGTGAAATACATATTTCCAGGAATGATATCACCCTTCTTGATTAATATTTTTGAAAGGATGTTTTCTGCACCACGCCCCTGATGTGTAGGTATCAAGTATTTGTAACCGTATACATCTTTAACAACTTCTTCTAAATGATAAAAGTTTCTGCTGCCTGCATAAGCTTCATCGCCCAACATCATTCCAGCCCACTGACGATCACTCATGGCAGATGTTCCACTGTCTGTTAATAGATCGATATATACATCTGCCGACTTGAGCAAAAAAGTGTTGTAACCTGCTTCCTGTAAGGCTTTCCTTCTTTCTGCAGGACTTGTCATTTTAATGAGCTCCACCATTTTAATTTTGTATGGTTCCGCCCAGCTTCTTTTAATTGGTTTGTTCATGATAATAAGTATTAGTTTATTTAATGGGTTTCATTTTTACAGTGAAGTGTCTGAGTAAAGGGGCTTCTTCTTCAATAGTTAATCCCTTAATGGAAGCCCTATTTTTGAATACTTCAATGATTACTTCAGCCACATAATCAATATGACTTTGCGTATATACCCTGCGAGGAATCGCCAATCGAACGAGCTCCATTTGTGCTGGAATTAATTTTCCTTGATCGTCATATTTTCCAAACATCAGTGATCCGATTTCAACGCCACGGATACCACCTTCTAGATATAAGGCACCCACCAAGGCCTGACCCGGATATTGCTCCACTGGGATATGGCTTAGAAATTCTTTTGCATCTATATAAACAGCATGTCCACCTGCAGGTTGCATCACAGGTACACCTGCCTCAATTAGTTTATTAGTGAGATATTCAATACTACGAATCCGATATTGAAGATAGTTTTCATCAAGAACCTCCCTCAATCCAATTGCTATAGCTTCGAGATCCCTGCCGGCAAGTCCGCCATAAGTGGGAAAGCCTTCGGTTATTACTAATAAGTTTCTACATTTTTGAGCAAGAACGGTATCGTGCATTGCTAAGAAGCCGCCTATATTAGCAAAGGCATCTTTCTTCGCACTCATGGTACAACCATCAGCATAAGAGAAAAGTTCTTTTGCAATATTTTCAACAGATGTATTTTGATAACCTGCTTCACGTAATTTGATGAAGTAAGAGTTCTCTGCAAATCGGCAAGCATCGATAAACAATGGGATTTGATATTTATTGCAGATGGCACGAACTGCTTTGATATTTTGCATGCTCACAGGTTGGCCGCCACCTGAATTATTGGTAACAGTTATCATTACTAAAGGGATATTAGCAACACCTTTTTCTTTAATGGTTTGTTCTAATAATTCTAGATCCATATTTCCTTTAAATAGAGCAGGCACAGAGGGAAGCTTCCCTTCTTTGCATAAACAGTCTATTCCTTCGGCACCGGAAAACTCAATATTGGCGCGGGTTGTATCGAATAAAGTATTACTAATAAAATATTTTCCTTGCCCGCCTAAAATGCTAAAAAGAATTTTTTCAGAAGCCCTTCCCTGGTGTGTAGGAATCACTAAGGGCATACTGGTTATATCTTTTACAACAGATTCGAAACGGAAAAAACTAGGACTTCCTGCATAAGACTCATCGCCCTGCATAATACCTGCCCACTGATTACTGCTCATAGCACTGGTGCCACTATCAGTTAGTAAATCAATCAATACTTTGTTAGAGTGAATCAGGAAGGGATTATAAAAAGCTTCTTCTAAAATTTGAACTCTTTCTTCTTTACTGGTAAAAAAGATGGGTTCCACAGATTTAATCTTGAATGGTTCTATAATAGTACGCATACAACAATTGTAATAATGTTAATGACAAAATGGATTGCTATAAAGAGTTGAGAGGGTTGCGTAGATGCAACAGGTAGACCTGGAAATTAGGTGGGCTTGCAAATAATATTTTTCCAAAGTTCCAATGGCATATGGCAAATATAAAAATTATTATTCAATTAGTCCAATTTGTTTAGAATGTTGTATTGCTTCGGCATTAATTGAAAAAAGGCAAATATGAATGTTTTTATTATTGATGGAATCTAAAAGATGTTTTGCTGATTTGATTCTACGACTTCGAATTTGTCGTATATAAATAGCGTGTATTTTTTCTGGATAATGATTTGCTATAGCCTTATACAACTCTGGATCTCTCTGGGAGTTATCTCCTAATAAAACAAATTTTTGTTTTGGAAAGGAATCTAGGATCCTTGTAATACGTTGGGATTTTAATTGGTGATTCGATTTGCCTGTTTTAAATAATTGGGAAAACCGTTTTAATTTATTTAATAACAATACACCTTCTGGCAATTCATTGTGAAGAAAAAATTCTGTCAGATATTCGTATAAATTCCACTCACTACTTGATACATAAAAAAAGGGGTTGGGAATCAATGAATCAGTGTGTGCAAGAGATAAGAGTTGATAATGATTTACTACATCTTCGAATGGTTTTCTACTTCTTGGATTCCTAATAAAAAGTAGTCTTAATTTTTTTAAGGTAGATGATGAATGCGAAATGAGTAATGTATCATCAATATCTGATATGAAAGCGTATTGAGTTGAATTAGGAATGAATACTTTACCGGTAGACTTGGATATTAATTCACGATTTTGTGAAAGTAAATAAACATCTATGGCATGCCATCCAGCGTTTACTTCTTTGTTCGATTGCCATTCGAATTTGAAAAATCCGTCTGTTTGAGAATATGTAGTAAATATCTGGTTGCCCCAATGCATTTCTAGTAGAAAACCAGATCTAGGCTTTACTAGAAATAATCTAAAAAGATGCAAAGCATTGATGAATGGATTATTACTGTATCTATTCTCGTTTGTATGTTTCCCACGCAATACATGACCATAGAGTATAATATTGTTTTTATGCCCATATCCATTGTATACCTTTACAGAAGAGTTAGCATCTTTCAAGTTACTGGCATGCTTTAATGATAGGAGCAATTTACGCATAA
>JBAXXT010000076.1:0-11793 GCA_037127755.1 Bacteroidota bacterium
GAACTTGGATCTAGAGTTTAGGAAACGCCTATTCTATCCATTGAACTACGGGACCCCGACAAAAAAATTTATCGAGCCGCAAAAATAACAGTTTCTATCCTTTATTGCTCCCCCTTTTTAAATTGTTGAAACGAATGCAGTATTTTGAGCCTACAATTAACCCTATGAAATTATTTGCTTTTACCCTTTGCCTTTTCATGGCTTTCGGTTTCTCTTCCAAATCGAACGCTCAAAATAAACCAAGCGTTACAATCGACCATATTGCTATCTATGTGGCAGACTTAAGAAAAGAACAGTCATTTTACCGCGATATCATACAACTGGATACCCTGGCTGAACCCTTTCACGACAACAAACACGCTTGGTTTACCATTGGCAACGGTGTGGCCATGCATCTTATTCAAGGCGCTGAACAACCCAAAGAATACTTCAAGAACCATCATTTCTGCTTTAGCGTGGTGTCGCTCACTGATTTCACTCATCGCCTCCTGAACGAAAAAATGGCTTTCGAAGATGTTAGTGGCAAACAAAATTCCATCACCACCCGTATCGACGGCGTTCACCAAATCTGGCTTAAAGACCCCGAAGGATATTGGATTGAAGTAAACGATGCCAAACATTAGATACCAAGATTTCGGAAATCAGATTCCGAAAAACCCTATTTCCCTTTATCTTTGCCCACTCTCAATTAATTAGGGTTATGAAATTTTATAATGTCATTATTAAGTACCGCTTTTGGTTAAGCATAGTAGCAGTTCTACTAGGACTGACTTTAAACCTTACCGGAACCGGTTTCTGGCCTATTTTTCCAATCTACTTCATTGCTTTGATCGGCTTTGCCAGTCATTTCTTTATCGGACCCATGCGCCTTATTCAAGGTCCAATGGAAGCCGGCAATATTGAAGAAGTGGAACGTATCCTTAAAACCATCTGGTTCCCAGGCCTTTTATACAAACCAGTTCGCTCTACTTATTATACTATTTTGGGAAACTTGGCAATGATGAAGCAAGATTTCGATTCAGCCGAAAAACACCTGAAGATGAGTTCTTCCCTGGGTTCCCCAATGCCTGAAGCAGAAGGTGCCAACAAACTTCAATTAGGCATGATGGCGATGCAAAAGGGCGACCTGAAGCAAGGCGAAACCTATATTCGCGCTGCCATTCGTCTGGGAATTCCTGATAAAGAAAGTGAGGCTGTTGCTTATTTAAGCATGTGCCAGATTTTTATGAATAAACGCGAGTTCAGGGCCGCTAAAGACTTTTTCCGTAAAGCTAAAGCTTGTAAACCAAAAACAAAACAGGTTTTGGACCAGGTAAAAGAAATCGAAAAATACATTTCCCGCGTACCTGGATAGTATTAAAATATTATATGTAAAGTCCTGAACTAATTGCTCAGGACTTTTTTTTGCCCCTATTCTAACCTTTGACTTTTGACTTTTGATTTTGATAAAGTGACAAAACTCATTGTATATATTAAAAACTAATGTTTATTTTGTAGTAGAAAGCCAACAACAATGCTAAATTCTCAGGTTCTTTGGGCTTTCTGTTGAAAACTAACTTATTAAAAACAATTAAATAAAGTCCAATGAGAAAGAACATAGGAAACCTCGATAGGATTGTTCGGATTATTCTATCAGTAGTATTTGCTGCACTCTATTTTATGGAAGTTATTACAGGAACTATTGGATTAGTATTACTTATTGCTGGCGGTGTTCTATTAGCAACAGCATTGATTGATTTTTGTCCGATCTATAAAATTTTAGGAATTAATACAATACCCCCGGATGAGATGGATTGATACAAAAAGCTGCCCCTCTATCCCAATCACTCGGGATAGAGGGGAAACTTTATTTTTACAACCTTTATTAACTCTTCCTACCTTTTTACTTTTTTATTTTATTGCAACGCCTGATACACTTGCACTTTAAATTTCTCATTAATATCCCCGTGACTAGCTGGTAACATTTGCAACACAAATTGTGCTACAATTTTTTCTGTAGGATCAATCCAATAACTGGAACTGAACATGCCGCCCCAACTATAAGTATCCATCGAATAATAACTTCTTCCGTAATTACTTGCTGTTACTAATTCAAAGCCCAATCCAAACTTTGTATCAGGGCCGCCAAATGCATTTCTCGACATCGTTCCAATTTGATTGGTAGTCATTAATCGAATGCTCGCTTTACTCAAAATATGTTTTCCATTATAATCGCCACCATTCAATAACATCTGCATAAAAATAGCATAGTCATAAGCTGTAGATGCCAATCCGCCACCACCAGAATAAAATGTTCCACCTTTGATATTGGGATAGTCGCGATAAAAATCTCCATTTACTTGAATCATCTCAGGCATTTTTACTGCATGCTTCAAACTATCTTCCGTATATAAGTTAGCTAAGCGCGAGTGTTTATCTTGTGGGATATAAAAATAAGTATCCTTCATGCCTAAGGGCTCGAATATTTTTTTCTTTAAGTACTCGTCAAAACTCAATCCAGTTAACACTTCTACGAGATATCCTAATACATCATCGTTTAATCCGTAGGTCCATTTTTCACCCGGACTATGCATCAAAGGCAACTTTGCCAAACGCAAAATATTGGTGGATAATTTCATGCCTGCAGGTAAACCAATTCCACCGTACACCCCAGCTTTTGAATAGATCGCATTCATTTGTGGTGCACCAATTTGTGCATATCCAATTCCAGAAGTATGCGTTAATAATTCGCGAATGCTAATTTCTTTTTTTGCAGGAAGAGTAGTATAAGAACTATCAGCGGGATTAAATTTATCCAACACAACAGGCTTTCTAAAATCAGGAATGTATTTTGATATTGGGTCGTCTAATAATAATTTTCCTTCCTCCACTAATTGCATAATTGCCACACTGGTAATTGCTTTTGTTTGCGATGCGATTCGAAAGATGGCATCTTTTTTCATCGGTTGTTTTAATTCTTTATCATCATATCCAATACCCTTGTAATAAACAATGTTTCCATTTTTAGCAACCAATGCAATGGCTCCATTGATCCAGCCACTATCAATATATTGTTGCACTATTTTATCAATTCGTGCAAGACGCTCTGCAGAGAAATTACTTTGTTCTGGTAATCCAAAACTTAACGCAGTTCCGTTATTTTTTTGTGCCGATGCTGTAGATAAATTGATTAATACAATCAGAAGAAAAATGCTTAGACAATATTTCATGTAATTATTTTGAATTCTAAATTTAAAATAATTTAAATCTAATTCAATATAAAAAAATCAATATGGTTTTACTGCAATTGTCGAGCTAATAATTCATCGATCTGTTTTGGAAAATGGACATATTCCAATTCATGAATTTTTGAGGCAAGTGTCTCTGCTGTATCTGTTGAATCAATGCTACATGTGGCTTGAAATATGGTAGCCCCTTCGTCATAATGTTCATTCACAAAATGAATAGTTATGCCACTCTCTTTTTCTCCGGAAGCAATAATTGCTTCGTGCACTTTAGATCCATACATTCCTTTACCTCCATATTTGGGAAGCAGGGCTGGATGGATATTGATGATCTTATGGGGGTATCCGGCAATTAACGCAGCAGGAACTTTCCATAAAAAGCCGGCTAATACTACAAAATCAATCCCTGCCTTTTGCAATTCAGGCAGGTAGGCATCCCCTTTTGCAAAACGATCTTTCTCAATTAATAGAATAGGCACCGCATTTTGTTTAGCAATATCCAGCACTCCCGCTTCGGGCTTGTTACAAACGATCAGGCTAATCTTAATGTCGGGTCTATTATTAAAATAACGGATGATATTAGCGGCATTTGACCCTGCACCGGAAGCAAAAATGGCAATATTCACCAGTTTTGGAAACTTATTCGTCTTTTCACTTGGCATGATCCTTAGTTTTTGAAGTAAAAGCTTTTCGTATTTCCAGAAGAAAGCCCATTGACCTAATAAAGCCCCGTATGACAATAATATAACCTGATATCCAAAAAGCAACATGAAAATTCTTACTAATGTCTTCCAAAACCAGAATGACTCGCTGGTGAGTCCCATCCAATCTGTGATATATCGGGTAATCAACGCAGTTGTGATACCAGTGAATCCAAAAGCAACAAAAATTACCCAAAACTGAGCCCCATTAATTCCCCATTTCTGTTGTAAATTTTTAAACATCTGCCAAAAATGAGATAAAAACTTGACTATTAATATACTGTTCCACAAAAAAAGGGCTTATTTAAAAAAATCAAAGATTAGGTAATTTCCTACTTTGTTTAAGTTTTGATGCGCTGAAACCCAAGCCAGACAAGGATAAATATTTTTTTTTTAAAGGTTTAGCAATTGTCATGTCTGTATCATATTTTTGCAGCCGTTCACGGATATTTTTCCACACCAGAACCACCGTTTGTGAATATGATATCTTATAGAAGTATAGCCAAAACACTCTTTTTAAGCGCAGTATTATTATTGTGTTCTACTTTTTTTGCGATGAATTTATCAGCGCAGGACGGGAAAACACTATTTAATACCAATTGCGCCGCATGTCACGCTGTGAATAAGCGCTCAACTGGTCCAGCTCTCGCGGGAGTTGAAGATCGTTGGCCCGACAAAACAAAGCTGCATGCATGGGTTAAAAACAGTGCCGCATTCCTGAAAACAGGAGACGTTTATGCAAACAACCTTTACAACGAGTACAACAAAACTGCTATGAACCAGTTTCCGGGTCTGTCTGACAAAGACATTGACGCGATTCTGGCTTATATCAAATCTGTTCCTGCTCCTGGTGCCGACAAACCTGCTGGTTCTGCCGTTCCAGTTCCAGAAGGCGATAACAGTTTGTTGTTTGGTGTATTGACTTTAGTGTTAGCTATCGTTGCTCTTATCTTATTAAGAGTAAATGGCAACCTTAGAAAATTATCCATTGAGCGTTCTGGAGAAGCAACTGAAGCAGAAATTCCTTTCTGGAAGCACAAATCATACATTGCTTTAATGGCTGTTGTATTATTTATCGTTGGTGGTTATTTAACTACCAAGGGTGCCATGGGATTGGGACGTTCTCAAAACTATCAACCAGTTCAACCAATTTATTACTCTCATAAAGTTCATGCCGGTACCAATCAGATCAACTGTCTGTATTGCCACGGTGGTGCTCAGGAAGGTAAACATTCAAATATTCCAAGTGTGAATATTTGTATGAACTGCCATATGAGTATCAATGAGTATAAAGGCGAAAAAATCTACACTGAAGAAGGTGTTGAGGTAGACGGAACCAAAGAAATTGAAAAGCTTTACAAGTTCGCTGGTTTTACTTTTGGTAAACCTTTCGA
Organism: Bacteroidota bacterium; assembly: GCA_037127755.1. GTDB lineage: Bacteria > Bacteroidota > Bacteroidia > Chitinophagales > Chitinophagaceae > Sediminibacterium. The sequence goes on from JBAXXT010000076.1 coordinate 5,320, forward strand.
TGCCAGTGCTGCTAAGCCAATTGAATGGACTCGTATCCACAATTTACCCGATCACGTTTACTTTAACCACTCTCAACACGTGAAAGCAGGTAAAGTACAGTGTCAAACCTGTCATGGTGATATTACTAAAATGGATGAAGTGAAGCAATTTGCTGACCTGAGCATGGGATGGTGTATTAACTGCCATCGCGAAACCAAAGTTCAATTCAAAGACAATGGCTTCTACAGCATCTATGAAAAATTCCATCAGGATTTGAAATCTGGAAAGATCGACAGTACCAAAGGAATTACTGTTGAAAAGATAGGTGGAACTGAATGTCAAAAATGTCACTATTAATCTAGGATAAATGCAAACGGCTCGTCCGTTTGTTTTGATCATAAATACATAAGAAAGCGGGGTTGCCGCAAACAACCTACCGCTGTCAACCAAACATATTATGGAGCAAAAAAAGATCTGGCAAAGTTTTGGTGAGCTGAATCAGTCTGAAGCTTTTAACAAAGATGTAAAAGACGAATTCAAAGAAGAATTACCGTTTGTTGCAGAAGATGGCAAAAGTTTTTTAGAAGCCAAAGCACCACGTAGAGACTTCCTGAAATACTTGGGCTTTAGTACTGCAGCAGCAGCCGCTGCAGCAAGTTGCGAAATGCCTATTAAGAAGTCAATCCCTTTTGCAAACAGACCAGAAGAAATTGTACCTGGTATTTCTAAATACTATGCTACTACCTATGTACAAGATGGTGATGTAGTAAGTGTTTTAGCTAAAGTACGTGATGGCAGGCCCATTAAATTAGAAGGAAACGATTTTAGCCCGGTAACTGGTGGCGGTACATCTGCCCGAGTTCAGGCTTCTGTCTTAGACTTATATGATACGGCACGTTTGCGTTTCCCTACTATCGATGGTAAAGAAGTTACTTTCGAAGCAGCTGATATGTCGATCGCTGATGCCGTGAAAGGTGCAACAGGTACTGTTATCTTAACAAGTACTATTACTTCCCCAACTACTAAAGAAGTAATTGCTCAGTTTCTTGCTAAATTCCCAGGTAGCCGCCACGTAACTTATGATGCGGTTTCTTTTTCTGGAATCTTACAAGCCAACGAATTAACCTTCGGCAAAAAAGCCATTCCATCTTATATGTTCCAGAACGCTAAAGCTATTGTTAGCTTAGGCGCAGATTTTTTAGGAACCTGGTTGAGCCCTGTTGAATTTGCTAAGCAATACGCGAACGGCAAAAAAATCAACGAGAAGAATCCAGAAATGAGCAAGCATATTCACTTTGAAAGTGTTGCGAGTTTAACGGGTTCAAATGCTGATGAAAAATTCTTACACCGTCCATCAGAAACAGCTGCAATTGCTGCCGCTTTATTAAGCGCCGTAAAAGGTTCTGAAGTAAATATCGCTGATAAGAAATTAAAAGAAGGTATTGAAAAAGCAGCTAAAGCACTTAACGCAAACAAAGGCGCAGCCTTGGTTGTAAGCGGAAGCAATGATGTGAATGTTCAGGTAATTGTTAATGCTATCAATGATGCAGTTGGTGCATATGGTGTTACAATTGATTGGGCTAGTACGTTAAATTATCGCGCTGGTATCGATGCTGATTTTGTGAAATTAGTAGAAGATATGAACGCGGGTACTGTTGGTGCTTTATTGATCCACGGTGCTAACCCTTCATACTCTTGGTTCGCTGCTGATAAATTTAATGCAGGACTTAAAAAAGTAAAAACAAGCATTTCTTTCAATACCAAATTGGATGAAACAAGTGTGTTGTGTAAATATGTGTTACCTGATCACCACTTCTTAGAAAGCTGGGGTGATGCGGAAGGTAAATCTGGATATATTTCTTTAATCCAACCTACTATCAATCCTTTATTCAAAACACGTCAGTGGCAGGATAGTTTATTAAAATGCTGTGGTGCTAATGCCGATTATTTAGCTTTTGTAAAAAACTATTGGTCTGCTAAAGTAGGTGGCGAAACTGGTTGGGATAAGGCTTTACAAGCCGGTGTGATCAATCCTTCATTAGCTCTTTCAGCTGTTAAAGGATCTTTCAATGGGAGTGCTGTTGCAGCAGCAATTACTGCAGCAAATGCTGGTAAAAAAGGTGGTGCTGTTGAGATCGTGTTGTATGAAAAAGTGGGTATCGGTGCTGGTCAAGGTGCATCTAATCCTTGGTTACAAGAATTACCAGATCCAGTAACACGTGCAACTTGGGACAACTACGTGGTAGTTTCTCCTAAGATGGCGAAATCATTGGTTAATATCGATTTAAATAATAATGGTCAGGCAGATGCTTATGAGGTTAATCCTCCAAAACCAGTAGTGAAAGTTACTGTAAATGGAAAGAGTATTGAATTACCTGTTTTGATTATTCCTGGAACGCAAGAAAATACAATCGGTATTGCAGTAGGATACGGACGATCAGAAAATATTGGAAAATCTGCAGCAGGTGTTGGTAAAAATGCCTACATCTTAGCTGGTTTATCTGGTGCAACTGTTAGTTTCTTTGCTGATGCAACCGTTACTGCAACTGGAGAAAAATATCCTGTTGCACTTACGCAAACACATAGCCGCTACGACACTGCTCAGGGTATTCGTACCGAAGTAATGAAAGAACTTTCTCTGGCTGAATACATGGCGAACCCTAAAGAAATCTTAAACGACCGCGAAGAGGAATTAAAACCTTACGGTGGTATCGAGAAGTTCGAAGGTCAGGGTTCTATTTATCCTGTCTATAACAGACCAGGTATCAAATGGGGAATGAGCGTAGACTTAAACAGCTGTAATGGTTGTGGCGCCTGCGTGGTAGCATGTAATGCAGAGAACAACGTTTCTGTTGTTGGTAAACCAGAAGTTTTACGCGGACATGAAATGCATTGGTTACGTATCGACCGCTATTTCAGCGGAGATATGGAAAATCCAAATGTGGTGTTCCAACCCATGATGTGTCAGCATTGCGATAACGCTCCTTGTGAGAACGTTTGTCCGGTTGCTGCAACCAATCATAGCAGTGAAGGATTAAATCAAATGACTTATAACCGTTGTATCGGTACCAGATATTGTGCAAACAACTGTCCTTATAAAGTACGTCGTTTCAACTGGGCTGATTACACAGGTGCAGATAGTTTCCCTGATAACCAGGAAGGTATTGTAAATGAAGTGGTATTAGATATGAACGACGATTTAACCCGTATGGTGTTGAACCCGGATGTTACAGTGCGTTCTCGTGGTGTGATTGAAAAATGTTCTTTCTGCGTACAACGTTTACAGGAAGCAAAATTAACAGCTAAGAAAGAAAGCCGTCCTTTAGAAGATGGAGATCTGAAAGTAGCTTGTCAGCAAGCTTGTCCTACACACGCTATTTCTTTTGGTAACGCTAACAATAAAGAAAGCGCGATCTCTAAAGTACGTGTTGACAATACAAACCGTTCTTTCTATGTGTTAGAGCAATTACACGTTTTACCAAATGTTACTTACTTGGCTAAAGTGCGTAACGCAGACGAAGAGAAAGAAGTTAAGACAGCAGAAAAGAAAGCAGAAAAAGCAGAGACAAAATAAAATAACTTGGTTAACATTGGTTAGCTAATTAAATACTAAGATCAGATGCATTTAAAGTACGAATCACAGCTTAGGGAACCATTGGTGTATGGTGATAAAAACTACCACCAGGTAACAGAAGATATTGTTCGCCCCATTGAAGCTAAACCTACCAAACTTTGGTATGTTGGTTTCTATATTGCGGTGTGCTTATTGTTGTTCGGTGTCTATGCCATTTACAGAGATGTAACTTATGGTATCGGACAGTGGAACTTGAATAAGACCGTGGGTTGGGGTTGGGATATCACCAATTTCGTTTGGTGGGTTGGTATCGGTCACGCCGGTACATTAATCTCCGCAATCTTATTGTTATTCCGTCAGGGTTGGAGAACAGGTGTAAACCGTGCTGCAGAAGCGATGACCATCTTTGCTGTAATGTGTGCGGGTCAGTTCCCGATCTGGCATATGGGTCGTGTATGGATGGCGTTCTTCGTATTCCCTTACCCGAACTCACGTGGACCATTATGGGTGAATTTTAACTCGCCTTTGTTATGGGATGTGTTTGCAATTGGTACTTATTTTACCGTATCCTTATTATTCTGGTATAGTGGTTTATTGCCCGATTTTGCAACCGTTCGTGACCGTGCTTTCACAAAATTGCGTAAGCGTTTATATGGGATTGCTGCTTTCGGTTGGACTGGTTCTACCAAACACTGGCAACGTCACGAGTCTTTATCACTGGTGCTTGCAGGTTTGAGCACACCGTTGGTATTGTCTGTACATACAATTGTATCATTCGACTTCGCCACTTCTGTTATTCCCGGATGGCATACTACTATCTTCCCTCCATACTTCGTGGCAGGTGCGATCTTCTCAGGATTTGCCATGGTGCAATCTTTGATGTTGATGATTCGCAAGATTTTTAGCATGGAAGATTATATCACAGTTGGTCATATCGAAGCAATGAACAAGGTTATTGTATTAACTGGTTCTATTGTAGGGGTTGCTTACTTAACAGAGTTATTCATGGGTTGGTATAGCCAGAACAAATACGAAGGATATACTTTCTGGTATAGCCGCGCGAATTTGTTTAGTCCTTATGGATGGAGCTACTGGGGTATGATGGCTTGTAACGTATTGAGCCCTCAGATCTTCTGGTTCCGCAAAATGCGCAGAAACTTATTTGTTACTTTCTTCATGAGTATCATCGTAAATATTGGTATGTGGTTCGAGCGTTTCGTGATCATCGTTACCTCTTTGTACAGAGATTATCTTCCATCTAGCTGGTCTGTTTACTACAGTCCAACCATCTGGGAAGTTGGTTTCTACGCTGGTACATTCGGATTGTTCTTTACCTGCTTCTTCTTGTTCGCTAAGTACTTCCCAGTAATTGCGATCGCAGAAATCAAGTATGTATTGAAAACAACGGGTGAGGGTTATAAAGATAAAATGGGGCATCTGGAACATGTACCGGTGGAAGTGTTTACGCATAGCGGACACGGACATACGACTGTAGAAAATGATGCCGCAAGTCACGGATAAAGAATTAAGATTAAAGAGCATTTTTTAAATAATAAATTCCGTTAAAGGAAATTAGATATGGCAAAAAAGAAATTCGTTGTAGGCTGTTTCGATGATGAAGAGGTATTATTTCCTGCCGTTAGTAAAGTTCGCACAGCAGGGTATAAGATCCACGATGTGTATACACCATTTGCGGTGCACGGATTAGATCATGCATTGGGGTTACGTGAAACCAGTTTGCATACTGCGGGATTCATCTATGGTGTTACAGGTACCACAACTGCATTAAGTTGTATCAGCTGGATCTTTACAAAAGATTGGCCATTGAATATTGGTGGTAAACCACACTTTGCTTTACCAGCATGGATTCCAATTACTTTCGAATTGACTGTATTATTTGCAGCAGTTGGAATGGTATTGACGTTCTGCTATATCTCTCAATTAGCACCATTTGTAAAGAAGCATCATTTTCATGCACGTTCTACAGATGATCTTTTTGTGATGGTAATTGAGTGTACTGATAAAACCAATGCTGAAGACCTTCAAGCTTTCTTAGCATCAAACGGTGCTGTAGAAACTGATATTCAGATTGCTGAAGAAGGTTGGTGGTTAGGTCGTTACGACAAAGACGAAATGCGTTTTGAAAACAAACAAATTGTTGCTGCTTAATACTTGAATCGAATAATGATGAAGAAACTATCTATCATAGCTGTTTTGTTTACCGCCGCAGTAATAATAATAAGCTGCAGTGATGTAAAACGTGAGCCTGGTAAAGTATATGTGCCTGATATGGCTTATAGCCGTGCGTATGAAACGTATGCCGATCATAGCAATTTAGCTGAAGCAGGTATCTTTTATAACAACCAACCTGTTGCAGGTACGATGGCTCGTGGTGAAGAATTGCCTTTCCATCTTACCAAAGATGCGCCGGGTGATAGCACAAATTATGTAGCATCAAAATTGGTAAAGAATCCAATCGATTCTTTGTCGGCTGCTGAATTTAAAGAAACAGAACGTTTATACTTGATTAACTGTGGTGTTTGCCATGGTCCTAAATTAAATGGAAACGGTCCTTTGTATAAAGATGGTAATGGTCCTTACGCTGCTAAACCAGCCACTTTAGTGGGTGATGCAAAGTATGAAGCAATGCCTGAGGGACAAATGTTCTATTCTGTGGCTTACGGTAAAAACATGATGGGTTCTTACGCATCACAATTAAACCGCAAACAAAGATGGGAAGTGATTAAGTATATTAAATTGAAACAAGCAGCGTCTAAAGCTAGCGCAGCTCCAGTAATGGCAGCCGCTCCAGCTAAAGATTCAACTGCTAAGAAATAAATCATTGTTCTTTCTAGTTGAAAGAATAAAGTACTAACTGATATAAAAGAGTAAAGATGGCATCTATCAGATTGCAATTTGA
>JBAXXT010000077.1:0-11512 GCA_037127755.1 Bacteroidota bacterium
CTGACCAACAAAACCTGAAATTCCTGTTACTAATACTTTTTTCATATTTTTTGTTATCTAGAATTTTTAAGAATAAAGCAATTTTTGAAATAGACCATGTTAGAATTTAGAATTACATTCCTGGTATAATGACTACTCTACCTTCCTCTGATTGTAGTTCATCTATACGAAGTTGCTTATATGGTTTATACTCTTCGGAATTATACCAACCTTCAGCAGCTTCCATACTAGGAAATTGAAGCACTGCAGCCCAATTTCCATTCCAATCTCCCTCCTTAATATTTGGTGACGGAGAGCCAGCAATCATTTGACCACCATGTTTTAATAAAATTGGGATTGCAAATTGTGCATAGCGTTGATTTAGCTCTTCAAGGCTTTGAACTTTCATTTGTACCATAATGTAAGCAGGCTTTGCTGAAATGGCATTTTCTGTACTTGTTTCTTTATTTTCCATTTTTTTAAATTTAATTATTACTTTTGTTTTGAAAGCAAATATACAATTACTTTTGTTTTGCAAGTAATAATTTTATTTAATTTGAAATGAAAATGGATTTTAGATGCCAATGTCCCATTTCGTCAGCCCTTGACATCATAGGGGATAAATGGACATTACTGATAATTAGGGATATGTTGTTTTCTCACAAAAAAACATTCAAGGATTTTTCCACTTCTAAGGAGAGTATTGCTTCCAATATCCTATCATCAAGGCTGAAATTATTAGAAGAAGTGGGTATCATTAGGAAAAATAAAAAAGAAGGTAATCTAAAGTCAAATATATATTCCCTAACAGAGAGTGGCCTCGCATTATTACCTGTTATTGCAGAAATAACCTTGTGGAGCGATGAGAATGTTCGAAACCTAAATCCTGACATGGTTCAAGAAGACTACCATCATGTTAGAACGAATAAACAAGAATTTCTTGCAGAAGTAAAAGGAGCCTATTTGCGTAGTATTGAGATTGATTGAAAGTTCATCTAATCTTGCATGAAGTTTAACCCTTCAATTTCCTAATTGTCACATACTCAATCATCGCATTATAGTTGCATCTTTCGTCTGTAAGGGGAGCTTAAATAAGACAAGCCATCAGAAATGATGGCTTTTTCTTTGTATTTCAATGAGTTAGGGTGGTTGCACTTTGCGTCAAACTTGAATCAAGCAGTTAAATTATTTTAGCCTTACCCCTTATTGAGTCACTCTTTCAATTATTTTGTAACTTGAAGTATGAAAGTTCAGGAAGTTATATACCTATCAGATTATACTATCAGCGTCAAGTTTGAGGACGGTGTGTCTGGAACTGTTCAATTAAATGACCTAGTTGAAAAAGGGATTTTTAAAATCTTACAAGATAAATCCGAATTTGCTAAAGTATATTCAACAGGGTACTCAATAGCTTGGTCAAAAGAACTTGAAATTGATGCTACCACTATCTATTCAGAAATCACGGGTAAACATTTTGGAGATATTATAAGTCCAAAATTCTCTTATGCCACAAATTAGTTACTTTCTTGGGGTAATTATTAGGATGTTTTATCGGGATCACAACCCACCACACTTTCACGCAGTTTATACAGATTTTGAAGCCATCATTGATATTGAGAAAAATGAAATTATTGGAGGATTCCTGCCACCAAGAGTTTTAGGAATTGTAACAGAATGGACAGCACTTCATCAACTTGAATTAATGGATAATTGGGTAAGGGCTAGAAACCAAGAAAGTTTAAATGATATCGAACCTTTAGTTTAAAATATTACCCCAAAAGAATCAGTCGCCCTTTTCCAAATTAAAAATATCCTCAACTCTTTTCTTAAAGGTTCTGGCAATTTTCAAAACAAGAATTGCAGAGGGAATATATTTTCCTGTTTCAATGGCAAAAATTGTTTGACGTGACACAGCAATTTCATCAGCCAATTCTTGTTGGGTCATATTAATTTTCAGCCTTTCCTCTTTAACTCTGTTCTTCATTTGCTTTCTTTCTTATTAAAAACAAGGAGATATTAAAATGAAGCACATAGAATAACCAAAACGACAATATTGATATGATTAGGAACATTTCTAATCCTGCATCTCCTGATGGCTTTTTCTTTTATACTCAATAAGTTAGGGTAGTTGCATATACGGTCTGTATTTAAAGGCCAGCTTTAACCATATTATAAACTCTGGAAGTTACAAAATATCCGATCCACCAATTAATGCCTTTGGTTGGTTTTTTTTCTTCAATCTGCGCTACAGTCAAATTATTTAAAATTCCTTCTTTAAATCTATCAACGATTAATTGTAAATTATTTCTATAAACTATCAAATCTTTTTTATGGGATATAGGACCATGCCCAGGGATAATAATTGTTGAATCATTTGATCTTTCAATAAGTCCATTAACTGCTTTGATGATTCCTAAGATATTACCACCGTTATTATCATCTATAAAAGGGAATCCATATCTAACAAAAACATCTCCTGTATGGTAAACATTATCATTTTCAAATTCAATAAATGAATCAGTATCTGTATGAGCATTATTAACATGAAATATTTTAATATCCTCTCCTTCTTCATGTAAGGTTAAGGAATCACTAAATGTGATATAAGGAAGCGCGGAAAAGGGGTACTTTTTTTGAATAACATCCGTTGGAGGTGCTACAAGTTGATCAGATAACAATCTTTTTCTAAGATTATCATGCGCAATAATCTTTATGCCCGTTTTACCAAACGCTTTATTACCATCTGTATGATCAAAATGAAAATGGGTATTTAATATATACAAAATTGGTTTTAAAGAAATGGTCTTTAATAAATTAGTAATGGTAGAATTAAGTTCGTCCCACTGATCATCTACAATTATAAAACCGGTCTTACTTTCATATATCAAAATGTTACCTGCCATGCCATCTGCAATTATAGCATACGTATTGCTGGAAAGTTTTACTAAAGAGTCTTTGACTGTTTTTTGAATAGTTTTTCTTATATCATCAATGGTCTGATGTTTTTGAGCATTTGTGTTTTTCAGAATGAACAAAAAGACAAAGACTGCAAAAAAGGCTTTTTTGGGTATCATTTAAATTGTATTTGATCTTTCTAAAAAATTTAAAATTAAATATACTTCAAATATTTGGCTATTTTAACCTAATAAAAACAGCACTCAATACTCAATTTATTCTAAAGCTCTAATGGATTAAAATACTTTGATAGTTTTGATCATACCCATTTAGGATGGATCGGTAAGAGTAAACACATGAATACTAACTAAGCAAATTTTTATAGTAATATCGGATACTGAATATTTACTTATTAAGATTAACTTTATAGTAAATCAATCAAGCTGTATCATGAAATTAAAAGTATTATCCTTTCAGGTTGCAGATAGCATCGACATCAAACAATTTAAAACTGCATTTACTGCTAATATGCATTTTACAGATTCTGATGAATTATTCTATCATGTAGATACTTTCAAATTTCTTTACGTTTTTAAATATGGAATTATTTGTTTTCTGGGATATGATGAAACTGAAATGTCTGGATTCTTACAATTAATCACACCTTACTGTAAAAATTATTTTGACCAACGCTTAAGTGATGAATTTGATATAGAGACTAACGCACCTGCTATTAATTATGGCTATAATAAAATAGAAATTCCTAATCCCAGCATTGATGCCTTTAGATTAATCATGCTCAATGTTTCTCAAAGTGTATCCCTGGATTATTTTGATCAACAAACCAATCTATTATTGGAGGAAACCAATTATCAAACACAGGAATTAGAAAAGAAAGGAAAGATTGATCTTGGGGGGAAGGAGCTTAAAAAATATATAGGACGAACATTGAATCTAAAAAATAGGATTGCTGGCAACCTTTACATATTCGACTCACCCGAAGCAACATGGGAAGATGAGAACTTAAATAAACTAGATCTTGGAATGAAGAAGACCTTTGACCTGCAATCTCGTTTTAGAACCATTCAGGAAGGGTTACAGATCGTAAAAGAAAATCTCGAACTATTCAAAGACCTTTTGCAATATCGGAACAGCGTAGTTTTAGAATGGGTAATCATTATTTTGATCTTAGTAGAAGTGTCTAATATTTTTTTAGAGAAAATATTTAAATAGCAGTTTCTTAAGTTCTGTTTGTAAAGTCCAATAAACCTATTTGGTATAAACAATCGTCATGTGTATCTATAGTAGAAGTTTCATCATGATATCCGTCTGCTCATCATCTCCTAATTTGAAAATATGCTTATCAAATTCTACAAACCCATTCTTCTTATAGAAACTTAATGCACGTTGGTTCTCTTCCCATACACCTAACCAAACATATTTTACTTGCATCTGTAATGCAACATGGATGGCTTTATCATACAATAATTGCCCTACTTTTTTCCCGTGATACTCATTCAATACATAGATTCTTTCAATCTCAAGGGCTTTGTTATCTTTCAATTCAGTTTGTGACTCGCCGAAATTCAATTTCAAATATCCAATTACTCTTTCCTGGTCTAATGCGAAAAAAAATTTAGACTGCTCATTATTGATTTCTCCAGTAAGCTTCTCAATTGAGAAACCTTCATTCAAATAGTTTGCCATGTTCTCCACAGAATTCGAAGCTGAAAAGGTTTCCGAAAAAGTTTGAATTCCTATTTCCTGCAATGGCAGTATATCATTAATTGTAACTTCTTGAATATCGATATTCATATTGCTAAAATATAGCTTTTGTTTTCTTTATTCTAATTAAATCTATCCATTGAATATAGCAACTATGTAATGTCTGGTGTATTACAATATCCAGAAACAAAAGAACACGCGGCATTCTTAATGACACTTCAGGTTAATTTTATTAGTGGCAGCAGGTACTATTGTTACAAAAGATGTACCTGACAATACCATCGTAGCAGGCAATCCAGCGAAACAAATAAAAAGTATATAGTTTATTAAAGTACCTTGACAGAATAAATAGATTCCACATGATAAAGACTTCATTAGTTTTATTGGCTAGCATTTTTCTTCTTCAATCAAATGCTCAATGGAATGATCCCGAACAAAAAGAAATGAATGCATCTGCAAGAAAGGGGGTTTCGGGTAATTTTATTCAATTGACGGATGGCATTACGCATTATGAAATTGCAGGTTCTCCGAAACAAGGTGTTGTGGTTTTGGTTCATGGATTTAGTGTGCCCTATTTTATCTGGAATGGATTTTTTGAGAACCTTGTACAACAAGGCTATCAAGTGATACGCTTTGATGAGTTTGGCAGAGGATATTCCGACAGATTGAAAAAAAAATATACATCGGCAGTTTATACACAACAAATAAAAGATCTTTTAAAAGGCCTAAATATTAAAACCCCAGTCAATATTATCGGTGTTTCATTTGGAGGAATTGTAAGCACCAACTTTACGCTGGCATATCCTCAATTAGTAAATAAAATCGTTTTAATTGATCCAGCATCCGAGCGTAATAATAATAAAGGCACTGTGCAAGAACTAGAAAAATGGATGGGTATGAATTCAGATAAACGAGCTGAAAGTCAATTGGAAGATTTTAAATACCCAAGCAAATTTCCAAAATGGGTAACTGATTACAAAGTTCAAATGCAATACAAGGGAACTAGGATGGCTTTGGCTTCAACCAGGTTTCATTACGACAGTATAAATTATCTAGATCGCTATAAAAGCTTGAATAATTTAAAGAAACCTGTTCTATTAATTTGGGGAACAGAAGATCATACGGTTCCTTTAAAATATAGTGATTCAATAAAAGCAGTACTTAAAGTACGTTTTTTAGAAGTTCCTGATGCAGGACATCTGCCATATTTGGAAAAACCAGAAAAGGTAAACAAAGAAGTTTTACAGTTCCTGAATCAATAACCCAAATTTAAAAATAAGGTTGCTTTAATGATACTGGCTATTTTAATTTGTGTAGAAGCAGAATTCTGTTGTTGAATGTTGAGGTAACCAAAAACAAAATTGTCGTGTTTATTTACAGCATAACTAAATCCTACGAAAACACGATTCTGGTCAAATACATGATTCGATACATTTGGCCCATAGTATAAATAGATTTCATCCCCTACAGCTAAAGAAAGTGACTTTGCTGCAAAACCACTAGTACTCAAGGGCAGGGTATAAAAAATATTGTACCGAAGTTTGTAGGTGCTGGTATAATTATTGGCTAAAGCAGAATCATTCAATACATTTTCTTTCCACTTTTCTTCCGTCCTCACCCATTGCATGAGTTTATGCTTTGAAGTATTATTGAACCACTGAAATTGTTGCCATAAAAAATGTTCCGGTATTGAAAAATTTACATGCCCCTGACCAGGTAAGTTATCAGTAAAGCCATAACCCGAAGTAAACTTATTGCTATTTTTTAAAAAATAGGAGCCTGCAAAACGAAGGGTAAATTGTGAGAAATTATTGAAATAATTGTCATTCGTATGTATTTCGCCATCTAACCAAATGCCCCATCGATGGTTGAATTTGATATTCGCATTATATCCAGTCCAAATTTGCTGTTCATATACTACACTCTTCTGAGCCATCAGCGCTAGAGGGAAAATAATTAAGGCTAACCAAATGATACCAATCTTCAATACTTTACAATTCAATTAGGCCGCAATTTACAATTCAATCCAATTCAGAGCAATTTTTTGCTTACAAAAGGAAAATTGGCTTTTACAAATTTGAATGGCATTTTCATAAAGTGCCCGTTTGGTGCACCTAGATATCAATTAGCTTTAATTCATCAATAATTAAATAAATGGGCCTCTCTCCCCCTTCCCATTTACAAAGTCATTCAGACCCATTTTTAAAAAAAACTAACATGTCTCCAGAACATATAAAACTTTTTGCGGTATACGAAAAACCTTACAGGCCTTTAATAGAACTTCTGGAAAAAGATGCCAGTATCCGTTTAACTTCTGATGTTACCATTTTGAGTTTATTCAGCCAGGAAAATAATCAAGAAAATTATGCAGTTATTAGTCTTTCTGAAAATGCATCCAGAATTATTGAATCATATTGTAACGAGGAATTAAGCGCAAACGATAGTATATTATATTATCTACTAAAAAATAGACAAGCTTTACATGGAGATCCGAAAAATGTAGAGTACTTATGTAAAGAGAATCTCTAAGTTTATATTATTTCTAACAACTGAACCCTCTATAACTTTCAATCTATCTAAGAATACCTTAACCTATTTCAAATGAATTATCAGGTTCGTATTTTGTTTTAATTATCTTTTTTATTTACTTTATACAATGATTCCTAAAATAAAGATTTGTTGTATCAGTTCTTTACAAGAGGCTAAAATGGCTATCGAATTTGGAGCTTCAGCTCTTGGCTTGGTGGCGAGTATGCCCAGTGGCCCGGGAACTATTGATGATGCATTGATTTTAGAAATAGCAAGAACCATCCCTCCGCCAATTGCCACCTTTATGTTAACCTGTGAAACTTCTGCAAGTGAAATCATAGAACATCACCATAGAACCCGCACCAATACTATTCAAATGGTGGATGAACTTTTAGAGGGTTCATATAACGATATTAAGTTAGCAATACCAAGTATTAAATTGGTTCAGGTAATCCATGTGATCGATGAAAGCTCGGTAGATGAGGCAATTGAGATTGCTGAACATGTGGATGCATTATTATTAGATAGTGGCAACCCAAAAGCTATGATTAAAGAATTGGGAGGAACAGGAAGAACACATAACTGGGGCTTAAGTAGAAAGATCGTAGAGCAAAGTAAGGTTCCTGTTTTTCTTGCAGGTGGCATCAACGCCAATAATGTAAAAATAGCTATTGAAGAAGTAAATCCCTTCGGCATTGATTTATGCAGCAGCGTTAGATATAATGGAAAATTAGATCCCTATAAATTAGATGCTTTTTTTAAGGCTATTAACTTTTGATGTGCTTGTGTGAACCATCACATTGGGGCATTTTTTTGGAAAATCCACAGGTGCAATCATTGATCCCTTTACCACATAGAATTTGTGAAATATATTTTTCCACCCTTGTTATTCTAGTTGCCGACTGTTTGGGTGCAGAAAAATAAAGATGATACGCTCTTTGCCTGCCGGGTGTTAATGCCTCAAATGCTTTTTTAAGAGCAGGATGATGATCCAATTTATGTTGAAACTCTTGAACATGTATCAGATTTTTACTCTGTTTTAATTCCACTTTCAAACCCGCTTTTTCTACTTCGATGGCCTCATAAATATAGGCCTTCAAAATAGCTGTCTGCTTATTGATATCTTTAACACTTGAAAATTTCGCCATTCTTACAGACTGTGAATTTTCGCCTGGACTACTCAGAATTTTATAAGTGTCATGGAGTAACACCCCTTTAAAAAAACCTAAGGCACAATATTCTTTAAATAAATGAAGTATCACAATATTGCTATCCTGAAACATGTAACAAGGGGAGCGCCACTTGAATGCTTCGGTTAAACCACATTCAATCAGCAGCTTTCTTAATACAGCTGCTTCTGCGCTCCAATTTTTGGCTTTACTCAAAAAGGCATCAACACTAGGATTCATGAAATTGAATATTTAAAAATGAAAATTAAAGTTTTCATGATATTCAATCAAATCAATTTGAAAATTTTCAAACATAATTATGAATTCAGATCTTCAAACAAATGGGCATTATTTGATTTTAGAGTAATCTCACGTACGATATCATCTAGCTCATTAGCAGAATCAAGAATAAGTTTACTTATTTCTTTGTGATTGATTTTTGAATGGTCTTCCAGATCAAAAAGAGAGACCGCCGACATCATTCTAACCAGTGGCGCACGAACAACATGCGACTGGATCCAGGCTATCTCTTTTAAAGTTTTATTTTGCTCCTGAATAGCTGCAATTTTTTCTTCCAATAATTTTTTAGCCAATTCTAATTCCTGATATGAATGTTGCAGTCTTTCCGTTCTATCATTTACTTTTTCTTCGAGAAATGTATTTTGATTTTTGAGTTGCAACATTAGATAAACATTTAACAACATATTTCTAATGCGTAAATCAACATCAGTTAAATCAAATGGTTTGGATAAAAAATCTCGTGCACCTTCAGCAAGAGCCCTTTTCTTTGTTTCAACTGTATTATCATCGGAAAGTACCATGATGGGCATAAATTCATGAAGCAGCCCTTCATCCTTGATTTGTTTGATTACTTCAAATCCTGAAATATATGGCATCATTAAATCAAGCAATATAAGATCAGGTTTAAATTCCTGAACAATCGATATTACTTCCCGGGAATATACAGTAGTTCTAATATTAGAATAGCCCTTAATTAATAGAAAGTTTTCCAATACGTCAATATTTGCCCATTGGTCATCTACTATTAAAATTCGGGCATCATTTAAATCTACATTCATACTAATTCCTAAATGGCATTTGTGAGGGTCCAGATAATCCAGCTTGACAATAATTTTTTTATAGACCCACTCCATACTGATCTACTAGATAAATAAATGCCGCAATATTTACTGCCCCTAAATGTAATTCACGCTTGTTTACATTTTCAAACACATCCGTTACGGCATGATGTAAATCAAAATATCGTTGACCATCTACAAGCAAACTGGTAAGAATTGTTTTTTTATCATTCAAACCTAAAGCCTCAATATCAGCACCACCTCCTCCTGCAATCACTTCAGTTCCATACCGCTTTAATAACGGATTCCAGGTTTGGAATTTTTTTAATTGCAAAGCACTACAACCAATCCCGATGGCTCTTGGCGTAAATCCACCATCATCGCTTTCCAAAGCAAGTATATGTTTCTCATGATTCAACTTGGCTAATTCGGCATATTTTAAACCCCCTCTCCCACCATTTTCTTCATTTGCAAATAAAACAAATCTGATGGTTCTTTTAGGCTGATAACCAAGTGTTTTAAATGCACGCAACACTTCCATGGTATGTACAACGCCAGTACCATCATCATGGGCACCTTCATTAACATCCCAACTATCAAGATGTCCACCAATTGTAATCACTTCATTAGGAAACTCTGACCCTTTTAATTCTGCAATAACATTGTTTTCATCTGCATCCGGTAAGAAATAGCCAAAGGTTTCCATTTGAACTCTTACATTGGTTATTCTTGCTTGAGCAAATAAAGCTTTTGCATCATTCGGCCCCAATGCAATAGCTGGAATTTTAGGAAAGGAATCATTGTACTCCATAACTCCAGTTTGAGGCTCATTATCAGGAGCAGTACTTAATGAATGAATCATCACTCCAACTGCTCCATATTTAGCTGCCCTGCTTGGGCCCTCAGACCTATAAGTATAAGCATTCTCGTATGCCTTTCCAGTTTCGATCATATTAGGATCTAATATGCTGTGGTAGTAGACAATTTTTCCTTTTACCTCATCCTTTCTTTTTTCTAACTCATCAAAATTAGCAACCACCATTACATCTGCTTCTAACAAGCCCTTGCTACTTAACGAATTTCCTAAAGCCATTACGGCAAGTTTTTGGTTCATTACTTTACCATCTATACCAACAATAGCAGCATAATCCTTTCCACCTCTTTTCCAATTTGGAGTTTTACAAGGTTGGTAATAAACTTTATCAGGATGAAATGCTTCCATGTTTTTTTTACCCCATATTGCAGCATTGTGTTGTTCAGGTGACCCAGCTAAACGACCACCTATATTTTTGGTAAGCTCTCTTAAAAGATCATACGCTTTCCCGTTGGTCATTATTTCATCCGCCATTCTCCTGATCATGATACTGTCTTTATTCCATTGAGACATTGCCATGATAGGAAAACTTAGAATAAAGAACAATACCAGTTGCTTAGAAATAAATAGTTTATTGATCATTGATTATTTTTGCAATTATAAACTGCTTTATGTGAATGAAAACAAAAATTTAAAGTTAATCAGCTAAGGGTTTTACCATGATATTTTTATAGTAAACAATACTTTTGGGATCATGTCCTTGCAATGCAAATGTTCCATTTGAAATAATACGTAAAGAATCATCTACGCCTCTTACAGATTTTATATTTTCAGGTTCCGTATAATCAACCACGATTCTTTCGTTCAATTTTATGATCACTCTCTTACCTTCCACTTTAATATATTCTGTAAACCATTCGTTGTCTTTAATATATTGTTCTTTCACATCCATAATCCCATAAAGGCTCCCTGTTCTTCTCCAATCAGTATGCGAGTTATTTACTTGAACTTCATATCCCTTTTCGGGCCAGCTTCCTTGCTGAAATTGAGTGTGAAAATATATCCCCGAATTTGCACCTTGCATTGTTTTTACATCCGCTTTAAATTCAAAGTTTTTAAAACTATGATTCTGTATATCACCATCATAGAAAAGGTGGGCTGTTTTTCCATGAACAATAATCATTCCGCTATCCACTGAAAAAGTAGTAGCGTTTTCTCCCACTTTCCAGTTTTTCAAAGATTTGCCATCAAACAAACTAATCCAGCCCTTCTTAATTATTGCATTTTTTGGACTAAACGCCATCAAACAAAAAATACTTAAA
>JBAXXT010000078.1:0-10444 GCA_037127755.1 Bacteroidota bacterium
TCATCTAAAAAAACAATTGCCGGATCGTGAACAATTGCTACTGAAAATGCCAATTTTTGCTTCCATCCTAAAGGCAGTGATTTTACCAGGCTATTTTGATATTGCTGTAAATGCAAATGTTCAACCAGATAGCTTGTTTTATCTTGTATTTGTTTTTTTGATAACCCATAAATACCTCCATAAAACTGAATATTTTCTCGAATAGTCAGATCTTCATACAAGGAAAATTTCTGACTCATATAGCCAATATTTTTTTTGATTTTCTCTGCTTCCTGAAATAAATCAAACCCAGCCACAAAAGCTTTCCCAGAACTTGGGGCAGATAAACCACATAACATTCTCATAGCAGTTGTTTTTCCTGCTCCATTTGCGCCTAAAAACCCAAATATTTCTCCCTTTTCAACTTCAAAAGAAATATGATCAACAGCTATAAAGTCGCCAAAGCTTTTGGTTAACCTCTCTGCAATAATTACTTTTTCTTTAAGCATGTGATGTATTCATTAATGCCATGAATGAATCTTCGATATTCGCTTCTATCCTTTGCACTTCAACCTCTTGAAATTTCAAATCCCTTAAATATTCACTAATCTCTTTGCTACCTGTAAAATCAGATTTCATTACTACATGATAGTATTCACCAAAAGAATAACAAGAATAAACAGCCTCCCAGGCTTTTATTTTTTTAAGCAACGCGTACATATCAGAAGCCTTGACTGCCCAAAGGGGATGATTAAATTGCAGGTTAATATTGTCGGGCTTATCAATCGCCAGAATTGCTCCATTCTGCAATAACGCAACTCGATCACACATGCTAGCCTCATCCATATAAGGAGTGGAAACCAAAATTGTAATGCCTTGCGATTTTAGTCTTTGCAACATTTCCCAGAATTCTTTTCGCGAAACAGCATCTACGCCTGTTGTGGGCTCATCCAGAAAAAGTATTGATGGCTTGTGTATTAATGCACAGCATAAAGCCAACTTCTGTTTCATGCCTCCTGATAATTTCCCAGCCCTTCTTTTTTTGAACGGTTCAATCTGTTGGTAGATATCTTTGATTAAATCATAATTTTCTAAAATAGACGTATTGAAAATGGTGGCAAAAAAGTTGAGATTCTCTTCTACAGATAAGTCTTGATAAAGAGAAAACCTTCCGGGCATATAGCCTACCAATTTTCTTATCTTTTTATAATCTGTAACAACATCTAACCCTTCAATTTTTACATGTCCACTTTCTGCTAATAACAAAGTTGTAAGTACTCTGAACAAACTTGTCTTACCAGCACCGTCGGGGCCTACAATTCCAAACAGTTCACCTTTTGACACTTCAAAAGAAACCCCTTTCAGTGCAATAACTTCAGATTTTTCAATCTGGTATTTTTTGACAATATTATCTACAATGATTGCAGGCATATTATTTGAATTGAATTTCTCCGTACATACCAATTTTTAAATACCCATCATTTTTCACCAGCACTTTTACTGCATATACTAAATTTGCACGCTCGTCTTTTGTTTGAATTGTTTTAGGAGTAAACTCTGCTTTATCAGACACCATTGTGATGGTACCTGGATACTCCTTATACTTTTTTTCACCTTCGTCGATATAAACTTTTACAGTTTGGCCGATTTTTATTTCAGACAATTGTGTACCACTGATATAGGTTCTCAAAATTAATGAGCTTACATCTGCCACTTTATACAAAGCTTTTCCAGCACTGGTAATTTCTCCTTCCATCGCATATTTCGTTAGTACGGTTCCATTCAATGGATTAATGATACTAGCCCTTTGCTCTTTATCTTTTAATTGTGCAATTTGTTTTTGCAATGGATTGGTTTCACTGAGTATGGCTCTATTTTGTGTTTGTACATTATTAATCTGTACAGCAATCTGTTGTTGGGTTACAGCTATTTGTTTCTTCACAGATTCAATTTGAAAATTGAGATCATCCAATTGCTTTGTTGTTGCGGCATCTGCTTTAATAAGTGACTCAACCCTAGATTTCTCATGTAACAGATTAGCTAACTGAGTTTCCTGCACTGCAATTTGCTCTTTCAACAACTTAATCTGAGGTTCCACATTTTGTGTTTTTTCTGAAAGGGCTTTAACAGATGCCTCCAATTGTTGTTGCTGTAAGTTAACAGGCAATGCATCTATGATTGCAACAACAGAATCCTTTTTCAGAAGGTCGCCTTCATTTACTTTAAAATGTAATATTTTTCCACCTAATTCTGAAGACACGATTACTTCATCTGCTTCAAAAATACCAGCAGCATCATGTTTGAGTTGACTAGAACTACATGCACTTAAAAGGGCGATACTAGTTACTATTAAAATAAGATTTCTATAATTCATAAAATAGTTATTATTGATTTCCTTTAATGGTCTGATAATTTATTTTTGCCTGCAATAATTGAATTTGATGCAGGATAAAATTATTTTTAGTTTGATCTTCCGCATTAATTTCCCTGAGATAATCATTAGAATTAATAACTCCATTCTGCAGTTGTGCTTTTGACGCTGCAGTTATATTGGATCGGACTTCTACTATCTTAGCATCAATCTTTGATAAATCATTCAGCTTTCTGATCTCTTCCATTTGTTGAGTGAGTTGCGTGTTGGTATTGAAAACAAAAACATCTTTCTGAACCTCATTCATCTTTTGATTCAAGATCACTATTTCGTGTTCTCTTTTATGGGTATATAAATTACTTAGCGACCAATTTAAACGGACCCCACCAATACCGAAAAGTGCAAATTCATTATTGAGCATATTTAATCCTGGTTTTCCGTAGCCACCTTGTGCAAAGAAGCTCAGTTTGGGGTTTGACTTGGCAGTCACCATTTGATTTTGAACATGCCAAAAACTATCCTGATAGGCATATAATTTCAATTCTGGTCTATTGATTGCTGTATCGATCAAGTCAGCAACAATTGGTTTTTCCAATTTCACTGATTCACTAATGGATTGTTGAATAAACAAGGAAAGAACCTGCAGAAGCACTTTTTTATTCGATTTCAATTCCACTACCCTTTGATCAGTTTGTAAAAGCTGCGCTTCAAGTACCAAAACGGCCGACTTAAAAACGGTTCCATTTGTAAATTGGGCATTTACAGAATTGAGTCCGATTTGAATATTTTCTTTGGATAAATTGGCTTGACTTAGCTGTGCATCTAATAATAAAAAACCGAGATATAATTGATTGATTCGATCTTTCAATTTATACAATTCTACTTCAATTTTCTGATCATCCACCAACAAACTACGATCCTGTAATTGCTTTTGATTTTTAATCATACCGCCATCATAAATCAATTGATTTAATTCGCCCCAGAATTTATACTGGTCTTTACTCAAAGGAGTAATATTGACGCCGGCAATCGGGATTTTTATACTAGTAACATCCGACTGATAACTGGCTTGACCGTTCAAACTTAATTGAGGGAGGTAAGCGGTATTAATATTATCAATCGTTAAGAAAGCTGACTTACTAATTAAATCCTTTTGTTTAATCAAGGGATAATTGGCTCTTGCTAATTGATAGGCCTGCTCTAAATTAAGCGAGGAAATGGGGGTTTGAGAAATGGATGGAATTGGCTGAAAGATGATTATTAAGCCAGCCCAACCAATTATTAACCATTTAGTTAATCTACGCATAAAATAATTATTTTCTAATCGAATTAATAATAAACTCAGCTACCAACACTTTTCGCTGTTCCATCAAATTTTTAAACTGTTCATCCTCAATGCCTGTTAGTAATTTGAGCATTGGCTTAGCTATGAATGGAAATGCACACATCGAAAACATATTCATGATTAAATGAATCGGGTTGATGGGATGAATTAGTCCTTCCTTTGCACTTTGTTCTATAGATTCTTTGAATTTTCGAACGAATCCCGGTTTCTGTGCTTCAAAGAAATTTTTAATCCCCATTTCAGGATTTTTATTCATTTCATTCATCACAAATAGCGGTATATAAGGATTTTGAATGATTACTTCAATATAGCTCGAAACAATGGAGCGCATTTTATCAAAGAAATTCAAGTCGGAATCCATCAATTTTTCAAAATGAGGAAATAGCTTTCCGGCTGTTTCACGAAATATCACTTCAAAAAGCATTTCCTTATTTTTAAAATAGTAATGCAGCATGGCTTTATTGATCTCAGCCTTATCAGCAATGTCCTGCATCCTGGCACCAGCAAGTCCTTTTTCAATAAAAACCTGCCTTGCTGCTATCAAAATTTTTTCTTCAGTGCCTTTATCGTTTTGCTTCTCTTTCAAAAATTAACCATTTGGTTAACAAATGTACATGAAATGATTAGATTCCCAAAAAAAATAAAACTCAAAACCAAAATCAACAATAGATCATTGCCTTTATCAGGTTGCTTGCAGGATCTAATAAAGAGGAAAATACAGATGCCACATCATCAAATGGTATTCTATTTGTGATATAGTTAAGTGGATAAACCCTTCCATCCTGAATGGATAAGATTACCTGTTCAAAATCAGATTTTGTTGCATTCCTACTACTCATCAATGTGGCTTCTCGTTTATGAAATTCTGGATGAGAAATTGAAATGGACTCTTTTTGCAATCCAACAAGCACGTATCTGCCACCATGAGCTAAATATGACAAGCCTCTATTAATGACATGTAGATTTCCAGTTGCATCAAAAACTACTGTTGGCATATCTGAGTTAGTGATCTCTTTTATTTTTTCCAATGCATCTTCTTTTGAGGCATTGATTATTGTTGCTGACGGGAAATTTTCTTTGCAAAAATCTAGGCGAAACTCATTTATATCCAGAACAATCACATTTGCCCCAGCAATATGTGCGAACTCAATGATGCCTAACCCTATAGGGCCTGCACCAATAATTAATACATTTTCATTGGGCTGCACATTTGCTCTTCGTACTGCATGTGCCCCAATTGCAAGTGGCTCAATAAGTGCTAATTCATCCGCACTTAAGCCTTTACCATGAATTAATGCCTCATTGGGAACAAGAATATATTCACACATCCCTCCATCCCTATGCACGCCAAAAACAGACATCTCTGCACAACAATTCGGCTTTCCCATTTTACAGGCTACACAATGTCCACAATTGAAATAAGGAATGATGGTGACCAAGTCGCCAACCAAAAACCCAGGAGCATCTGTTTCAAGAATTGACAATGCCAGTTCATGACCAAAAATTCTGGGATAATTAAAAAAAGGTTGCGTGCCTTCAAATGCATGTAGATCGGTACCACAGATTCCAATTCGCTCAACTTTTAAAATCGATTTTCCAACTTCTTTTACAGGCATATCGATTTCAGAATATTCAAATGCTCCAGGACGTATACATGTAAGTGTTTTCATTTAGCAGATATTAATTTCAGCTTAATTAAAATGGGTTTGATACTTAAGTAAATCTAATAATTTATTTTTCCTATTATTACCAAAATATTTAACCCACCTTTTATGAAAGTTTTCAATATCATTTTCATCCTTGTGTTTATTCTTTTTGCTGCGGTGCAGTATAATGATCCAGATCCCTACTTATGGATGCCAATCTATTTATATCCTGCAGTACTATGCAATCTGGCTATAAACAATAAATACCCAAAAATCGGTTATTATATAGGGTTTACCATTTTTGGGGTCTACGCGTTATATAAAATGTTCGACGAAAATGGTGTGATTGATTGGATCAGATATCATCAGGCAACTAGTATTGCTTCTACCATGAAAGCGGAGCAACCCTGGGTAGAAGAAACAAGAGAGTTCTTTGGATTGATCATTATATTGGTTGTTCTTGCCATCAATTTTATAAAAGGGAATAAAAGCATTTCAAAAAAATAAGGGCCATTCTTTTCAGAACAGCCCTTAAAAAAATTCTAGTATTATTGATTGATTACTTACCAGCAAATTGAACAGAGGAAACAGCAACTGTAGCTGTTTCTTTTTCTTTTCTTTTTGAGGTAATATATATTTTATGCATAGCACCATCAGATACTGCACTGATGCTTATTGGCATCAGTGCAAAATTCGCTTTTGCATTACCAGTTGGTAAGAATAAAGATTTACCTAATAGTTTACCTTTCTCGGAATCTAAGTGTATTTCAAAATCTACACCAATTTTTGGCGCTGCTAAAAAGCCCATCATAAAGGTCATTGATCCTACACCTGTTAGATCGATATCATCCAACGCAAACCATCCTGGTTGTGCTGGAGCAATCATTAAATTCATGCTATTATAATTGGCAACAGTAAACCCATTTACTTTTTCTTTCCCTGTAAAAGAAATACTAGCTGCATTTAAGGCTGCACTATTTCTACCAGTAAGTGCTTTAATATTATTTCCACCCTTATCTGTATAACTTGCAGATAACACCAAACTAGTGCCTGGCTTGGCATTTGCTGGCGGAACAATTGTTCCACTTGCAGGAAGTGAAGCCTTAGCAACATTCTTACTACTTAAGCCAACCACATATTGTATAATTTGTTTTAAATCTGATTCGGAAATATTTGGATGTGCTGCCATTGCTACATCACCCCAAACTCCTGCACCACCTTTACGTATTTTTTGACTTAAATAAGTTACTACATCAGGACTCTTCGCATATTTTGCAGAAACCAACGTGAATGCTGGTCCGATTGATTTTTCAGCCTCTTTATGACAACTCTTACAATCCATGGTTTGTGTCAATACTTTTCCTTCAATATTTGCACCCACACCATTTGCTGCAATGGCAGCTTTATCATATCCCTGCATATAATCAACCGCCACATATAAATTAGCAGGATCTATTTTAGATGTGTCTCCTTTATCAGTTACAGATACTGAATAACTAATAGCCTGTCCGGGAAGGAAGAAAGATTTATTTCCGCCCTGTAATTCAACATGCACTTCAGGAGTTTCATTACCAGCATAAATTTCTACAGCATTACTTTTACTGGACGCATTTTTACTGTCTTTAATTTCTACCGATATTTTATAATCACCTGCAGTGCTATAAGTATAATCAATGAAGGGTTCTTTTGTTTCTTGCTTGGTTCCATTTCCTAAGTCCCAGCTATAAGACACTTTATCATTTTCCGGATCTTTTGCATCTACTGTTGCTTTTACTTTGAATGGTAAATTACCCGTTGCTTTATCAACTTTAATTCCACTGATCTTTGGCGCTCTATTTCCTCCTGTATATTCTATCACACTTAAACCTGCATCAGGATTTTTTGCAAACCAACCAGTTCCATATTCCAACAAATAGATTTTACCATTCGGCGCCACTTCCATATCAATACAATTATGTAAAGCGGTATGTTCCATAAAAGGTTCCATCTTATCAAAATCTCCATTCGGCCGCATCGAAACTGCTTTAATCCAACCACGCATCCAATCGTAAAAGAATAATTTTCCATTATAATAATCAGGATAACGGGTTTCAGCTGGGAACATATCAGTATAATAAACAGGACCTGCCATAGCATTACGACTACCTGTTCCTAGCTCAGGAAAATCAGGAGAGTTTCCATAAGGATACCAAATGAATGCCGGCTGTGCAGGAGGTAATTCTTTTAACCCGGTATTATTTCTAGAATTATTTACTGGCTTAGCCGGATCAAATGCTGGTCCTGGAACGCCTGTTGCATAATTGAATTCGTGATAAGGGAAATTGTTTCCAACAAATAATGGCCATCCAAAAAATCCAGCTTTACGTGCTTGATTTAATTCGTCATAACCTTTGGGTCCACGCGTTTTTAAACTATCTGAATTTGCATCCGGACCAACTTCACCCCAATACAGATTACTATTTTTCTGGTCCACAGAAATACGATAAGGATTACGATCTCCCATTACATATATTTCTGGTCTTGTATTTGGAGTTCCTACTGGAAATAAATTTCCTTCAGGAATTTTTATAGTTCCATCATCGTTTACTTTAATACGCATGATCTTTCCGCGTAAGTCGTTCGAATTACCGGATGATCTTCTTGCATCATATTGTTCGTGTCCAGGAACATCATTAAGAGGAGCAAAACTGCTACTCACATACTTAGCACCAGGTTCATCAAAGGGAGTACTATTATCTCCAGCTGAAAAATATAAAAGATTGTCAGGACCAAAAGCAATAGAACCTCCAGTATGACAACATATTTCGCGTTGTGATTTTACATCCAATATTACTTTCTCCGTTTTATTATCAATGGTGTCATTCACAAAAGTAAAACGAGATAATCGGTTTACACTCGTATCGGCAGGACTATAATAAATATAGATCCAATGGTTCTTTGCAAAATTAGGATCCTTACATACACCTAATAAACCTTCTTCAGCATTCACATTTGGAGTATGTAATGTTTTCCAATACACGTTTAAAAATCCAACCTGTTTTACTTGCTTGGTATCTGCTTTATACAATAACAATTCACCACGACGTTGTGCTACCATAACATCATAGTTCGGAAGTATAGTCATTTCTGTAGGCTCAAAAAATGTACCCTGTACTAAAGATACTTTTGCAAAACGATCTTCATCAGGCGCATATTCAGATGTTGCTTTACTATAATTTAAATTTTTATTTTCACCTATAGCATATTGAATTCCACCTAACAAATGTTTGGTATAATTCTCTTCTGTATAAGATTCTGCAGTATGCCCTAGTTCGGTATAAAAAGCACGTCCGCCATCATAGTCATGATACCATGACATTGGATGGTTTCCCATTTTATGTCCGCCTTTATAACTTGTTTCATCAATATTCATCAACACATGAACACTGCTATCCAGTTGCTTTCTGAAACTATAGTACTCATCTGTTCGTGTCCATACAGCAGGTAAATGTTTCGTAGCACCAAAGGTTTGATTTACCACATGTAATGTTCCCTGTTGTACATTTGGAAATGTATCATTAATACCAGGATGATCGATAAAATAGTTGCCAACTAATCTGCCATACCAACCCCAATCATATTCTGTATCGGTTGCAGAGTGAACCCCAACAAATCCTCCACCTGCTTGAATGTATCTTTCGAAAGCTGTTCGCTGTCTATAATCTAATACATTTCCAGTAGTACTCATAAAAACAACAGCAGAATAATTCTTTAAACTGTCTTCATTAAAAATGGAAGCATTTTCTGTAGTATCTACATCATATCCATTTTCTGTAGCTAGCTTTTGAATAGCTGCAATTCCATTTGGAATTGAAGCATGACGATAACCAGCTGTTTTACTAAAAACAAGTAACCGTGGCTTTCCACTTCTTTTATTACTGCAAGAGAATAAAGTAACCGTAACAATTGCCGCAAGCAGCAGGACAAGCATTTTTTTCATTGACAAATTTTAACCGTTAAAAGTGGGAAAATTATATGGACGATAAATATAGGTCAATCCAGTAATGCAAAAAACCTATTTAGGAGATTTTAATTGCCACTCATCCAATAATTATTATCGCTTAAAAAGCATGAACAATGACCCAATAAGCGTTAAAATGATAATTAATTTTCGATAGTGCTCTTCTTTTACTTTATCAACCAATTTTAGACCTACTATAAATCCTATAATCAAGGTGGGCAGCAGGTATGCATCTATCTGAAGACTTTGTATGGAAATATTTTTCCATAAGAATATTTGAAAGGGTAGTTTGAATAAATTCATGAAAAGAAAGATCCATGCTGCAGTGCCAATAAAATCATTCTTTTCTAAGCGCATAGCCAGAAAATATAAGTTCGAAAAAGCACCCGCAAGATTCCCTAACATGGTTGTAAAACCTGCTGCAAGACCAGTACCTACAACAAACAATGGGTTTGTAGGAACCTTTGTAGACTTACGATATTCCATGAATAAAATAATAACAATCGTTAGTAAAATTATGACCGCCATTATTTTACGAAACAGGACCTCATTCATATCCTTGCCAACATAGATGCCTAGTAAAATTCCAATAATCATCCAGGGAGTTATTTTCCAAAAATGCATCCATTTAGCATGACGATTATAATAACTAACAGCTGCTATATCGGCTAAACATAAAAGAGGCAATACAATTCCTGTTGAGGCTTTACTTCCAAAAACAAAAGCCATTAACGTTACACTAAGCATATCAATGCCTTTCAATCCAGCTTTTCCAAGACCGATAAAAAAGGAGGCAAAAAGAATGATCATCCAGGTTGAAAAAGAAAAAAGTGCTAAGATTTGCATGGATATTTTTAATGGCAGCAAGGTAACTAGTTGCAGTGAAAATAAATGATACAAATTAACCTTAAAATTTTATCAAGTAGTTGAAAGTTACTTTATATTTAACCTCAACCCCGTTATCCCTAGTACTTAAGATGAATAAGTAAATAGTCTCCAACGGAATTATGAAAATTGTGTAATATTATTATATGTCATTGCCTTTAAAGTCGCTCAAAACAATTTGTCTATTAGCTTTGTCCTTGATTATATTTCAAGACAAC
>JBAXXT010000079.1:0-10002 GCA_037127755.1 Bacteroidota bacterium
CCTGATACCTAATTAATCCAGTATTCCCATTCTTATTTTGTTCATATATAGCAAGCGCTAATCCGCCTAAAATAATGTTGGCAGCTTTGCCATCGGCTATTGTACAAATGGTATCCTGATAATTTGATTTTATATAATCATAAATGACCAGCGCTTTTTTATCTAAATAGGCTTTAATTTTTGCTTCATCACCCGATTGTAAAATTTGCGGATCGAAGGTTTTGTAATAACTTAATAAAGCTCCTTTTGCTGGTATCGCTTCCTGAGGGATAGTTACAGCGCTTGACTTTCTACAAGAGAAAATGATGATACTCATGAATAAAACAACGGCGATGAATGAAAATATTTTTGTTTTCATTGTAAACGTTTTAGGTATGTGCATTCTTTTCTAACACCATAGAATGAATGTTCAGCGGTTTTTGACTTGCTATTACTGCAAGACGCAGGTACTGAATAAGTACTACACAGATTGCGCATGCCGTAGTAGTGTCGTTGGCTACCATCGTCCTTTATTTCTGCCGGCTATATTTGAGTTCAATAAAGGATTAAAACTCTGATCGATGTTTCAAAACAATATTAGATGCAAGTAACTACTTCACCATTATGACATATGGGGTGCCCATTTTCGAATTCACTGGGGATAGAAGAAGATCATGGGATTTTCTTAGCACAATATTGTACAAGGGTTCGAAAAATGCAATAGTAATTGCTAAAACAATTTTAGAGGCTGGCTATCAACTTAAGCATTAAAATGTTGTAAATATTCAACATAAATAATATAAGTAGCATATAATGTTGAAATAAACCAACAAAAATATAATTTAGAAATTGTTTAATATTTACTACATTAGTACTATAAAATGAATATAATGATGGAAAAATCTAACATAAATATGAATGCGAATAGCGATAAGGCAATTTTAGAGGCAATGGGGGCCTGGCTTAAAGAAATCCGTTTGCGTCAAAATAAGACCCAGCAGGAATTAGCGGATGCAGCAGGGATTAATCGTTCTACATTGATTCAGATGGAAAGCGGCGGCGGCGGCGGACTATTAACCTTTGTACAAATCATGCGCGCATTGGATCAGATGTATATGTTTAAAAATTTCGAATTATCAGATCAAATTAGTCCACTTCTATTAGCAAAAATGCAAAGAAAGAAAAGGCAAAGAGCCACCCGTACCGACAAAAAAATCGATTCAAATTAAAAGGGCTGCAAAATGATTTCTATAGCGGATGTAAAAATTTGGAATAAGAAAGTAGGGGCTATTGCATACGATACTGATAAAGGAGAAGCTGCATTTGAATTTGAAAATTCTTTTTTATCAACCAACCTGAATCTATCGCCATTCAAAATGCCGTTGCTGCAAGCGAAGGGGAAAATATTTGTATTTCCAGAACTGAAAAGGAGCCACACTTTTAAAGGAATGCCCGGCCTTTTAGCGGATGTTTTGCCGGATAAATATGGTAATGCTTTGATAAATGCCTGGCTATCCAGAAATGGCAGACAAGCAGGTAGTTTAAATCCTGTTGAAATGCTTTGCTTTATTGGAAAGCGAGGAATGGGGGCATTAGAATTTTCTCCGGTAGTACCCAAAGTTACTGCTACGAGTACCCAATTAATTATTGGCGATCTGGTTCAGGTAGCAGAAAATATTTTATCGGACAGACAAAATTTTTCTACAAACCTATCTAAAGATGATGAGAGAGCGTTAACAGATATTTTAAAAATTGGTACCAGTGCTGGTGGCGCAAGAGCAAAAGCCATCATCGCATATAATCCATTGACAAAAGAAGTTCGAAGTGGTCAAACAGCTGCTAACACTGGCTTTCAGCATTGGCTTATTAAATTTGATGGCGTACAGGATATACAATTTGGCTCTAGTAGTGGTTATGGAAGAGTTGAAATGGCTTACTATAATATGGCTAGAGA
The DNA here is from genome assembly GCA_037127755.1 of Bacteroidota bacterium. Taxonomy (GTDB): domain Bacteria; phylum Bacteroidota; class Bacteroidia; order Chitinophagales; family Chitinophagaceae; genus Sediminibacterium. The sequence goes on from JBAXXT010000079.1 coordinate 1,934, forward strand.
TTGTGGAATTGAAATGATGGAAAGCAGGTTATTGGAAGAAAATGGCCGGGCACATTTTATGACACGAAGATTTGATCGTCCGAATGAAAAAGATAAACTGCATGTACAAACTTTTTGTGCACTGATGCATTATGATTTTAATGAAGTGGGTATGTTTAGTTATGAGCAGTTGTTTGCATTGATGCGATCATTGCAATTACCATATCCTCAACAGGAACAATTATATAGAAGAATGGTTTTTAATGTTCTGGCAAGAAATTGTGATGATCATACTAAGAACTTTGCATTTACCATGAATCAAAATGGGGTATGGAAATTATCACCCGCTTACGATGTTTGTCATGCTTATCGTCCTGGAAGTGCCTGGGTGAGTATGCATAGTCTTACCATCAATGGCAAGCGTCAAAACCTTTCGCGAGCAGATCTTTTAGAAGTGGCGAGCAATATGAATATCAAAAAGGCTAAACACATCATTGACCAAATAAATGAAGTAGTAAAAAATTGGAGTAACTATGCAGAACAACAAAAAGTGGCTGCTGTTTTGAGAGATACTATTGGAAATACTTTATTAAATGTATCATTGTCTTGAAAAATTAAACCATGTGTTACGACCTCTTCTTTTTAGCAAAATTGGCCGCCATTCTGGAGCAGTTTCCTGCCATTGAGTTCGATGAGCAATTACAAATTAATTACGAAGCCTCGATGCATATTGTTGGTCATTCGTTTGGTGAGCATCCAATCATTTATCAGAATAGAGAAGACCAACTACTGCATGTAAAATTGATGGAATGGGGTTGTCTCCCATTTTATATTAAGGATGAAAAGGCTTTTGTAAAACAAAGGTCAAATATGTTGAATGCAAGGAGTGAACGCATCCTGAGCGATACTTCCAGTTACTGGTTTAAAATAAGAAATCGAAGGTGTTTAATTCCTGTGACTGGAATTTTTGAACACCGTAAGATTGAGAAGTGGACGAAGAAAGTTCCCTACTTTATTCATCAAAAAAGTACAGACCTATTTTTCTTACCTGGATTGTATTCTGTGGCAGAACTACCGAATCAGGAAACTGGCGAGTTGGAAAAGAGATGGACATATACTTTGATTACCCGGCCTGCCAATGAATTAATGAAACAGATCCATAATGATGGTGATAACAAATGGCGAATGCCACTTTTTCTTCCGAATGATCTTGCGAAAGAATGGTTGACATCTGAATTAACTACAGAAAGAATGCAATCCATTTTGAATTATGAGTTACCCGCAGCTGAGCTAGAATGCTGGCCTGTCTTTACCATTCGATCTTCTAAGGAACGGCCAGATGGTAAAGAAAAAATTGAACCTTATGTTTGGGAAAACTTACCTGCATTAGATTGATGCATACTTCGCCATCAGATCTGTCCACCATTGCCATTGTCCTACAAAATTCAAACTGATGAGTTGTATCAAAAACAAAACCATCGCAATTTTATAAGGAGGGTAGATTGTCCCCTTTCTTTTATCATCTAACAATAATAACCCAGTGATAATGATAATGATCGAATAACTGATGTTCAAGCTTTTTTCAAAACTGTTAACCCATGGAATATAAAACAACATTCTTCCAATAGCCGGAGGCAACATAGCCAGTACAGTTAAACACATGTATCTGGCGTGTAATTGCAATTGTATGGCTTTTTTGATAGCTTGATATACAAAAAAGAGTAACATCAATACTGAATAGAAATCGAGGAATGCCAATATAATAGTTGCCCCAGGGGGATAAGCACTTGTGTTATTTAACATGCTATGAATCATTCTCAATCCGCCCAATATTAATAATGGAAAGAGAATATAAGCTGCCAGTTTCCCAATTTTTCGATGCAAAGCAAGTTTACCTTGTTTATATAAAAATGGTTGGATCATTAAAACGATAATCCAACCCCCAGCAATGGCACCATGCAAATGATGGAAGATATCATTCTCTGACAAGTTTCTAAAATAGGAATGCGAAAAACCTATCCATGTAACTACTAATGCCGAGAAAAAATAAATGGTTGCATTTGGGTAGAGTATACCTGATGTTTGTTTGTTAGTTTGATTCATGTGGTTTGATTAAAATGAGTTAATCAAAATAGATTATTTAAAATACATGCTTCACCCAATTCACATTTCGCTCCTTCAAGTATTGTACAATAAAATCAAAATTCTCTTTGCTTTCACCAATTTTTTCTGGTGGATACACTCCTTTCAATTGGATCTTATCTGCCAATGCTAATTCTGCAATGGCGGTACAGGTAAGTCCTGTTGTTCTTGACATAGAACTTAAATGATTCACGGTATCTGAATAATCCAATAGCTCATATACAACTGTAATGGGCTGATTGTTCTTTGTGCCTTCTACCACTGTTTTCATCACAGTGAGGTCCTCGTCAGTTTCTTTAAGCTTCCAGGAATTGATCAATACTTTAGCAGTGGCCTCAATATTTTCGGGTTCAAAGAAACCAACTGCTTTCAATGTTTTGATAATCTCTACATGTCCTGGATAACGTAGTGTTTTCTCAGACATATTTGGAATATTTGGAAAACTATCCAGGATGCTTCTTAATCCATCAGTATTAAATCCATCTAAAGTTCCTATGCCTTCAAAATTCATCGTTTCAATTTCGGATAATGCAGGTTCGGTTTTATTTTCTCCATTCACGCGCAATCTTGCTGGACGCATATATTCTTCAATCACATCGATAGGTGAGAATGGTGCTTTGTATTCGAAAGGTTTTTCCCGAACCACAGGTAATCCGCCCACATAAAATTTAAAATTGTGAATCTTGAATTCCTGATTGTATCTGCCTAAAATTAAATTACTCATACCCGGAGCCACACCACAATCCATGATAGAGCATACATTGTGTTCGATTGCTAATAAATGTAATGGAGCTATACTTTCTGGAAAGAACGAAATGTCTACACTATTTTTTCCAGCTTTGATTACTAGTTCCAACACACGATAACCCATAAAGCCGGGCACTGCGTTTACCACCAAATCAGCAAATCCTAACACTTCTTTTAAATTAAGGGAAGGGTCTAATAAATTAATTGTTCTGGTTTGAATCTTTGAATCTCTCTTTATTTGTAAATCTAAATTTTGCTGATTTAAATCAAAGGAAACTACTTCATGCGTCTTTGCTAATTCTAATGCCATGGTGCGACCCACCATGCCAGCTCCTAATACGGCAATTTTCTTCATAGTATTAATTTGTTTTCTTGAAATCAAGGTCCTGAAAATCAAAACTGAAATCTGTGAGTGGTGAAATGGCATTCATTTTTATACCCGATGGTTTGCCATCTTTATCGGTACTAAACATTACGAATGCATCTGCGTCCATACTGCGATCAGTCCAACGAGCGATTAAAGTATTGCCTTTATATGGAAATAATTCTCCGTTTAATTTCGGGGATCTTTTAGAAGCAAACCAGGGCTTGCCATTTTTTATGGAAATCTCTACTTCGCCAAACCACTGATCGCTGTATTTGCCAATATAGGGTTCCACATTAAATGTGCCATTACTGGATTTCCTTTGCGCATCAATAGTTGCTGCAACTTCATCGTTGATCTTTTTAGCTTCTGCTTCTCCCTTCGCTACACGTTCGGCATAGAGCTTCACCCAATCATAACCAGTAACACCCAAATAACCATCTTTAATGGTATTGCTGATAGCGCTGAAAGCCGCGCCAGATTGTTGATTGGTGAATACAATGATTCCCAGATTAATCTCGGGGATCATCACTACTTGCGTTACGATTCCTGCTAATCCTCCTGTATGTGTTACTTGTTTGTATCCTTTTACATCACTCAAAAACCAGCCGAGACCGTATGCTGCGAAATGTGTTTTATATGGAGCTACAGTTCTTGCGCCAATAACGGTTTGTGCACTCCACATTTCTTCGTGTACGTCGTCGCTAAATAATTTTTGTTGTAAACTATCGCCATATTTTCCGTGGTTCATTTGTAAAATCACCCACTTACTTTCGTCAATGATATTACTCCAGATTCCACCAGCAGCATTTGCGGTTTCACTCCAATCGATATCAATAGTTTCTACTTTTCCATTCACTGGTGCGTGTGGACGGATGCTGTTACCTCTGTCTTTTAAACGAGTAATAGAAGCGGCACTACTTTTAAAACCAAGGGGCTGCATGATCCTTTGTTCAATAAAATCTTCCCAGCTTATACCTGAGGCTTTAGCAACTACTTCTCCTGCCACGATGTATAAATTATTATCGTAATCGTATTTAGTTCTAAAGCTGGATACTTGTTTGAGATATCTTAAATTATGAATAATATCTTTTTTTGTAAAATCACTTTGATCTGGAAACATCATTAAGTCACCAGCACCTAAACCCAATCCGCTTCTATGTGTAAGCAAATCACGTATGGTAAATTCTTCTGTTACATAAGGATTGTACATTTTAAATTCAGGGATATAATCCGTTACCTTATCATCCCATTTGATCTTGCCTTCATCCACTAACATTCCTAATGCTGCAGCGGTGTAGGATTTACTATTAGAGGCAATTCCAAACAAAGTATTTTCATCCACTTTTTTCCCGGTTCTTAAACTGGCAACACCGTAACCTTTGGCATGTATCAATTTGCCATCTTTTACGATACCTACTGAAATACCAGGTACATCAAATGTTTTTAAAGTGAGTTCTACTAATGAGTCGATTTGTTTACCCGATAAAACTTGCGCCTGTGCAGAAATAGTAAATACTGCCATGAAGCAGACCAAACAGCATGCATATTTCATAGTTGATTTTTTCATTGCTAATTATTATGATTAATTTTCTGTTTTCTATATTTAAGGTATGAAGAATTTACCACTGCTATTTCTGTTTCTATTAATTTCTATGGGATCTCTGGCACAGAAATCCGGAACACAAGTAGTTTTATTGGGAACGGGTAACCCTAATCCTGATCCTGATCGATCTGGTCCATCATTAGCCATCATTGTAAATAATCATTCTTATGTGGTGGATTGCGGTCCTGGTGTTGTGCGCAGAGCTGCTGCAGCTGCCAGGAAAAATATTCCATCTTTGAAATCAGAAGGACTCACCCGTCTTTTCATTACGCATTTACATAGCGATCATGTTGGAGGATATTCAGATTTTATGTTGAGTCCGGCTGTGACGGGAAGATTAGAAGCATTAGAAGTATTCGGACCTAAAGGCATTTCTAAAATGACAAAGGATATTCAATCGGCATATAAAGAAGATGTAGACATTCGCATCAATGGTTTGGAGCAGGGAATACCAGCAGCCTATCAAGTGAATGTGCATGAAATTAAAGAGGGGGTGGTGTACCAGGATTCGAATGTGTTGGTGAAGGCATTTAACGTGAGTCATGGTTCCTGGGCCCATGCATTTGGGTATCGATTTGAAACGAAGGATAAAGTGATCGTGGTGTCTGGCGATTGTACGTATAGCGAATCAGTAATAGAAAATGCAAAGGATTGTGATATCCTGATTCACGAAGTGTATTCCATGGAAGGTCTGGCTAAAAGAGACGAACACTGGAAAAAATACCATTCAACTTTTCATACTTCAACTGGCCAACTTGCAGAGATTGCGAATAAAACAAAACCAAAATTGTTAGTGCTCACACATCAACTACCGTTTGGTATGAGTCAGGAAAGTTTAATGAAAGAATTGCAAGACCGATATAAAGGCGCAGTAGTGTATGGAAATGATCTGGACGTTTTTTAGTTTTTAAGTACCAATTCTTTTAAAGTTGTTATTTCTTTTAACTCAGGCTTTTGCATGGCTGCAGCAAAAATCTTGTCTTCTAGTGTAGTATCAAGATCTGCATCATAAGGTTTGCCGGCACCTAAATTCTCGGGCCATTCTTTTGCCTGGTTCACTAATGCAATGGCCTTTGCGCTTTCATTTTTTTCGATGGCTTCGAGTGCCTGCATCAGTTTTGATTGGCGATATAATTCGTGTCCTTGTGTAGAGCCTTCGAAAGGAATGATTTGCAAACCAGTTAGTAATTTATCTGCAGCGGCATACTGATTATTGAACAACAATGTTTTAGCATAAAGCATACCTATAATATACTGTTGGGGATGTGATTGATAAAAAGGTTCAATACTTTGCAATGCAAGTGCATATTGTTTTTGCTTGTTGTATAGTTCTGTCAAAGCTTTATAATAACGCCAGCCTTCCTTATCTATACTGATTGCTTTTTTTAGATCAGTTATTGCTTTTTCGGGAAATTTAGATGCATAAATTTTTGACCGGGTTGCATAAAATGGTGCATAGTCTATCACTACGCCCTTTTCTTTCGCGATATCGCCTGTAAATACATCGAATATATTGACGATGGCTTGTTCATCTGTATTCTTACTTTTCAAAAGCAGTGCAAGATAATAGAGTGGTTTCCATTCTGAACCATTTAATAGTGTCCATGTAAAAACTTCCAGATCTAATCTTCGTGAAGGGAAAACAAAGTCAGGACTTGCTGCATTGGCTTCTTCCAAAGCTTTTTCGTAAGGCTTTTTTTGGAGCATTAAAAAATAGGACTTCCAATATTTTGCAATTGTGCTATTGCCGCTAAGTGTTACTGCCTGCTCTGCATTTGAAAATAATCCTAGCTCACGATAACTTGCTGCCAATTCTAAATAATTCTCTGTAGGCATTTCGTTGTGCAGGGTACTTTTAAAAAGTTGAAAGTTGGCTTCCGTAGGTGTTGATAGATAATTTTCAAATCCTACTGTATGGTTCAAAGGATCCAATGCAGTAATTTGATTCCAAGTAATTTTTGCAGCTATTTGATCTTTCAATAATCGTTCATTAATGGCTTGCAATTCGAGTGCCTTTATATTATATGTGTTTTGTACAAGTGCATCTTTACAGTATCTGATTGATTTTAGATAATCCTTTTTATTACAATAAATTTTTGCTAATTCGGTATAAGCAGCACCGCGGTAATCAGGAGATAAAGAAGCCAGATCAAATCCGTCCATGGCATCTACGGTATTGTAAAGTGCATTTTGCACCAATCCATAATAATAATTCGCGGCACCATCGTGTGCATCTATACTTAAAGCTCTTTGTAAAAGTTTGAGCGCATCAGGATTTTCAAAGTTCATCCATTTCAGTTCTGCATATTTAACTAAACTTGGTAAAAAATTACTATCCAGTTTAATTGAAGCTTCCAATTTTATAGCTGCTGCCGGATACTGTCGTTGATCCATTAATTCTTTTCCTTGCAGATAATTTCCATAAGCTGTATTCCAATTAAAATCTTTTGGTGTTTCAACTGGTCTACTTAAATAGTTTGTTGATGGATCGGAATTATAATTGATCTTATTAGCACCCAAACTAAATTCAATATTACCTGCTGCCTTATCTATTACAATACTATCTACAAAATTTTGTTGAGGCGCCAGCGTAATATTTTTTTGGTAGATGGTTTTTCCTTTTTGTGTAATCAACAATTCGTCATTACTATTTTTTACCGGGAAGAGATAAATTTTTAACCTGCCATTTTCTTCCACTAAATTCACCGCACCATAATCAGTTGCAGCACTAATGCCCTTTGTTTTTTTAACAGCATACCAATATTCTTTCCAGGTATCAGTGGCATAAGGTTCGAAGGATCTGTGTTTAAAAGGACTGAATGTACTTTGTTCTGCATTTTGATTAAACATGCGTCCCGACTGTACTTCCACGTATTGTTTATCTGTATCAGTCAGATATTTTTCCCAGATCATTCCCTGGCGTGATAAGCCCCAGATCCAGATTTTCTTTCCGGCCTTATCATTATGATTGGCATAACGCACCATTCCAAAATCATCATCGTGATAATAACCTCCAAAGAAATTAGTGTATGCGCCAAACACGTGATAGGATTTATAACCACCGAAATTATTGTTATTATAAAATGATAAATTCTTGCCGTTTGTTTTATTGATGGGCCAATCGTTATACTCACCGTTGTGTCCGAGGTATTTATTGCCGGGATAAATAAATTCTAAATTTCCATCAGCTTTTAAACCAGCATTCATCCAATGATAATAGGGTTGTTGGTT
>JBAXXT010000080.1:0-9843 GCA_037127755.1 Bacteroidota bacterium
AAATCAATGCGAATACAATTGGTGAACAAAAAATATGGTTACAGATCATTGGTATCCCAAGAATTAACAACCATGGTTTCTTTGAAGGTTTCATTTTATACGGTACAGATATTTCTGTCATTCATGATGCTGCAAATTCGATGAAAAAACAAAACGATTTGATTGGCATCTTAAATAAAGAATACACTAAGTTCAAAAAAATTGCAAGTGTTTCCAATCAGGGTATTATCATTACAGATACCATCAACCATATTACATGGATGAATGATGCTGTAAATAATATCATGGGGTATAGTATGAAAGATTCAATGGGCAAACAAGACTTTCAACTTTTCTGCGGACCAGAAACAAAAGAGGAGGATATCAGTGCAATCAAAATTAGTGTTTGTGATTTAACAAGCTTACACAAAGAGATGCTGCTGTATCATAAATCCGGTAAAAAAGTATGGGTAGAATTAATAAAGGAACCCATCTATGACGAGAACAATAAATTCTGTGGCTTCTTTGTCATCGTTAATGATATTCAAATCAAAAAGATATCCGAAAAAGAAATTGCGCAACAGTTTCTTACGCTCAAAAAAATGTCTTTAATCACATCACATGAGATCAGGCATGAGTTTACAAAAATCATGCAGGTAACTCAAACGATTAAACTACAGGACCCAGATATTGCCACCTATCAAAAATTGTTAGAAGAAATTGAGAAGTCAACCGAACGAGTTAATAAAGCCATTTTTGAACTAAATGACCAAATCAATTTTGCCACTTCCAATACCTTATCAATTGATGCTTATCTTAATCAGGAAATTGAAGAGATTGTATTGATAGATGATGACAAGCTGGTTAATGAAATGAATCAAATGGTGATTAAAAAAGTGCATCCTGATATTCAGGTGAAAGTTTTCGAAGATGTTGATTATGCCCTTTCCCATATCATTGCGAATCCGGATACAAAGAGAAAAACTTTTGTAGATCTAAACTTTCCTTACAAATCAGGATGGTTCTTCCTGGATGAATATCAAAAATTATCACAGCCAGGATCCGTTATTTTATTGACTTCCTCGCTTCAACAAGAAGATATAGATTATTCAAAACAATATCCATTTATAACACATTACATGACCAAGCCATTGAATATTGAACAATTAAAAGAATTAAAAATCCTGAGTGTGCAGGATAAACAAATCATAAGAACAGATTTCCGACCCAATTAAACCAAAAATGCCCCAGAGAAATCAGGGGCATTTAATTTATTATTTTGAAATTAATTTTTTCTTCGCTCTAACTCTTTTTTAATCAGACCAAGCTCTCGACCAGTTTGTCCGCTTACACTGCTATTCTCCTGGGCACGACGCATCAAATAAGGGATCACATCTCTAATAGGTCCAAAAGGCAAATACTTGCTCACGCTTAATCCTTCTTTAGCAAGATTAAAACTAATATTATCGCTCATTCCGTAAAGCTGAGAAAAATGAACATGGGGATGATTATGCTCCAATCCTTTTTCTTCTAATAAATTAGCCATCAGCATATTACTATCTTCATTATGCGAAGCAACAATACAAGATACTTTGTCGATATGATCTAAGCAATAACGTACTGCAGCATTATAATCTCTATCACAAGCTGCCTTATCGATATGGATGGGGGATTCATACCCCTTTTGATAGGCACGTTCTCTTTCTTTTTCCATATAGGCACCGCGTACCAATTTCATTCCTAGAAAAAAACCTTGCTGTTTAGCAATTTTATACGAGATATCCAGGAAATGAAGTCGATCATGACGGTAAAGCTGAATAGTATTGTACACAACAGCTTTCTCTTTATTAAAGATCTCCATCATTTCCATCGTTAAACGATCAACGGGATCTTGCATCCAACTTTCTTCAGCATCAATTAAAACACCAATATTTTTTTCAGCTGCTGCTTCACAAATAATATACATTCTTTCACGTACACGATCCCACTCAGCTATTTCTTCTTCATGATCGTGAATTCCGCTTCTCAATCTAGGTGCTTCGTTAAGTGTTTCTAATAACCCATTTCTAGCTAATCCGGTTACTTTAATACTCATAAACGGAATGTTCTTCTGAGTAGAAGCATAATTAATTACTCGTATAAACTCATCCGTAGCAAAATCAAAATTCTCTTCTCCTTCTTTACCTTCTACACCATAATCAAGAATTACTTGAACGCCATACTTTCCAAGAGTTTCACATACAGAAGATGTTTCTTCGAGCGTTTCACCACCCACAAATTGTTTGAAGATTGTTTTACGGATAATTCCATCAATGGGAAGTCCTGTCTTCATTAAAAAGGGTGTCAGTCTGGTACCTAACTGTACAAAAAGTTGGTAACCCATGGTTCTGAAAAGAAATCTGGCACCTTTCAGGTCTTTACTTGCCTTATATGCAAAGGCATTTTCGGTATTTTCAAAGGAGATATTCATTGCTAACGGATGTTCGTTACACGAATATCGTATACATTAGCTGAGTAAAAAAGGAAATTTATAAAGGATTCCTGATAATTTATAAATATTTAATAAAACCTGAACTTCGCATATGCAAATTTCAAAAATTGAAATCTACAAATACAGCATACCCATGGTGCCTTTTACCATTGCAACTGGCACCTTGCATTTTGCACAGAATTTATTGGTAAGAATCCATACAGATCGGGGTTTGATAGGGATTGGCGAATGTTCTGCTTTCCCTATGATTGCTGGAGAAACACAAGCTACCTGCTATGAGATGGCCAAAGATTTTGCTACGCTTTGGAAAAACAAAGATCCGCTTCAAATTGAAAACCGGATGCAGGAATTAGACCTTTTTACAGCAGGCAATTATACCGCAAAGAGTGCCTTTGATATGGCATTATATGATATCGCTGCTCAACATGCCAATCTCCCATTGTATAAGTATTTAGGAGGCCAAAACAGAATTATTGAAACTGATCTGACAATGGGGATTGATACCCCCGAAAAAATGGCGGCTACGGCAGTTGAATTCCAAAAAAATGGGGTTAATAACATCAAAGTTAAACTTGGAAAAAAAGTTGCCGAAGATATTCAACGCATCAAGGAAATCAGAAATGCAATTGGTTATCAAATTAAACTACGAATCGATGCCAACCAAGGCTGGACCTTCGATGATGCTGTTATTGCTTTAACCAACTTGGGTAAGTATGAAATTGAATTTTGTGAACAACCCATGAGGAAATGGAATGATGAATTACTACCTCAATTAATGGCTATCTCACCTATTCCAATTATGGCAGATGAAAGCGTATTTACGCATCACGATGCAGAAAGGTTAATCCGCCACAAAGCATGTACCTATATTAATATTAAGTTTGCAAAAAGTGGTGGCATATTAGAAGCCAATAAAATAAATCAAATCGCAGAAGCAAATGGCATTGCCTGTATGCTGGGTGGTATGTTAGAAAGCCGTGTAGCACTGACTGCTAAAATGCATTTCGCTTTAGCAAATAACAATATTCGTTTTTATGACTTAGACACCTGCCTAGTAGGACATAAAGTAGATCCTGTTATAGGCGGAATAAGTTATAGAGGTATGGAACTCTCATTATCGGAAACAAATGGAATTGGAGCTGATGTAGACCCAGCTTTCTTGAAAACCCTAGAACAAACTATTATTTAACAAAGCCCGATGTATCTTTGTAAAAAATAAATTGAAATTGATGATAGAAGGAAAAAAAGCCATAGAAAGTTTTACGATCATGAACGAGCTAGTATTACCCAATGATACCAACACTTTTGGTAATCTAATGGGAGGCCGTTTAATGTACTGGATGGATATCGCTGCAGGAATTGCTGCAGGCAAACATTGCAATACCCCGAGCATGACAGTGTCTGTTGATAATATCAGTTTTAAAAACCCAATCAAACTTGGCAATGTAGTTCATATTGAATCTTTTGTTTGTCGCGCGTTTAATACTTCCATGGAAATTTATTTGAAAGTTTGGGGCGAAGATCTACTTCATCAATATAAATACGAAAGCAACGAAGCATTCTTCACTTTTGTAGCACTTGATCCCAATGGGAAACCGAGATTAGTGCCATCCGTGATTCCAGAAACTGAAACAGAAATTAAACTATTTGATGGATCTTTGAGAAGAAGACAATTAAGACTGATTCTTTCTGGAAAAATGAAACCGGATGATGCTAGTGAACTAAAAGCATTTTTTACTAGATAAAGGATTGCCTGATTTTTTCAGGCTTTTTTATTTGTCCATGACATTCATTAAATGATGTTTCCCCTTGAGCATAAATTCTTTGCTCTGTTCTATTGCAAACATCACTTCGTCAAGAATTTCTTCTACGGGTTTGGTATAGTCAATGATCATGGGTTCCTTAAATCGAATAGACAACTTGGCTCCTTTCTTTTTAAAGGAAAGTCCGGTTTTACTAAAAGCCCTCCAAAAACCATTGATTACAACAGGAACAACGATTGGTTGATTATTCTTGATGATATGTGCAGTGCCTTTTCTTCCAGGTGCAAATGGCTTTGTAGTTCCCTGAGGAAAAGTAATAACCCAACTATGATTCAAGGCTTCATCAATCTTTTGCGTATCTGATTCGTCTCTGGACCTATTTACATCTTCTCCCTTGGCACGCCAGGTTCTCTTAATCGTTAATGCTCCAGCCATTTTAAATAATCTACTGATCAGACTTCCATTCATGGTTTCTTCTGCAGCTACAAAATATACATTGGTAAAAGGGTTTAATAAATAATAAGGCAAGCCCAACCTGTTTTCTTTACGCCATTTTACAGCACAAAATATATGTAAAAAAGTAATTACATCAGCAAAATAGGTTTGGTGATTGCTTACAAAGAGTACATTATGATTAGGAAGTTTCTTTAAATGTTCGGTGCCTTCAATGCGAATACTATTAACGATACAGAGACCAGGATAGGACGCTGCTCCTACTAATGCATATACAAATGACCGTATGATTTTTATGTGTTTTAGTTTTTCAACTAATTTCATAAGCTATTTTTTATTTCGTCCGCTGAATCGAAAATCAGCAAAAAAAAAATCAGGTGGCAGGTTACAAAATAAGAAATGTAACCAAAATGTGACTTGAAAAACTAAAAATAGGCGATTTGTTTGAACCACTAACGATATTTTTGCGGTGCTAAAAATGAATCATGCAATTAAACACAGTAATTTTTGATATAGATGGTCTATTGATTGATAGTGAACCACTATGGAATCAGGCTGCTGAAGAAGTTCTCAGAGATTATGGTGTAAACCTTACCGAAGAGCAGTATAAATCAACCACAGGGCTAAGAACAAAAGAATTTGTACAATGGTGGTTTAGATATTATCAAATTGGCGAACAAGAACATAGTAAGGCTGAAAAAAGAATTGTGCAATCGGTATTATCTAAAATTGAACACCAAGCAACAATAATGCCCGGACTTGGCTACATCTTTGAATTCTTTTACAAAAAACAATTTAAAATTGGTTTGGCTACTTCCTCACCACAGGAACTAATTGATCTGGTGATTAAGATGACGGGGATTGGCCCCTATCTTAATGCAACTTCTTCTGCTGAAGATTTGCCTTATGGAAAACCTCATCCACAAGTATATTTAAACTGCGCAGCTAAAATGGATTCGACACCTACTTCTTGTATCTGTTTTGAGGATTCATTTAATGGATTAATTGCAGCTAAATCAGCAAGGATGAAGTGCGTTGTAGTTCCGCATTACTCGCAATTAAAAGATGATAAATGGGGGGCGGCTGATTTGAAATTATCATCACTACAGAACTTTGGAGAGCTACATTTCAATCTTGTAAACCAATAATTGTCTGGGTTGGCTGAATAGAACACGGATGACACAGATATAACAGATTTTCGCAGATACTTCTAATTTAACTATCCGTGTAAATCAGCTTAATCCGCGTTATCAGTGTGCCATAAAAACATCCTATATAGGTGAAGATTTAAAAAAAGCCCGTCGATATTAATCGGACGAGCTTTTTTTAGAAAATATTAAAATTTAGTTCTTAGATTTTAAATTTGGGTGCGGAGCAGGAACAGTGTTTGGTCCGTCTTCTGTAGTTCCCATAAGATCTACCGTATTGATATCACCATCCTGACCATAATTGAATAACAAACGACTTTCAGAAATCCCTTGCTTTTCAACTAAATATTTCATTACTGCATTTACTCTCTCCCAACTTAATTGTTGAGCAGATTTGCTAGATGCACCATATCCTATCACTTTAACCTTACAACCAGGATTTGCATTAATCTTAGCAGCTGCAGCTGCAAGAATCGACTCATTGTCTTTCGACAATTTAGCAGATCCCTTGAATTGGATACTTGGTAAACCTCCAATAGTACATTCTGCAGTAGGAGTCAATTTCATATTAGAAACCATATCCTTAATTTCCTTGCAACATGCAGGTTCAGGACAAGTTCCAATACCATCAGCATTTACTGGGAAGCATTTTTGAGGAGTTAGCAATTCTTTATCCTTATAGTCAGGAACACCATCCCCATCTGTATCTTTTGAAACACCATGACTATCTACTGGAGCACCAGCAGGAGTATTTGGCTCTAAGTCGAACTGATCTGCAACACCATCTTTATCTCCATCAGGAAGAACCGTTTTAGGCAACTTCATGTGCGCTGGCTTACTAATTTCATTGTATACATAGTTAGCTGGATTAATCCACCATAATGGCTGAACTCTTTTTGATTTGTTACCAAGATTGAAATTCAACTTAAGACCAGTATACCACCAGGAATCATTTGCATTGCTATAAGGACTTGAATAAGTTTCTAATTTATCGTTATTAGTAAGCGTATGCTTCATTTCAACAGCTAGATTAACTCCATCTGTAATTTTGAATGCAGCACCTATGCCAAGATTTAAACCCACATTATCGGTAAAAGCATTACCCGGTTTTGTATAATCTAAAAATGAACTACCTGCAATACTTTGAGTAATCTTCATAGAAAAGTATTCAAACCCAGTAACTGCATAAATATTGACTTTCGGATTGCCTCTATAAAAACTTATGGTATTCAATGAGGTCAAGATATCAAGACCAAAATGCATTGAATTGTTTTTATAATCGGTACGCAAACCAATATTATTATCCATTCCCCCGCCACTGTTTGAATAATATGCAAAAGTTGGGCGAACAGAGAATGTATGGCTAATGGCTTTTCTTAAAGTAAGGGTACCACCAAAACCTACATTATTAGTCCAATCGTTTGATAAAACAGCTGTTCCAAAGCCAATACCTAATTCCCACTGATCGCGGGGTCTGGTTGGATAAGGATACTGATTATTGATAAATTCATTGTATTGAGGTAATGCTCTGGTTGGGATTTTGGAACTGTCTTTCCAGTCGCTCCCGAAATCGTTTTGTGCTAGGCCAACTGTCTGAATCAAGAGAATCAGGGCTGCCGCTAATAAATACTTCTTACTTGCCATAAATGCTATTTGAATTTTTATAATGAACGTTTTTAAAGAATATTCAAAATTAGGAATTGCTAATCAGACCCACAACTATAAAGTTCAAAGCTATTGCTAATAGTAATTTGACACTCATAAAATCATTTACGTTGCTTTGAATGAAAATATTTTGCAGAACCATGCTATATTGCAGATATTTTAGACATGAAACTAGCCAAACAGGTCATATCAGCAGAACTCATTCTCTTTGAAGCCCATTTTAGGGAAGCAGTGAAAAGTAGGGTTGCCTTATTGGATCGAATCATGCAGTATATCGTGAAACGAAAGGGAAAGCAATTAAGACCCATGTTTGTTTTACTCTGTGCCCGTTTAGGGGGTGATATCAATGAAAGTAGTTATCGTGCAGCATCCTTGGTAGAATTACTTCATACTGCCACTTTGGTACATGATGATGTGGTGGATGAAGCTTTAGAGCGTCGTGGTGTTTTTTCCATTAATGCTATCTGGAAAAATAAAATCGCAGTATTAGTAGGCGATTACCTTTTATCAAAAGGATTATTGCTTTCTCTTAATAATAAAGATTATCAAGTATTGCAGGTTCTTTCTGAAGCCGTGAAGTTGATGAGTGAGGGCGAATTACTACAAATAGAAAAAGCTAGAAACCTAAACTTAAAAGAATCGGTTTATTACGAAATCATTAACGGCAAAACAGCTTCTCTACTAGCTTCCGCTTGTGCAGCAGGAGCAACTACCACTTTTGAAGATCCTTCACAAATCGAAAAATTACGCAGCTTCGGAGAAAAAGTAGGTATGGCTTTTCAAATCAAAGACGATCTTTTCGATTATGGCAATGCCGATATTGGTAAGCCTACCGGTAATGATATCAAGGAAAAAAAATTAACGCTGCCACTTATATATACCTTAAACAATTGTAGTTCTGACATTAAGCGGAAGCTTATTTATATTATTAAGAACGAAAATACCAATAAAGAAAAAGTTCAGTTTGTAATCGATACTGTTGTGCAAGCAGGTGGTATTGCATATGCCAAATCAAAAATGGAATCTTATCGCGATGAAGCCTTAGCCTTATTACATGAGTTTCCAGATTCAAAAATCCGTCAGGCCCTGGAAGAATTAGTTCTCTACACAACTGATCGCGAATACTAATGCAGAAACGCTGGAAGATATTAGAAGCAGAAGAAGCCAAAGTAGATACCCTATTTTCCTCCCTAAAGATTAATAAAACACTTTGCCGAATTTTGGTTCAACGAGGTTTAGATAATTTCGAACTTTCAAAAAGCTTCTTTCGACCAAATATTTCCGACCTGCACAGTCCCTGGCTCATGAAAGACATGGACAAAGCTGTGATGCGGATCCTACAAGCTTTTGAACAAAAAGAGAAAATACTGGTTTTTGGTGATTACGATGTTGATGGCACCACCGCTGTAGCATGCCTCTATCAATTTTTAAAACTGATTTACCCTTCTGTTGAATTTTATATTCCGCATCGTTATCGGGAAGGTTATGGCGTAAGTAAAGCTGGAATCGACTACGCCAAAGAAAATGAAATTACACTGATCATTTCTTTAGACTGTGGCATTAAATCAGTAGAGTTAATTACTTATGCGAAAGAATTAGGAATCGATTTTATTGTGTGCGACCACCATTTACCTGATCAAATGCTCCCCCCCGCTATTGCTATTTTAAACGCTAAGCAAGTCGATTGCAAATACCCCTATAAAGAGCTATGCGGTTGTGGTGTTGGTTTTAAATTGGCACAAGCACTTGCTGAAAAATTAAACCTTCCTGCTGAAAGTTATTTAAAATACATCGACCTTGTTGCCATTGCCATCGCTGCAGACATTGTGCCGATGACTGGTGAAAACAGAGTACTCGCTTTTTATGGATTAAAAAAAATTAATGAACAACCGAGTCCAGGCATCCAGGCAATCATAAAACTGGCAGGCGTTCAAAAACAAATGTTCATAACGAATGTGGTTTTTATGATTGCACCCAGAGTAAATGCTGCTGGCCGAATGGACGATGCAAAGAAAGCGGTACAATTATTTATTGAACAAGATCCTGAAAAAGCAATGCAATTTGCTGAAATGCTGCATAGCGACAATTCTGATAGAAGGGAAAAGGATAGCCAAATAACAGAGGAAGCACTAGAATTGATTTTGAAAGATGTAAAGAACGGCAATAAGAAAACAACAGTTGTATATCAAGAACATTGGCACAAAGGAGTTGTAGGAATTGTAGCTAGTAGATTGATAGAAAAATATTATCGTCCAACCATCGTACTTACAAAAAGTGGGGAAATTGTTGGAGGCAGTGCCCGAAGCGTTGCTGGGTTTAATTTATATGAAGCCATACATGCCTG
>JBAXXT010000081.1:0-9750 GCA_037127755.1 Bacteroidota bacterium
GTAAATGTCTGCATAGTTATTTTTTTCAAAGGATAGTTCCACGATTGAAATAGCTTCTCCCAGATCTGAAGCAGTAAACCAATTGATATAATTTTCATAATTGGTTAGGGTAAAGCTCACGCCTATTTTTTTCATATCCTATAAAGCTTTCAAATAAAGATCCTTAAAGTTTTCTCTGGTAACGGGCTTGGGATTATTAGGATGTGCAAAATCTGCAAAAGCCAGATCGGCTAAAGTTTCGATATGCGATTCTTTAACACCTATCTCAGTTAGCTTATGCGGGATACCCACTTTGGTATTTAATTCAAATAAATAATTCACCACAGCATTTCCGTTTTCTTCTTTCAGATCCAGCGTTTTTGCCATTCGCTTAAACTGGGTTTCACAACCTTCGATATTAAACTCCATACCATAAGGTAGGTTTACTGCATTGGCAAGTCCGTGATGCGTATCTAATAAGGATGAAAGTGGATGCGCCAGTGAGTGAACTACACCCAGTCCTTTTTGAAATGCCACTGCACCCATGATAGATGCAATCAGCATATTACTCCGGGCTTCTAAGGTTGGTTTATTGACTGCAGCTTCAATAAACTGCGCGATCAATGAGATACCTTCTAAAGCAATTCCTTCGCACATGGGGTGCGGGTTTTTTGCAATATATGCTTCCATATTATGCGTGAGTGCATCCATGCCTGTTGCAGCCGTAACTGCAGGTGGTAAGCCCATTGTTAATTCCGGGTCGGCAAAAACTATTTTGGCCAGCAGTTTTGGTGAAAAAAGAATTTTCTTTTGGTGTGTCTCATCATCTGCAATGATGGCACTTCTTCCTACTTCACTTCCTGTTCCGGATGTGGTGGGGATGGTAATAAAATGAGGTACTTCATTTGTTACATAAATATCACCGCCAATTAAGTCGTCGTAAACAAAGAGGTCTTCGCGGTGGTTTACTCTTAACACGATAGCTCTTGCTACATCCAGCGCAGCGCCACCTCCAATACCAATAATTGCATCTCTATTGGTTTGATCGTAAGCATCGCCTCCTTTGTATACATCAGATTTCACCGGGTTTTTATGAATATCAGAAAACACTTCAACTGAAATTCCTTTTGCACCTAAGTCTTGCACTATTTTTTTAAAAAAATCTAATTGTGCAATGATAGGATCAGTTACGATCAAGGGTTTTTGCAAACCATTTGTTTTTAAATAATCGCCTAATTCATTTACTGCTCCTGCACCAAAACGGATGGTTGTTGGAAAATTATACTGATATACTTTGTCGAATCTCATTGTTTGTTTAGTTATATAATTTCAAAATATCTTTTAAATTCCCAGTCGGTCACTGTTTTTAAATGTTGTCTCCATTCCCATTCCCTTGTCATGGTAAAATGATTTACAAATGTTTCACCAAATAGTTCTCTGGCCACAGTTGAATTTTTCATTTGCAGTGTGGCTTCAATTAATGTGGAAGGAATTTTTCCATCAGTCACATTTTTATATCCATTTCCAACGGTGGCTGCTGTTTTTAATTTTAATTTATTTTTTATACCATATAAGCCTGCTGCCAAACATGCCGACATTGCTAAATAAGGATTTACGTCGGCACCAATAACTCTTGTTTCTATTCTTGTTGCTTTATCGCTTCCCGCTAATACCCTTAGTGCAACTGTTCTGTTATCAAAGCCCCAGGTTAGTGTGGTAGGAGCCCAGGCACCTTCTACCAATCGTTTGTAACTATTGATGGTTGGTGCAAACATCGGCAAGATAAAAGGCAGGCAATGCAATTGTCCGGCTATATATTGCTTTGCTGTTTCACTTAATTTTTTTGGATCCTTATCATGAAAGAAAAGATTCTTTTTATTTTCAAGGTCCCATAAGCTTTGGTGTACATGTCCGCCACAGCCTGGTAAATTTTCATTCACCTTCGCCATAAAAGTTGCCATCACGCCATTCTTATAAGCTATTTCTTTTACTGCTGTTTTAAATAATACCGCGCGATCGCCAGCTTCCAGCACATCAGCATATTTAATGGCTGCTTCAAAAGTACCTGGTCCGGTTTCGGTATGCAATCCTTCAATTGGAATATTGAATTTTGTAAGTAATTCAAACAATTCGCTGAAAAATTTATTCTCTAAAGAAGTGCGTAATATAGAATAGCCAAACATACCAGGAGTAAGTGGCTGCAAATTCTTGTAGTCTTTCTGCTGTGCCGATTGAGGCGTTTCTGCAAAATTGTACCATTCAAATTCCTGTGCAAATACAGGGTTATAGCCCATTTTTTTTGAAACGGCTATTTGACTCTTTAGTAATTGTCTTGGACATATTGGAGAAGGCTTTCCTTTTGCATCCACCAGTTCTGCTAAAAAAAATGGCAGATCATTTTCCCAGGGAATTTTTCTAAAACTTGTAAGGTCCAATAATGCCGGATGATCGGGGAAGCCGTTTTGCCAACCTGTGATGGATTCTTTATCATATAGCGCATCCTGCACGTCCCATCCAAAAATTACATCACAAAAGCTCATTCCGTTTTCTACGACAGACAAAAATTTTTCTGTTGAAATATATTTACCCCTTAATATTCCGTCGATATCGGCGATGGCAATTTTTACTTTTCCAGATGGATGATTTTTTACATACTGGATAATTTCTTTATTTGTCATACGATTGAAGTTGAATTTTTATTTTTCTTTCTTGTGAAAAACTTATAGATCGCAAAACAGAAAAACATAATGAACAGAAATAAGGCAGCCAGTGCTATATTAAAAATGATCATGGAAATAAAAGACACGATGGAAATGATCAATGCTATAATTGGAAATAATGGATAAAATGGAACTTTAAAAGGACGTTCTAATTCTGGTGCATTGCGTCTGAGTTGTATCATCGACACCATGGAGATGATATATAAACTGAGCGCACCAAAAACTGCGATCGTAATAATTTCGTTTGTTTTTCCACTAAACAATGCCACGATGCCGATACCCATGTTTAAGAGTAATGCATAGCTTGGCGTATTATATTTCGGATGAATTTTTCCGATTACCGAATCTTTAAAAACTACTTTTCCAAATTCATAGGTTGATCTTCCAGCCGCCAGCATTAAACCATGAAAAGATGCAATTAATCCCAGAAGGCCTACCGTAATTAATAAATGATATAAATAATTATTATCACCTACAATCCTTGCCAGTGCTAATGGAAGTGGGGAATCGGATGAAGTACCGTCGGCTTTATATACAATAGCTTCCCAGCCGGCTACGCCAATGGAGCTTGTAAAAGTGAATAGGCATAATAGAATCAGGGTAAGTATGGCAGAACCAAATCCTATTAAGATGGTTCGTTGTGGATTAATGGTTTCTTCTGCCACATTGGCCACGCCTTCAATCCCTAAAAAGAACCAAATAGCAAATGGAAGGGCTGCAAATATTCCGCTAACTCCATTTGGCAGTGCGTGCATTTGTAAATTCTTAAATTCAAAATGCGTAAAGCTAATGCCCGCAAAAAGCAGTAATTCAAAAACTGCAAATATGGTGATGATTAATTCGAAAGTAGCTGCTGCTTTTACACCCCAGATATTGAGCAGGGTAAAAACGATATAACTAAGTATTGCAATGTTAAGAATGGGCAACTGAGGGAAAAACAAATTGAAATAAGCACCAATGGCAAATGCGATAGCTGGAGGTGCAAAAATGAATTCTATATTTTGTGCCATACCTGCTATAAATCCCCAATCCTTTCCCAGCGCTTTATTGGCATAGTCTAACCCGCCACCTGCTTTAGGTATGGCGCTAGCTAATTCTGCATAACTAAAAGTAAAAGTGATGTATAGTATAATAATGAATAATGTGGCAATTCCTAAACCAAGTGTTCCTCCTTTTTCCAGTCCGAGGTTCCAGCCAAAGTACATGCCAGATATTACATAGCCAACGCCCAGTCCCCATAGCATAATTGGACTTAGAGTTTTTTTGAGTTGACTTTTTTTATTTTCTTTATCGGAGATGTTCATCATAATTGGTACCCACAAATTAAGAATAAAACGGTAAGGCTACGAAGGATTGTATGGTTCTCCCAAATTCAACCAACAATTTTATATTAAGCTTTATAGGGTCTATTACTAGCGATCCATTTTAAATTGGAGGAATGATGAAGTTGATGAAAACACCATTTATTCTTTACTGATTTTTATATTACTGATATAGGTTTTAATATTATCAGGATCGTTGCTTGTATTTTTCCAAAACACAGCATTAAATTTTGCACCTGCAGGAATACCACAACTGATACACTTGCCTCCATAAGCCATTTTGAGATCAGTGCTAACTACCTTCTCTTTATTGTTGATGAATACGGTAAGTACACCCGCTTTTATTTGCACTGTTACGTGTACACTGTTTTTATGATTCGTGAATTCACGAAGTTCAGAGGTGGATGAAAGTCCTTCTACGAAATTTTGTGTGTTTACTGCTGGCGTACTGTTGATGTCTATTTTAATAACCCCCCTGTAATTATTATTGTTATAATCGGCTTCGTTGCCAGATTCTATGTTAATGTATACCCGGATACCATTATTGAAAAGACTTTCACTGCCATCTGCATTAGGCGTTCTTGTATTTAATACCAGGCTGGCAGATCCTCCTGTACGAGAACTGAATGTGGCATCTGTTGCCAGATCGTATTCCAGTACAAAATTTTCTGGTAACGGTTTTTTTAGTAAGGTAGGCGATACAGGTTCCGCACCCAACTGCATCCAATTACCGGGTTTATCTTTTACTGTAGCAACACTGCTGTGTTTTCCATATTTTCTATAAAACCAATTTGCTGGACTGCCTCCTGCTGTACCTGTAGAAAAATCATCCATAAAAAGCACATTGGCAGGAAGTGTAGTTGGTTTGGCAATTGCATTACTTTGATCTACTAAATTTTTACGATAACTATTAAGCCTTGCTTTTAATTGTTCTTCATTGGATGGCTTATAAGCAATGCCTTTTACTTTTTCTGGATCATAGAAGTAGTTGTAGATATAATCATAATTTATATTCTGCGTAACAGCGGTATACATTTCATTTAATTGATTGCCATCTTCTTTGGTCTTATAAGGTAAGCTAACAGTAATCCATTGTGGCTGTTCTGTTTTACATAGTTCAATGGTGGAAGAATCTAATTTATAAACCGGATAGTATTGAATTGATTCTCTTTCAATTTTACTGATGCCAAAAGGATCGATGTCGCCAAAAAACTGATTGATAATGGTTGGCTGCATATCGTGCAGCACTGCAGGCTCATTTAAATGGTCTTTGTATTTTTCTTTCCATTTAGCGATGGCTGCCCTGTAGCGGGCATCATCGTTTTGCGGTTTTTTATTCAGTGATGCAAGTGATTCATCGAGGTACTGTCCAATGCTCACCTGCTTAAAAGGCAATTGATTATTGGGTGCCAGATATACGGTTACTTCTTCATTGATACGTGTGATGTATTTGTATACATTGGGATGCACCCTTGGGTCCATTCCTTTTCGATTACTATTATCCTTTCCCCATCCATCAGGAGGCCAGGTAAAAAAAAACTGGTTGGGTGTATTTAAAAAAGGAATCGGATAGCTGGCAGGAATTACATTGGCACTGATTCTAAATGGTGTATTTTCTTCATCAATGGGTTTGAAGTGTCCCTTTGAATCGAGCCACATTTTATCAAAACTCACATTCCATACCAGGAATAAAACTTTGGTATTATTTTTTCCTACGTTCCTGGTAAAAGTTCCTAAACCTGCAACTGGCGTGTAGCTTTTCTTCATCCATTCTACAAACTTATCTGCCACTGCAATTTTCTTTTTTTGCAAGGGAGTATTATCAATTTTCAGGTGGTTATCAAAATGCGGATCATCCCACCAGCCAATGATACTATCTTGGATCCGTTGTTCGGGACTTAGCTGCGCAAAAACATGTACGGCACTGATGAGGCAGATGAATATGAGACTGTAAACCTTCATAATACTATTTTATAACAATGATTTTTTATTTATAGTGTAATCCAGAAAATTCAGAAGAACCTTTTGCACTATAACCACTATTTACACCCATGCGGTTATCTGCACTAATTGAAGCACCTGCTTCCAGTTTAGGGGATGGAATTTTAGCATCTACCCCCTTCGCTGCTTCATTGATATATTTAAGTGCTTGTTTACCTGCTTCACCAATATCAGCTTCGGCAGATGCACCCGCTTCGATTGTTGTTTTTTCACTCACATACATATCTTCAATCCCGTCAGCCCCGAGTTCTATCCCAGCTTTCATTTCGCCTTTTACACCCAATTCAACTGGTGCCGCGTCTGTAATTTCTTTTGGTAAAAGATTCAGTGAGCCATCCATACCTAGTTCAACACTTCCTTTTTTAAATCCGTTCGCATCAAATTCACCAATGGCAGAAACGTCCACCCCTTTAATATTAGTACCCACACTTACCGATCCATTCTGAAATTTTCCTGCTTCATCAAAACTTCCCGCTAAACTAATATCTACTGCTTTAATGGAAATACCAATGGATGCCTGACTGATAGTATTGGTATTAAAGTCTTCTGTCCAGGATGCTTTAAATGGTAATAAACCCGGATTAAAAACCACATCCATTTCATTACAACGAATCGTCATCTGGCCAGCATAAGGCACATAAAGCGTAGACTTCATTTTGCAGTTTACTTTATCGAAGTCGGGCAGTTTTTTCGGTAGGGATTTTTCTTCTTCGTCTTTTTTAGAAGTGCAGATCAGGTTTTCGTATGACTCATTGTTTAATTCACTCAGCTTTTCTATAAAATCCAGTTTTATTTGAAGAACAGCAAGCTGAGCCAGGCCTTCTGTCATGGAAACATCCGTTACATAATTATAAGCTTGAAAAGCGTCCGATACCCATTTCCTGATGTTTTGTTCGCGGTATTTTTTATTTAGGATATTGGTTGCATTTAAGTATTCTCTGATAATGGGCAATTCTCCATCGCAACTGTTGGAACCTAAATTTTCGCCGTTTTCTAATCGTTTATCAAACCGTTCTTTTTCTGCACTTAGACTTTTTTCGAAACCCTGTTTAATCAGTGCCAGTTCTTCCATATATTTTATCACGTCCTTTTCTTCTTGTTTTGATTTATTAGAAGTATAATCACTGCTTGCATAAGCATTCACAGCTTTATAATAATATGGCGAAAAAGTAATGCCTCGGTTGCTTTTGATCTGCGATTGTAGATGTTGTACTTCTCCTTTTGTTTGCTCGGCATATTTACTCATCTCAGCAGTAAATTGCCC
The DNA here is from genome assembly GCA_037127755.1 of Bacteroidota bacterium. Classification (GTDB taxonomy): domain Bacteria; phylum Bacteroidota; class Bacteroidia; order Chitinophagales; family Chitinophagaceae; genus Sediminibacterium. The sequence goes on from JBAXXT010000081.1 coordinate 7,287, forward strand.
CTTTATGGTTTCCATTTTTTCCCTAAACTCATCCCAGATGTCTGCAATCTTGGGTCCTGGTTCTTGAGAATACACCAAAGGAACCATGGCTACATAAGAGCCCAGATCAAAAGAAGTTGAGAAATAGGTTTTTTTAAGTTGATAAGGATGGTATTTAGCGTTTTTACCCTCCAGATCTTTCAACTTTTGCATTTTAGCTTTTGTAACACTATGTTGCATCGATTTTTTTATGGCAACTGCTGCTTCAGCAGTTTTTCCTTCCGATTCCAGGATCAAACATTTCGTGTAGTTGGCCTGAGGATGGTTGGCATAAATTAGAATAGCACTATCGAGGTATTTTTCTGCTTTATCTCTTTCGCCTAACTGCAGCCATGCCTGTCCAAGATTATTCAGAATAGTCGAATTTTTTTTATGAACACTGTTTAGTTTTTCCAGTACCGGGATGGCCATATGCGCCGCACCCGTCATCGTAAGAAATGCCCCATAACTATTATAATTGTCTGCATTGGGTAATACTTCTACAGCCTTCCCCATCAGATAAACCGCTGGTTCTTTTAAACCCATGATCCACATGCCGTTTGCTGCTGATGCGATCATAGCACCATAATATTTATCGTTCTTATACTGTGCTATTATCTTCTCCGCTACTGCTTTAGATTTTGGTGTGATGATAGCTCCAATATCAGTATTTACTTTTTGTACGTAGGATTTCAGTTCAGTAGTAGAAAGTAATTTTTTGGGTAGTTCATTGATCAGGTTGGTTTTTCTGGAAGGAATTACTTTACCATCTTCTACAAATGCTGCTGCTAATTGTTTATCAGAAAGGTTAGGTGTGTTTTTGAACGAAGGCATTTTAATGCCCATATTTTCCATCATCTTTTTATCTTCAGGACTCAGGTCATCCATTGCTTTTTGCGCTTCTTTCATGAGCGCTTGCATTTCTTGTTGCGTAGGTGCTTTTTCTTTTGGCTTGGGTTTTGTCTGTGCAAAGGAATTAATAACAACAAACAGGATCAAGCAAAACAATATGAATTGTTTATTCATGAAATTAGATTGAGTTCAAGTTTTAATAAAGGCTGAGATGAAAGGAGCTTTATCCCATATTAGTTTCTCGTCGTATTAAAGATAAATGAATATATAACAGGCGGTCTAAATAAATCCAGATAAATCAAAAACGATAATGCATTTAATTGTGATAATTTCAAGTTGCCAAACAACATCGCCATATGAAAAAATCTAAGCTTTTTCTGGGAGCCATCATAGCCTTCCTGTTTAGCTATAACAATCAGATCGTAGCTCAGTCGAATGATTTCAAGAATTTAGATCATTATTTACAAACAGAGATCAAAGAAGGAAGATTAAAGGGAGTTCATGCTGCTGTATATCAAAATGGTTCTTTAGTATATGATCATTATTATGGATATCGGGATGTGGAATCAAAAGACACGATGCAGGGCAATGAAGAGTATTATATTCAAAGTATGACCAAGCCCATTGTTACTGTTGGTTTAATGAAATTGATTGAAGCGGGTAAAATAAAATTGGATGATCCCATCGAAAAATATTTGCCCGAATTTACAAATCTAACAGTAGTGAATGATCCTAAGATTGGTTCTAAAAGCGGATCTCATCCAGCCAATGCAACCTTCACAATCAGACAAATATTAAGTCATACCAGCGGTTTGTCTCATGGCATTTCACCCATCGCTTACGACAGAGAGATATTTAATTCGCTTTTTGATCCTACCATAAAAACAATTGCTGAAAGAGTTACCAAACTTTCTACATTACCATTAATGTTTCAGCCAGGCACAAAATTTACTTACTCTTTCTCGGTTGATTTAACTGCTAGAATTATTGAAGTAGTATCGGGTAAATCTTTAGATGTATATCTCAAAGAGAATATTTGGGATCCATTGGGAATGAACAACACAGGATATAACTTAAATGAAGCGCAAACGAAAAGAGAAATGATGGTGTATGATTTCATGTCAAACAAAACATTGGCAAGAGCATTGGGTCAGCCCAAACCAAATAAGAATACCCTTTTTGCGGGAGTTAATGGGTTGTTTAGTACCACTCATGATTATATGGTATTTGCAGAAATGTTGCTGAACAAGGGGAGCTTAAATGGTGTACACATATTAAAACCAGAAACGGTTGAGCTGATGACAACCACAGTAACAGATGATCTTTCAACCAAGCCAAAATTAAACTCGGGTTATATCAATGTCGCCAATGGATTAGTGGTGGATGGAATAGGAACTTTAAATCTGGAACCGGGATATGATTTTGGATTAGGACTTTGTGTATTGAAAGATCCATCTATTCCTAAAAGAGATATTGCCGCCAAGGGAGAATTTTTCTGGAGCGGCGCCAATGCCACACATTTCTTTGTGAATCCCACCCAGAAATTAGTGGCAGTGTTTATGACACAAATTGGCTTTATGCCCAACCGCAATCC
>JBAXXT010000082.1:0-9673 GCA_037127755.1 Bacteroidota bacterium
CTTTAGGCTGGAATGAAAATATGTGTTAACCCCGGCCTTTAGGCTGGGGGTGTTGATGCATACCAGAAATGGGCTTTAGCCCTTACGCTGTGGTCCTTCTCAATAATTAATACAAAGGATTTACGCCCACATAATTTGCTGGAGTTATTGCTTTCAATTCTTTCTTCACGGCACTAGAAACTTTCAAACCTGCAATAAAGCTTTGGATAGCTTGTTTATCAATTTTATGGTTTCCTCTTGTAAGATCTTTCAATGCTTCATAAGGATTTGGATAATTTTCTCTTCTTAAAATAGTTTGAATTGCTTCGGCAACAACAGCCCAATTATTGTCTAAATCTTCTTTCAATTTTGCTTCATTCAACACCAGTTTATTCAACCCTTTTTCTAATGAGTTTAATGCAATAGTTATATGTGCAATTGGTACTCCAATATTTCTAAGTACAGTAGAATCGGTTAGATCACGTTGAAGACGGCTAATCGGAAGTTTCGCTGAAAGATGCTCCAGTAAAGCGTTTGCCATCCCTAAATTTCCTTCCGCATTTTCAAAGTCAATAGGATTTACTTTATGTGGCATTGCTGAAGAACCAACTTCCCCCGCTTTCGTTTTTTGTTTAAAATAGTCCATGCTGATATAGGTCCATATATCACGACAAAGATCGATTAAGATATTATTGATTCTTTTTAAACTATCAAAATGTGCCGCTAAACTATCATAGTGTTCTATCTGTGTGGTAAACTGCATTCTTTGTAAACCCAATCTGGTTTCCACAAATTCATTACCTAACAACACCCAATTCTTTTTAGGGAATGCTACGTGGTGGGCATTGAAATTTCCAGTGGCACCACCAAATTTTGCGGCATAAGGAATATGAGAGAATAGAGAGACCTGGTTATTGATTCGCTCAACGAATACCATGATCTCTTTTCCTAATCTTGTAGGAGATGCTGTTTGTCCATGTGTACGTGCTAACAAGGAAATATTTTTCCAGTCTCTTGCCAATTTTTGCAAATGATTTTGCAGATTAACAATATTGGGTAAATAATCAAATTCCATGCAATGCTTCCAACTAAGAGGTATCGAAGTATTATTAATGTCTTGAGAGGTTAACCCAAAATGGACCCATTCTTTTAAATTAGCAATCCCAACTTTCTCTAATTGTTCTTTTAAAAAATATTCAACAGCCTTCACATCGTGATTGGTAATAGATTCGATCTGTTTGATTTGCTGTGCATCTGTGATACTAAATTCATCTGCTACTTTCTTAAGTGCAGTACGTGCTTTTATAGGCAGTTTGAAAAAACGTTTATCAGCCAGAAAATAGAAATATTCGATTTCTACAAAAACGCGGTACTTAATTAATGCGTATTCCGAAAAATATTCATCTAATTGATTGACTTGTCTGCGATACCTACCATCGATAGGGGAAATGGCTGTAAGATGATTGAGTTCCATGAATGTTTGTTGTAAGAGGTTTATTCTGTTTCTTTGCATGCAAATTTAACTGAATTGAACAAGAAGATACGTATTGGGGCAGTAAGTTATTTAAATACCAAGCCTTTATTGCATGGGATAAAGCGTTCTGGCCTGATGGATAGGATTGAACTGATAGAAGATTACCCTTCCAGAATTGCAGCTATGCTATTAAACGATGAAATTGATATGGGGTTAGTGCCGATTGCTATTTTGCCTCAAATGAAGCAGTCGTTTATCATTACGGACTATTGTATTGGGGCAGAACAGGAAGTGGCATCCGTTGCATTATTCAGTGAAGTGCCCATGGATCAGATTGAAACAGTACTATTGGATTATCAAAGTCGAACATCTGTGAATTTGGCGAAAATCTTATTTAAGGAATATTGGAAAAAAGAAGTGGTACTTCAAGATGCTCAAGAAGATTTCAGAGCAAATATCAGAGGAAATGTGGCGGGTATTGTAATTGGTGACAGAGCCCTGGAACAAAGAAGTATATCTGCTTATATGTATGATTTAGCTTCCAATTGGATTGCATTTACAGGATTGCCTTTCGTTTTTGCTGCCTGGATCGCTAATAAACCCTTAGGAGAGGATTTTGAAGATGCATTTAATCGCGCAAATGCTTACGGCATCAAACATATTGATGAAGTGGTAGCGGAACAGAATTATACTAAATACGATTTAAAGAAATATTATACTGAAAATATCAGTTACCCATTAACGGAGAATAAAAGAAAGGGATTGGCATTATTTCTTGAAAAACTCTCTCAGCTTTAATTTGATTTTGTTTTCAGAAAACTGACCCTATCTGATACTATCTTCATCAGGTCAGGTGCTACTTTACTGAAATATACAATCGGTGCAAAAAGCAAAACAAACAAACTAGATCTGTAAAATATATCTACATACAAATTAGATGCTTGAGGTAAATAATGAATACCCCCATAAATGCAAAAGCAGATAAGTAATAATCCGAGATGTTTTAATTGATAAGGCTGCATACCGAATTTCTTGTAAAGGAAAATATACCTCGAACTATTATATAAACTAAGCGCAATTAAATTGGAATAAGCAAGTCCCATTAATCCAAAATATTTGATCAACACAAAATTCATGGGAATAGAAAGTACGGTATAAAACACATTGGTATAAAAATCAAAGCGCCAATAATTTGAAGTTCCTATGATCTGTCCATTAACCCCAGTGGATAGGTCCAATACTTTTGATAATCCCATCACAAATACCAATGAACTGATTACTTCATAATTGCCGCCAGCTTTTGATGCAAGATGATTTAAGAAACTTACCAGGTTATGAATATTCAACCAAATGAGTCCAAACATACCCAACGCAATCACCAATAAATTAGAAATACTTTTTGCATAAATACTGGAAATGCGTTGCATGTCTTTATTTTTCCATGACTCTGCCAGTATTGGAATACTGATAGAAGTTAAACTTCTTTGTGGAATTTCCATGGCAGCTGAAACATAAAGTGCTATGGAAAAAATACCGGTCTCTGCTAAACCCCTTAGTCCAATGACTAAAAATGTATCATTCGTTCTTGCCAGCACATTTAAAAATTGAACACCAAATAAAAACATGCTGAAAGTAATCATGCGTTTCTTTAATCGCTTTGTAACCGAGCTGAATGGTATGATATTTAATTTCCATTTTCCTGATCTGATAAGTGTGATCAATAAAACAATAGCTGGTAATAAATACAGCAAACAGAATAAATGAATAAAAAGTTTGAGGTCTATAACTTTAAACGCGAATAATATAATTAGAAGAGTAGTTAATAATCTAATAGCCGTTTCACGCAAAAAATTGGTAAGCGCAGTCTTCTTCAAGCACCATCCGAAAGCTTCTAACCACATGAATAGTAATAGGAAAAAGGTATATGGATAAACTGTATAAAAGAAAGAAGCAAACTCAGGCGACTTCCCCAGTTTTCTAATGATAAAGTCTTTTGCAAAATAACCCACTAAGCAAGTTGTGGTAAAGCCAATTGCACATGCAATGGCCGTGATCATGGGCAAATCGTTTTTCTCTGTACCCGTATAATCGTTATAGAAAGGAAAGAATTTATAGATAACAGGTAATGAACCAAGCGTACACAAAACAGATAGCGTTAATGAAATATCTATCATCGCCCTTGTTAATCCAATTTCTGCCTGCGTAAAAAAACGAGGGAACAGTATCAATATATTTAATGCCCCGATGATGAAACCGAGCAGAATAAATAAGGAAGACCTAACGCTTTGCTTTTGTATGATTCCCATGAGCAGTTAAAGATGCTTTTTTTTGAGACGATTCAACAGCATTTTAAAAATAGTTGGCAACGCAATCCTGGAATCGGTATACAATACTTGCTTATTTGCAACTAACTTTTTTAAACTATCAATATACCAGTCATGGTGTTTGTCAATAATATAGTTAATCAATTCCTGCCGGTGTGGAATAGTATCGTTCTTATGCGTAGATCCTGCTGTTTGACGATAGAATAATAGTTTTTCCTGTATCACTTCCACTAGCCACCCCTTTTTTGTGATGCGAATATAGAATTCCCAATCTTCATATCCCATTTTCATATGCTCATCATATCCACCCACTTCATCCCAACAAGACTTTCGAACAATGGCACAGGCAGGACATTCACTTGAAAACAAAAAATTAAATGCATTGCCACCCCTAGGTCGGGCTACTTGTTTAAAGTCGCCAAATAATTGAATATGACTAGTAACTACAGCCACTTCTGGCTTAGCGTCTAATATTTTAATGGCTTTATCGAAAAAGCTGGGATCGAAAAAATCATCTGCGTCTAAAGCTGCTATAATACTTCCCTTTGCATGTTTCACACCATGATTTCTTGCAGATGACATTCTGCCATTTTCCTTGTGTAAAACAGTTATACCCTTGCCAGAAAGTTGATCCAGAATTTCGAGTGTTGCTGAATCCGTGGATCCATCATTCACTACAATGATCTCGAAATTTGTGTAACTCTGTTCCTTTAATTTGCTGATTGTTTCAGGTAAATAAGCGCCATCATTATAGCAAGGAATTACAACAGATATGAATGGTTTTAGAGACATGCTTTATTTTTTGTAGCAGAAAATATTTAATTGAACATCAAACTGTGTGTTTGTTTGTTTCTGAATAAAGGGATGCGTTAATGAATCAGCGGCATTTCTGATATATGCTTGAAACCCTTGTTTGTCAACAATCTCCAGTAATTCGTTTAGATGTTTTGTATCGGTAGTTTTACCATGGTATTCCAAAAAGAAATTCTTCACACGATACAATTCATCAGCACAATCGGTAATCACTTTGTATTCACCGCCTTCGATATCCATTTTTAAAAAGTCGATGGATTCAAATGAACAAAGCAAAGTTTTCAAACGGATGCAGGGTACTGAATGATTAGAGTTGTTGGCAATGTTCTCATCAATTCTACTCGCTTCAGAACCATTGCCTGAAAAATTGATGAATCCATCAGTGATCCAGACTGCTGCTGGAGCTGCTTTCACATCCTGTAAATTGTTGGACTGAATATTTTTTGATAATAATTCAAAGTTGGCAGCATCTGGTTCAAATGCCCAAACTTTTGCTTTAGGATAAATGGTCTTGAAATACAAAACACTTAACCCGATATTTGAACCACAATCCAGAATGATAGGAGTATCCGTATTGGATTCAAATTGATACATTTCTTTACAAAATAATTCCCGGTAGGTATGCAAAACCTCATATGGTCTTTTATAATGAATTAGACCAATGGGAAGTTTTTTTTGCTTGCCGTTTTGGTCTTCTTCGTGCTTTAGGATCTTTTCTAAGATCCAGCTGATATCTTTAAATCTGGTAGTATCTGCCTTTGGATTGAATTTACCAATGATGCCTTTAACTATATTTGCTATCAAATTGCTCATGTTTTAATCAAATTATGTCAGATCCTCTCATCAGTATTTGCATTCCGGCTTACAAGAAACCCGACTATGTAGTAAGGTTATTGAAATCCGTTTTGCTGCAAACCTACAAAAGGGTGGAAGTGGTTATTTCAGACGACAGCCCTGATGATACTGTAAAAATAGCTATTGAGCCCTATAAATCAGAATTAAGCATCGTTTATATACAAAATAGCCCTGCATTAAAAAGTCCGGCTAATTGGAATAATGCCATTCGGCTTGCAAAAGGCGACTTTTTTATTTTGTTACACCAAGACGATTGGTTGTTCCACGCAGAGGCCCTCCATAAATATTTAAAGGCATTTAACGATAATCCTAACGCCGGGTTTGCTTTCTGCAAAAACATTGCAGTTACGGAAGATGGTGAAGAGATTGTTTTGCAGCATATTCCTGGTTTATTACACAGGCTAACTAAAACTCCTTTACACTTGGTGCTTGCTCAAGTAATTGGCCCCCCAAGTAATACCATGTTACGCACCAGCATCAGAGATAAAGTGCTTTACGATGAAGATTTTATCTGGCTAGTGGATGTTGATTATTATGTGCGTGTATTGCAAGCTGGATTCGATTATGTTTATCTAGATCAACACTTAGTAAGCATTGGGTTACATGAAGATCAGACCACTGTTTTTTGTAGAAATAATTCCGATATCATTTTAAAAGAGAATATTTTGTTTGCCTATAAAATCGGGGAAGCAGCATTTAAAGATCTTAAGATTTATGATTATTACTGGCGGCTATTAAGAAATGATGGCATAAAATCAATTGATCAAATAATTGCTTCAGGAGTTATTGCTGAAAAAATATTGCCCCTATTTTCTCATATGTTGAATCTGCAAAATAAATTACCAGTCCGGGTTTTAAAATTTGGGGCTAGTTCCAAAATTTTAATGTTCCTGAATTATCTAACAAGACCAGAAAAAATTCAGTAAACGCAATGAAGTTATCCATCATCATTGTCAATTATCGCTCTGCAGCTTATATACTTAATTGTATCAGATCAGCTGTTCAGTTTGATTCTGCGAATAATTTTGAATGGTTAGTGGTGGACAATGATTCTAAAGACAATAGCAAAGATCAGATCTGCTCCCAGTTTCCTTTTGTGAAATGGATTGATATGGGCTGTAATGCAGGTTTTGCAAGGGCTAATAATGAAGGCATACGTCAGTCTTCAGGAGATGTTTATTTATTGCTGAATCCCGATACACTCATACTCAATAATGCCATTGATAATTCTTTCCTAAAATTGATAGCAAGTAATCATATTGCTTGTGGGGTTCAGCTATTATATGAAGACCATTCCATACAGATCTCTGGAAGTTATTTCATGAAAGGCGGCATCAATCATTTATTGCCTATACCATATTGGGGTAACTTTTTAAAAATCATTGCAAAAGCATTGAATACCCAAAAGCCTGGTGTGGAGCAGGTTTCAGAAGAAGTTAAAGTTGATTGGATTAGTGGAGCCTACTTGATGGTAAAAAAAGAAGCTGTGCAAAAAGCAGGATTGATGGACGAAGACTTTTTTTTGTATGCAGAAGAAGTGGAGTGGTGCAGTCGCCTCGGAAAGCTTGGCAATCTGGTCTTATATGGGAATATTCAGATTGTTCATTTATTAGGTGAATCTATCAAAGATTCAACTGGAACAGATGATAAAACCTATGCAAATTTATTCGATAAAAAAGGACTTCAGTTAATCGTGTCGAATCATGTCCGGATCAGGAAACAATATGGCATAGGATGGTTTCTGTTTCAATTGTTGAATTATAGCTTTGGTGTGATTGTTTTTTTCTTAGGAAGTTTGATCGATCATTTGGTTCACTTGAAAAATCCTTTCACTGATTGGAAGAAAGTTATTGGGCTGGCAAAAAATGTGGCCATTCTTTGGGGTCTTTCTATCACCATCATTAGAAATCAGCCCCATTTCTATAAGATGCTCTAAGGAACATTCTTATCCATTAAGCCTTTTAAAGTATCTATTCTAAATTGTATGATCGGCCAGAATTGAGCAGGATGACCTTGTAATAAATACTTGAAACCAAGTATGATGGAGGCCCCTAATTTGATCAGGTATTCTATAATTTTTTTGATGTAAGCGGATCTTGAAATTTTGAGCATCCTAACTTTTTCGCCACGTCCCATACCGCTCGCTACCCGATACATATATTCTTTGGTTAGTTTTGATGTTTCCACCACGTGCTGCACTTTTATTGCAGGATCATAGTAGATCACTCTGCCAAGATCTTTTAATCTAAAAAAGAAATCCTTTCCCTCGCCACCAATGCGCAAAGTACCCACAACGCCAGGAAGGTCAACATGGAAGCCATTGATGGCGTCAAAATCGATTTTACGAATGATCATGTTTGATTCAAGTGGATATTTATGGGCACTAAAGACAGCAACTGTAGGGCTATAATCAAAATTTCCCACCATGGAGGATACATAATAGCTCATCCAAATGGGTTCTGCTGGTATATATTTTGGAATGATGCGGCCACCTAATCCACCCGCATCCGGATGTTCTTCAAAAAAATATATGATTCTTTCTAAGTAATCAGGTTCTGCGATGGCATCATCATCCATGAAGCAAAGCAAACTTCCTTTAGCAACAGCAGCACCCGTGTTTCTCGCAAAGGAAGCACCCTGTTTCATTTCAGTATAAAATGCGTAGTGTGCATCTGAGTGAGCAGCAATCCAATCTTCACATACCCGAACCGTATTGTCGCTTGAATTGTTATTCACAATAATTATTTCATATTCCAGCTTGTTAATAGTTTGATGGTACAAACTATCCATGGCATCCTGAATATAGGCGGCTCTGTTGTAAGTGCAGATCACTACAGATATTTTGATTTCTCCCATCATAATTTCTGTAAAGATAAAAGGGCTTTTTGTATTATTTGTTCCCAATTAAAAGCATCGTAAAATGCTTTTGGCGTGTCTTCTTTGGAAGCATTAGGTTTATGACACATGGCTTCAACAAAAGCATCCCAATTGTAATCCTCAATTAATACAATTTTCTTGTCTGAATAAATTTCATCTATTGCTAAGGTGCTGGATTCAACAGATATGATGTCGATATTATTTGCCAAAGCCTCTACAATCTTCGTTTTGAGGCCACTACCCAATGTAACCGGACTGATAAAACAATCACAACCTTTATAGTAGGTAGAAATGTCTGAAACAAAACCTTCAAAAATAATTTCAGGATATTGTTCTAATTCATCCAACCATTCGTCAGTAATTCTATTACCACAAATGATGATTCTGAAACCAAAATTTTTTTTTGCAAGCCTCGGTAATAATTCATGAACAATTATTCGAAGCGCATCTGTATTTGGAATATAATCTAATGTGCCATTAAACAAAAAGAGTTTAGTGCTTTCGTTTAATTCATTTTTTTCTATGATCGTTTTTCTGCAAATAACTCTTTCAAGATTATTAGGAATTTCATTGTTTTCAATACCATAAAAAAGAGTACTACATTTTGCTTCATCGATTTTCCATTCATTTATTGCAAAATGATAGTCAGTACTGGCTGTAAACCAAAGCTGATCAGCTTTTTGGCAGATCCACTTTTCATAAAAAAGATAGATTCGCCACCAAGGCTTTTGCATATCGCGGAACCGATGCCCCTCGATATTATGCATTCGTATGATCATTTTTTTCTTGGAAAAAAAACGTAAGATGATTCCCAAAAAACCAAAATAAGAATGTTCAATGATGATAAAATCGACTTTGTTTTTTTTGATCAGCTTTAGTAAGCGAAAAATATAGATCAGATTAAAATCGCCACCCCAATGATTAAATAGAAAAGGTTCTACCCGATAATTTGTTTTTGTATCGGGTGTATTATCCTTTGAAACGGCTAATAAAATGTTTGCAAAAGGCGACAAATGTTCATAAAAATCCACCACACATTTTTGACCACCCATCAAGGGTGGAAAAACGCGATAGGAGACCAGGCTAAGAACAGATGGCCTATTCATTATACTTTTCCTTCAGTTGTTTTTCCTTTTTTAAATGAGCTGGCAACTGCGGCAATTAATAAAATCCAGATCAAAGCGGATGAAACAGTGGCAGCTTTTTTACTTTCATAATAGGATGCAGGCTTAAATTCAAATCGAATCAGGTGTTTACCTGAAGGAATTGCAAGACCTCTCAAAACATAGTTCGTTTGAATGATGGTAGCTTCCTTATCATCGATATACGCTTTCCAGCCCCTGTTATAATA
>JBAXXT010000083.1:0-9537 GCA_037127755.1 Bacteroidota bacterium
ATTAAGTAATTTAATAAGAATTAATACATGCAAAATGGATATTATACAAGCGGCAAGGTTTAATTTCTTAAATAAACATATAGAATCAATATTTATATTTTCTTAGAAAGGCAAGTTCTTAACCCACTACTCTAATCCATTACAAGGCCATTAATTCATGACTGATTATATTTTAATATTCTTATATTCAGACTATGAATATGTTCAAAATCATCATCAACGAAATATGGGGATTTTTTAGTTTAGAAGGCTTGCTAACCATTATCAGAAATGGAAATTATGCGGCACTCTTAACGTATAGTGGTTTTACATCTGTGATTGCTCCCATTTTACCAATCATATTAGTGCTGGAATTGATCAGAGGATTATTGTATAAAAAGTTTACAATAGTGAATTACAAAATACCTTTTTTCAGTTATCTCGTAAATTCAGTGCTGGGCCGATACCTTTCGCTTGGTATGACGATGATCTGTATTGGACTTTTTGAGAAATATGCATTAATTCCTATTTCTTTTACTTGGTACGGGTTGATATTTGGCTATATCATTTGGGAATTTGCCCATTTTATCTATCATTATTTAGCACATAAAGTGAGGCTGTTCTGGTGTTTACATTCTACACACCATGCTCCGGAATCTATGAATCTATCCATCTCCTATGCTCATTTTTTTCTGGAAGCTCCTTATGCAGATGTGATTCGAACTTCTATCTGTATTTTGGCAGGAGTGCCGCCGCCCATGCTATTTGTGATTATGTTTATCGATGGAACCTGGGGTTCCTTTATTCATATAGGAGATACTATTATGCCGAATGCCCGTTTAGGTTTTATTGGAAAACTTATTTTAACACCCTCTCATCATCGAGTGCATCATGCAAAAAATATTGAGTACATGGATACTAATTTTTGTAACCTCTTAAATGTTTGGGACAAAATATTTCAAACTTATTACCCTGAAAAAAATGAAGTGCCTATTCAATATGGCATAACCAGAGAGTTACAAAAGAATAGTTTTTTGGATGCTTATTTTGGTGAATTCATTTATTTAGCTAAAGACATGTATGATGCACCAGGAATAAAGAATAAAATAGGCTACTTATTTATGCCACCAGGATGGAGCCATCTTGGCGATCATAAAACGGCAACTGCCATGAAGAAAAAAATGAACTTTCCTAAAGGAGGAATAAAGTAACCTATTGATATCCAAACAGCTTAAAGTGGAAAATAAAAATTAGAAATATTTTATAGTTACTTTATATAGTGTAAAGAGGCTGGTAAATACTACTACCAGTCCAACAAGTAAATACATTGTTTTAATCGGTATTTTGCCTACCAACTTTGCTGCTATTGGCCCAGCAATAACTCCTCCGAGTATCAATCCCAAGACTTCTAATATAGGAAGGTGTTTTAATAAAATTAAGAAGGTTAGCGCACTCGCAAATACCACAAAAAACTCAGCCAAACATACTGACCCTACAACATATCGGGGTGATTTTCTTTTTGAAATTAAAGTACTGGTTACCAATGCGCCCCAGCCACCACCTGCAAATGCATCCATAAAACCGCCTACCGCAGCTAACCACCCCGCGCGTTTAACTTTTGCTTCTTCTTTCCTTTTTTTGAACGCTTTACGAATAATATAATAGCCTAAATAAGTGGTATAAATTGCCAGGGGAATTCTCACCCACGATAAATTAGAATGCTGTGCATAAACAGCTAATCCAGCTCCGAATATTGCACCTATTACACCTGGCCAGACAAGTGTACGAAAAAGCTTTTTATTGATATTACCATATCTATTATGACTATATCCAGATACTCCACTTGAAAAAACTCTTGCAGAGTGTACCCTACTACTTACAATGGCGGGTGGCACACCAATAGCCAATAAAATGGTAGTCGAAATAGTACCATATCCTAAACCCATGGATCCATCAATCATTTGTGCAATAAACCCAGTTAACAGCATCACTAAAAAAGTATTCAAATCGATAGCTGAAATACCTTCTTTGAATTCATGTAACACACTACCAAACTCAATCATAGATAACAGCCCATGAGAAACCATGATAATCACAAAAGCCAGTATGCAATACAACACAACTTTAGACCACTTTTTTGTTTGCACTTTAGAATTGTCCATGATGGTCTGTTTAGATACCAGGACTTTAGTCAATTCATTTAAGTGCTTCACTTTTTCATCAAAGTCACCGTGAATAGAATTACGAATCTGTTCGATGTTGGTCAACATTTCGTCAACCTCGATAGGAATAATATCATTCAATACTTCTTTGATCCGTTTGGCAACAGTGGGTGATTTACCATTCGTAGAAATAGCTATTTTTAAATCTCCTTTTTGAACAATACTACCCAGATAAAAATCACATAAGGCGGGTGTATCTGCCACATTAATCAATAAGTGCTTTTGTTTAGCCAATTGATAAATATGATGGTGCAAATCTTTATCATCTGTAGCACAGATCACGATATCTTTAAACTCCAAATCAGCGTCATGAAATAAACGTTCAAATAAATGTATGCGTAAATTATCTTTAATGAGTTCCCGTAGAGCATCCCCAACAAAAGGAGCCACGATTGTTACATTAGCATCAGGAGAATTTCTTAAAACAGCAGAAAGCTTTTCCAAACCAACATTGCCAGCACCGACAAGTAGTAATTGAACTTGATCTAATTTAATAAAAACCGGGAATAATTCATTACCCGTTTTTTCTGTATTTGAGGAATCTAGATTGTCCATAAAAATCTTACCCGTTATATAGTTTTACTATTCTACTGTTTTAGTATAGTATACAAAAGTAATGGTTTGTAACTAAAAATGGCAAAGGATAATAAAATGCATCAATAAGAAATACAAAATAAAACCTGAAAGAACCTAATTACGTGTATTTTAGGTCATAAATTATTTCTATTCCCCATCAGTATTGCCCTTTTAAAATTGGGGTTAAGCCACTTTAGTATTTTGTCCATATCAGTTTCCTTAATAGCAACACAACCAGCCGTAGGACTGTAATTAGCATCAGCTACATGAAAAAAAATTGCGCTTCCCTTACCTTTTACAACTGGATTTGTATTGTATTCGATGACAGTGCAATATTTATAATAAATACCCGAAAGCAATAAATGTTCAAAAGAACTGGCAGTGGTATTTCCCTTAATATATTTATTATAATCTTGGTGGTTGGAATCGTCTATCCATTTATCATCTTCTGTGGTTTGAATAAAAGGCAAACTGGTATTTACTGTATTTTCATACGTAAACAATTGCCCTAACAAATACAATCCTGTTGGCGATTTACCATCGCCTTCCTGCTTTTTACCCGTTAATGCAAATCCATTTCTACCAATACTAGCCAGCATTGGATCAAATTTTATTTTCCATTTGTCGTTCTTTTTCTCTAATGCAATTAGCATGGCTTTATTAGATGTATCGTTATCATTTAAAACTAGTAATAATTGTTGGATGGAATCTACATGCAATTTGTAATTTTCTACTATTCTCAATACTTCTTTTTTGTTTATTTTTAAGGATTGACAAAAAGAGAATTGAGAAAATAAAACTGTAATTGCTAAAAATAGATTTTTCATACTGTAAATGTTGTCTCAATCAAGTTAACATATGTTCTTGAATATACATGTGGGAATTTGAACAACAGAGCTCAGGTTTCTCAAAACATTCATAGGGAATACCAATACTTTAATTTATTTTTTAAGTACCCAGATAGTGTTTATATCATGAGCTGAAATCCAAACATTATTATTCTCGGTTACCCTAACAGCACCACTGCCTGAAACTGGTCCATAATTTTCAGCGATACTATTTGTAGTAGTATTTATAGTAACTAAAAAAGCTGTTTTAGAACCTCTAACCCATACCCTACCAGCACCAACAGCTATATCGCCTCCGCTACCTGATACATTAGTTTTAATATTTGAAATTAAATGATTTGTCAATGGGTCAATCTTACTTACTGTCCCATCAAATTGATTCAGTGTCCATACAGCTTTTTCTCCTACAGCCAAAAAATGTGGCGCAATCCCTGTAGGAATAGTGGCAACCACTTGATTGGTAGTAGGATTGATGCGTTGCACGAATCCCCCTTTTTCCCCTCCGGAGATGTTTTTACTATTACCCGTATTTGTTACCCATACAGAATTATATCCAAATGCTGCGCAATAAGAAAATGGGAGTACTTTAATATTTGCTTGTACTCTATTTTTAATCGGATCAATTCTTGTCAAAATCCCAGAACTATCTGTTAATACCCACATTGATCCTGCTCCCGCTGCTATACTTAATTCGCCATTTTCTTCAGCTAAACCTGTTTTAATAATTGCGATAATATGGCCCGTTTTATTATCAATTTTATAAATTGATTTATTATCACAATTTGCTACCCACAATGCACCAAAAGCTACTGACATAGCTCCACATGGACTACTCATTGCAACACTTAAAATAGGTTTTTTATTATTTATAGATAGTTTATCAATTCTTTTTTGATTTGTAATCCATACATCATTCCCGTCTGCCACTAGAAAATCGGGAAACCCCTCTAATTTCAAAGTAAATGAAGCCACCTTATTGATGTCTATTTCATTTATTATTTTTTCCTTTTGAGCAAAAGAGTATAAGGGTGTGAATAATATTAAGAAAACAAATTTTTTCATACTAAATAATTTTAATTTTCTATATACGGGGATATGCCATTAACAACAATAAAGGGTTGTTCAAAATGATCCGAAGGAGAAGTAGCCATTAAAGTATATTTTCCTGCTTCTATAAACTTTTCATAATGTATAAAATAAGGTTCATTGCTTTCTTTTTTACTTAATACCAAATTCCAACGATAGTTATTTAATCCAGGCTTCCCTTCATAATTAATTTTCCAAATTTCCTTATTTGATTTATCTCGTATGCAAATAGTTAATAATTGAGCCTGATTGAGCCAAAATGTAAAATCGACTTTTTCAATACTTTTTTGTAAGGGTTCCCCTCCGTTTGAATTGAACCAAGGTCTTTTTAAAGTATCTATTTCAAAAAATTGATTCTTTGAATTAAGACTTTTTAAGTTTATCGATTGCTGTATTGGCTTTAGATTGATCTTATAAATTCCCCGTCCGTGTGTAGCTACAACAAGATCCATTGTTGGCAAATGAATCTTAAAATCTGCAATAGCAGTTTGCGGCAAATTATTACCTAATAAAGACCAGTCAAGTCCCCTATTTATTGATACAAATACACCCCTTAATCCCCCGGCATACAAAATATTTTCATTGGTAGGATCTTCTTTAATCACATTAAAAGGCTCATCCGGAAGTCCATTGACAATACATTTCCAATGGGCACCATAGTCTTCTGAAGCATATATATAACTATGCAAATCATCATTATTAATGCCAGTCATACATAGATAAACTCTTGAAACCTTAAATTTTGATGCGGAGATACTTCGAATGTAATTGTTGGCTAGCCCTAAAGATGACTCCTGCCAATGATTCCCGTCATTTTTGGAAACCCAAAATGCTCCCTTGTCAGTACCTGTATAAAGTAGACCTTTTTTAATGGGGGATTCAACCAGGGCGCCAGCAGCATTGGCATTTTTGTCTTTAAAAGTTGAAATGGAAATATTTGGACTAATTACGTTCCAGGTATCTCCACTATTGGTTGACTTAAAAATATAATTACCTCCATGATACAATGTCTTATTTTGATAAGCTGAGATAAAATATGGAGTGATGTAATTAAATTTTAGTGTATCATGTATTGATTTTGGCAAAGTTGGTTTTATAGAGACAGTTTTATCTGTGACTCTATCAAGTCTTACCGCATCTCCATGTTGCTGACTATAATAAATAATATTTTTATTCATTGGATCCACCTGCGTAATACATCCATCCCCTCCATCCCAGGGATCAATCCAAAGATATTTCCATGGGTCATTATATTGTGTATTTAATTCTTTTGCAGGGCCATACACGGTAGCATCATCTTGTGTTCCACCATAAATAGTATAAGTGGATGAATCAATAGCAATATCATAAAATTCTCCAGTTGGAATATTATTATAATGCATCCAAGACAAACCTTTATCAAAGCTCACATATAATCCTCCATCATTTCCCAAAGCAAGATGATTAGGATTATTAGGATTAATCCATAATTCAGATTGATCTAAATGCAATCCCTGTGCGATACTTGGCGTCATGTGATTCACTTTCCCTCCAATGAATGAAAATGTTTTTCCACCATCAGTACTATGTGCCAATCGAATTCCTAAACAAAATACTTCCTCATCATCTTTTGGATTAACATACACATTGGTAAAATACCATCCATACAATGAAAATATTTTAAAGGGTCCGGCATGAGTTTTAGTCCAGGTAATCCCTCCATCCACTGTCTTATAAAGTTCTGCAGCTTGATCTTTAGCATTTCCAAGGTTGTCAACTAACGCATATGCTTTATCTGGATTAGTAAAAGAAACTGACACACTTATTCTACCTACTTTAGGTCCACTAGGCAATCCATTTTTACATGGCTCCCAGGTTTTACCTCCATCTGAACTTTTATACACACCACTATGCTCACCACTGATTCCTGGATAAACTTCCCATAAAGTAGTATACATTATTTGAGGATTAGAAGTAGTGATGACAATATCATTGCCTCCAGTCATATCATTCTTATATAATACTTGTTCCCATGTTTTTCCTCCATCTTCCGTTCTGTACAAACCTCTATTTTTATTTTTAGTCCATAAGTGTCCAATAACAGAAACTAAAACAATATTGGGATTTTGGGGATGAACAGCAATCTCAGCTATCGACCATGAATCGTCTAATCCGATATGTTGCCATGTTTTACCGGCATCATCAGAACGATACATTCCAGTACCAGGTAATGTAAAATTTCGGGGTTTCTTAAGATGCTCCCCTGTGCCAATATAAAGAATGTTTGAATTAGAAGGTGCGATAGCAAAGTCGCCAATGCTATAGCTGGCTTGGTTTTCAAAAATTGAATTCCAGGTAAGTCCATTGTCAATTGTTTTCCAAAGTCCACCCGAACCATACCCCACATACATTGTTCCCGGATGAACCGTATCCACTTGCACAACATCTGCTCTTGCACTATTTACAGTAGGCCCTAATGAAATCCAATTCAAATTAAATGTTGTTGCTTCCTTCATCTTCTGATAAGTTTGAAAGGAACTCATTAAAGGAGAAGGCTCCTGCTGTGCAAATACGTTCATTAAAAACCCAAAAAAAATAATACTTGTAGTAAAAAATAATTTAAACATCATTCATTATTTTAAGGAGCATAAGTCAATTTTTTAAACCCAAACCACTCTTGTAAGTTCTAATAAAATTCTTATATCCCACCAAAACAAATAGTATATTCATTATATTAAATAAATAGCATGAAAAAAATATTTCTTAACGTATCTCTATTCATTAGTCTTACTCTTTGTTCCTCATTTTTATGGGCTCAAAATACTATAAAAGACTCATTATCAATTCCCAAAGAAGAAAAGTCAATTACACATCACGTGGTTACCATTGATGGAAAAACGATCAATTATACAGCAACTGCCGGTGCCCTGATTTTAAGAAATGACCAGGACGAACCCATTGCTTTTTATGGATATACCGCTTACACGAAAGAGGGTCAAACCGAAATGGACAAAAGACCAATATCCTTCTCGTATAATGGTGGTCCGGGTTCCTCTTCTATGTGGTTGCATATGGGTGCAATGGGACCCAGAAGAGTAGTATTAAATGATCCCAATGATAATCATCCTGCTCCTTATAAAGTAGAAGACAATCAATTTTCAATATTAGATGTTAGCGATATCGTCATGATTGATCCAGTGGGCACTGGCTTAAGTAAAGCCATTGGCAAAGCAGTTAATAAAGATTTTTGGGGAGTGGATGGAGATATCAAATCGGTAAGTGGATTTATAAAACAATATATAAATGAAAACAGTCGATGGCAATCACCAAAATACCTAATGGGAGAAAGTTATGGAACCTTACGCAGTGCAGGCGTAGCCAATTACTTACAAGAACATCTAGGAATTGTGGTTAATGGCATTGTCTTAATATCAACAGTATTAGATATGCGTACCCTTACTTTTCAACAAGGAGATGATATATCCTATATTTTAAATCTACCAACTTATGCAGTAGCTGCATGGTATCATAATAAAATTAATAATAAACCTAAAGACATTGCAACTTTTGCTGAGGAAGCCAGAAAATTTGCTGCTGGAAATTATGCAACTGCTTTAATAAAAGGATCTGATTTGACCGACAATGAAAAAGAGTTAATAGCTGCTCAAGTTGCTACCATGACTGGACTTAGTAAAGAATATGTAATGAAAGCAAATTTACGTATCAATGAGCCTCAGTTTACGGAAGAACTTTTAAGAAGTGAGCATTTAACAGTTGGAAGATTGGACGCACGATACAAAGGCATTAATCAAAATTTACTAAATGAGGGTTCGAATTATGATCCGCAAAGCGCAAGTATCAGTCCGCCATATATTGCAGCTTTTTCTGATTATTATTACAATGAACTAAAAGTAGATAAAAAACTTACCTATAAAATTTCTGCATATTCCACTCCTGGCTTTAATTGGGACTGGAAGCATAATAAAAATAATAATAGTGATGCAGTTACACCAAATACAGCAGTAGATTTAGCTGAAGCAATGAGTCATAATCCTGCTTTAAAAGTATTGTCATTAAATGGATATTATGATTTAGCTACGCCATTTTTTGCTGCAGAATATACTTTCAAGCACATGGGCTTAGAAAAAAGAATTCAAAATAATTTTGAATTAAAATATTATGAAGCAGGGCATATGATGTATATCGATCCTGCATCTGGCAAACAATTTAAAAAAGACATTGCTACTTTTATTAAAGAAACATCAAAATAGTTATCCTACTTGAATAAATTTTATAAGGGTTTAAACTATTCCTATAATATTCTGGATAATTAAAGGATCGCACTAACTTCTATTTTGGAAAAGACAAGCAACAGTTAATCTTAGTTACTTCAATATCAATGATTTTGAATTTTTCAAATCCAATGACAGGAAATTATCTAAGCTCTTCAAACATCTATTTATTTGGGCTTTCTTTCTATTCTTTAACATTGGTATATATGAACTAATTATAGTAACTTTCTTTTACCTATTTATGTTCTTGAACTTTTACAGATGAAAGATCAGAATAAATATACAAAAAGAGACATTTTTAAAACCCCTATTTTGACATGTGCCTTGCTCATAATAGGTATTGTCATTTTAGTACAGACTCAATGGGCGTTTGGCTTGACTGATTTAAGCAGTTTTGGAAAAATGTATATTCCAATGGCAAAAGACACAGCGCTTTTATTTATAATTGCCAGTCTGCTTTTAGTATTACATATTATCAATTTTCAAAAGAAATATTTGCACACTAGTGTCCGGTAAAAATAGTTAATAGTTCTTTGAAAGTCTTGGTATATATAT
>JBAXXT010000084.1:0-9455 GCA_037127755.1 Bacteroidota bacterium
CATTTAAGCCCATAAAAAATATAGTCGTTAAATACAGCCCTAACGAATAAATTAATTTATTAATAGAGAAATAAAGTAATTAGTATCCCAATTTCGTATGGGGTGATTATTTTTAATTTTAAATCAAAAACTTCTGGATGCGATTTCTTAAAACTGTTTTATTACTAATTGTTTTTTTTTGTTTTACTAATGCTCAGGCACAAAACAACTTTATTAAAATTACCGGGTTCTTTGGTATTATTCATCCTTTAGTTACAGTAAGCAGCCTTGAAACAACTGTGAATTTTAGGGATTATTATACCGTTGGGTTCCCTTTTGGTGTGAATTTTTGGAAAACATCTACAACTGCTTTTTCAATAGAAATAATACCTTTTGTAAAAGCGGAGAATGGAAGTGCGAAAATGTATAATGTATTATTTCATCCAGGTCTTGTATTTGATGTAGGAAATGGGTTTCGAATTTCTGCCCGTGCGGCATTTGAAACTGCCGGACGGTATGGTTTTACACCCGTATTTACTAAAACAATTTATAAAGCAAAAAGTAATAGCTATTATATCGCGCTTGGAATACCCGCACGTTTTGGGAATGATAAGCCTGGGAGTATTGGTACTGCCTTACAAATTGGTACTGCATTTTGACAAAATCAGTGTAATGATATAATTGGGTTTATATTTTCAAAACAATATCTTTAAAAGGTAAATCACGATTGTAAACCTTGCTTAAAGCTATTGTAGTAGTATGTTGCCTAATAAAATAGTGCCCATTACTCCAGCCTTGTCGAAAGAGTATTCTTTGAAAACTTTAGTCGAAAACAGAACTATTTATAATTTAGAAAACTGTGAGCTCAATCTTTTTGAAACCTACCAGCAATCAGAACTGGTTTCTCTTCGGTTCAATGATTTGGTTGTAACCAGTATGCTAAGGGGCAAAAAAGTGATGCGTTTATATGATCAACCAGGCTTTGATTATGTTCCGGGTGATTCTGTAATTGTACCTGCAAATGTGGAAATGAAAATTGATTTCCCTGAAGCTGCCATGGAGAACCCAACGCAATGCCTGGCCCTTGCAATTGATAATAAAAAGATACTCGACACTTTACAGTTACTGAACGAAAAGTACCCGAAAGAGGGTAGGAATGATTATTGGAAATTAGATGAAAGAAATTTCTTTTTTTACAATAATGCTGAACTTGCTTTTACTGTTCATAAACTAATTAATATTTGTCAAAGCACCTCTATCACTAAAGATGTGTTAGCCGATTTAACCCTACAGGAATTGCTAATACATATCGCACAATGTCAAAATTTAAAAGAAGTTCGTGAAGGCGATTTAAATAAAACACATCCCCATTTGTCTTTTATCATCAACTATATTCGTCAGAACATAAATACCAAATTATTCTTACCTGATATTGCTAAAATAGCAAGCGTAAGTTCTGCTTCTTTATATCGAATGTTTAAGACAGAACTAGGAATTAGTCCTATTGAGTTTATCGTTTTAGAAAGAATAAAATTAGCAAAACGATTATTGAAGGATAAACATATTTTTATAAAAAATGTTTCCTATGAAGTAGGTTTCGATGATTGCAACTATTTTATTAGAGCATTTAAACAGCATGAAGGAATTACGCCAAAACAATATCAGCAATTGAATTTGAACAACTAATTGTCAATCGTTTTTAGGGGTACTAATTGTTGCAATTCTTCTTCTGAAAATAATTTGGATTGTGTTAGGAAACGCAGTCCCATCGGTATTTCTAAAGAAAAACTAGAGCCTCTTCCCTGGGTAATATGAATATTTAGTTGCGTATATTTCCAGTATTCAAATTGATCTTTATTCATCCAGAATTCGCATCCTTCAATCTCCCCCAGACAAATATCGCTATTGCCTACAATAAAGTCGCCCTTTTCAAAACACATTGGTTGAGATCCATCACAGCAACCTCCACTTTGGTGAAACATTAATTCGCCAAATTTATTCTTTAGTTCTTGCACTACTTTTCTGGCTTCTTCGCTTATTGTTACTCTTGCAATCATAATTAAAGGTATAAAAATACCGATAGGAAATCCTACCGGTATTTGTTTCGATTCCTTGCTGTAGCCGCTAAAAAAAGCCCAGCTTATTCTTACTATAAGAAATCAGCATGTTTTTGGTTTGGCGATAATATCCAAGCATCATCTTATGGTTTTCTCTTCCAAAGCCTGATTTTTTATAACCACCAAAAGGTGCATGAGCTGGATAAGCATGATAGCAGTTCACCCAAACGCGACCAGCCTGAATAGCTCTTGGTACTTGATATAATTCATGTGCATCTCTTGTCCATACTCCGGCGCCTAATCCATACAAAGTATCGTTTGCAATGGCGATGGCTTCTTCAGTAGTTTTGAATGTGGTAACACAAACAACTGGTCCGAATATTTCTTCCTGGAAAATACGCATCTTATTATGGCCTTTAAATAATGTTGGTTGAATATAATATCCACCAGCAAGATCACCTTCTAATTTGTTAACCTCTCCACCACAAAGTAATTCAGCACCTTCTTCTTTGCCCAATTTCAAATAGGATTGTATTTTTTCGTACTGATCATTTGACGCCTGAGCACCCATCATTGTATCTGAATCAAGTGGATTGCCAACTTTGATTGCTTTTGTTCTTTCAATTACTCTGCTCATGAATTTATCGTAGATACTTTCATGTACCAAAATACGGGAAGGACAAGTACAAACTTCACCCTGATTAACTGCAAATAATACAGCACCTTCAATGGCTTTATCGAAGAAATCATCATCATGGTCTGCCACTGATGGGAAGAATATATTTGGTGATTTTCCACCCAATTCCATGGTTACAGGAATCAGATTTTCAGAGGCATATTGCATGATTAATCTCCCAGTTGTTGTTTCTCCGGTAAATGAAACTTTTGCAATTCGAGGTGATTGTGCCAAAGGCTTTCCAGCTTCTGGTCCAAAACCTGTGACAATATTTAACACACCTGCTGGAACAATATCTTTAATCAATTCCATCAAACACATAATGGAAGTAGGTGTCTGTTCTGCGGGCTTTACAACAGCACAACAACCAGCTGCTAAAGCTGGAGCCATCTTCCAAACTGCCATTAACAAAGGAAAATTCCAGGGAATAATCTGACCAACCACTCCTAATGGTTCGTGCAATACAATACTAACAGTGGTTTCATCATGCTCAGAAATAGAACCTTCTTCTGCACGAATAACACCAGCGAAATAGCGGAAATGATCAATACAAAGTGGAAGGTCAACATTCACTGATTCACGAATTGGTTTTCCGTTATCAATTGTTTCAACTGTAGCGAGGTATTGTAGATTGGCTTCCATGCAATCTGCAATTTTGTTGAGGATAGAAGATCTATAAGCTGCAGAAGTTTTGCTCCAAGAAGGAAAAGCTTTGTGTGCTGCATCAAGCGCTAATTCAATGTCTTCTTTGCCTGAACGGGCTGCTTTGGTAAATACTTTACCGTCAATTGGACTGGAATTTTCGAAATAAACTCCACTAACTGGAGGTACAAATTGCCCACCGATAAAATTATCATAATGGGGCTTGAAATTTGGTTTTGGCTGTGGCATATCGTTTGTTTTAAATGGTGATACAACAGTAATTATTTAAAATCCTTAGTAGTAGCACTATTCATTCAAATGATAGCATAGAATGCGTGAGAATGTTAAAATCCTATTTAAGAAGATAAAGTATTAACAGATTCTGGGAAGTTGCTCACCAGTTAAATAACCTACCACGCGGTGTCCGCCAATTCTGCTTTTCATCATTACTTTTCCAGCATGTACATCCGTTACTTCACCAATGATTTTTGCTTTCAATCCATTCTCATCTTGATGTAGCAGTTCTAGGGCCTTATTAGCAGCTTCTTTCTTTACTATCATAACAAATAGACCTTCATTGGCAACATATAAAGGATCCAAACCTAGCATCTCACAAGCACCCTCAACTTGTTCATCAATTGGAATACTATTTTGATCAATCACGAATCCCAATTTTCTGATTTCTGCTAATTCATTTAATACCGATGCTAATCCCCCTCTTGTTGGGTCGCGTAAAAATTTAATATCTTCTCCTAATGCTTCAATTAAAGAAAGAATGGTATGATTAAGATTGATGGAATCGCTAACGATATCTGTTTCAAATTCTAATCCTTCTCTTTTACTCATGATAGCGATGCCATGTTGCGCAATGTTTCCACTGAGTATAATTTGGTCGCCAACTTCAATACGATTGTGATGGATATTGGCTTTTGGATGAATGATGCCGATACCCGAAGTATTGATAAAAATTTGATCTCCTTTACCTCTTTCTACCACTTTAGTGTCGCCCGTAACAATTTTCACACCTGCTTTATCAATAGCATTTTTAATGCCATTTAAAATAATCCAGAAGGATTCCATTGTCATCCCTTCTTCAATGATAAATGCTAGCGAAAGATACTTTGCTTCAGCTCCGCACATCGCAAGATCATTCACCGTTCCATAAATGGCTAGTTCTCCAATATTACCTCCAGGAAAAAAAATAGGGGAGATTACATAACTATCCGTGCTAAATGCTGTTCTCCCATTTAATGTAAAACTAGCTCCATCATGTTGTTGATCGAGCATGTCGTTTTTTAAAATATCAAAGACGCCACTTTGTAATAACCGATGCGTTAATAATCCTCCACTGCCATGGCCAAGTGTGATAACATCAAAATCAAATTTTGGCATTGGGCAGGATAATTGAAAACTATTTTGATTTGTCAATTGATTCAATTTTTTTTATCAAAAAATAAATTATTGTAGAATGGTATCTGAACTATAATGGTAATATGCAGCGCAGGCGCCTTCACTACTTACCATTGGTGCACCTAGTGGGTGTTCGGGCTTACACTTGGTTCCAAAATTGGGGCATTGTTTTGGTTTCTTTAATCCCTTCATGATATCACCGCTGATACATTCTTTATTTTCTTCAGCAAAGGGGATATCAATATTGAATTTCAATCTTGCATTAAACAATTTATACCGCTCATTTACTTCAAACCCACTTTGAGGAATAGATCCGATTCCCCTCCAAACACGATCACTCACTGAAAATACTTTTTCAATGGTATCTTTTGCCATTTTGTTGCCTTCTCTTAAAACAGCTCTGGCGTATTGATTTTCTACGATATATTCTCCTTTTTCCAATTGGTTCACGGCCATTAAAATTCCCTGCAATAAATCAACTGGTTCAAAGCCTGTTACAACAATTGGAATTTTATATTTTTCTGCAACTGGATAATATTCATCCAATCCCATAATGGTACAAACATGTCCTGCTGCTAAAAAAGCATCAATCACATTCGCCTCATCGCTTAAAATAGCTTCCATGGCTGGAGGAACTAATACGTGAGAAGCAAGGATACTATAGTTTACAACATTTTGTTGTGCTGCATGTATCACACTGAGTGCATTAGCAGGTGCAGTTGTTTCAAATCCTACAGCAAAAAAGATTACTTCTTTAGAGGGATTTGATTTTGCTAATTCAACAGCTTCTAATGGTGAATAAAGTATTCTAACATCGGCACCTTCGGCTTTCGCTTCTAATAAACTTTTTTTGCTGCCGGGTACCCTTAGCATATCACCAAAGGAACAGAGTATATGATTGGGTTGTTCTGCCAGCCAAACCGCTTCATCAATTACACTCAGACTAGTTACACAGACTGGGCAACCAGGACCATGTACCATGGTAATTTTTTCTGGCAACATATCGAGTATGCCATTTTTCACTAAGCTATGCGTTTGACCACCACAAATTTCCATTAAGGTCCAGTTTTTCGTGGTAATACGGTGTAATTCTTTAATGTATTCCTGCACCAATTGTGGGTCGCGATATTCTGATAAAAATTTCATGCTTATGGATTGGTTTTTATAGAATCGGGTGTATTTAATTCTTCCACTTCTCCCATACTTTTTAAATAACTAAATGTGAGTTTAGCTTCTTCTTCATCAACAATATTGATAGCAACACCTACATGTACTAAAACATAGTCATCCACTTTTGCTTCTGGAACCATGTATAAGCTAACTTCTTTCATGATACCTCCGAATGAAACTTTTCCTTTTCTAAAAGTTTCATCTAGCTGTTCGGTGATAGCGATGATTTTTCCTGGAATGGCTAAGCACATAATTTTTTAATTTATTGAGGATAATTATGATAATTCATTTTTTATTTAAAGTTCGGATCTCCAAATTTACTGAACCATGCCATCTGTCCTAGGCTGATGCATTCGTCATTCGGACTCAACTGCACATGGAAATATAATTCTCTTTTGTGTTGAAGAATTTCAATGATCAAATCCACTAATAATGCATTTTGAAATACGCCACCACTAAAAGCGATTTTATCGATAAAAAAATGATTGCTAGTTCTTGCAATTGCTTTGGCCAACGAATAGAAAAATTTCCAAGCTATAACTTCGTTTGCCTCTTTTTGAAACCAATCATGAATCAATTCATTGATCAATACGGCCCAGTCAAATTCACCTTCATTCAAAGGTAAGTGGTAATAATCGTAACTCCGGTTCTTACACTTTTTTGCCAATGCCTCTAAAAGCATGGCTGATTCGCCTTCATATGAACATACAGGCATTAATCCTAAAATGCAGGCTACCGCATCAATTAGTCGGCCCATACTACTTGTAAAAACTAAGTTTGGTTGACGACTAAGTTGTTGATAATAAGTCCATTCCTGTTCGGTAAAATGTTTTTGTATTAAGTTTTGTGCAAGTGGAAAATTTTGTAAAATACTTAAAGCAGAAAGTCTTGGCTCTTTACTCATTTTATCGCCCATCAATTGTGGAAAATATTTGAGATGGGCAGCTCTTTTTATTTCACCCTGATCAAAAATAAAAACTTCACCACCCCAGATTTTTCCATCTGATCCATATCCTGCACCATCCCATATAATACCAAGTACCGGTTCCTTTAAATCCATCAATTTATTTTCTGATAAGACTGCTGCAAAATGAGCTTCATGATGCTGTATGCTGCAGATGGGAATGTTATTTTTCATTGACAGCTCTAACCCTTTTTCGGAAACAAAATATCTGGGATGGATATCGATTAATATTTGTTTGGGTATAAAACCCAATAAGTCCGAAACATGTTTCAAAGAAGCGTCGTAGCTGTCTTGCGATTCAACAGATTCCTGATCTCCTAAAAACTGACTAATAAAAAGCATTTGATCTTTTGAAATAGCAAAAGCTGATTTTAATTCAGCTCCCATTGCCAAAGTATGTGAAGGCAAAATGGGTATTGTATTTGGATGATAATTAGGAGCTAATCCACGACTTCTTCTCAGTATTATTTTTTGACCACGATTACTTATTTGCAAAACAGAATCATCCTGTGGTGCAACAATTTCACGGTCATATGTGAGGATGAAATCTGCAATTGAAGATAACCATTGAACTGCATCATTGTCCTTATAAATAATAGGAGACCCACTGATATTTGCTGAAGTTGCTATGAGTGGTTTGCCAAAATTATCGGCAATTAATTGTAATAATGCAGAGGAAGGTAACATGGCACCAATACTATTTAAATTTGGTGCAATATGATTTATACAGATACCATTTTCTGGATATGATTTTAATGAACATAAAACGATGGGTGCAGATCGGTCTTTTAATGCTGTTAACTCTAATGGACTTAGTGCAAGATCAGCGCAAACCATTTCTATATCTGCATATAAGACAGCAAATGGCTTTGATGGCCTGAATTTTCTTTCTCTTAATTTTTTTATAGTGGTTTCATTGGCTGCGTCACATAAAAGCAGGTATCCTCCAATTCCTTTTACAGCAATTATTTTGCCTTCTCGTAATAAGGTTATTACATGTGCTATATATTCTACTTGATTATATTTTATTTCAATTCCCTCTTTTTGATACAGATGCATTTCAATACAGCAATCGGAACAGCTATTAGTTTGACTATGGTATCGAATATCATGGAGGTCTTCGTATTCTTTTTTACAACTAGGGCATTGTTCAATATGATGCATGGTTGTATTCTCGCGATCGTAAGGAAAATTATTTGTTATAGAATAACGAGGCCCACAATTAACGCAAGTAGTAAATGGGTAATGATATCTTTTATTCCCAACAGTTTTGATTTCTCTTCTACAATCTTCACAGAGTGTTATATCTGGAGTTATCAATAATTGTACAGTATTATTTCTATCACTTTTTTGAATATAGAAACCCTTACCTAATGAAGATGGGTAAGGCATTATTTGGTGTGCGGTAATTAATGCCTGAACTGGAGGATGCAGAATAAGGGACTGATAAAATTCAGTTACATCATCTTTATTTCCTGAACAGTAAATATGTACACCATCAAGCCCATTATTGACATAACCATCCAATGAAAAATTGGATGCTAACTTATGGACCCATGGTCGAAAGCCCACACCCTGAACTAAACCAGTAATATGAATATGAAAAGCCTGCATGAAAGGAGTTTTAAGCAGGCGTTAATACTTTGCTTTTTAACCAGTCGTACCATTGTTGCATGCCTTCGCCACTGGTACAACTTAATTCAATGATTTCTAAAGAAGGATTCACTTTTCTTGCGTATTCTTTACACTTCTCAATATTAAAATTTACGTAAGGGAGTAAATCAATTTTATTGATGATGCACAGTGTAGAAGAATGAAACATATCTGGATATTTGAGAGGCTTATCATCCCCTTCCGTAACACTAATCACAACAGCTCTTTCTTGCTCACCTAAATCAAACATCGCAGGACAAACCAAATTGCCCACATTCTCTATGAATAAAATACTGTCTGCCTGAAGTTTCATTCCCTGTACAGCATGCAATACCATATGAGCATCCAGGTGACAGCCTTTTCCAGTATTTATTTGAGTAACTTTTGTTCCTGTAGCATGAATTCGATCTGCATCATTTGCGGTTTGCTGATCCCCCTCAATAACTGCAAATGAAAGTTCTCCTTTTAGGTCGGTTAATGTTCTTTCCAGAAGACTGGTTTTTCCAGATCCAGGCGAGCTTACTAAATTTATAGCGAGGATATTTCGGCCTTCAAAAAAACCTCTGTTTCTTGCCGCTAGAAGGTTATTTTCTTGTAAAATATCCTGTTCAACATCAACAATGGTTTTGCCAGTCTTTTGGTTATCTCCAT
This sequence comes from Bacteroidota bacterium, assembly GCA_037127755.1. Classification (GTDB taxonomy): domain Bacteria; phylum Bacteroidota; class Bacteroidia; order Chitinophagales; family Chitinophagaceae; genus Sediminibacterium. The sequence continues at coordinate 9,203 of JBAXXT010000084.1, forward strand.
GACTATGCCCATGGTCGTGTTCGTGGGGAGAAGTGGGTCCACACCCGCAGGTTGCACACATATAGTTCTATTTAAATCTACTAATCGGGTAATACTAAGGATTTCAATTTTAATTCTTTGCCGCTAATTATAACTGCCAGATGGCTGTTACAGTTTGGGCAACTGTCGTATAACTGCAACATATCAAAATGAGTATTGCAGTCAGAACATTTTGCCTTCCCTTCAATGCGATTTACTTTTTTTGTTGCATTCT
>JBAXXT010000085.1:0-8916 GCA_037127755.1 Bacteroidota bacterium
GAGAATGATCTGGCATCGCAAGAAAATATTTCTCCTGAAGAAGTTTTACTTCGCGTTAAAACACTGTTCAATATTATCCGTACCAATCTTCCAGATGCTACCATTGATTATGTATCTATCAAACCAAGCCCTGTTCGTGCATCTATTCAGGATAGGGTTAAAATTGCCAATAAAGCAATAAAGGCATTCTTGAAAAAACAGAAGAATGCAGGGTTTATCGATATCTACGATGCCATGCTAGACGCTAATGGAAATATGAGAGAAGAATTGTACCTGGGCGACCGCCTTCATATGAAACCTGAAGGCTATGCTATTTGGAAAAAAGCGATAGCACCTTATTTAGTTAAATAGTTGGGTCATATATTATTATTATTATAAAATTCTGATGTGAAATCTACATTCATCTTTACACTGTTATTTGTTCTTGCTATTCATCCCCTGTATGCACAAACGAATAGTATTTCAGTAATTAGCCATTGGCAGGATACTATTCCTGCGAAAGATTGGGTAATTCATTCGGGCGATTTTAAAGCAAAGGTTTCCCAATCAGCTAATGGGAAAGAAGTTTATTTATATAATGGATTGCTGAAAAGAAAGTTTGTAATAGTTGGTTCGAGTCTGGGATGTACTGATTATAAAAATCTGATAAATGGACAGCAACTTTTAAGAGCCATCTCCTCAGAAGCAAAAGTTACTATCAATGCCGTTGAATATGCAGTGGGCGGATTAATAGGCCAAACTGAGAAAGCATATCTGCTGCCTGCCTGGATTGACACACTGAAACCTGCCGATACTCGTTTTGTATTTTCATCATTTCTAATGGAAGAAATCCCTCAAAATTTAAAATGGAAAACAAAGGGATGGACGTCAAATAAAAAGCAACCCTCTGGAAAAATGCTCAGTTTTATTTTTAAAGCAAATGCTACCGAAATTAAAGGAGTGGAAGTAAAAGTACATTATGAGCTCTACGATGGAATTCCCCTGTTGATTAAATGGGTGGAGATTCAAAACAATGGAACAGTTCAGTTGCAAATTAATAAAGTAGTGAGTGAATTGCTAAGTGCAGTGGAAGAAGAAAGTGCTGTAGTAGGGGCCAATGAAAATGTAAATAATATTGACAATAACAAAACGGTAAAACCAGCGAAAGGAATGAAAGTTCCCGAAGGCATTTATATTGAAACCAATTATGCTTTCAATAATGCCATGCGCTATCCTCTTAGTGATCAGACCACACATTGGGAAGTAGACCCTAATTACACTTCTCAGGTTAATTACGATTATAGAACGCCCTGTCAATTAGAAGTGTATCCCGAGAAAGTAAAATCGATTTTATTAGAACCGGGAACCCATTTCATTTCCCTGCGTACGCACGAATTATTAATGGATAGTTACGATCGGGAACGAAGAGGATTAGCCATTCGTAAAATGTATCAAACAATTGCACCCTGGACTAGCGCTAACCCCATTTTCATGCATTTGGTAAGTAGAAATGATGAGGATGTTAAAAGCGCTATTGACCAATGTGTGCGCACAGGATATGAAGCAGTGATCTTAAGTTTTGGAAGTCATATCAATATGGAAGACATTTCCGACACCAATCTTTCGCGTTGGAAGCAGCATGCAGAATATGCACACAGTAAAGGCATTTTACTGGGAGGGTACTCATTATTTTCAAGTCGCAGGATTAGTGATGCGGATGATGTAATCAGTGCCAAGACAGGAAGACCCGGTGGTGCTTTTTTTGGTAATGCACCTTGTTTTGGAAGTAAATGGGGACTCAGTTATAGAGATAAAATAAAACAATTCTTTACAGCAACTGGTTTTGATATTTGGGAAAATGATGGTCCTTATCCTGGAGATGTTTGCGCATCCACTTTGCATCCGGGGCATTCAGGACTTGACGATAGTCAGTGGAAGCAAATGGAAATTCAAAAAGAATTGTACCACTGGTTAAATGAACGAGGAGTATATATTAATGCACCAGATTGGTATTTCTTGGATGGGACAAACAAAATCGGAATTGGTTATCGTGAAGTGAATTTTTCATTGCCTCGAGAGAATCAGAAAATTTTAAACCGACAAAATATTTATGATGGCACCTGGAATATGTCGCCTTCCATGGGTTGGGGTTTTGTGCCATTAACCAAATATCAGGGCGGTGGTGCTGAAGCAATTTTAGAGCCTTTGAAGGATCATTTAAAAGACTATGAACAATTGATGATGCAATATTATGGCGCTGGTGTGCAAGCTTGTTATAGAGGTCCAAGGTTATACGATACAGAGGAAACAGAAAGGGTTGTAAAGAATGTGATTGCATGGTATAAACAATATCGCGAGATCCTGAATAGCGATATTATTCACTTAAGAAGAGCTGATGGAAGAGATTGGGATGGCATCATGCATTTGAATCCCAATTTAAAGAACAAAGGATTGCTGATGTTGTATAATCCGCTGAAGGAAAATATTACACGAAGCATCAAATTGCCTTTGTATTATTCAGGGCTCAGCAAAGAAGTAACCATTCTTGAAAAAGGGAAAAATAAAATCACTAAAACATTAGATCGAAATTATCAGGTTCTAATTGAGTGTACGATTCCTGCTGAATCTTATACCTGGTTGTTGATACAATAGTGTTCATGACCTGTTACTCCAATTCAAATTTTATCTATTTTTGGTTGTACGCTTAACTGAAATGCAAGTAGTACATTTGTTTGAAAATAGCTGCATTGCAACCTACTATATTTCTTATAACACCTCCTTTTACCCAACTCAATACACCGTATCCTGCTACGGCTTATCTGAAAGGATTTTTCAATACTAAAAATATTGCCGCTACCCAGGCTGATCTGGGTATTGAAGTTACCCTTGCTATTTTTTGTAAATCTGGTTTAGAAAAGCTCTTTAAGGAAATCGAAAGAACTGCAAAGAGTCACTCGCCAAACATAGCTCGAATCATTGCCATGCAAGAGGATTATATCCTCACTATTGATGAAGTAATCCTTTTTCTTCAGGGCAAACGCAATACGATGGCACATTTAATTGCCAAAAGAAATTTTTTGCCCGAGGCTAGTCGATTCGCACAGGCAGAAGATTTAAAATGGGCTTTTGGTTCCATGGGTATTCAGGATAAAGCAAAGTATCTGGCAACCATGTATCTGGAAGATCTGAGTGACTTGATTAAAGAAACGGTGGACGAACATTTTGGGTTTAGCAGGTATGCAGAAAGCTTAGGAAGGTCCGCCAATAGTTTTGACGAGATCTATGCCGCATTACAAAAACCATACACTTATCTCGATCATATTCTGATCAACATACTACAACAAAAAATAGAAGCGATACAACCGAAACTGTTTTGCATCTCGGTGCCTTTTCCCGGAAATTTATATACTTCTTTGCGTTGTGGGGAATGGGTGAAAAAAAATCATCCTGAAATTAAAGTTGCCATGGGCGGCGGTTTTGCAAATACTGAATTGCGTTCGCTCAGTGATCCTCGTGTTTTTGAATTCTATGATTTTATTACCCTCGATGATGGAGAAGCACCCTTAGAAATTTTATGGGAACATGTGCAGGGTAAAAAAGAACTAACCGAATTGAAACGTGCTTTTACGTTGGTGAATAAAAAAGTAACCTATATTAATAATACCAGTTGTGCTGATTATAAACAAGGGCAGGTAGGAACTCCAGATTATAGCGATCTGTATCTGGACAAATATATTTCTGCTATTGAAGTAATCAATCCCATGCATAGTCTCTGGAGCGATGGCAGATGGAATAAATTAACCATGGCCCATGGTTGTTATTGGGGTAAATGTACTTTCTGTGATATTTCTCTAGACTATATCAAAAATTATGAACCCATTGCTGCCTCACTCATCGTTGATCGCATGCAGGAAATGGTTGAACAAACAGGGCAGAATGGTTTTCATTTTGTGGATGAAGCAGCACCTCCTTCTCTGATGAAATCTATTGCTATCGAAATTATTCGACGTAAGTTGGTAGTGAGCTGGTGGACGAATGTGCGCTTTGAAAAAAGCTTTACACAAGATCTTTGTTTGCTATTGAAGGCTGCTGGCTGTATTGCTGTGAGCGGTGGATTGGAAGTGGCTTCTGATCGGTTATTGAAATTAATTGATAAAGGAATTACGGTATCTCAAGTGGCTAAAGTGTGTAAACATTTTACGGATTCAGGTATTATGGTGCATGCTTATTTGATGTATGGATTTCCCACACAATCAGAACAGGAAACCATCGATTCATTAGAAATGGTGCGACAGCTTTTTGAAACTGGTGTTTTACAATCTGCCTTCTGGCATTTATTTACCATGACGGCACATAGTCCGGTTGGATTACACCCAGAACAATTTCAAGTACGGAAACAAACAAATGCCATTGGAACATTTGCGAATAATGATATACAACACGATGACCCCACAGGAGCAGATCACGAAAGCTTTGGGTTTGGATTGAAGAAAGCTTTATTGAATTATATGCATGGTGCTTGTTTTGAATTTCCATTAAAAGATTGGTTCGATTTCAAAATTCCTAAAACAACTATTGATCCTGATTTTATCAAGCTGGCAATTGATGAAGTGGATATTCTGTCAAATACAAATAGTAAATTTATTTGGCTGGGTAAACCGCCAAAATCAGAGATTATTCAAAAATCAAAAAAAGGGAGTAGCTGGGAACTAATGTCTTTAAATTTCCAGACGCTCAAGTCAAATTTTAGTATTAGTGTGGATCCTGACAAAGGCGCTTGGTTATTGAAAATCCTACCACAATTGCATATTCAGAATCCACAGCATTTATCCCTGCAAGCCATTAAAGCTGACTATGAAAATGCCGGTTTGGAAGATTTTGAATTATTCTGGGATAATAAACCTGTGAATACTTTGTATAAAGCCGGATTATTACGCGTATAATTTATTTGAAATAAAATATTAAGTTTGATACTATGACGAAAATTGAATTATTGAATGAGTTGCATCATAGTACTTATGCAATGATTCAACCTTCACCAATTCATGGTATTGGTGTATTTGCTATCACAGATATTCCTAAAGGGATTAAGGATATTTTTTCGAAAGAATCTGGTGAATGGATTAAAGTTAAAAGGGCAGAGGTAGACGCACTTCCTGAACATAGTAAAAATTTAGTGGAGACCCATTGTTTGTTTGATGATGATGATTACTACCTGCCTGATTATGGGTTTAAAAAATTAGATATTGTGATCTTTTTAAATCATGCAGACAATCCAAATATTATCTCTGTGAATGATGGTGTGTATTTTGAAGCAATCAGAGAAATCAAATGTGGAGAGGAATTGTTGATTGATTATGGAACCATCGTTGATTCAAATGAATAATCTCAAATCAATAAAATGAAACCAACATTTTTTAAAGTTTTGATTCTTATTTTTTTAGTGCAGGCATTTCAATTAAATGCACAAGTACCTAAAGATTATAAAGGGAAACCTTTCAAGGATAAATATTATAAGAAAGGAGCTCAGCAAATTCCGGGCAGAGTGGAATTGGCATATTATGATCTGGGTGGAGAAGGTGTGGCTTATCATGATGTAACTCCTGAAAATGAAGGCTCTACATTAAATCATGAAGTGCATGACTATGGAAGCCATTGGCGCCCAGGTGTTCCAGCCTACATCGCTTTTTTCAGAGAAAATGAAGGAGTTGATATTTCCTATACAAAAGACTGGGCCGATTTTAACCATCCCAATAAAGTAGATCCGATGGTGAACCAATTATATATTGGATGGGAATCAGATGGAGAATGGACCAACTATACGATACAGGTTAATAAAGCCGGAAAGTATCGGATCATCACTGTGTATGGTAACCAGGACAATCATTCAGAACTTTGGTTGAATGGCGCAAAAGCCTGTAGTTTGTTGCTGCCTGAAAATACAGGTAATTGGCATTATTGGACCCAGGCAACAGTAGGAGAAATCGTTTTCCCAAAAGCTGGTAAAAACTTACTCACCCTTAAATACAACAAGGGATCCAATCTTGCTTATTTGGATTTCTTACTGGTAGAACCTGCAAAAGAATAATGATTATTCTGGAGCTACTTGTTTGGTGGTGCTTCTATATAAATAGGTATCGTAAATATGTCTGCGTGCAAAACGACCCGGTGTTTCTGAATTTACCAGCTTTACATAAATAGCTTTAGGCACCCCAAAATATTCGTAGATAACACCATCAGAAAATGTAATTCTTAGGATCTCGGATTTATATTCAAAGTCATCAATAGAAGCTTTAGCAGTAGTTTCTTCATATGCTGCTTTCATTTGCTCCCTTGTTTCTGGTGCAATGCTTACTAAAAAATGATAGGCTTCAATGATCTTTTTGCTTTTGTCTTCTGCTTCCAGTTTCATTTCATGGTTATCATGAAATTTATCGGGATGCCAGTCTTTCATCAACTTGCGGTACAAGGATTTTAATTCCTGTAATTCGGTATTTTCTTCTGAACCTATCAATTTTCTATAACGCAAAATTCTATTCATAAACTTAAACTTGATATCGATTATTGGAACCATTCTGTAACAGTTTGATTCCGTTTGAGCGGCGAAACTATTGCTTTAATTCTATTTTCAGCATTCTTGTTTACTTTGCAGGATGAATTCATTGCATCATACGGGCATTTATATTGGGCAGGAATCGGCTAGTAATCAGCTCATAGAAGCTTTGTTATCAGGGGACTTATGTATTAATAATATTGATTTTAAACTGCTTAAGTCAGCAATATATTCAGAGCACGCTTTAAAGCTCTTTTTAGAGGAAGAATTCCTGCATGGGGGAACTGCTTTTGAATCTGAATACGATCGACCCTTGCATCATATGTCGAGTGGGGAGCAAAAAAAAGCCTTACTGAATCATTTGTCTTTTAAGAACGCTGATTGTTTTATCCTCGATGAATTATATGACCATATTGATATGGCTGGACAGGCAGCTATCAAAGAAACAATCTGCTTAATTGCGGAGTCAAAAACAGTGTTACAATTACTGCATCGGAGAAACGATGCCCTTCCATTTATTGAAAATTGGATCGTGTATCATCAGCATCAATTAATATCATTTACTGACAGAGAAGCATGGATCGATTGGATCGATCGTCAAAATATTAAAGATGCTAAAAAAGCATTGCCAAAACCAATTAGTGTATTTCCAACCATCGAAGGACCCTTGGTTTTGATGAATGCGGTATCTGTTTTTTACGATGGAAGACCCATTGTGAAAGATATTCATTGGACGATTAACAAGGGAGAATTCTGGCAATTAGTAGGTCCTAATGGAACGGGTAAATCTACATTACTCTCTTTAATAAGTGGAGACAACCCCAAGGGATATGGTCAGGAATTATTTTTATTTGGCTGCAAAAAAGGCACAGGAGAAACGGTTTGGGATATCAAAAAGAATATCGGTTATTTTAATTCTTCTATAACACTACATTTTAGCAGACTCGATAATATTGAGAAAATGATTGTTTCAGGTTTTAATGATTCAATCGGATTATATGTGGTGCCTTCTGATCAGCAATTGAGACTGGCAAGAGAGTGGTTGCAGTTTATTGGTTTATATGAGTTTAAAAATAAACCGATCCAGTTTTTGACGCTGGCACAACAACGTATGGTATTAATTGCACGTGCCATGGTAAAGCATCCGCCACTTCTTATTTTGGATGAACCCACCGCGAGTTTGGATGATGCTGGTGTTGCGTTGATTATTCAAATGATTCAACAAATTGCTAAAGAAAGTAATTCTGCTATTCTCTATGTTTCGCATAGTAAAGAAGAAGGACTTAACCCGGACCTTATTTTAGAATTACATCCCAGCAGAACAGGTTCTATTGCATCCATTCACAAAAACTAAATATCTGGATTTTAAAAATAAGGTGTTTTTTACAATAATTATTTCTTGAAACACCCGATGAAAAAACAGTGTCTTAACTGTTTTAATCCTTTTCTGTAGCTACTATGTTTGTTGTTGTTGATGACTCTTTATTTTTCAACCAAAACAAGAAACATGGCTAAGCAAAAAAAAACGAAAACTACTTATTCCTTTGGTTGGCTACCAGATTTGCCAGATCACCGCGATCTATTGTATGCAGCTCCAATGATTATTATGCGAAAGCTTCCTGCCAAAATGGATCTAAGAACAAATTGTCCCTCCGTGTATGACCAGGGTGCATTGGGAAGTTGTACTGCAAATGCTTTGGGTGCTGCTTTTCAGTTTGACCAGAAAAAACAAGCTATTCCAAATTTTATTCCTTCCCGACTTTTTATTTATTATAATGAGAGAGTTCTAATTCATACAGAGCTCTCTGATAGCGGGGCATTTATTAGAGACGGAATAAAAACAATGAACTCTTTAGGTGTTTGTAATGAAAAGGATTGGCCTTATATCATACCGCAATTCACCATAAAGCCTCCTGAATCTTTATATAAAAAAGCCATCACTAATCAGGTGTTGCGTTATATGCGATTGAACAATGGGAGCTTGACACAATTGCAATCCTGTTTGTCAGAAGGATTTCCTTTTGTTTTTGGCTTTACAGTATTTGAAAGCTTTCAAACAATTAGTAAAAATGGTATAATGCCAATGCCTAAACCAACCGAACAGAGGTTGGGTGGTCATGCGGTAATGGCGGTAGGGTATGATGATGCAAAAAAAATGTTTTTAGTCCGTAATTCCTGGACTAAGAATTGGGGCGACCAAGGATATTTTTATATGCCCTATTCCTATATTACGGATACCAATAGAGCAGACGATTTCTGGACCATTAGATTAATCGAAAAAGGTCTTTCTGTAAAGCGCTAATAAACATTTTGAAATGAAAAGAGCAGTCCTAAGTACTTGGGACTGCTCTTAAGTTTAATAAACAGTAACGGGGGGTATAATC
>JBAXXT010000086.1:0-8891 GCA_037127755.1 Bacteroidota bacterium
GTATTTATTACAAAAAATGTATGTGACACAGGATATTCAAAAATTGTGAAGGAAGCACATATTAGATTCGTTTTAAAACAAAACAATACAAGTATAACTGGGATAGGGTTTAATATGTCTGATAAATTCCCATTACTGCAAACGAATCATCCTATAGACATTGTGTATACCATTGATGAAAATGAATATAATGGTAATACCACACTTCAATTAAAAGTCATCGATATCAGATTTTCTGAAAACTAATTATCCCTGACAAAAAAAAAGCTACTCAGTTTCTAGACCGAGTAGCTTTTTATATTTTATAAGTTGGTTAGGCTTTATTAGTTTCCATTAACTCAACACTTCTATTAATAAAATTGGTGAGTTCTGCACCCTTCAATAATCCTTGAGACAGTAAAGCCAGGTCTGCTAAAGAACGCACTTGCTTCTCTTGCACTTCCTTGTTCCCTTGCTTTAATAGGGTTTGATAAATCGGGTGATTCCCATTAACCGTTAAAGTAACTTCATCTGGCATCTGTGCATAAAACGCTGTCATACCGCCACCTACAGCACCCATATCTTTCATCCTACGCATAAATTCTGGTCTTGTTGCAACAACAGGAGCAGCATCAACACTTAAGCCCTTCACTTCTGTAGTTACATGTAATTCCGGAATTTGAATATTGAATAATTCTTTCAAACTAGCTTCTTCATCTTTACTCAAAACAGATTCACTGGTTTCTTGCTTATCGATCAAATTGTCTACGATATCAGCATCTACTCTTACGAAATGAGTGTCCTGCCATTTCATTTCCATATTGTTGATGAAAGCAGAATCAACTAATGTTTCCATTTTCACAACGCTATATCCTTTTTTTACACAAGCCTGTATATATGCATCCTGTTGAATAGGATTAGTAGTATAAAGTACCGTATGCTTACCTTCTTTATTTTTTTGTAAAGTTTCAGTTGCTGTTTTGTACTCTTCAAAAGTGTGGAACTTACCAGTGGTATCTTCCATCACCAAAAACTTAGACGCTTTTTCTAAAAACTTGTCATCAGTCATCATACCATATTTCACAAACAATCCCAGGCTTTCCCATTTCTGTTCGTAAGCTTCGCGTTCTTTATTGAATAATTCCTCCAGCTTATCCGCCACTTTTTTAGTGATATGCGCATTGATCTTCTTCACATTTGGATCGCCTTGTAAGTAGCTACGGCTAACGTTTAAAGGGATATCCGGACTATCAATTACACCTTGCAATAACATCAAGAATTCTGGTACAATATCTTTTACTTCATCCGTAACAAATACTTGATTACAGTATAATTGAATCTTGTCTTTCTGAATTTCGTAGCTCTGTTTGATCTTTGGAAAATATAAAACACCCGTTAAATTAAACGGATAATCCACATTCAAGTGGATCCAGAACAATGGTGTTTCATTGAAAGGATATAATTCCTTGTAGAAATTTTCGTAGTCTTCTTTTGTTAACTCACTGGGTTTACGAACCCAGATCGGGTTGGTATTATTAATTGAATGTTCTTCTGTTTTTTCTTCTCCTTCTGTTTTTTCTTCTCCTTCTGTTAATATTGCCCCTACTTCAGAAAAGTAAATTGGTATAGGAAGGAATTTACAAAAACGGTTTAAGATACTTTTAATACGAGAAGCGTCTAAAAATTCTGCACTTTCTTCGTTGATGTGTAAAACGATTTTTGTTCCACGCTGGCTATAATCAACCTCATATAATTCAAATTCGGGACTTCCATCGCAACTCCAATAAACGCCACTACCCTCTTTATGGCTTTTTGAATACAATTCTACTTTATCACTCACCATAAATGAGCTGTAAAATCCTAATCCAAAATGCCCAATGATATTAGCATCTTTATATTTTTCCATGAACTCCTCAGCACCACTAAAAGCTACTTGATTAATGTATTTGTCTACTTCTTCTCCTGTCATCCCAACTCCACGATCGGTGATGGTCAGGGTTTTTTCTTTGGTATCCAATACCACGTCAATGCGTAAGTCGCCCAAATCTCCTTTTGCCTCCCCAATAGAGGAAAGGGTTTTGATTTTCTGGCTTGCATCTACTGCATTACTTACCAACTCACGAATGAAAATCTCGTGATCGCTATAAAGGAATTTCTTAATGATCGGGAAGATATTTTCTGTCTGTACCCTTATTTGCCCTTTTTGCATAATCAATCTATTTTGCTTCTATTGGGCAATAACAGTACCAAAGAGGAAAATTCTGACAGGATGACGGCATTAGAATTCCTCCGTTAATTATCGGTATCTTTTGACACACCCGAAAGGTCAGAATCCGTATTTTTTTCAGTTTTCTTACTTGCACCGGGGTTTATTCATGTGTAAGTCTAACTCGTCTCTAATAATCAGCTGCTTGGTAGATCCGAAAACAGAATATATGCCTGTCACTACCCCATTCCCAACGGGAGTCTTTGCATTTGCGAAACTGGCGTAACCACTTGTGCGCAACAAAATAGTACCATTATTACAGGATCGAAGGCTCCGGTTTACGGAGAGCTTATTGGCAACATCTGCAAATGCTTTAGCAGAATCCAGCGCCACAAATTCAACAGAATCGAGCTGCACCAGCATACTTTGATAGTTATTATTTAAAGCTCCAATATTGGTTTTTAGCGCAGGTACAGTAGTAAGTATTTCTCCTTTTCTGATAATTTGATCAAACAATGCCTGAGGAATGGACACTAAACTTGGATTTGCAGGATCACTTACATCTACTCCTGCACCCAGTTGAATTAATTTACCGTAATCGCCCAGCCACAACCCTTTTAAATTGATGGAAATTTTTCTTCCTATTGGGTAATTGGCGCACAATTTTATCCCGTCCATTCTTAAGGTAATACCCCCAGTACTATCTTGAATCACCAGTGACTTATAAAAATTATCTGATGCGTCATCGGCAACCACCACTGCAACAATTGTTTTAGCATCCGTAATTTGTTCAAATTTTCCCATGACGTGTTTTGCGCGCAAATCTTTGATACTGATGTCTGCTGCAAATGCAGCTTCCAATTCTGTTGGCGGCGCATCATAGACTTTTTCACAGGAATAAAATTGACAAATCAGAAGTAACCCCAACATAATTTTTTTCTGATAAATGGTTGGCTGAATCATTGTCTTGTTTTTAATTTCTAAAATGAATAGTGAATTGACAATAGGAAATTCCGCCCTATTGCGTGCAAATATTTTGGGGGAAATTTATTCGGGTCTTTGTTGTCAAAATCAAATCTTAATTGTTCATAAGCAGCTAGAATAATGTTTTGCTGATTCAACAAATTATTGATGCTAATTGAATACGAAAACTGTGTTTGTTTACTTCTGCCCCATTTAAAACTGTGACTCAAAAAAAAGTTAATCATAGACTGAACTGGCATTCTTTCTACTTGTAATAATTGTTGCCCCTTTTCGGTTAAAGGATCAATGGGATAAATAGCTGCAGCGGTTCTTCTGATGGGGTTCCAGCCCAGATATTGTTTATCAAAAACGGAGGCGCTGATACTTGCAAACCACTGATTATTGGATCTTACATTCAACGATAAGGAATAAGCGGCTTGTGGACTATTTATGGATGGATAGTTTTTCGCATATATAATTGCTCTTTCCAATTCAGTAGCATTATTATCTGCGGTAACTGTAGCATATTGTCTACTATTAAAAAAGTGTTGACCATTAGTTGCTGCACTTAGGATTGAAAAATGATTGTTGATTTTTGCTTCTATTCCAAATTCATATCCCAGGTGTGTTTGACCCATTCCAGTGATGGCATAATTCACAAAATTATTATAGGTATCATGATAAAAACTAAGGATGTCCATACCATTGAGGGATTGTATATAATATAGGGAAGAATGAATTTTAAGGCTTTTTGTTTGAATCAGATAACCCAACTCTGCAGCATATACAGTTTCATTTTTAAGATTTTCTTGTTCCGTATCTCTAGTACTTGGAGAAATATAACTATTGCCTGAACTAGGTGCATTATTGATGGATGACACACTTACATATAAATTTTGCTTTCCGTTAATCGCATAGCCCATCACCAATTTAATACCCCCATTAAAAAATTGATTGACTCTTGATTTTCCAAATGATTGTTCGGGAAATAGTCCATTAACTTTATTTCCCACTCTCCAAAATTGTGAGGTTCCAATATTACCAGCTAATGTAAATCGAAACCGATGTGTAGATAAAAGAGCCGATAGCCAGGCTTCCGTTTTAGTATGCAACATGCTATAATCATAACCAAATGCATCACCTTGTTTAATAATTCGATTAGGCATTTGAAGATCAAACTGAATAGCGTTTTGATTATTGGGGATTTCATTTTCAGCAAATTGATTCCAGTTCACAAAAAAATCGGCCCCCAATAAATCATTAACTGTTTTGTAAAAATGTTGTTGCTGAAATGAAGCATTCATTCCCAAATCAAACAATATAGAACTGCCCCATCTTCCATGATAAGAACTAGCTAGATTAAATCTTTTCAAATCCGTTCTTCGATTTTCAACAAAATATCTAGCCATTTTCCCAGTAACGGTATTACCCACAATTCCATCAGCATCAAACACTGTTTTATAACTGCTTCGATTAACCGAGAATAATTGATCCCAATTAATCTGTCGTTGGTTTATATTTTTTTTCTGCGTTTCAGTAACCCATTCTTTCAGTATTGGATCTGATAGATAACTGGGTAAATTATGGTAGTAATCAGGTCGGGGATCGGGTGCATGAAACCAGTTAAGACCGGTATTGTTTTTATACCCTGAAGAATAAGAAATCGCAGTTTGTAAATAGGATTGATTATTAAACCGCCATTCATGTGTAAACATACTTACAGGTAATAATTGTGAGGCAGTATTAGCATTCCTTATTTGCTGATGTTGGTAACCCCAATTCGGATTATATAAAGGATCATCAAATAGCTTAGTTGATTCATTTAGCGAATATGCCTGTTTAGCATTTTGAAAATTGGATACAAAAAAGCTAATAGAAAACAGATGATGGTTTACTTGTTTATCGATTCCCAGAAAACCATTGATCGACTGATGGAAAATACCAGGGATAATGGGAGTACTGGTATACTGCCCACCTGCACTCAATGTAAACGCCCATCCATTTTTTAGCAAGCCCGAACTATGGGTGAATTGAAACCTGTGGTTGTATGAACGATTAGAAAAACCATAATCGAAATTAGTTTGCGCTTTTAGTTTCGAGGCCCTGATATCAATATTACTGGCTGATCCAATTGCAACAACAGCAAAACTGTTAGCAATAAACTCAGTGCTATTTTCATCTGCCCGAAAAATACCATTCAATCCCGTCCAATGATTCCATAAACCTGTGCCATTGGCTAAGTCAACCATCGGAATCCCATTTACACTAACAGTTGAATAATTTCCTGGCAATCCTTTGGAACGGAAATGCAGGGCACTTAACTGGAATGAACTAACAGCAATAAAAGGGTCTCTTGTGGCATGCAATTGGGTGGTCGATAAATTTTCTGTATTCTCTTTGAGTGTATTTTCATCAATTAATGCGATTCCAGTATTTGACTCTTGTTGAATACCGAAATAAGGTTGAAAGATAGAATCTATCCGATAATTTTTATCCAGGATCATTTTTGTTTTTTTCGGCGATTGCGCTATTAAATAACAGGATGAAAACAATAGGAAAATCAAAACAAATAACTGTTTCATACATTTTTTTTTCTATTTCATAAATGATGCTGCAACTAAAGTATAGCGTGTATTTCAGAAATGCTAGTGTGTAAAATAATTTTAGCTTTTAGGTAGTGCTGATAAGCAATCTTGCGTTTATTTTAGTAAAAAAAATGAAACAATATCTCGGGATAATTATTTTTATATGTTGCATACACATAGTCTCTGCACAAAAAACTAATCATCAGTATAAAATATGTATCACTGCATTTTATAATCTAGAAAATCTCTACGACACGGCTAACAATCCGCTAGTGAATGATGACGACTTTACGCTACATGGAATAAAAAAATATACCTCTAAAATTTATTTTGATAAGATCGATCGATTATCAAGAGTGATATCGGATATCGGCACCGATAAAACTGCAGATGGTGCAGTGATATTAGGAGTAGCAGAAATTGAAAATGATACTGTATTGAATGATTTAATTCATCATCCATTGCTAAAAAAAAGAAACTATCAATTTGTACATTATGATTCAAAAGATTTACGCGGTATTGATGTTGCGCTCTTATATAATCCTGCCTATTTAAAAGTTGAATCGAGTAAACAAATCCCAGTAAAACTTTCCAGCAAGAACAAAGAAAAATGGTCAACCAGAGATATTTTATTAGTGAAAGGGCTATTAGATGGTGAACCCATTTATATTTTAGTAAATCATTGGCCAAGCAAAAAAGGAGGTGAGAGTCAAACCAATGGATCGAGGAATGAGGCTGCTGCAGTTTGCAGAACAGAAATCAATCGCATTCAACAAATTGATGCTGCAGCAAAAATCATTGTGATGGGAGATTTTAATGACAATCCGGATAGCTATAGTATTAAACATGTTTTGAAAGCGAGTGGCAATCGATATCAAATAAATAAGGGGGAATTGTATAACCCCTGGACAGAAGTTTATGCCAATGGATATGGCAGTTTAGCGAATCAGGATAGTTGGTCATTGTTTGATCAGATCTTGCTATCCGGAACATGGTTAAATAGCAATCAAACAGGGTTTTATTTTTATAAGCAGGAGATTTTTAAAAGGGTCTATATGATTGAAAATCGAGGACGGTATAAAGGGTATCCCATGCGAACCTGGGATGGAAATAACTATCGAGGGGGGTATAGCGACCATTTTCCCACCTATCTTATACTGATCAAAAACACGCTTTGAGGTATCTTGACAGTTAAAAAGGGAAATTTTAGCAAAATAATCGGCTGAAAGGGCTGTTATTTCTCATTTTTTTGCCATAAATACTTCAGCAATTAGTTCTATTCCCCTACCTTTGCAGCCCCAAATCAGTTTTGGCTGATTCATCTCGAAAGGGGTGTCCACTGGGAGAAACCAATTTATAACCTCAAAATTCAGTAAATGAACAATTACGAATTGATGGTGATTTTCACACCGGTTCTGTCTGAAGAAGACTTCAAAGCTGCACAAAAAAAGTATGCAGATTTGATCGTTGAACTGGGTGGTGCTTCAGTGCACAGCAATCCATGGGGATTGAAATCACTCGCTTATCCTATCCAGAAAAAAACAACAGGTATTTACTGGGTGTTAGAATTCCAAGGTCCTTCAGAAATTAACGAAAAACTGAAGATCCAAATGTTACGCGATGAGCAAATCATGCGTCACATGATCACACGTCTCGATAAATACGCCGTCGAGTACAACTATGTGAAAAGAAATGGTGGATTTGCAATGCAAGATAAAATCGAAGCTTAATCATGGCAAAGAACGAAATTAAATACCTGACCGCCATCAAACAGGAAAAGCCGAAGAAAAAATTCTGTCGCTTTAAAAAATATGGCATTAAATACGTTGACTATAAAGACATCGATTTCTTAAAGAAATTCATCAACGAACAAGGTAAATTATTACCACGTCGTTTGAGCGGTAACTCTTTGAAGTATCAGCGTAAAGTTCAGGATGCAGTGAAGAAGGCTCGTCAGATGGGTCTTTTACCTTATGTAACTGATTTATTGAAATAGAATATTAGTAACCTTCCCTAACCCTGTAATGGGGACAGTTGAAAAACTGGGAACAGGGGAACTAAAACACAAAACATGCAAGTAATTTTAATTCAAGACGTAGACAATTTAGGCGGCCGTAATGAACTGGCAACAGTTAAAAACGGTTACGCTCGTAACTACCTGATCCCTTCTAAATTAGCGGTAGAAGCTAGTCCTTCTAACATGAAGCAATTAGAAGAGCGTTTAAAGGTAAAAGCTAAGAAAGAAGCTGCTATGTTGGCTGAAATCAACAAAGTAATTGAAATCTTAAAATCTTCCCCTGTTAAGATCGGTGCTAAAACCGGTACTTCTGGTAAGATTTTTGGTAGTGTAACTTCTTTACAAATTACCCGCGCTATCCGTGACCAAAAAGGTTATGAGATTGATCGTAAGCGTATTTCTATTGCTGATGAAGTAAAAGAATTAGGCTTATACAAAGCAGTTATCGATTTTGGTAACGGCAACAATGTAGAAATTGAATTTGAAGTAATAGGAGAATAATCTACCTCTAACTTAATGGAGCCCGTCCCGAGTACTCGAGACGGGCTTTTTTGGGCTCTATATGTAACCTAATCCACATTAAAACCAGATTAAAACTGCGGATAAATTAATGGATTTGTCGGAAATCCGCTACAGGAGTGAATTTGAGAGATTTGATGAAATAATAAAAATGTTGAAAAATAATTTGGTATTTCAAAAAATTCAATATCTTCGGATGTCCAATGGCAGTTCGCCTGTTTCTCAGAAGGTTTTACGTAAATGCTTCAGGGTTCTCGGTTACTGTTTTACCATTGGTTTTTGATCACATAATTTTATAAAGAACATGAACATTTACGTTGGAAATCTTAACTGGAACATGACCAGTGAAGACCTGCAAAGCCTGTTTACTCCGTTTGGAGAAGTAACAAGTGCCAAAATCGTTACCGACAAATTTAACAACGACCGTAGCAAAGGCTTTGGTTTTGTTGAAATGGCTGATGATGAAGCGGCTCGTACTGCTATTAGTCAATTACACGACACTGATAATTTAGGTCGTAAAATTGTTGTTAACGAATCTACCCCTCGTCCAGAAGGCGAAAGAGGCGGCTTCAAAAAGAAGAGCTTCGGTGGTGGTGGTAGCGGCGGCGGAAGTCGCGGCGGT
>JBAXXT010000087.1:0-8890 GCA_037127755.1 Bacteroidota bacterium
CTTTTAATGTGTTTATTTTTATTGCCCAATATTCCATTTATGCTTGGTCATATACACCCTTATGTGCAGCCTATATGGACTATCGGAGTAGAAGAACAGTTTTACTTGTTTCAACCTCAATTTTTTAGAATCAAAAATAAAATAAATACATTTATTGGTATAGCTATATTAACAATTTTCCTGATAGTAATTAAATTAATTGGATTTAATTTGCCAGGCAATTTATTTTTATCCAATTTAGCGAACTATCTATATTATTTTAGAATTGAGCAATTGCTAATGGGTTCTATGGCTGCCATTATTGTTTATGGTTACAATCAGCATGAATTAAACAATAATAAATTTGTTCAGTTACTATTCAAAAAATACACTCAAATATTAAGTTGGGTTTATTTTACTGGGCATATTTTTTTGACACATATTGCAGGAAATGTTTTTAGTAATAATGCATTATTTGTAATTTCAGTTATTTTGATTGTGATAAATTTATGCATAACAGAAACTAGTATAATACAATTAAAAACAAACTTTCTTATCTATCTTGGTAAGGTGTCTTATGGTATATACTTGCTGCACAATATTGTTTTAATTAGCATACTTTACTTTTTAAAACAATTTGCAAGTAATTTAAACCCTTTAGTAATTAATATTATTTTATATGGATTAACGTTGCCGTTTTCGGTCATAATAGCAGGGATATCATATAAATATTTTGAAAGCTACTTTTTAAGATTAAAATTAAAATTCTCAACAGTAGTAAAAAGTAGTGATATAAAATAATGGAATAGTTTTTCTGATCTGTCCTTATTAGTTTATCATATAATAATCAATTATTTCCTCCCCCAAATAAACTAATCAGTTGATTCCTATGAATACAAAACCTCATTCAAAGTATCTAATTATATCCCCCTGTGGTAATAATTCAACTTTATTTAATAGTTCTTGGTTAAATAATATTGATCAAAAAGAATTTGATTTATGCCTTTTGTTTTATCATGAAAATATAAATAATTTAGATTTATATAAATCAGTTGATTTTTTTTATCACTTAAAAGGGTTTAAATATCACATGATTTATCATTTATTAACAGAAATTCATCCTGAATGGTTAGATACGTACGATTATTTTTTATTGCTGGATGATGATATTGAAATTGATACTTGACAGCTAAATAGATTATTTGACTTAAGTAAGGGTTTTAATGCCTCAATAAGTTGTGCATCTCTAAGTAAAGACTCATTTTGTAGCTGGCCAATTTTTAAAAATAACCCTAGTTGCTTTTGTAGGTATGTAGGCCAAATTGAAGTAATGGCACCTATGTTTAATAGAGAAAGTTTAATTTTATGTCTCAAAACATTTTTAGAAAATAAGTCAAGTTGGGGGTTAGATTCTGTATGGTCATTTTTGTTAGGGTATCCTAAGAAAAAATTAATTGTATTCGATTGCATCATTATGAAACATACTAAACCAGTTGGGAAGGGGGAACTTTATACAAAATTAAATATAGACCCAGAAGATGAATGGGATTATGTAATATCAAAGTATGGTGCAAAAAAACATAATTATATAGAAAATGGACGGCTTTTAAAAGTATCAAAACAGAGTTATCGTTTTTTACATTATAACTATAAATTCATAGAATTTTTGAATAGTCAGATTCAAACTTTTAAAGATTATAATTTGATATCTAGAATAAATAATAGATTTTATAATTTTTTTAAAAAATGATATAAGCTATAAGAATTAACCTGTTTTTTATTTACTTAAATTTATAAGACTTATTTTCAAATTAGATTAATTCTTCTCCCATTTATAGGTAACAGCATTATAAAACTTAATTGCTTTAGCTGGATTACCGGCAACTATGGTAAAAGGAGCTACATCTTTTGTTACTACACTTCCTGCAGCTACAATGGAATGCCTTCCAATTGTAGTACCTAATAATATTACTGAATTCGCACCAATCCAACAATCATCTTCAATGATTATTTCTTGCTTTTGGCATAACTGATCACGTATTGGAACCGAAACATCTTCATATCCATGATTTAATCCTGATATGCATACGTGCTGAGCAATAATTACATTATTTCCAATTTTCACTGGACCGATAATAATATTACTTAAGCCTATAGTACAATTATCGCCAATATATATATGGCCAACTTGATTATTAATACAAGAAAAGTCTTCAATAATTGTATTCTTACCTACGCTAAAAGTTCTCCATGGAATAACATCCAATCTTGCATGTTTTCTAATTACTGATTTGAACCCTTTTTTATGAAAAAATTTATTAAGAATGTTTACAACCCACCACCTTGGTTTTCCATCCCCAAAAATCATCCACATTGCAAAGTCTTTTAATCGCGGATTACTTTTTATCTTGTTTGAAATATCCATAATATAAAAAGGTAAAATTTAATATTTAGATGTAATTACAATTTCAAAATTTGCATAATGCGAGCCAAGGGATCTGAAAAATAGCTTTCATATTTTGTATCGTGAAATGTAATAGGCTTCATTTGTAATTTCAGATCTACATATTTTTTTAAGGATACCTGTATTGCACTTTTTTGTTTTTCTATTTCTATGGGCTCGCCTAATGATGTTTTCAATAGTATTAAAGGAAAATTTAAACCTGCTTTTGTAAAAGAAGAAACAACTGATGCCCAAAATCTACCATTAATCTCTAGTACATTTATAGAATTATTTATTACACTTCTTCTCAAATCAACACATGCAACTCCATTCCAATGTAATAATTTCATCATGCTACTTACTATACTAATGACTTCGTCGTCGTTATGAAATTCTAATATATCATTTGTGCTGAAATTTGATCCTACTTTAACTGGAGATTCTTGAATAGTATGACATAAAATTTGCCCGTCTTTACAAATCACATTACATGTTATATCTGAACCAACAATAAATGGTTGAATTATAAAATCCTCTTGATTACAATTCAATTTTTCAAAAAAAATATTCAATGAATTCCAATCATGAAGTTTCTGAATCATTCTACCTGCTGATTGCCTTACAGGTTTAACTAGTAAGGGGAATCCAAATTCATCGATTAATTTGTTTATTTGTGTTTTATTGTCAAAAGTAGCAAAAGAAGGACAGGGTATTTTATTTGCAGTTAAAAATTGAGCTAATCTTAATTTGTGTATTCCAATATTAAAATATTCAGGATCAGTTGCGATTGATAATTTGACAATTTTATTTAAAACCGCCTCTTTCTCATGTATTTTTCTTGTTTCAAGTTCATCGTAAGGTAATATAAAATCAATATTATATTTACTTACTATTGAAACAGCGAAATCGGAAAGATCATCTTTTTCATCATTGTAAAAAAATGTATTCTTTACGAATTTAGAGTGCCTTGCAGCATTTTTTAAGTTATGTGTTAAAAGATACAAATCATAGTTATACGATTTTAAACAAAATATTACACCAAGACCAATATTTGAGTCAAATCCTATAAGAAGTATAGATTTGATTTTTGGGGCGCTCATCATGAATGCTAAAATTTAATATATGTAATATTCTTTCTATTACGTCAAAAGAAATTGAACTATTTATTAGTTTGCGTTTTTTTCAAAAGTACCTATTTATTTGCGTTTTGTATTTAAAAATTGTAAATCGTCAGCATGAAGTAGACTAAATATAATTAAATATAAGATAGTGTTTCCATGTCACTTTGTTTAATTATTAATGAATAATTGTAACACTATCTTAAACATAAATATACTTATATTTGAACTTATTGAATATTAATTATATATAATTAATTATTTAAATACATAGGCAAACAAATTGGCAATTAATTTAAATATTAAACATGTTTAATTCTCAAATTATATCCGCTAAAAATACCCTAAAACATGTTGCCAAGCTAGCTTTGAAATACTTAGTTATAATAACAAAGGATACAAATACTTTAAGTTCTTTTGTTACTATTGGTACATATAAATATCACAGTAGATATAAATATTTATATCTGGGACATGAAACTATTGTAGTAAATATTTTTAAAATTAGTTTTTGTATCAGAAAATCATTACCAGATCTTTTAACTAAATCTGGTTTGATTATTATAAAGGATTATGAGTTGGCTAATAAAATTAGAGATCAAGTTATAATGCAGCCAAATTTTATTGAGCAAGAGATAGCTTTGCCTAATACTTTAGAAGAATACCTTCAAGAAATTACATCTAAACTTCGGCAAACTATTAAAAAAATTAAAAAAACTGGCTTTACTTATTCAATCAGTACTGACAATGATTGGTTCGAACAATTCTATAATTGCTATTACGTACCCTCAATGGTTGGGAGGCACGCTGAAGATGCATATGTGATGGCAAAAGATGAAATTATGGATCTACTAAACTTGCCAGGAACGGAATTTTTGAATGTATTTTTATCTGGAGTATGTATAGCATCAGCCATAGCAATTCATGAAGGGGATAAGTATATATATACAAAGGTAGGTTGGCTAAACGGCGATAATTATTATTTAGATCAGGGAGTAAATACAGCTATATATCAACTTCTAATTGAGAGAGCATTTGAGTTAGGATGTAAAAAAATAAGTCTCGGAGGTACTCCTCCGTTTCTTGAAAACGGTGTTTTGAAATTTAAAGCGAAATGGCAATCTAGATTTTGTGCTGATATTTATTATTCAGAAAATTATCTTCTACTTGATCCTTCTAATAGTTCTTGTTATGAATTTTTATCTAAAAATTCATTAGTTGTATTCGATTTAAATAATATACTCATTGTTTTGAGTAATAAATTAATTGAGGATACACAAGTTCAGGGAAACTGCCTAGATGACATTAGCGGATGGTTTTTATTAAGATCAGAGCGAACTGAAATTTATCCAAATGGTATGGAAAACCTACCAGTACAACTACGCAACTGGTATGATAAAATTTATTAAATTATTATTTGACTGGCTTTAAATTATTAATAACCATTCTTCTTACAAGAGATTTAAAATCTAATTTATTTCCTTTGCAAAATTTAGAAAAAGCTCTTACCTATTTTTAAAACATGATCAAGTTTTAGCTTGAACTCCTTTAATCCAATTTGTAGTATATCTTTTATTGTAAAATCTAAATTTTTTCGTAAACTATAGTAGCCAAATAGTACGCCAGAAATTACAGTTAAAGGGGAAATAATAGCAATTCCATATAAATTTTTGAATATTAAAACACCAACAAATGTTCCCCCAATACTAAAAAACGACATGATTAATATTTTCTTAAAATTAAGATGAGGTAAATGTAGCATATCGAGTGTTATTCCACTAAATCTATCAAAAGGAAATAGCAAAGTAAAGAAAACCATAATTCTGAAAATATTTGCAGCTTCTGAACCTATATATTTTGCTCCCCCAAGAATTGAAATTGCTAGATCGGCAAAAATCATACATCCAATTATTAAAGGAATAAATGCTATAGTTAGTAACCCAACATATTTCTTAAAGATTTCTAGCAATTCATCTTTTCTATTTCTATTCATTGCTATTGCCATAGCAGACATACCGGTTCCAAGAAAACTGCCTAATGGTAATTCAATAATCGCCATTAATTTACTTGGGAGACTATAAATTGCTAAATAAGAGGGGCCTAAAAATAATGAAATTATAAAAGTGTCAGCGTTTTTAAAAATTATATTGGCAAAGTAGCCTCCTAGATTAAATTTTCCAAACTCAGCAACCTCTATAATAATTGACTTTGCGAATTTAAAAATAGTTTGAAAGTGTGATTTTTTTATTAAAAAACAAAAAAAGGATGTTAATAAATTTGTTGCAAAGTTTAAGAGCATTAAATTCTCTATATTCATTTTTTGCAACCATACTAACACTGAAATGATTAGAAACATTGAAACATTATTAACTAACCTTATTTTAAGAATATTTTCATAATCTTCATCAGCCATTAATATCCAAATTGTTACTGTAAACGGTAATGAACTTAAAAAAGTTAATCCCACCCATTTAACGATAATCAGCATTTGTGGATATTCTATATTCTTTGTAAAAAGCCAAAATATTCCATTTGCTACAATAAATATAATCGAAATGCTTACAGCTATAAACCAAATTGATCCTAATACTGTTTCCTTTCTGTCATTTTTTGCACCAGCATAAAACTTAATAGTTGCGGTGCCTAGGAATCCAGCCCGAAAAGATTCTATAACACTTTGAATACTTAAGAATAAAAACCAGGTTCCAATCTCAGATTTTGACATTGAACGGTACAAAAGTGACATGTTTAATAAGCTAAAAACTGCGATAACAAAATTTCCGAATAAAGCTAAAAAATGCTTGTTTTTAAAATTTAATATTTTGATCATAATAATAGAGTAACCGTCAAATAATTTATTATAACTGAAATTGGCGCTTTGGGTTTATTTGAAATTTCACTAGCGTTTTGTTATTTGTCAAAGATATTCGATTGGTTGCGATTTAGCTAGTTGAAATTTTGTTGTATTAGGTTTGAGAAAAGTTCATTGATACCTTATTGATTAATCAATTTTAAAGTTATTTACTTGTCTTAATCAATTCCATTTTCCCATTCACCATCACTTTCGCGGATGACAGAGTTGCTGATTTAATCTTTACTGTTTTCACTTTCCCCTCATTCCAACTTATATCAATTTCATAATTACCTCTAGCTTTTAAACCTCTTACTTCACCAGCTGGCCATGCTTTTGGAAGGGCAGGCAATAGTTCAATGTACTCTGCATTTGACTGTACCAACATTTCGGCAACCGCTGCTGCTCCGCCAAAATTCCCATCGATCTGAAAGGGTGGATGCGCATCAAACAGGTTTGGATAAGTACCCCCCCCATTTGAATAATTTTCTCTGATCTCGTCCGGAGCCACATACTTTAATAATTCACGGTACATTTTATAGGCATGATCCCCATCTTTTAAGCGAGCCCATAAATTAATGCGCCATCCCTTCGACCAGCCTGTTGTTTCATCGCCCTTAATTTCAAGGGTTCTCCTGGCTGCTGCAGCAATTAATGGGGTCTTCTCAATGGTTATATGTGTACCTGGATATAAACCATACAAATGACTCTGATGCCGATGTTTCGGATCTGAATCTTCCCAATCGTAATACCACTCTTGCAGGTTTCCCTTTTTGCCAACTTGATAAGGATGTAAATTATTCAAAGCAGCATTAACTCTAGCAGCAAAATCATTATCGTTCTTTAATATTTGTTGTGCTGCTACTATATCTAAAAATAATTCTCTGATCATGGCCAGATCTGCTGTGCCACCATACATGGTTGCTCCAACAAAACCAGTAGGCGTTTTGTATGTGTTTTCAGGCGAAGTGGAAGGCGAAGTGATATATTGACCACTGCTATCTTTTACCAGCCAAGCCAAACAAAATTCTGCTGCCCCGCGCATAAGAGGATAGGCTTTCTGTTCTAAAAACGATTTGTCCTGTGTAAATAAATAATGTTCCCATAAATGTGCAGATGCCCAGGTTCCGCCCATGGCCCAGTTAGCCCAACTAGGATCTCCATTTCCAAAATTTCCAACTGGATTAGACATGGCCCAGATATCTGAATTATGATGCACAGCCCAACCGGGCATATTGTAAAATGTTTTAGCTGTAATGCTTCCCGTTTTAGCAAGATTGCCAATGAATTGTAAAAAAGGTTGGTGCATTTCAGAGAGATTGGTATTCTCAGCCAACCAATAATTTTCCTCTGCATTAATGTTCATGGTATAGTTACTGGACCATGGCGGTTGAATATATGGATTCCATAAACCCTGCAAATTTGCAGGAACTGCAGTTGTTCTGGA
Organism: Bacteroidota bacterium; assembly: GCA_037127755.1. GTDB lineage: Bacteria > Bacteroidota > Bacteroidia > Chitinophagales > Chitinophagaceae > Sediminibacterium. Next base: position 7,839 of record JBAXXT010000087.1, read on the forward strand.
ACTACTGATCAATAAATAACGCCCGTATTGAAAATATAAAGTTTCTAAATACGGGTCTGTTGCACCGGTTGCATATCGCTTTAAACGTTTATCTGTTGGAAGATTAACTGTATCCTTATTGGCAAGCTTTAATTGTACGCGATTGAAAAATGTTTGAAAATCTTTGATATGATTTTTTTTAATCTCAGTCCATCCTGTTTGATATGCTTTATTAATTTCTGTTGCAGCAATTGCTACATTGTCTGCACCTTTTGTGGCAGGGTCTTTATCAAATCCATTGAAACTTGTGGCCATCGACACATAAATGGTTGCTTCTGTTCCCTCTGATAAACTGATGGTAGAATCTGTCTTTGTTATTTTTCCAGTAGTACTCTGAATTTTGATATCTGCAGAAAATCTGGTTCCTTTTTTGGGATCAAAAGAAACCGCATTTTTTGTTTTTTGAACATAACTAGGATCGGCTTTCAAAGGCGCTGCTCCTTGTATAGTAATAATATTGTTGGCGGTTGATCTTTGAAATTTCAATAATGATTCAAATCCAATTGTAAAGCCCAAAGCTCCCGGAGTTTTACTTGTAATATGTATGGCAAAAATCTTGTCGGGATTAGACACCAGGTATTCTCTTTCTATCACATTACTGTTTGAAGTTGTTTTCACTTTCGCTATAGCATGATCCAGGTCAAGCTCGCGATAATAATCATTGATATAAGGATCATCATTCATTTTAATCAACATAGTACCCAACGGAGCATAGGATTCTGAAAATTTTCCCTGTAACTTCTTTATCAATTGTTCCGCTTTTTTGTAGTTTTTATCCAGTAATGCCTTACGGACATCGGGTAAGTACTTGTAAGCATTAGGATTCATATTGGCATTCACTGGTTCTCCCGACCATAGCGTTAGATCATTCAAGTAAATTTTATCAGTTGAAATCCCACCAAATACCGTGGCGCCCTGAGTGCCATTTCCTAATACTAATGTTTCTTCAAAATAATTGGCTGGACTTTCATACCATAATTTCATTGGCGCCTGAATATTGGAGATAGGAGGAA
>JBAXXT010000088.1:0-8736 GCA_037127755.1 Bacteroidota bacterium
ATTTTAATATTTCGAATTTGAGTTTCATTGTCATAAACTAATACATAGTCTCTTGACTTCAAGATTTCCTTAGGCTTGATATTTAAAGAATTTTCGATGATTTCAGGTAAAGTACTTGATATAGGCATTCTTGAAGGGAAGTCTAATTTATAAAGATCATTTTTTACCGAGACTATCAAATCACCACTTAAAGTTTCAAACACAATCTTGTCTTTTTTATAATCAAGTATTGTAGTTAAACAATGAGCTGTTGCTAGCGTAGCATGGCCACATAAATCCATTTCTATTTCAGGAGTAAACCAGCGTAAATGTATTTTGTCTCCTTTGTCTACAAAAAAAGCAGTTTCCGCAACCGCATTTTCTTTTGAGATTTTCAATAACAAATCGTCAGGTAGCCAACTATCTAAAGGAACAACGCAAGCAGGATTTCCTCCAAATGTTTTATCGGTAAATGCATCAATTTGATATAAATTAAGTTTCATGTTTTAATCTTTAGTTATCAGATGAACAATACAATTATAAAACCTAAGATAGAAGCTTTATTTTTCTATTATGAAAACTAGTAAAATTTTTTCCTTAAAACCTGTCCAGACCTTTATTTATCTTGAATACCATCCCAAATTTCATCGTGTTGGCCTTGAATGATCATCTATTTATTTACCTTTTCTTTTGTATATTACCTGTCAGTCTTTAACAGAAAAATCAAATTCAACAACTGACATCATCGCGGTTCAAATTGTTAAAAAAGAATACAAATATTTTTTATGACTCCAATTCTTTCTAAAATAAGGATATATCCCATAAAGTCACTCGACCCGGTAGAATTAACTTCTGTAAAAATAGGAATACGATCCTTATCTGGGGATAGAAGATACGCCATGCTTAATCAGTATGGCAGTTTTATAAATGGGAAGGCTACGGGTTTGGTAAGCCAGTTACAGACAACATTTGATGAAACTTTGGATTATGTTACTTTTAAGAAGAGGGGAAGTGATGATAAAGCAATATTTAATTTAAATAGCGAAACAGATCAAATTGAATCGTATCTATCCGATTTTTTTAGCACAAAAGTAAACTTGATAAAAAATGAAGAGGGCAGACTAATGGATATCCCGGATGAAAGTGCAGTAACTGTAATAACTTATGAAACATTGCAACATCTGGCAGATACTTTAGCTGATTCAATTGATACACTGAGATTAAGATTCCGAGCAAATTTAGAATTTTCAAACGTCCCATCTTATTGGGAAGAACGTCTGGCAAATTATGATTCTGAAAAAGGGATAGCTTTTCGTGTAGGCGATGTTAATATGATTGGAATTAGTTTACGTGCGCGTTGCAATGTGCCACCTCGAAATCCGTTTACTGGAGAAACAGACAAAACCTTTATTAAAAGAATGATTGAATCAAGAGCGCGTAATATCCCTGCCTGGAGTCATATTGAAAAACTGGGATCACTCTACCATCTCTCAGTTGACACATTTATACCCAATAGTGAAACGGGGAAAGAAATAAAAATTGGCGATTCACTGCATTTAATTTGATAGCATATATATCCATAGTTATTTGTAAATAATTCACCAATACTTTTATCAGTATTTATTTTTTTATAATTTCCTGAACGTTCAAATTTAATATTGGAAGTATGTCTTGAACAAACCATTCGTTTTTCTTTTTCCAAATATTGTTTCTGGGAGAAGGATGGGGTAATGGTAAATAATTTGGTAAATAATCTTTATAATTTCTTACTGTTTCTGTTAGATTTTCTTTTACAAGTTTCCCTAAATAATATTCTTGTGCATATTTGCCTATTAATAGGGCAAGCTGGATATTGGGCATTTTTGCTAATACCTTTAGATGCCATGCTGTAGCACATTCTTTTCTTGGTGGAAGATCTCCCGATTTTCCTGTGCCAGGGTAACACATTCCCATTGGCATTATTGCAAATAAAGTGGTATCATAAAATTGATCGGACGTAACGTTTAGCCATGAACGTAATTCTTTTCCACTTGCATCGTCCCAAGGAATTCCACTATTCTGAACCTTTTGCCCAGGTGCTTGTCCTATAATTAAAATTTTCGATGTAGTACTTGCTCTTATAATTGGGTTAGGTGCAAAAGGTAAATACTCTTTACAGATATTACAAGCTTTTATTTCTTTTAATAGGTCTTCCATCTTTCTTAAAAATATAATCGATTTTATTTGATGGATGACTTACTAAAATAAAGATTCCGAACTCTGCCTGTAGTAAGATAAAAGCCTTCAACTATATTTTTTTTATTTCGAATGAATCGTACTACAAAACCATCAGCGAAAATATCTTTAGTAAATGGAGAAACTTCTATATCCTCCTGTCTAGGTATTTTTATTTTTAAAATACTGTCCTTTACTGAAATATTGTATTTAACGTCTAACTCAGTACTATAAAATTCTCCCTGATATTCCTGCAGTTCAAAAGTTGAAAGTTTAATTATATTAACTTTATTGTATGTTTGATTTTTTAACCCCTTCGATTTAAGTTCAAGTTTTGTAGCTGATGCATCAGCACTGAAAGAATAAGTAGTTGATCTGATATTAAACATTGAATTGTTCAATGGAACTAATTCTGCAGAACCATTTAACAATTTTTCATTTTTAAATTCAAATTTCATAGTTGACTGCGTATTCATATCGAAATAGTCTCCAGCCCATCCTTTTAGAATATTGCTGTCTATTTTAATAACAGGATTTGGTATGCTTTTATCTTTAAGAAAAACATCTGCAACTTTGTTAGAGAGTAATGAAGTATTAATATTAGCCAAATTTGCAAATACAATCACAGAAAAGTGTTCATCAGGGAACCTGATCAAATTGCTTCTGTATCCTGCATCTGCACCGCCATGCCCTTCGGTTTTATATCCTTTGTAAGAGCCAATTACTAATCCTGATGCATAGTTCTGAGGTGTCTTATCATTTAATTCGCCTGTAAGTAACATAGCTTTAATAAATTCGTCGCCCCCGATTTTCTTTGTATAAAAGTTTTCGTCCCATTTTGCCAAGTCTTCAACAGTTGTAAATAAACTGGTTGCTCCATAATTATCAAAAACCGGAATACTTATTTTCCATTTCCCATTTTCATCTTTGTAATATGCTGAAGTTCGATTAGGCGTAATTTCAGAGTGGTCACTATGGAAATGGGTGCTCATCATTCCCAATGGTTTAAAGAAAACCGAGTCGGCATAATCTCTTAAAGAAACTCCTGTAATCTTTTTAACTGCAATTCCCGCAAGCGTAAAACCAGAGTTGCAATATAGATATTCATCACCTGGCAAAAAGTTTAAAGCTTTTTGTCGAGCCAACATTTCTAGTATATCTTTTTCAGTAATTAAATCTCCTTCACGCCATCCCGCAAGTCCTTGTAAATCCCACTGGTCTCTAATTCCACTTGTATGATGTATTAAGTTGTTAAAAGTAATGGGATGGCCAAAATCGGGAACTTCTGGAATATACTTTCTAATATCATCATTCAAGGAGAGCTTACCTTCTAATGATAATCTTATAATTGCTGCTGCAGTAAATTGTTTTGAAATAGAAGCAATATGAAAAATAGAATTGGGATTGATTGCAATATTATATTCCAAATTTGACATGCCATAGGCTCTTTCATAAATGATCTTACCATCTTTCAATATTGCTAAAGCACAACCCGGTGAATTTGTTTTATCATATTCGGCAAAAATAGAATCCACTTTTTTCGACAATGAGTCTGCCAATTGTGCCGAGCCAATTTGGTATAAAAAAGTAAAGAAAATAATGCAAAGTAATTTTTGTTTCATTGCCAAGTATTAAATAGATAAAAAACTTTTAAATATTAAAATTTCAATTATTTGGAATTTTAAAAAGGGAATTCTAAATCAAAAATAAATTTCTCTGGCTTAGGTAATGGTTTGCGAGGTATCATATCGTTTCGCATGGCAGTATTGTATACAAACGCAGCAACTACAATAGCTGCCTGTTGTAAATCGGATATTGATAAATGTTCGTAGGTATCCATATTGCTATGATGTGTTCTTGTTTCGTACTCCAAAGGGTCTTGTATAAACTGAAAGCCTGGTATGCCAACAGCATCAAAACTCAAGTGGTCGGTTGATCCAGTATTACTCATGGTAACACCACCTGCTGCGCCCATGTCTGCAAATGGAGTTAACCAACTTTTAAATAATTCTCGAACTGCTGGATTACCCTGGGCATAAATTCCGCGTATTTTTCCGCTACCATTATCTAGATTATAATAGGCTGAAATATTGGCCTGCTCTGCTGATAATTGCATATTGATAGGGTCGCCATAATGCTTTTTCACATAGCCAAAACTACCATAAAGCCCTTGCTCTTCACCTCCCCATAAAGCAATTCGAATAGTGCGACGTGGTTGGATGCCTAAAGTTTTAAGTATGCGAATAGCTTCAAGCATTACAATACTGCCAGCAGCATTATCGGTGGCGCCAGTGCCACCTGCCCAACTATCTAAATGCCCACCTAACATTACAACCTGACTTTTCAGAAGTGGATCTGTGCCTGGAATTTCAGCAACAAAATTGTATCCAGTTAAATCATTTTCATAGAATGTATTCTGAACATTCATTTCCAACTCTACTTTTTTATTGTCTTTAATGAGGCGATATAATTTCAAATAATCCTCTCTGCTGGTTTTCACTTCGGGAAGTGTAGCCTCAAAACGTTTGTCATAACCCGTACCCCCATCTACAAACACAGTTCCATCTCTAGAAGAGCGATCACTACGAACTAATCCGATTGCCCCTTTTTTGCTTAAGTATTGTTTAGTATAATACTCGCTTTTAGCAAAGGGTAAAAATTGTTTAATTTCATCTGCTGTAACCATATAATCATCGGGAAGATTATCCAAACTACTATCGCCATAACGAGTTGCAGAAGCTTTAAAAGCATCTGGGATGGTTTCGGAAGTTGGTTTAATCATCACAATTTTTCCTTTTATAGCATCGCCTAGTTTATCAATGCTAGCAGAATCTAAATGTTCTAGCATTACAAGTTCGGATTTAACATTTTTACGTGTGCTTTTGCACCAGGGTACTGGATAAGCAATAATGTTTTCATAGTAAGGAAATTTTAAAGCAAGTACACTTGCTTCGTTGCTCCAGCCTTTACCAAACTCACCCCAGGCTTCTGGTCCTGCATTATCAATGCCCCAACCTTTGCAGAGTTCAGTAACTAAATCTAAAGCACGTTTATAACCTGGCGAATTAGTAAGCCTTGGGCCAGAGACGTCAGTTAAATTATGTGCTAACATTGCAATTTGTGAATGGTTCTTTTCTTCTTCTTTTATTTTTTGCATCATTTGCAAATTCACCGTTTCCTGAGCAAATGCAAAGCTGATCATAAAGGGTAATAGGAGGGTAGAAACAAACATTTTTTTCATGTTAAATATTTTATATGTAAAAGATAATAAAATGTCGAAAACAATTTGTCAAAAACTGCTGGGATGTTGATTAATCCCAGACATATTTCCATGAACCATCTGCTGCTTTTTTCCAAACTGTGTGGAAGATCCCTTTGTAAGTTGTTTTTTTACCTGTTGAGTCGGAAAATGTCCATTCATATTTTCCAAAAGTATATGCCAGGGTTCCATCGTCAGACATATCTACAAAATCGGGTTTCCATATTGCAACAGCATTTTTGTAGATCGGATTTGAATAGAATTTCTTTATTGCCTCTTTACCAAAAATCAGGGAATCATTTTGTCTTTTAATTACGGCACTATCAGAAGCGAATGTATAAAATGCAGTTGCCGCTCCTTCGGAAACTAATAATTGTTGAAAGTTGTATTCAGTTTCTATGATTTTATTTTTTGTATCAGATTGGGTTTTATTGTTATTGCATGAAAATGTTATAACAACTAGAGGCAATAAATAAAGACTTAAAATTTTGAACTTATTTTTTGGCGAAATATGGATCATAAAATACTATTTTTTTTCTTGTATGATTTTTAATTTCTTCCTGGTGTCTGGATTCTCTTTAATAGATAAAGCCTTTTCATAATATTTAATGGTATTTGGTTTATCCCCAATAGCTTCATAATAATCCCCAATGGAATCATACACATTGAAACTTTCAGGATAGTTATCAATATTGTATTTAAAAAAACGTTCTGCTTTTTTAAAATGTTTACTCCCTAAAGCCTCATAACCCATGCCGTTAATCTGATCTTCTGGAAGTTTTACTTTATAGCCCATTTTCTTTGAAATAGCAGAAAAGTGCTTTTCGAATTTATCTAATAAAGCTGTGGTAGTATCTGTAAAGTCCTTTTGAGTTAGTTTCAAAGGGTAGAAATTAAATATAAAATGTAACGCATCATATTCTGTAATCAATGGAACAGATCCATGTGAGTCTTCATTGTAATATTTGCTATTAAACTTTAAACCATTTTGTTTATTCTGTTCAAAGGAACTCTTCAATTTTAAAATGGAACGTATATGCCTGGTATCGGATGTAGTATCATTTATAACTTTATTAATATTCATTCCATCTGGCATTGTATTGGCAATTCCAAGGAAAAGAGAAGTGCCTTGAAAATTCTTATCTTTTAAAACCAGTTTAGATTCTTTTAAAAGCTTTTGTTTGTCCCACCACATACTTGGGTCAATACAGATATAAGAATTGAATAGATTAGTATGGTGTACAAAAGTCTGCATAACGGTTAATCCTCCAAAGGAATGTCCTATGAGCATTTTATAAGGTTCAGTAGGGTAATTATTTTCTATGTATGGCATTAGTTCTTTTTCAATAAAAGAGATAAATTTTTCACCACCGCCTGATGTTTTGGAAGAAGCACTGTCCATATAAGGCGGATCAACATCAATATGTGTTGGAGTTAAATCTCTGGTTCGATCTGTATTAGGAATGGCAACTACTATCATCTCAGGGCAAATCATATTTCCATTAACGGTGCTTAATTGTTGAATCATACCAACAACTGATGAAAAATGTCCATCTCCGTCTAATAAGTATACAACAGGATAGCTTTTTTTTGCATAAATATCAAGAGCGCCATCACCAGGAACATAAACCCAGATTTTCCTTTTTTCATTCAATATGTTAGATTGAATACTATCAATTCTTCCTATGATAATTTTATTATCAGTTTGAGCTTCAGTAGATAGTAATAAAGTCATCATTAGGGAAAAAAACAGAAGTTGTTTCATGATGTTATTTTTTAAATTGTAAATAGTGATTTGATTATTGAGTAATTTGAATTTCACTTTTGAAGCCTTAGAAAAGTATAATTTCTGATCAAGTATTTTTCGATTTAGACTTGATGTAATTTTCTCTAATAGCGCGAAGATCAATTTTTGAACATTCCATAATAAGTTCCTTTACTATTTTTAGAGGCATCTCATCTATATTATTGAAATTGATGCAGCCTTTTTGAAATTTTGCGTCTTTCAAAAGCTCTTTATATTTGTTGTATATCGTAGCTGAAACATACATTGGCAATACATGCAATGACATGTGTTTTTTTACGCTTGAAAGGCCATACTTGAAAGTCCCGGGCGCATTATAAATAATCATCTCTTTCCCCATCATTGGAGCAATTTCTGGTATTACAGTCTTATCTTTTTGTATGATAATTTCATGCAGTTGCAATATTAGTTTTTGTCTATCTTCTGGTAGGGTAGATATAAATTCTGATATGGACATAGTTATTTTGTTTTACAATTAAAAAATCAGAAAACTGGTTAACTGTTGATTACTTTATTTCAGAAAATTGAATGTTCCCAATGCGATAAGACTTCCAATCGCTAAAATCGAAATGCCACCATTCATATTCGTAGACACTAAATCCATGAGATTCCATTTTGCTTCTTAATAAATCTCTCATCTTGCGTTGTTCTACTGTTCCGCCAGTATAGTTAGGATATGATCGGTCACTCATCTCATCATAGATCCCTGTCATTTCTACTTCTTTACCTGTGGCAATTTCAAATAGACTTAAATCCACAGCACAGCCTCTATTATGTTTGGAACCTTCTTTAGGATTTGCTACAAATATTTTATCTTTTTTTGCTGTTAAATCCCAAAATAGTTTAGTAACACTCCATGGACGATAACCGTCAAAAATAAGTAGTCCGTATCCAAGTTTCTTTAAATCCTGATTTACCAGAACTAATGCTTCTGCTGCGGGTCTTTGAAGAAATGCTCTGGCTTCAGTATATACAGGTCGTCCCTCTAAATTATTGTTGGTTGCATATCTAATATCCAAATGGAGCGAAGTATCCAGTTTTACTAATTCAACCAGATCTGTTGCTTTAAAAGTTCCAGTTTCATGGGGTGGTTTTGTTGCGCAGCTATAAAATAGAACAAGGCAAATAACTGAAATGGCTTTAAATGATTTCAACTCTCTTTGGCATTGTGGTACATTTATTTTCATTTGTTACATTTTGATTATTTAATAAATATCAAAAGCCATGTCATAGTTATTCCCATTATATTCAAACTCTCCTAAAATTCTAAACTCATTCTTTAAATAATAATGGATTGCATTTTCATTAGTTGCCTGAACACCTCCCCATAAGATAACTCTTTTTATCTTTCTGGTTTTCAAGTCCGAAAGAATAAATTCAAACATTTTTTTTCCAATGCCTAATTTTTGCCATCTATCATCTACCGAAGGTGCGAAAGTGCAATCTGAATTACTATCAAGGTTCAACCCATATGATTCTA
>JBAXXT010000089.1:0-8659 GCA_037127755.1 Bacteroidota bacterium
CCAAGTATTGTAGGCGCTTCTATTGCAGTTTTAGACATGCTTACAGAAACAACAGAGTTGCGTGATCAACTAGAATTCAATACTAAGTATTTCCGATCAAAAATGACGGAAGCTGGTTTTGACATTAAGCCTGGAGATCACCCAATCGTTCCAATCATGTTGTACGAAGCTACCGTGGCACAACAATTTGCTGCAGCTTTATTAGAAGAAGGAGTTTATGTAATAGGTTTCTTTTATCCGGTAGTTGCAAAAGGACTTGCTAGAATTAGGGTTCAATTGAGTGCGGCACATACGCAAGAGCATTTGGATAAAGCCATTGCCGCGTTCACAAAAGTTGGAAAAGAACTCGGAGTTTTGGTCTAGCTTTGCACCCTTAAATTACAAATATGCGATCTATATTTTCAGGTATAATTTTTTTTATTATTTTTTCGGCCTGCTCACCTAATAATGTAAAAATCGATAAAGATCTACAACATTTTTTTGATGAAAAAGCTGTTGTTGGAACTTTTGGGTTGTACGATAATGGAAGTGGTCAGTTCACCATTCATAATATCGCGCGATTTAGAGATTCAGCTTATTTACCTGCCTCAACTTTTAAAATAGCCAATTCATTAATAGGAATTGAAACTGGAAGAATTGTAAATGAGAAAATGATCATTAAATGGGATGGAGTTGTTCGCCCATTCCCTATGGGGGACAGTTCTAAATCATGGAACAAGGATCTTACAATGGAAGAAGCTTTCAAAAGATCGGCGTTACCCTACTATCAGGAAGTGGCTCGTAGAATCGGAAAAGACACCATGCAATTTTGGCTGGATAGTTTGAAGTATGGCAATAAAAAAATCGTATCTCCCGTTGACGTTTTTTGGTTAGACAATACCCTGAAAATTACCGCTGATGAAGAGATGGGGTTTGTAAAAAAACTCTATTTTAATCAACTTCCTTTTCAGAAACGTACGCAAGAAATTGTTAAGAAAGTAATGGTTCAGGAAGCAAATGCCAATTATCAGCTAGCATATAAAACCGGAACTGGAACACTGGAAAATGGCCGAACACTTTGTTGGATCGTGGGTTGGGTAGAGGAAAATCGTCACCCTTATTTCTTTGTCATGAATATGGATGGCAAGCCTGAGGCAAATATTATGTCATTTCGTTTAGACCTGTTAAAATCCATTTTGAAACAGCAAGGATTTTTAGAAGGGAAAAGATAATTACGGATAAGGATTTTAAGCCGGCAGCTCACACTGCCGGCTTTGTTTTAGAACCTTTCTAGTAATTAACTGTTAGATTTGTAACACATATTTCTACTATGCAATTGTATTGTAATTCGCTAACACAAATAGCACGTTTGGCCACCCGAGAAGTGAAAGTGGGCCACCTTTCTCTGGGAAATTTCAATCCCATTAGATTACAAACCATGACTACTACCGATACTATGAACACTATAGCTACGGTAGAGCAGTCCATTCGTTGTATTGAAGCAGGTGCTGAATTAGTAAGGATCACTGCACCTAGCAGAAACGAGGCTGAAAACTTATTGAATATTAAAAATGAATTAAGAAAGAGAGGATATAATACCCCATTAATTGCTGATATACATTTCACTCCTAATGCAGCAGAAATTGCAGCAAGAATTATTGAGAAGGTTCGGGTTAATCCAGGTAATTATGTTGACAAGAAAAAATTTGAACAAATTGATTATACGGATATCGAGTACGCAGAAGAAATTGATCGAATTCGTGAACGATTTTCCCCGCTTGTAAAAATCTGCAGAGAATATGGAACAGCGATGAGAATCGGCACTAATCATGGTTCATTGAGCGATCGTATCATGAGTAGATATGGTGATACACCCATGGGAATGGTGGAAAGCGCGATGGAGTTTTTGCGAATTGCTCGGGATGAAACCTTTCACAATATTGTATTGAGCATGAAAGCATCAAACCCACAAGTAATGGTGCAAGCCTATCGATTATTAATTCAACAAATGGATGCAGAGTTTGGCGAATGTTATCCTTTGCACTTAGGGGTTACTGAAGCTGGAGATGGTGAAGATGGACGCGTTAAAAGCGCTGCTGGGATTGGTACTTTATTAGAAGACGGGATAGGAGATACTGTTCGAGTAAGCTTGACAGAAGATCCTGAATTTGAAATCCCCATTTGTAGAGACTTGGTAAAACGATATACCTCTATTAATAAAACACCGGCAAATAATGCCATTCCGCCAATTGTAATACCAAACTACGATCCCTTTCATTATTCTCGAAGAGAAAGTTTCATGGTAAATAATATGGGCGGCAAACAGGTTCCAGTTGTTGTGGCAGATCTGAGTAAAATGCAAACCATTAAAGCTTCAGATTTATCTGCAATAGGGTATCATTATAGTGAAGCAACTGATAAATGGAATATTGCAGACACTGCTGCTGATTATATTTTTACAGGACACCAAATATTAAATTTTAGCTTGCCTGGAACATTAAAAGTTATTTGTTATCCTGTTGCTGCACAAGAAGCAAAAGAACCGGAAAAATATTTTCCCATATTTGATGCTGCTGGTTTTATAGAGTCAGAAACCATAAATTCCGAAATGAACTTCGTAATGGTTGATTGTTATTCTGATAATACTACCATTAATGATTACACTTATCTCGACGAAATAGCCAATAAAAAAAATGTAGTACTATGCTTTAGTAGTACAAATAAACAGGCCATGCCTTCCGTGAGAAGGATGTTCATGGAATTGAACAATAGAAATATCAAAAACCCTGTTATATTAATTACAGATAGCCATTGGCACACAGCCGATGAACACCTGATTCATTTTTCAACAGAAACAGGTGCTTTATTTTTAGATGGTTTTGGAGATGGAATTTGTTTGGGACTAAGTTCAACTTCTTATCATACAGCATTAGTTAATAATGCATCTGGAAGAAATTATTTAAATAACTTAAGTGCAGAACAGTTTTGTAATAGTACTGCTTTCAGCATATTGCAAGCAACAAGAACCAGGATTTCAAAAACGGAATATATATCCTGTCCCAGTTGTGGCAGAACACTTTTTGATTTGCAGGAAACTACTGCACGTATCCGTAGTGTAACGAATCATTTGAAGGGCGTTAAGATTGCAATTATGGGATGTATCGTAAATGGACCTGGAGAAATGGCTGATGCCGACTTTGGATATGTGGGAAGTGGAGTAGGAAAAATAACTTTGTATAAAAGCAAAGAAATAATGAAAAAAAATATTGATAGTAGCATCGCCGTTAATGAATTGATTCAGCTGTTAAAAGATAGCGGTGCTTGGATTGATCCGGAATAATTTTTTTAAATTGAATTTGTACTCATGGAAACAGATTTCCTAGTTATAGGGTCGGGGATTGCAGGCTTGACCTATGCTTTAAAAGTAGCAGAGAAGATGCCTGAAAAAAAAATCACCATCATCACTAAAACGGATGCTGATGAAACAAATACCAAATATGCTCAAGGTGGGATAGCAGGAGTGTGGGATGAAAAAAAAGATAGTTACGACAAACATATTGAAGATACTTTGATCGCAGGAGATGGTTTATGCAATCAATCGGTTGTTGAAATTGTTGTTAAGGAAGGACCGGAAAGAATCAGAGAGATTATTGAATACGGTGCAGAGTTTGATAAGGATTCAAAGGGCAAATATAGTTTGGGTAAAGAGGGTGGACATAGTGAAAATAGAATTTTACATCACAAGGATGTTACTGGAAAGGAAATGGAACGGGCTTTACTTGATCGACTAGGATCATTACCTAATATCGAATTGATTAATCACTGCTTTGTTGTAGACATTATTACCCAACACCACCTCGGTTTTCTTGTTACAAAATCAACGCTTGATATTACTTGTTTTGGAGTGTATGTTTTAAATAAACATACCAATCAGATAGGAAAGATTTTATCAAAAATAACGGTGCTTGCCTCCGGAGGCTGTGGTCAAGCTTATCGCACTACCACGAATCCTAAAATTGCAACTGGCGATGGTATTGCCATGGTTTATCGCGCGAAAGGTAAAATTGAGAACATGGAATTTATTCAGTTCCATCCAACTGCATTATATGAACCAGGCGTATCACCTTCTTTCTTAATTACAGAAGCAGTTAGAGGTGATGGTGGCATTTTAAGAAATAAATCTGGTGAAGCATTCATGGAACGTTATGATGAGCGCAGAGATCTTGCACCTCGTGATATTGTGGCAAGAGCTATTGATAATGAAATGAAGAGAACTGGAACTGAACATGTGTACTTAGATTGTAAGCATATGGATAAAGAAAAGTTTATTCATCATTTCCCAAATATCTATGAGAAATGTCTAAGTCTTGGGATTGATCCCATGCAGCATATGATACCTGTTGCTCCTGCTGCTCACTATAGTTGTGGAGGCGTTAAAACCGATGAGTGGGGCAGAACCTCTGTTCAAAATCTATATGCTTGTGGCGAGTGCGCTAGCACTGGTTTGCACGGTGCTAATCGTTTGGCGAGTAATAGTTTGCTCGAAGCTATCGTATTCTCTCACAGAAGTTTTATCGATAGTTGCAAATTCGTTAATCAAATTGCATTCGAATATCGGATACCAGATTGGAAAGCTACTGGCACTAGTGATCCTAGAGAAATGATTTTAATTACACAAAGTCAGAAAGAACTTACTCAGATCATGAGTGACTATGTGGGGATTGTAAGAACAGATGTGCGTTTAGAGCGGGCTATGAAAAGATTGGATCTATTATTTACAGAAACAGAAGAATTGTATCGTTCAACAAAAGTATCTCCTCAACTTTCAGAATTAAGAAACCTGATTACTGTGGGTTATTTAATTGTAAAAGGGGCACAGTTTAGAAAAGAAAGTAGAGGTCTACATTACAATACAGACCATCAACACAAAAGCGAATTATTGCAGAATATCATTTTATAAGTTGTTAAGCATTTGCGATGTATTATATTACTTATGGTTTCTTTTATCTTTTGTCACTTATCCCATGGAGGATCATGTTTTTAATTGCAGATGCCTTTTATGCATTAGTTTATTATGGTTTCGGTTATAGAAAAGAAATTGTAATGAAAAACCTAGCTATTGCATTTCCTGAAAAAACAGAAGCAGAGCGCATTCGTATCGCTAAGGATTTCTATCATAATTTTATCGACATGATTTTCGAGACCATAAAAATGTTTTCGATTTCTAATAAAGAATTGCAAAAAAGATTTTCTGCCAACCCTGAAGTGTTGAATGATCTATATGATAGCGGTCAAAACATACAATTAGAATGCGGGCATTTTTTTAATTGGGAAATACTGAATTTATATATTGGCTTAGTAAGTCGTTATCCATTTATTGGTGTGTATCAGCCACTGAGTAATAAAATAATGGATCGAATCATGTTGCATATGCGACAAAAAAATGGTACAATTTTAATCCCTGCTTCAGACTTCAAAAATAATTTCAATGATTATGTAGAAGATAGATATGCCATGGGTTTGGCAGCAGATCAGAATCCTCCCAGTGAGTTTAAAGCACATTGGGTTAATTTCTTTGGACGATTAACACCATTTGTAGTTGGTCCGGAAAAAGGCGCCAGAGAAAAAAATACTGCTATAGTATTTGGTCATTTTTATAAAGTAAAACGAGGTTTCTACCGGGTAGATTTGGAACTCATCACAACTACTCCTAATAATTATAAACTAGGTGAGTTGACTCAAATCTTTGCGCAACATGTGGAGCGAGCTGTTCGTAAAACACCAGCAAATTATTTATGGAGTCACAGACGTTGGAAATGGGAATTTGATCCTCAAAAACATGGGCATTTATTAGTCAAATGAAAAAGACCCGAATGATATTCATTCGGGTCTTTTTTTATGTTGTTATAATAGGTTCTGATTTTACAATCTCAATTTTATCTTCTAGTAATTTTATCTGCCCAAAACCACCTATTACATTTCTTAAATTATTGAACCCCTGCCTTTTTAAAAGCGATAAAGCAATCACACTTCGATAACCACCAGCACAATGAACATACATATTATGTGTGTCTTCGAGGTTTGCCATACTTGCTGGATCAATTAGATCATTCAAAGGAATATTAAGCGCAACACTTACATGCCCTTCTGCATATTCTGTATCTTTTCTCACATCAATAACCACCAAATTAGGATCGAATGGAATATCCATTGCTAATTCATCCGCTTCCACATCAATAATCATATCTTGTTTTTCGCCCGAAGCAACCCATGCTGGATAACCTCCATTTAAATAGCCATCAAATTTTTCAAATCCTACACGTGACAGTCGAACAATAGACTCTTTTTCTTTCCCTGGCTGCGTTACTAATAAAATGGTTTGATCAAAGGGGAGCAGGTTGCCTGCCCATTCTGCAAATCTTCCTTCTAAGCCAATGCTGATGGAACCTGGAATAAAACCTTCTGTAAAAACTGTAGAAATACGCGTGTCTAAAATGAATGTCTTATCATCCTTCATTTTATTCTTGAATTCTTCTATAGACAAAGCTTTCATGCCTTTTTCTATAACGGCATTGATGTTTTTATAACCCTCTTTATTTATTTTGGCGTTGATAGGAAAATAACTAGGAGGGGCTACTAAACCTTCTGTTACCGCTTTTATAAATGTAGCTTTATCTGGTTGTTGTAATGCGTAGTTGCCAGTTTTCTGTTCACCGATGGTGCTAAATGTTTCAGGTCCTAAGCTCTTTCCACAACTGCTGCCTGCACCATGTCCTGGGTATACTAAAACATCATCAGCTAATGGCACGATTTTAGTTTGAAGGCTTTCATATAGCATTCCTGCTAAGTCCTCCATTGTAATTTCATTTGCCTTTTGTGCAAGATCTGGCCGTCCAACATCACCAACAAATAAAGTATCACCCGTAAAAATCGCGTAGTCTTTTTCTTGTTCATCTTTCAATAAATAACAACTACTTTCTAAAGTGTGACCAGGTGTATGCAACACTTCTATTTGAATTTTACCAATTGCAAATCTTTCACCATCCTTTGCAATTTGAACAGGTAAGTTTGTAACCGTGCCTGGTCCATAAATAATGGTAGCACCGGTTGCGGTTGCAAGATCTAAATGACCACTTACAAAATCTGCATGAAAATGAGTTTCGAAAATATATTTGATCTTGGCATTTCTTCTTTCAGCCAAATGCAAGTATTCTTCAATATCTCGAAGTGGATCAATAACTGCCGCTTCACCTTCACTCTCGATGTAATAAGCAGATTCACTTAAACAAGCTGTATATAATTGCTCTACGAACATTTAATTTATTTTAAGCAAAGATAATAGCAAGCTTCAAGCCACAAAGAGAAATGGCCAGAAAGTCAGTATCAGTAAATAAATAGGGGTAAAAGGTAGGAATTAACCTACCAGTGTTTCAACGAAAGCTACTACTTCTGCCAAACGCGTATAGTTCACAGAATAATAGATGAATTTTCCATCTCTTGAGGTAGCAACAATTCCTGCTCTTCTTAAGATTGCCAAATGTTGAGATGCCACAGATTGTTCTAATCGCAATTTTACATAAATCTCGGTTACAGTCATTTTTTGCTGCTCATCGAGTAATTTAATGATCTGCTGACGAAGCTTGTGGTTAATAGAGCGTAAAATCAGTGCCGCTTTCTTAGTATGAATAAAATCAACTTTAAGAGCTGCCTTGCTGGCATTTAAGACTACTGACTGCATTGTTTGACTCATGGGGGGGAGTTTAATGGTTAAGAATGATGAAATAATTTGATTAAAATCTTAGACAAAATTAAGGTTTTTAAATTAAATAAATTGCCAATATATGTAAGAATTAGGTCATTTTTTTTGCGGAGGCGAATAGAATGACTTTAAATAGTAGGGCTCAGAATAAGCCAAATTAGCAAAGTCTTTTTTTTCTAAAGCATTGAATGCCAATTCACTCATGTCTTCCGACTGATGTTGCACATTTGTAAATAATGCATTCGGATGATGACATATGGAATTAAATTTAATAGTTCCTGAACCACTAAAAACAATTGACTTTTCGTTCAAAATGGATTGAAAAGAGCTTTCGTCTAAGACTTTTGCATTAGGTGCCGAAACTGTATTTAGGTTACTGTCATATGTAGCTGTAAAAACTTCCATTCTTCTTGCATCAATCATAGGAACATACAAATGAGCATTTTGAGATTCCCCAATTGATTTTATGGCAGATACCGCAATTATCTTCAAAGTGTTAATCATAATTAATGGCTTTTGTAGGGCATAGCAGAGCCCTTTTGCAGAAGCAAGCCCTACCCTTAAACCCGTATAAGAGCCTGGTCCTTCAGAAACAGCAATGGCATCTAAGTCAGATAATTGTTGTCCATATTCTGCCATCAGTTCAAGTATTGCTGGTTGCAAAAAAGAGCCATGGTTTTTCTGGTCAGTACTTACTTTAGATAATAAAGAAATACCATTACTGCTAAGGCAAATACTAGCGTGTTCTGTTGCGGTATCAATTTGTAAGATTAGCCCCATTTTTTAGTTTCAATTGGTAGTATTTTGAAAAGCCAATTCCTGTAAAAGTGCAGGAGCTGTTGCGTATCGTTCGTCTTTTAAATATAGTATTTGCAAAAGTGAAGCAATCTTTGAAAGTCCAATTATACCAGCCCATTCAAA
>JBAXXT010000090.1:0-8426 GCA_037127755.1 Bacteroidota bacterium
AATTAATTCCACATCCTCCCTTAATTGTGCTGCATCTCTATCGCCCACTTTTGCATCTAACAATGTATCGTTTAAGTCTTTGATTGAAATCACATCCTCTTCATCCGCTTTGGTACTGGCTGTAAATAATCGAAGGCTTTTATTATCTAAATTATATACCCCTTTGAATTCTTTACCACTATTGATTGGCCAGGTCATGGGGTGCAATGAAATTTTTAATTCATTCTCGATTTCTTCAAGCAAATCAAAACGCCCCTTACCATCCCGATCCATTTTATTAATGAAAACGATCACAGGTGTGTCGCGCATCCTACACACTTCCATCAATCTTCTGGTTTGAGCCTCTACCCCGTTTACACTGTCTATCACAAGGATAACACTGTCAACCGCAGTTAGTGTTCGGTAAGTATCTTCAGCAAAATCTTTGTGACCAGGTGTATCTAATAGATTAATAGAAATGCCCTGGTACTCGAATGTCATTACTGAGGTTGCCACAGAAATACCACGTTGTCTTTCAATTTCCATGAAATCACTGGTAGCATGCTTTTTGATCTTATTACTTTTAACCGCACCTGCCACTTGAATGGCACCTCCAAAAAGAAGGAATTTTTCGGTCAAAGTGGTCTTTCCAGCATCCGGATGCGATATAATTGCAAATGTTTTGCGTCTACTAATTTCTTTCTCGTATTTCATAAAACTTATATGCGAAATGTATTCCTTAAAGCAATGAAGCTTAGGGTTGTTGATTTCGGCCTGCAAAGGTAAGGTTTGAGTCTGTTTTTCAAGGGTAGAACTGGGTTTCTATTAAATTTACCATTTCCATAGCTTGATTTCATCCGAAATTTGGTTGTTGGCACGAAATTTTCAGCTTATCATTTGTTAGTTGAAGTTCTATCAGCATCTTTAAAAAAGACAATTTAAAACGTCCCTATGAAATCATCATTATTATTGTTTATTGGTTTATCATTTCTATCAGTTGGTTTTTCTCAAACTTTTAAAAGCGATGAAATTGCAAAGGGATTAAAAGAAGCATTACAACTGGGTACTACCAGAGGAATTGACATATTATCAAAACCGGATGGCTTTTTTGGAAATGCAGCCATCAAAATTTTAATGCCACCGGAAGCTGCAAAAATCGAAAAATCATTGAGAAGTTTAGGTTTCAATCAACAAGTTGATGATGCGATCTTATCCATGAACAGAGCTGCAGAAGATGCCAGTAAGGAAGCTATTCCTATTTTCACTAAAGCAATTCAGGAAATGAGTATTGATGATGCATTTGGGATTTTAAAAGGATCAGATGATGCTGCTACAAAATATTTACAAACAAAAACAGTAGACTCTCTTACAAAAAAGTTTCGCCCTTCCATTGAAACCTCTTTAAATAAAGTAAATGCTACAAAGAATTGGAATAGCATTGTAACCCAGTATAATAAATTCAGTTTTAAGAAGATCAATCCAGATTTGGCAGCTTATGTTACAGAAAGGTCTTTGAATGGAATTTATTTACAAATTGCGGCTGAAGAAGCTAAAATAAGAAAAGACCCTATCGCAAGGTCTTCAGATTTATTGAAAAAACTATTCGGTAAATAGTTTTAGAATCCATCAATCAGACCATCTAAAGAATTGGTCTTTTTTACAATGCTTCTGATTTGAGTGTCCAGTTCATTAGCACTCTGAATCAGATGATCCAGGATATCTTTATTGGATACTGTGTTATTATTATTTAGCACTTCAATCACACCTAGAATATTGGCAAGTGGTCTGCGCACTTCATGCGATTGTATAAATGCGATATCACGCAATGCTTTATTTTGTGATTTTAATTTTTCCTGTACCAATATATCTTCCGTTACATTACGATTGGTTCCAATTAAGCGGACCACTTTTCCATTATCAGATCTCTTAACGATGGCATGTGTTTCTATATAACGGATAACACCGCTGGTAGTAATGATGCGGTATAATGCAGAGTCTTCTTCCTTCTTTCCTTCCACCAATTCATTCACGATTTCCATGATCATATTCATATCATCAGGATGCATCAATTTCTTCCAGATTTTATATGGAGAGGCATGTTCATTATTCACGTATCCGTAAATATCAAACATGGTATCATCCCAGATCACAAGATTATTATTCTTCAAATCGATTTCCCAAATTCCAATTTTGGCTGAATCAGTTGCCAGGGTTAAACGCTGTAACAATTCTTCTTGCTGTTGTTGTGCATGTTTTCTTTTGGTAATATCATTTTCAATGGTCATGAAACCCAGGTACTTTCCTTCCTCATCAAATAAAGGTTGTGAATCAACCTCTAGCCAAATTTGATCTCCATTTTTTGCATAACTTAAAAATTCATCTTTAAAAGGAAGTCGATTGTCGATGGCGTGGCGTAATTTTCTCTTCGCGTTTTCATCAGCTTCTGGTCCTTCCAGAGAATATCCGAATTTTTTTCCAATCACTTCGTCTAAAGTATATCCACTAATTCTTGTAAACCCTTGATTTACCCAAATAATATTTTCAAAAGCATCTGTAATCATTACAGAATTCGTGGTACTATGTGCCACTAAAGCCAAGCGTTTTACTTCATCCCTACTATACGCTAAGGCTTCTTCTACATGTTTTTTATTAGAGATATTGAAGATGCAACCGTCAAGAAAACTGATTTGATTTTCGCCTTCTACTACTGCTTGTCCCCTTTCAAAAACCCATCGAATCCCACCATCTTTGTGGATGATTCTATATTCTAAAGAGTATTGTTCATTATTTTTAATCGCATTTTGAATGGTAGTCTTAACCATTGCTTTATCATCTTCAAAAATTAAATTAGAAAACCCATCTTTTCTATGCTCATAAAAGTGATCCACAGGATATCCAGTTAGGTTTTCTATTTCATTACTCATAAATGAAATAGAAAAATGTTCATCACCTAAATTTCTATAAATAACACCTGGAATATGGCTTACCAATGAAGTGAATTGAGCCTCATTCATGATAGGCTGAGGCTGAGGCTGACGATGCACTTTTTCATAGTCATCCAGGCTACTATTGTAAGGTTCTTTTTTGGTTACATCCTGACCAACACATACAATTGCATAAGGGTCGCCGTTGTCTTTTCTAAGACAATTTAATTCCCATTGCGTCCAATTATAATCTATATCATCAGTGGCTTTTCTGACCGTAATTTCAAAAGGTTGTCCGGGCTCTTTGATACATGCTTTAGCGGCAGTATTACAGAGTATAACATCTTTGCTATAAACCGTATTGCTAAAATGTGAGCCAATTAAGTTATCGGAAATAAAAGAGAATTTTTCTTGAAATAGTGAATTCACGTAAAGATACCCTCCGTTCAAATCTGTAACTACTACAGAGAAGATCCGAGAATCTAGAAGTTGTTGAGGAAGAACTGTTTCTACCTGCAGTGAATTCATTTAGGGTACCTTATTTGGGATTAATAATATGTAATTAATATTCTAATGTTTAAACATTCTTCACATTAAAAACATATTGACCCGACTAAAGTAGTACAATCGTTTATGTATCAGCAAGAAAGAGAGAGAAAACTATGAAAAATACAAAGGTGTTTGTATAAAAAAAGGGCTGAAATCAGCCCTTTATACAAACTAGTTGGTAGAAGAAATTTTTAGATGTCGATTGCTTCACCATAAGCCATGGCGGTTGCTTCTTTTAAAGCTTCACTCATGGTAGGGTGCGGGTGCACTGCATTTAAAATTTCATGAGCGGTAGTTTCAAGTTTTCTGGCAACTACGGCCTCAGCAATTATTTCAGTAACATTACTTCCAATCATGTGACAACCTAAGAACTCACCATACTTCGCATCATAGATTACTTTTACAAATCCTTCGGTAGCACCGGAAGCACTTGCTTTACCACTAGCCATGAAAGGAAACTTTCCAATTTTCAATTCGTAGCCAGCTTCTTTTGCAGCTTTTTCTGTCATTCCCACACTCGCAATTTCTGGTGTGCAATAAGTACATCCCGGAATATTTCCATAATCCATTGCTTCTGGCAAATGATGTATTTTCTTTTCATTGTAGCCAATAAATTCAGCGGTGTTAACGGCCTCTTTACTAGCCACGTGTGCAAGCGCCTGGCCAGGAGTACAATCTCCAATGGCATAAATTCCAGCCACAGAAGTTTGATTGTATTTGTCTACAATAATCTTTCCTTTTTCAGTTTTGATTCCTAATTCTTCCAGACCGATATTTTCAATATTTGCAACTACACCAACTGCACTTAAAACGATGTCGGCTTCTAAGAAAATTTCACCCGATTGTGTCTTCACTTTTGCCTTAACACCAGTTCCAGAAATATCCACAGATTCAACAGAAGCATTGGTCATGATATCAATTCCTTGCTTCTTATATTGTTTCTCTAATTCCTTAGAAATATCTTCATCTTCTACTGGAACTATTCTTGGCAAAAATTCTACAATAGTAACTTTTGTACCCATCGAATTATAGAAATAAGCAAACTCAACACCTATCGCACCACTTCCAACTACGATCATACTTTTTGGCTGTTGAGGTAATACCATTGCTTCGCGATATGCAATAATTTTTTTACCATCAATTGGAAGATTCGGTAATTGTTTTGCACGTCCACCAGTAGCGATAATAATGTGTTTTCCTTCCACTATTTTTTTACTTCCATCGGCAGCGGTAACTTCAATTTGGCCCTTGGCTTTAATTTTACCATAGCCCATCACCACATCAATTTTGTTCTTCTTCATTAAGAATTGAACACCCTTGCTCATTTTATCTGCCACACCGCGGCTACGTCCAATCACGCCAGTAAAATCATGCTGAATATTATCTGCAGATATACCATAAGCTTTACTGTGTTTTATATAATCGTACACCTGAGCGCTTTTCAATAAAGCTTTTGTTGGAATACAACCCCAGTTTAAACAAACGCCACCCAGACTTTCTTTTTCAATGATGGCCACTTTAAAGCCCAATTGAGATGCCCTTATAGCAGCAGGATATCCACCTGGTCCACTTCCTAAAACAATTACGTCGTATGCCATAGCTGATTAACTATTTATTGTTTGATAATTTAATGATCCGAATGAGCACTACTGCCTCATTATGGGATGCGAAAATACTGTAAAAATGTACAAACTTGAAAAGGGAGTTTAGAATTGATTGTTATTATCCTTATTCGAAAATAACCTTGATGGTATGATAGAACCATTTATTCTCCATAGAAGCCCTGGATTGCTGCATTTGTTCATTAAATACCTGAAGGCCAAATAATCCTGCCATATTACCATTTCTTAAAGCAAGTTCCAGATAGCCAGCGGAGTTAAACCAAGCTAGTTTTTCAGTTCCGGGCACATCCGTATAATTATTGCTGATCACTTCAAAAGCATCATTTCTACGAAGGAAGATTTTGAATTTCCTTCCCTTCCTATTCAATTCGAATTCTTCTTTTGTGATATTAACCACTACATTTTCGAAACTATCGATAAACAAAATCTGTCCATCCATCCAGTCGCCTCCAATTGTTGGCCTAAGCGGATAACGTTCCACAATTGATTTTGCAGCAGCTCCTTTAAAACTAAAATTCTTCTCCCCATCCCCTTTAATAATACTATCTGCCACCAGCTGCGTCAATTCGAGCAAAGTATTTTGTCCCCTTACAGGTAAGGCCATCAATTCTTTAGGTATTTCACCTGTAATCATGGTTAAGATGCCATTATCAGGGCAAATAATTACCTGTTTATGGTATTTAGCTACTAATAACTGCTTGGGAGGAGTTTCGTATAAATTAATCAGCACCAAATGAAAAGTGCCGGCAGGATAATATTTAAAAGCATTGGAGCAGATATAGGCGGCCTGTGGAAAATTGGTCTGCGAAAGATAATGTGTGATATCAGTGACTTGAAATCGCTGATCCACGGAGAGAAATTGTCCCTTAATGGCACCAACGAGATAATCTCGTTGACCAATATCTGTTGTCAGCGTTAAAATGGGCATTCTGCTAATAGAACGAGAATAAGCAGTCTTTATTATACCAGCTCGCCGTTTTTAAAGAAAAAGCGGTGTACTAATTTATCAGTGAGAGAAGGGAAAAATTTGTTCATGAGCACTGTTCTTTTTCCGGTGAAAGTCATTACAAGTGTTCTTTTCCTTTTTTCTATTCCCCTTACGATAATGGAAGCACATTCTTCCGCAGACATCAGATCAGCTTCGCGCATGGGTGTATCCATTTGAGATTTTCCATCTTTATTCAAAGCTGCATTACGAATATTTGATTTAGTATAGCCTGGGCAAACCCACATGATATTGGTACCAGTATGTAACAATTCGGTCCTAAGTGCCTCTAACCAGCCATTCACCGCATATTTCGATGCAGAGTAGCCGCTCCTGCCTGGAAGTCCACGATAGCCTGCAATGGAAGAAACGCCTACAACTGTTCCATTATTTTTGGTAATATAAGGAAGTGCAAATTTTGTACAGTACACAGTACCCCAGAAATTAATGTCCATTACTTTGCGTAATGTGTCTAGTTCTACTTCTGAAACGAGTGAGCGCATGGATACACCTGCATTATTGATAAGAATATCGATTGTGCCAAATGATTGTACAACCATTTCTATAAATTGATGGCAATCTTGTTCTTTGCTCACATCGGCAGTATGAATCAATAGCGGTTTACCGGAGTAGATCGATTGCAATTGATATAACTTATCATAATTTCTTCCACAGGTAGCTACTTTAGCACCCAGCTGAAGGAAAGAATCTACAAGAGCTTTTCCGATTCCTTCGGATCCACCTGTAATAACCACAACTTTATTCGTAAAATAAGACATATTGAATGTGTATAATATTCAAAATTAAGCAGTTCTGTGCAGCAATGTTTACAATTCTGTGAGTAATTAAAAGAAAAGAAAAGAATAAATATTTGGCTAGATATAAAAAACTCCTATTTTTGCACTCCCAATTAATAAAGGGTGTCTGTCAAAAGCAGGTAAATGGATCGATTTGGTAGCTCAGTTGGTAGAGCAATACACTTTTAATGTATGGGCCCTGGGTTCGAGTCCCAGCCAGATCACAAACAGCTAGTTAATAGCACTGAAAACTCCGATTTCATTTGATTTCGGAGTTTTTTTATGCACTTTGTGGCACGCTTTTGTAGTCTTTTGTACTAAATTTTGTGGCTCGGTTGATGTACACGCTAAATGAAAAACCACCCTCTTTTTTTTTCGAGTGTACTACCCCTACCTATTAAATCATTCCTTTTCATGAAATAGTACAATTGGCATTCAATATAATATGGCATTAACAGGTTTAAAACATAACAAGTAAATCCGCCTTTCGCACAATTTCTTCAGATTTAATTACAATTTCATCAAATTTAAAAAAAATGTATTATTTTAAATTGATAAATTATTTACCCTGATGCAATTTCAAAGCAACAGTTTTGTTTATAATTCTTGTCATCTCTATTAGCCCCCACTAAATTATTCATTGAAATGGATTACTATCTATTTTTAAACCCACACATATGAACAAAATATTATTAAGCATTCTTGTATCGGCATCATTGATAGCTTGTACAAACCAAGATAATACTACTGCATCCACAAAAGCTAATGTAACAACAACTGACTCAACAAAAGGCACAGTGACATCAACTGGTCCCGATGTTGATTTGATTAAAAAAAGTATCACTTCCTTTGCCAATGGAGACTGGACAACTTTAGCCTCACTTTTCGCTGATTCTGCAAAATCATTTCATAATGTTTGGGCAGCAACAAATGATACATCAGTAGGAACAAGAATTCCACAGATTATTGAAGCATTTAAAAAACAAAGAGCCTTAATTGATGGTAATATTACTTTGGGAGGAACAATCTATGAAGTAGTAACCATGCCTGATGGTAATAAGTATGGTCATCTTTGGGCTGAGTTATCCTGGAAATCAAAAAAAGGGGTAATTGGTAAATGTATTTTATTCGATTCTTACGGTATTAATAAAGAAGGTAAAATCACTTACGAATGGCCAATTTATGATACAAAAGATGTTGTAAAACTTGGTCAGTAATTGATAAATTTAAGTTTATATATAGGGGCTCTTAGCAATAAGGGCTTCTTTTTTGTGACTTATTACAAAAAATATTTTTTATAGCCTACCCCCTTCTTTTTACACACCCCATATCTGGGGTTATAAAATTACGAATTGTCGGTTTAGATGGAAAATACAAACAAAAATTAAAAACCACACTCGTTTAAGAAGCTGGTTCTCTTTAGTATCGATAGATCTAACTTTAAATAAAGTGCATAAAAGCTAGTGTTAGCTTTTTGTTGCTTCATCAACTATAGCATGTATAGCAATATCTAATTTCTTAGCAGATTCATCCAAGTTTTTAAGTAAAAATAATTTCTCTTCTATAGATA
>JBAXXT010000091.1:0-7966 GCA_037127755.1 Bacteroidota bacterium
AACCTATATCACTCAACCTATATCACTCAACCTATATCACTCAACCTATATCATTCAACCTTTTCCCCAAAATCTTTTGAATTTTTAATTTTAAACCGGGCACTTCTGATGATAATCGATCAGATCAATCTGCGACCTTTCAAATTCGTAGCCTTTATAATATTGGTGTAATTCGTCTAGCACTGCTTCTACTTCTTCAACGGTATTCAGGGTTACTAATCTGCTTCTGAATTCTTTGATATTGGGTAAACCTTTTAGATAATTCGTGTAATGCCTGCGCATTTCGTAGATACCAGCCATGCCGCCCTTCCATTCGAAAGATTTATGTAAATGCTTTTTGCAAACAATGATTCTTTCTTCTAAAGTTGGGGGAGCCATCAATTCGCCATATTCCATGAAATGCTTGATTTCTCTAAAAATCCAGGGATAACCTATGGCAGCTCTACCAATCATAATGCCATCTACCCCATAACGTTCTTTATACTCTTTTGCTTTTTGTGGGGAGTTGATATCACCATTCCCAAAAATTGGGATCTTGATACGTGGGTTATTTTTAACTTTTGCAATGAGGCTCCAGTCTGCTTCGCCTTTATACAATTGCGCTCTTGTTCTGCCATGAATGGCCAGGGCTTTGATACCAGAATCTTGTAAACGTTCAGCTACTTCCTCAATATTTCTGCTGTTATCATCCCAACCTAAACGGGTTTTTACAGTTACGGGTAATTTAGTGCTTCTTACAACTGCATCGGTAAGGCGAATCATCAGATCAATATCTTTTAAAACGCCAGCACCTGCACCTTTGCTCACAACTTTCTTTACCGGGCATCCGAAATTGATATCCAACAAATCTGGATTTACGGTATCAACAATTTTAGCGCTCAATGCCATGGCATCTTCATCGCCACCAAAAATCTGAATCCCAATAGGCCGCTCGTAATCGAATATGTCTAATTTTTGACGGCTTTTGATGGCATCGCGAATCAAACCTTCACTACTAATAAATTCCGTATACATCAGATCTGCCCCATTATCCTTACAGACTGCTCTGAAAGGCGGATCACTAACATCCTCCATGGGAGCTAGTAATAAAGGGAAATCGGGTAATGCTATATTGCCAATATTAACCATCGTATTATTTGAAGTTTGCCCAGCAAATAAGGTGCTTGCCTTTTATCCATTATATTGCGGCTGCATGATACAAAAATGCAAATTTACACTCTTATTTCAGATTTAATGCATCAGAAACCCTTACTGAATTATCCTTCTCAATTTGCGTTATTGTTGGCTTTGTTGGGAATTGGCATCATAATAGGCAATTTTATAGTGTTATCGATTGGCTCTGCTTGGATGCATATGCCAATGAAATCGGTACCAGCTTTATTGAACGACCCCAAAAATACCAATGTATCAAGGGTTCTAAATACCCTCGCATCCTTTCTTGTTTTTTGCTTACCGGCCCTTATTTTAAGTAGAATTATTACCAGTAGTTCTTTTAAATATCTAAACTTTCGTCAAAAAATATCCGCTAAGCAGGTATTGTTAGTGGTGATGATTGCTTTTGTTGGATTGATTTTGAGTGGTGCCTTGGGTGAATTGAATCAGGCTATTCCTTTGCCTGCAAAATGGTTGGCAGCTGCCCGAGAAGCAGAAGCCAGATATAAAGAAACGATGTTGGCAATGATTGTAATGAAGGGCATCGGAGATTATATTGTTGCATTACTTGTGATGGCTGCGGCTCCTGCAATTTTTGAAGAAATTCTTTTTAGGGGTGCGCTACAACAAATTTTTGTAGGGTGGACTAAAAATAGTTTCATTGGAATTTTATTGGCTAGCATTCTATTTAGCGCCATACATTTCTCCTATTTTGGCTTTCTTCCGCGTACTGCTTTAGGATTGATTTTAGGGTACGTTTTTTATTACAGTAAAAATTTGTGGTTTAATATTCTGATCCATTTTCTTTATAACGGAATTATCGTAACACAGCTTTTCGTAGCCAACAAACAAGGTAAGCAAATTGATAAAGTAATGGATGAGTCAATGCCTATCTGGCTGGGGCTTTTAGCAGTAATTGGTATCATAATATTGATGCGTATATTTAAACAGGAGTCGGAATTAAACCTTCTACAAGAACAGAAATTTGCCAAAGAAAATAAAGAGTAATAACGATGAAGCATTGGGATAAAATTTTCAGTACAAAGAATTTGGCGGAAGCCAGTATTATTCAGGGTTTACTTGCAGAAAATGAAGTACCTGTTCAGATCCTCAATAAACAGGATAGTAGTTATCCCATGTTTGGCGATATTGAATTATATGTTCCTACACATTTAAATATTACTGCCAAACAATTGATTGAAAATGCGCTACTCAATTAAATTGGATTCCTTGAATGCCTCAATTTTTTTTTACTATCTTGCTTTTGATACTGCCAATGCAGTAATTTATTATGGCGTTTAATCTTGCTGTTTTTAAGACTCGGGCACTAAGTGCAATCATTTTTGCAGCCATCATGTTAGGTGGACTTATCTATAACCAATGGAGCTTCTTGGTACTTTTTACGATTATAAATTTTGGGTGTTGGTGGGAGTTTCATCGATTAATGGATAAGATAGAACCTACCTATAAAGACCTTCCTAACTTGTTAAGATATTTGATGGCATTGATTGGTTTTGCTTATATGCTTTATATGAGTAATCCGGCTTCTTATCCTGTTGGAACCTGGAACTTGCATGATATTGGATACTATCTTTTAATCGGACTATCAGGGCTTTTCTTATTGGGTCTTATTGCTTTTTACAAAAAAATCAGTTTTAATAATCTGTTATCTCTTTTAGCAGGGTTTCTCTATATCTCATTAAGCTGGGGCTTGATGATTAAATTAAGAGGGCGTGTAAATTTGTATGAACAAACAGATGCAGGATTAATCATACCAATCGTATTAATTGTTACGATCTGGGTAAATGATACCATGGCATATATTACTGGTTCTCTTTTTGGTAAAAGACCACTTTCTTCAGTTTCACCTAAAAAGACCTGGGAAGGCACTATTGCCGGTGTGATTTTAGCGGTGATGATAATCAGTTATGGCGGTCATGCTTTAATTGGCTTGCCATTTCGATTATTGATATTAATTTCATTTTTAGCAACTATAATGGGCACATTTGGAGATTTGCTTGAAAGTAAATTGAAGCGTTTAGCAGGGGTAAAAGATAGTGGCAGCATGATGCCTGGGCATGGTGGTTTTCTCGACAGATTCGATTCTCTCCTATTAGCAACACCGTATGTTTGGTTATTTGCGGATATGTTTTTATAATAGAAAAGGCGATTTTACTTAAGGGATTAGAACATCTATTACATTTGCAGCTCAAGACTAAATAATGACGATACATAAAGAAGGATATCAATCCATTGGAATAGGAGCCCTGATATTTGGAGTGCTCAATTTAATTTCTTTTACATTTTTAAGTGCTTCCATGCCATGGTTGGCCTTTGGAATATTTATAGTAACACTTGGCATTTTTTTATTCCTAGTGTCATTTTTCAGGATCCCCAATCAAATTTTTACGATTAACCCCGATCAAATCATTTGCCCGGCTGACGGGAAAGTGGTTGTTATTGAAGAAGTCATTGATTCCGAATATTTTAAAGATAAAAGGATTCAGCTGAGTGTGTTTATGAGCCCTGCAAATGTTCACGTGAATAGAAACCCTGTAGATGGAGAAGTGGTTTATAATCAATACCATAAGGGAAAATACCTGGTTGCGTGGCACCCAAAATCATCTACAGAAAACGAACGTTGGAGTGTGGTGGTTAAGAATCCTCATGGCGAAATATTATACAAACAAATAGCGGGCGCTCTTGCAAAAAGGATCTGCAATTACACTAAAGTTGGCCAGCAAGTGAAGCAAACAGACGAGTATGGATTCATTAAATTTGGAAGCCGCGTTGATTTACTATTGCCCCTTACCGCCAAAATTCATGTGGAATTGAACCAGGTTGTCAAGGGCGGCACAACGATTTTAGCAAGCTGGTAACATTTATATATTCAAAAAAGCTTAAATTTAGTTTAATAAAATAAAGACCATTATGAAAAAATTACTTGTATTCGCTACTGCTGCTTTTTTATTTACTGGAGTAGCTTTTGCTAATGAAGGTGGAAAAGATAAAAAGAAAGCTTCAGGAAAAGAGTGTTGCAAAAAAGACGCTAATGGAAAAGAGTCTTGCAAAAAAGATAAAGAAGCAAAAGAAACACCAAAAGCAAAAGCGTAGTTGATACCTGACTTTTAAAGTCAAAATTCAAAAAAATAAAAGCCGTCACTTCCTATTAACTGAGAAGCTGACGGCTTTTATTATAGTATATTTTCCAGCTCTTTTAAGTGGTGTATCATATAAGTGGCTTTAACTGTTGGTTCCACTTGTAAGTGATTCACAAAAATGGTATCCATGCCAGCATTAATGCCTCCCTGTATATCTGCATCCTGATTATCGCCAATCATGATACTTTCTGAAACTGAAGCACCAGCTTTTTGAAGTGCATATTCAAAGATCTCTTTATTGGGCTTTAAACTATTACTTGCCTCAGAAGTTACTACCTGATCAAAGTATGCTGTTAGATTACTTTCTCTTAGTTTATGATGTTGAACAGATTCAAATCCATTGGTAACTAAATGCAATTTGTAATCCTTATTTTTTAAATAATCCAGGATCTCAACCGTGTAAGGAAATAATTTTTTCTTGGTGGGTAATAACGCTAAAAATTGAACCGACATTTTTTTAGCTAAGGGTTCGTCGGCGATTTTAAATTCGAGGAGGGCCAGCCACATCCTTTTCCAGCGCAGCTCATCCTGTCTTATAAAGCCTTTTGTATATCTATCCCATAAACGGTGGTTATGATGACTATAATGATTAAAAAATTGTTCAAAATCTAATACACCCCTTTCTACCAATAAATTACTTTCGTATAAGTCAATTAGCGTTTCTTTTGAGTTTGCTTCGAAATCCCAAAGCGTATGGTCAAGGTCGAAAAATAACTGTTGATATTGCATGGGCACAAAATACGAACAAATACAATCGATGGATTCCTAAAAATGAACGAACTTCGCCCAGCAAATCGTATTTATGAATATCATCATCACTGGAGCATCAAAAGGAATTGGTAAAGCAATCGCAATGGCATTTGCACAACCAGGTAATCAATTATTTATCTGTAGCAGAAACGGGAATGAATTATTAGAAACTGCAAAAGATCTACAAGAAAATCATCCCGATACTATTATTAATTATAGGGCTACCTATATGGGCAATAAAACTGATATACTTCATTTTGCAGATTGGTGTTTGTCATTTGGTACGCCAGATGTATTAATCAATAATGCCGGACAGTTTATTCCAGGCAATATTCATAATGAACCAGAAGGACATCTTGAAAAAATGCTGGAAATAAATTTGTATAGTGCGTATCATCTTACACGCCGATTATTGCCTTCTATGATCACACAAAAAAGCGGACATATTTTCAATATCTGTTCTATCGCTTCTTTGAATGCATATGAAAATGGAGGTGCGTATAGTATTAGTAAATTTGCATTATTAGGGTTCAGCAAAAATTTACGCGAAGAGATGAAACCCAAAGGCATTAAAGTTACAGCTGTATTGCCAGGAGCTACCATGAGTGCTAGCTGGGCTGGTGCAAGCATTGATCCAAATAGAATCATGGAAGCCAATGATATAGCAACAATGGTATATGCTGCTTCTCAGTTATCTCCACAAGCTGTTGTAGAAGATATTATTCTGAGACCACAATTGGGTGATCTTTAATTCAAACCAGAATCAATTAAATTTTCTTTTTGTTGAAGATAGAAAAATCGCTTTCTTCTTTTACAATCGTATTTCTAAGAATTCCTAGACCTTCAATTTCCATTTCGATGCTGTCGCCTTCTTTTAACCAAATAGCTTCAGCATTTGCATCTTTAAGTTTATTCGTGATATTGTGTTCTAAAAAACAGCCCGTACCAACAGTGCCACTTCCAATAATATCACCAGGTTGCAGGTTAACCCCATAAGAACATCTTTCAATAATTTCTGCAAAAGTCCATTGCATCTCGGATAGATTTCCACCACTTACCTGTTCATCATTTACAGCACATTTCATTTCCAGGTTCCAGTTTTTTCCAATATGCCCATATGCTGCTGACACTTCATATTTTTCCAGTTCATCCAGTGTAACTAAACAAGGGCCGATAGCTGTGGCAAAATCTTTTCCTTTTGCTGGCCCAAGATTCAATTGCATCTCCTCCAGCTGAAGTTTACGAGCACTAAAGTCATTAAAGATCAGTAGTCCACCGATATATTCATCTGCTTCTTCAGCAGTTATATTTCTTCCATGCTTACAAATAACGATGGCTGCTTCTAATTCAAAATCGAGCTCTTCCAAATGGTCCGGCATGCATATTACATTACCCGGCCCTTGAATACTATGATGATTGCTAAAATAGAAAACAGGGAACTGATCATAGGCCTCTTTTAAATCAGCATTCGGATTTTTTCTGGTGGCCCTTGCGTGCTCGCGAAATGCATAGGCATCTCTGCAGGAAGTAGGAAAGGGGATAGGCGCTAATAATTGTAATTCTTCTAGCGGAATACCACGGTCGGCATTAATACGGCCCGATTTAATAGCGGCATCTACCTGTTGTGCTATCGGATACATATCATCCCAATAATGTAAAAACATATTCATGCTATTGGGTAATTCGGGATTCAAAAGGTCGCAATCGTATAAAAGTCCATCCACTAAAAAAGCCAATTGATCATGTCCGTCGTTGAGGTAAGAAACCAGTTTCATATTCAAACATATTGAGTAACGAAAATAAGTTAAAAATGACTAGCTCATTACCATTTATCTTCATCTGGAATATCTTCTTCGTTTTGTTTAAACTGTTCGCGACTTTTCTTTTTTTGTTCTTGCCTTTCCAGCATAAGTAAAGCAATGAGTTTCCCGGCATCCTCGTTTGGATGTTCAGCCAGGAGTTGCTTTAATTTCTTTTCAGATACATCAACTGCGTATAATAAGTATACAAGTTTTGCAAAGTCTTTCGAGATCAGTTGATTAATATGAGCTACCAACTCATCGAATGATAATTTTTCTAAAGAAATCAGTTCGCTACTATTATTCATACTAACTATATTTTTCCATTACACCCAGTCCGAATAAAGCAAAATCGTATTTCACTGGATCATTTGGATCTAAGTTACGTAAGTATTGAGTGAGTTCAATTGCTGCAGACCAGTCGGCCTGTTTGCGATCGAGTATTTGAAAGCGTTTTGCTACTCTTGCTACGTGTACATCAATAGGACAGATTAGCATAGATGGTTTTATCTTTTTCCATATTCCAAAATCCACACGCTGTTTATCATTCCGTACCATCCACCTTAAATACATGTTTAACCTTTTGCAACCCGAGTTTTTATAGGGTGTAGCAATATGCTTTCTGGTTCTGTTCGGTGCATCTTCCAATGAGAAAAAGTATTCATGAAAATGAATAAGCCCTAATTCCACTATATTTTGATTTCCTGATTTTAAAATTTTATCAGTAAAAAATGCTGACTCAAGACTCTTTTGTTTTGAATAGTGGTGTTTCAAAAATTCAATGCTATATAATAAGTCTGTGGCATTGAAAGTGCGGTGTTTGAATTGTAAGAGTTTTTTAAGATCATTATCTGAATGATTCATGCAAAATTCGTGGGGTGCCATATCCATCAATTGCATAAGCTCTTTCGACTTATTGATGATGGTTGTTCTATTTCCCCAGGCGAATATGGCAGCAAAAAAACCTGCTATTTCAATGTCTTGTTTTTTTGAAAATAAATGGGGAATACATATGGGGTCTGCTGATATGAAACTGGGCTGATTATATCTGTCTACTTTCTCGTCAAAAAATGCTTTAAGATTCGGATGGTTTTCGACTTGCAT
>JBAXXT010000092.1:0-7636 GCA_037127755.1 Bacteroidota bacterium
CGTTTGTACAATATACCCATGCTCGTATTAAAAGTATTTTACGCAAACAAGAAGAAACCGTCTTACAAAATTTAATCACTGAAACATTACTTCCTCTTGAGTTAGAACTCACCAAACATTTGGAATTATTCCCTAGTATTTTGGCAGATGCAGCTAATGAGCACGATCCTTCTAAAGTGGCGATTTATGTGTTTGAATTAGCGAAAATATTTAATAGTTTTTATACACAACATTCTATTGCAAATGCTGAAACGGAAGAAAAAAAATCACTTAGAATTTATCTATCAAAGATTACGGCACAGGTAATAGAAAGAGGTATGTCTGTGTTAGGGATTCGTGTACCCGAGAGAATGTAATTAAAAGTAAAAATGAAAGAGTAAAAAGTAAAAAGTAGTATATACTATTGAGGGGACTTATTCTGAAAAGCTGGTAAAGGTTTTTCCATTGAATCGGCATAATCCAGTATTTCTGGTGCCTATCCAAAACTCACCACCAGCATCTTCCAAAATACTATACACACCATTGTGACATAACCCATCTTTTCTTGTAAAACGGGTAAAGGTATTTCCATCATATAACCATAGTCCACCATCCTCATTAAGCTCTCCACCACCCAACTCTGTTCCCATCCAAAGATTTCCTGATTTATCTTCTAAAACGCAATTAATAGAAGCATTCTGAGGCCCTCTTTTTTCAGTGAAATTAGTAAAGTTTTTGCCCTCAAATCTACATACCCCGTTATGTCTGGTTACAAAAAGCAAAGCACCATTTTTATCTTCAGAAATGGAACGAATCCATCCCTCTCCAAAGGGTTTGAATTGAGTGATTGATTTGCCGTCATAACGGCTAATCCCTTCGTTGCCATACACCCAGGATCCAAACCAAATATTCCCTGATTTGTCTTCATAAATACATTGTGTCCATTTGAGACTAACATGGGCTGTATTTAGGATATTTTTATTGTCTAAAAAGCGGGTAAAAGTTTTTCCATCAAAGCAATAGACCCCGTCTGTTGTACCCAGCCAAAACTTTCCGCTTTTGTCCTGCATCATACTCCATAGCTCATTTTTTGTTGCAGGGTTATAACTGAAAGATTGACTTAATACAAAATTGCTTCTTACAGAAGTGGGGATAGCAATATTTGTAAATTTCTTTCCATCGAAACGAGTTATGGCTTCTTTTGAGCCGAACCAGATATCACCAGATTTATCCCCTATAATTAAAGAAACGCCATTGGAACTCAAACCGTCCTTTTTTGTGTATTGAGTAAATTCTTTTCCATCATAGCGATAAACACCTTCAGCTGATGTTCCAAACCAAATATTTCCTGATCTATCCTTAAAACTGCAACCTACAATCTGATACTGATCTGAGCCCTGGGTTTTGGTAAGTTTTACATTCTTGCTGGTAAATGAAAGTTGGTTCTGTCCATCACAAAATGATTGAAATACCAACAGTAGCAGTAAAGCGTAAATAATATTTTTAAATTTAGGCATTGAATTATTTTGAATAATAAAAGACAAATTACTTTGTTCGATTTTATTCTAAAAAGAAAACATATTATATTTTTACTTACCCATTATATTTTGAATTTAAAAAATAGTGAAACTAAAAAAATCCACGGCTTTTGGTGAAGTATCCACGGCTTATCTATGGAGTAAGAATGGCTGGAATGGTGATTAAGTTTTTCATTTGTAGAAATTAATGATTAATGTAAGGACAATTCGAGAATTAAATTCGTCTAAAACACTAATTTATTCAGTATCAGCTCCTACCGTTTTCGTAATATTTTTTCCAGAGCTTTGCCTTTTGCTAATTCGTCAACCACTTTATCTAAATACCTTACTTGTTTGGTAAGTGGGAATTCAATTTCTTCTACGCGATAACCACAAATCACGCCTGTAATGAGTTCAGCGTTTGGGTTTAAAGTTGCTTTATTAAAAAAAGTTTCGAAGGTTGCTTTCTCTTCAATCAATTCTTTCAATTTTTTTTCATCAAAACCAGTAAGCCATTTTATGACCTGATGCAACTCTTCAAGGGTTCTTCCTTTCGCTTCCACTTTTTTAACATACCAAGGATAGGTAGCAGCAAAAGTCATCTTCCTAATCCTAGCATCTTGTTCGGGTGTTACTGTCATATGTGGGATTGAGAAATGAATGTAAGAACTAATCAAGAAATAGCATTATCAAAAACAACCAATTGTTTAGGAGTATTGTTAAAGTATTAAATAAAAATAGTGATCTCCCGAGTTTCATCAATATTGAATTGCTCCCTTAGTCTAATTTCTTTTTTAATAGGAAGTAAATAACTGTTCTGTTTTGTATCGAACCAAATGGCTGCATCCCATTGAGTTTGACCAATTTTAGCAGTTGCCTTTAAACGCCCCCAACCTTCTTCTTCCGATTTAAGTGCCGTCCTAATTTCTTTGGATAATTTAGTAGGCAAAGAAATAAAATACCAACCACCAGATCCTGGATATTGCCAAAGTTTTCCCTTGAAACTATATTGTAATTTCATGCAGACTGTTTAAATAATTCTTAGATTATTTTGTAAGTTCAACACCATCTAGAATTGCTTTATCCAGTGTATTCAAATCGATGTCTTTCAGGGTTTTGAACTTAATACAATAGCCTGTTACGGTTGCCTTACCAATTGTTTTTCCGTAAGTATCGGGAAGATATTTTTTATCCTCAATACCCATAATATAAACCGAGATCCCTGATGTGTTAGTACTGATTCCTATTTGAAAAAACATTTTGGTTTTCCCGTCAGCATATTTGATTGTCTGATTCCCATATCCAATATTGGGGTTAGAAACAATTTTACCTTTTTCGTCCTTCCCATTTGAAAACCACAATTGAGTGTTG
Source organism: Bacteroidota bacterium (assembly GCA_037127755.1). Taxonomy (GTDB): domain Bacteria; phylum Bacteroidota; class Bacteroidia; order Chitinophagales; family Chitinophagaceae; genus Sediminibacterium. The sequence continues at coordinate 2,868 of JBAXXT010000092.1, forward strand.
GGCAATAATTTAAGTATATGAAGGTGAAGCTGTTCTATTTCAGAACGCTTAGGTTCAGGAAGGCTGTCGATATATTTTTGTATTTGATCTTGTATCTTCATATCAATAATTACCAATTTCGATAATTCTTTTAGCTTTTCAAAATATTGGCCTGGTTAAGTTGATCTATAATTAACGAGTTAAAGAATGATGATTTAAGGAATTGAAGTTTGTCCAGCCCCGAACTGCAGCTACCATCATAATTAAACATTCTAAATTTTGCTTGTACTACTTATTAATTGCGAACGTCTAGTCCAAAAATAAATAGCAAAACACAAGCATACTATTGGAAGTACTACTCCAAATTCATCAATAAAATATTTTGTATTTCCTGTATCCTTAGTTAGTGGCGTAAATATTGATTGGATAAATAAATTATGGCTTGCATGAAGTATAACAGCTGTCCACAAACTATTTGATTTTAAACGAAACCAGGTAAACACAAAACTGATACTAATTACCAATACTGTAAAGCAGGTTAACCCATACCAGTATGGGGTTCCACTGTTATAATCTGCAAAAATAAGAATAGGGTAATGCCATATAGACCAAACAACACCTGTTATTAATGATGTTTTTGTATAGTTAAATGTTTTAGAAAGTTCTGGAACCAAAAATCCACGCCAGCCAATTTCTTCACCTAATGCTGAAGATGCACTTCCAGCCATACCATATAAGCCTGTGAAAATAAAATACAAAAATATGATAAGTCCAGTAGGCAGCTGAGTCCATCCAAATGATTTTGAAATCTGAGTAACGAAATCTTGGTTGTAAAATCCTCCCCAGCCAAATGACCAAATGATTATGTATGCAATGAACGCATATAATAAAGGGATTAAATAACTTCTCAATTGATAATTGGTTTTGCCCCATTGCCACCCTAGCTCAGCTATTTTTCTTCCTACAATAAGAGAAGTAATTAAAGCAGAAATTCCGGGGCACCACATCAACCCGGTGACGTACAAGCCAAAACCACTACCCAGTTTTCCGGTATGAATAATTAGAAAATAAAATATTGAGCTTAAAGCAAATGTTATAAGCAAAAATGTAATTACAGGTCGACTTGTAAATATTTTTTTCATTGTTTTAGCTGTTTGTTTTGATTTCGGTTTGAAATCCCGGTATAGTCTAAGTATGGCGCATAACGTGCAGGGCTTGTTGCAGGGCTGGAATAGTTGCTGTGTCCGCCCGGCAACTGTAGCCGATTGAAAAATGAAATTTAAGTTGACAACATAAATAGAAATTAAAGAAATGTAATGTCAAATACAGCATTGTATCTTAAAATTCTTTAAGAATTATTTATTTAGCTATTATCATATTTTTCAAAGACCAAAGGATAGCCAGCACATCTTTTTTAGTTTCATCGTCAGCTTTATGTTTATCCAATACCATCAAAATATCATCAACAACGTGCATGTATTCAGCGGGGTTTATGTTCATGCCTTTATGCGTTGTAGGCATGTCCCTCCCAGAGTAGGTTACAGGGCCGCCACTTCCTGCACTAAAAAAATCAATAGTGTGTTGCTTTATTACTGCTAATTTTTCAGGTTGTTCTTTATAAGGTAAAAACCTAGCACAGATTGCCGGGTTATTCATATGTGCCTCTACAACATCATCAACAATTGTTGTAATACCTTCAGTACCACCAAGCCGCTCAAAAAGAATTTTAGTCATAATTGTTTTTTTAAAATTGAATAATAATTAGTCATATGTTTAAAGTGTCAAGCCATAATATTGGCAATACATTAGTTCTCATATCTAGCCTACTCTTCAATTGATATTCACAATAATTCCTTTGCAAATTTCAATCAGGGAACAACTGCCTGTTGAGCTTCACGCAACAATACAATATACACAACTGAAACAATAAATAATATCAATTTATATAATTTAATGAAATTTAAATAAAATTGACCCTTGATGGATTTAATGGTTGGATTTGGCTATTGAATTCGAATAAAAATAAGAGGTTAAATTGGAGGAGGAGATTACGTTCCGTGAACTCAGAGTGGGTTGCTTACTCAAAAACCTACGCGGGCTTTTGAGTAATTATGGAGATTATGTGCCATGATCTCGAGTGTGGGGTGCTTACTCAAAAACCTACGCGGGCTTCGCCCGCGGGTTTTGTTATATCAGACGCTTTTGCGAATGCATTCGCAACGCGCCTGATATAACAAAACCCTCCCGGTTCCCGGGAAGGTTTTTGTGCGGAAGAGGAGATTCGAACTCCCACGGCTGTTACCCCGCTACCACCTCAAAGTAGTGCGTCTACCAATTTCGCCACCTCCGCTTGAAGGACTGCAAATGTAGGGAGTTTTCCTATTTCGCGGCAATCACTTACTTTGTAAAAAAATAGAGATGGCTGCATTTATTATAAATTGTCCTAATTGTCAACACCAATTCGAACCTGGCGAAAGTATGCGCGACGAAATTCAAAAGGAATTACGCGTTCAAATGCTCGATTGGCAGAACAAAAAAGATCAGGAATTCAAGACCAAAGAACTTTCTTTTCAACAATTATTAGCTGATAAAGAAAAAGAAAATGCCGCTGTATTAGAAGTAGAAAAGAAAAAGCTACAATCCGAATTACAGGAATCGATCAAGAAATCGATGAGCTCTGATTATGAGAACAAATTCAAACTTTTAGAAGATGCTGCGACTGAAAACGCTGAAAAATTAAAAGAAGCCCGTAAAAAAGAATTAGAATACCTGCAAAAAGAACAGGCACTTCAAAACAGAGAAGCTGAATTACAAATCAGCATTCAACGTCAGCTGATGGAAGAAAGAGAAAAACTAAAAGAACAACTCTTAAAAGATGAAGCTGAAAAAAATAATTTAAAAGAACAAGAATATCAACTGCGACTAAAAGAACTGGAAAAACAACTCGACGATCAAAAGAAATTAGCAGATGAAATGCGCCGCAAATCTGAGCAGGGCAGCATGCAATTGCAGGGAGAAGTACAAGAATTAATGCTGGAAGAATTATTAACTGTTACTTTCCCATTTGATAAAATCGAAGAAGTGGGTAAAGGTGTTCGTGGTGCAGATTGCATTCAAATTGTGCGTAATCAATTCGGAATTGAAACAGGCAAGATCATTTATGAAAGTAAAAGAACCAAAGATTTCTCTAACGACTGGATTGAGAAATTAAAAAGCGATATGCGTAGTTTGGGTGCTGAAGTGGCAGTGATTGTTACCCAGGCTTTTCCAAAAGATATGGATCGTTTTGGTGAAAAAGATGGCGTTTACATTTGTACATTTGCGGAAGTAAAAAGTGTAGCCTTGGTATTGAGAAATGCCATTCTGAAAGTGTATGACGCTAAAAAAAGTCAGGATAACAAGGGCGACAAAATGGTGATGTTATACGATTACTTAATCGGCTCTGAATTTAGCGAACAATGGAAAGCCATTCGGGAAGGATTTATGAGTATGAGACAAAGTATTCAGGTGGAAAGGAATACCATGGAAAAATTGTGGAAGTCGCGCGAAAAGCAATTAGAGAAAGTTTTATTAAATGCTGCACATATTCGAGGCTCGATTGAAGGCATTGCTGGAGCAGATGCCGTAAATTTGAATCTCACTGACGATAACGAACCCTTATTACTTGATTAATTTATTCGAAAATCACAAGTCCAGCGATCAACCCGATCGTCCATCCAGAAAGAAACCCATCTTTCCGGTACAGAAACCCTTGCGCGATTATTTGATCAAATACGGCAGAGAAGTAAACCTGCCAGCCAGCTATAATGATCTTCGGAGTTTTACTTATACCGTTCCCATTAAAGACAAAAATGGTAATGATACTGCCTGGGAGAAAGCCTCTTATGATATGCACCAATGGGAGTATCTGCGTGAAGCCCTGGTGATGAATTATGCCTATTTAAAAACTAAAGGCGACCTAAGTTTTGTAAATCATCTGGACGTAGCAGGAATTGACTTTTGTTTTTTTGGAAATAGTCAGCCGATTCGTATTCGCATCATCAATAAATATAACGACAACTACGATCACTATTATATTAAGAAAGCAGATGCCAGTAGGATCTATGGTTTGGAATTAGAACACTTATTATCGCCTAATAGAATTGTCTATTTTACAAATGGAGAAACATTGGTTGAAGAACATATTCCAGGAATTCCTGGTGACCTCTTTATTCTGGATTATTTGAATCATCCGAGTACTAATCAAATCAGACTCGCTAAAGAATTTGTGAAGTTCAACGAACGTTGTTTTGCGCATTTATTGGGTGATATGCGGAGCTATAATTTTGTGGTGAATATTACACCAGACATTGTTGACTTTCAATATCGAATTCGTCCTATCGATTTTGATCAGCAATCTTATGAAGGAAGAAAAAATTTATACCTGCCTCAATTCTTTAAAGAGAATAAACCGTTTGTAGATATTGTAAGCAAACATTTGAACAAAGAATCTATTGAACAATATCAGGCAGAAGAAAAAACACAAATGGCATTTCGATTGTCATCTGCAAAATTTCGAGTAAAGGAATTATTGGATATTATGACGGGAGATGATATATCTGTTGAAAGTAAAATCAATCAATTAAAAATGGAGCTTTCTGAATTCTTTGATCAACCTAAATTTCTGAGAGCAACTACCATGGGACAGATTGTGAGGACGCAGATGAAGCAGACTTTGTTGAAGAGTTTGAAATTGATTCCGAAGAATAATATTAGGGTGGCGGATTAATTTTTTTTTTACTTAGATGTTT
>JBAXXT010000093.1:0-7513 GCA_037127755.1 Bacteroidota bacterium
GCTAATTTGCTGTAATTCCTTTTCCTGCTTTATACCCACTCACTGAAAAATATAAAATAAAAACATAAAACGGAATCATTATCCCATAGGCAACCTGCGGATTAATTGCATCGCTGATGGCACCGTACAACAGGGGTGCAATTCCACCGCCGATTACGCCCATGATCAATAGTGCAGAACCCTTGCTGGTTAATTTACCCAGGCCATCCAACGCAAGTGGCCATGTTGCTGGCCAGAGCAATGCATTACCCAAACCTAATAGCACAATAAACCAAACTGATAAAGGACCTTTTATTATCAGACACAAAACAGTAAGCAGGATGCCAAGAATCGATGAAGCCATCAATGCCTTTCGCTGTGATAGGTATTTTGGAATCGTGAAGATGCCGATGCAATAGCTGATGATCATCATGAGCAATGTATAGGTGGCGAAATATTTTGCTTCCCGGAATGACAACCCTGTGTACTGAGCATAATTGATGATCGAATCAACTGCCAGTACCTCTACAGCAACAGCTGCAAAAATAGTAGCCGCACCTAATACCAAATGTTTGTGTTGAAATAATGTTTTTTCCCGACCACCGATAACTGGAGCAGCTGCATTGGAAGACTCATCATTGATATCGGGTAAGTGTGCAAGCTTAATTAAAAATGCAAGACCAATGAATACAACCGCCACAAAAATATATGGTATAATTAATCTGGAAGAAAGCTCATTCAGAATTTCCGTTTGTTGTGCTGAGGTTACCGTTAAAAGTTTTGCTTTAATCTGATCTATTTCATCAGGGTTTCGAATAATCGCCCCAACCAAAAACAAAGGCGCAATGGCACCTGCTGTTTTGTTACAAATACCCATGATGCTAATCCGCGATGCTGCACTTTCAATAGGACCAAGAATGGTAATATATGGATTGGCAGCTGTTTGTAAAAGTGTTAACCCGGTAGCCTCAATAAATAAACCCAATAAAAATACACTATAGGCCCTGCTTGCTGCAGCGGGCACAAACACAAGTGCTCCTGCGGCCATCACTAATAACCCAACCATCATACCATTTTTATATCCAATTTTTTTAAGGATATAGAACGATGGTATTGCCATTACAAAATAACTGATGTAAAATGCAAAAGCTACCAGCATGGCCTGCTTTACACTAAGCTCGCAGGTTAATTTAAAATAAGGTATTAATACAGAGTTTACCCAGGTAACAAGTCCGAATACAAAAAACAGGCAGCCGATAATCATCATTGGCCCATTACTTTTTTTAGCAGCGTTAGTGGTGGTTAGTTTCATTAATTTGTTTGTGATCTATTTTTAGAATTGAATGAAAAATTTTAAAGTATTTAGTTTTTCTTAGTTTTTGCTCTTTTTAATAATTCCTCCACGGGCATATTTATTTGTTGACCAATTGCCTTTCCATCGCGGTAGGTAATTACTTTTAAATGCAGTGCGTCTTTCGGAATAATAAGAGGTTTTTCATACACCGGATAAAATGCATCAGGATTTGTTTCATCAAATGAATAGTGTGCAACGATGCCGGGCACTTCCATTTTAAGCTCTACAATCAACTGGCCATTGTTATTGATTTTCGCAATAAAAACCGGATTATACATCGAGCGCGAATAATTGATTTTCGAAATATCAAGCCTGCCAAAATGATCCTCCACCCTGGACACAAAATCAGGCCAGCTCTTTTTTTCTGCGGGTGTCCAGACTGATTCAGATACGGCCATTGTTCTTGGCCAAAGCAGGTATCCTGCAGCCCGCATATTGGTAGTATGTTCACTCCACAAACATCCTTCACCACCAAGTATTAATTTTGGATCAACACCAGCAGGAACAGGTTCAAATTTGTATGCCTGACCAAGCATCAGCGTACCAAATTCAGGTGGTTCCACATAGGCATCTCCTTGCATAAGGTCCACATAAGTATAGTCCATCGGCGACATCACCACATGGTGCCCCTGCTTTGCAGCTTCAATGCCACCAGCCATCCCACGCCAGCTCATCACACTTGCTCCCGGGGCCAGACCACCTTCCAGAATTTCGTCCCAGCCCATTGTTTTTTTGCCTTTTAATGTGATGATCTTATCAACTCTTTTTACAAAATAGCTTTGTACTTCTTCCTGATTTTTTAAACCTTCTTTCTGCATCAATATTTTAACAGCATCACTTTTTGCCCAGAAATTCTTGGCGGCTTCATCACCACCAATATGAATGTATTCATAGGGAAATAGTTGTGCCAGCTCCCCGAATACTTTATCTAAAAACACATAAACATTTTCGTTGGCCGGACAAAGTGTGTTATCAATCATCGCTTCATTTCCTGTAGGCGTCCACTTTTGAAATTCCTGTCCGGCATTCACTGCATAAGTACCGGGTGTGCAGGAAAGTTCCGGGTAAGCTGCAACTGCTGCCATACTATGTCCGGGTACATCTATTTCGGGTAAAATAGTTACGAAACGGTCTTGGGCATAAGAAATAATTTCTTTCATGTCCTCCTGAGTATAAAAGCCTCCATAGGTTTTTGGTTCATCGGGTGTTGGTGCCTCCGTATTACTCCAGGCGCCATATCGTTGCGGACGCCATGCACCAACTTTAGTAAGGTTGGGATAGCTTTTTATTTCAATCCGCCAGCCCTGATCATCAGTCAGGTGCAGGTGCACCAAATTAAATTTGTAGCGAACCATATCATCAATAAAATTCTTCACTTCTTCCTTTGTAAAAAAGTGTCGGCTTACATCCAGCATCATAGCGCGCCATCCAAACCTTGGATAATCTTTAATATTTACGCAGGGTATATTCCAGGCAACGCCACTTACTTTTTTATTGCTTTCAATTTCCTTAGGCAACAATTGCAGCAGCGATTGTATGCCATAAAATAATCCTGCAGGTTTGTTTGCACTGATGGATACAGCGTTGGACTTCACCACTAATGTATATCCCTCATTACCCAGCGATGCATCGTTTACAAGAGTCAATAAAATATTCCCTGTATTATTGGATGAACTAATCCCCTGCTTAACCGGAATATCATATCCTGTTGACAATGCTATTTTTTTGGAAAGAAAACCAGCTACACGGAGGGTAGCGGCATCGTTGGATGCACAAACAATAGATGCGTTTTTATTAAGTATAAAACTCCCTGCAGTAGTTTGAATGCTCACTGGTAAGGGAATGATTGACAAGGTGCCAGCAGATTGGCCCCAGATTTTTATGGATACAAAAAGTATTAAAGCTGCAATCGTTATTTTTCTCATCGCTATTTTTTTATATGGAAAAAGAAATATGTCTTTCATATTTTAATGCATCACCACATCACAGGTACCAATACCTGGGCGATAATAATTAAACTGCACATTTGGATGATCTGCCAGTAAACTCATGGGCACCGATGTATCCATTATTTTTTTTGAAATCATAAACGCTGTAAGTCTTTGGCCGAAAGAATTATCGTGCATACCTGCGTGCCAGATAGAAACTTTTTCTGCCTGCCATGTTTCCACCGGACCAACAGTGATGGCCTGTGTGGGCACTAGCGTAATATTACCACCACCTGATGTACGTGCATTCTGTGCAATAGTTATAGGGTGAAGATCAGTAACGCGGGTAGTAAGTTTCCGATACAGTTCTGGCGGCGGCGGATAGTTGGTATATAAACCTTCTCGTTTTGGGGGATCATTAAAAGCCCAGTGTTTTATATCACCCTGTCCACCCTGCATTACAGCACATCGAACGCCCTCCCAGCTTTTACGATAGGCATCTGTATCAGCTTTTGGAAAATGCAGGTTTTCATCAGGCATCACCAGCTCTTTTCTAATCTTGCTAAAGCAAAGTTCCCGGTCGGCTTTTTCGAATGATAAAGGATGATTGCTGGAAGCTTCTTTACCATCAATAAACCATTCGTCCATCCCCCAGAAATGACCGGTTTTAACTGAAATGCCTAAATCATTGATAATACGTGCCACCAATGGCAGTTGCTCAGTTGGTCCAATCGGGCCACAAATACCTACAGGATTAGCAGCGGTAGATTGTTGCCATGCCGAGACATATTCCAGTGCTTCAGCAAGATAAAATTCTTCGAGTGTATCGTAAATAACCACTTTAAATCCTGGCCTTGAAAGCTGCAACAGATCTTCTGCTGTAAGCTTCGCTACGTCCTCAATTATTTCTGTGTCCAGTGTTGTATAATCCCACCAGGCGGGGGCAATAGAACTTAGTTTTCGGGCCATAAAAAATATTTAAAATATTGACATAATTTTTTTGTGCATCATATAGCAGTATTATTCAAGCTCCTTTTCATAAGCTTGATTGATTAAGTAATCTTTTCCCAGTTCTTTTAGCGGATCATCATCTGATGCACAAAAGCCCGCATGCAAATGCCTGCGCCAACCTTCTGCATGGGTAAACTGTTTTGACATAGCACCAACTTTCAAAGAAGCATCTTCCATCGTCTGCAGATATGAATTCATTTTCTGACTAACATCCAGCCAGTTTTGCTGACTTTTATGAGCCTTAAGTGCTTCCATTTTAGTTGGCTGAACGGAAGCAGTATTTACAAATGCCCCTGGTATGATGGTGCGTCGCAAATTGTTTTTTAAAGTATGTGGTAGTGCATGATAAATAGTGCAGTTATAATCCCCTGTGTACATTGGAGGAACCGTATTGAAATTAGGCATGCCACGGGTAAAAGCTGCGGTAACTGCCAGTCTGCAGGTGTTGGTATGATCTTCCATATAATCTTCGGGCGAATGGGTAAGTACGATGGATGGTTTTACTTCCCGGATAACTGCGGCAAGGCGCCTCAGTGTTTTTACATCATAGATGATTTCTAAGTCCTTACAAAACGGCGGATGAAAACTAGCGCCTAAAATGGCAGCGGCTTTTTTTGCTTCGGCCAGTCGAATTTTACTGGTTTCTACAGGGCTATAATCTATGCTTCCACAATTACCGCGGCTAAGGTTTAGATAATGAATCTGGTATCCTGCGTTTTTCAGTAACAGCAAAGTACCCGCCATCATAAATTCTATGTCATCGGGGTGGGCTGCAATGGCAATCGCAGTTTTCATATGGCAACAGTTTTACGCAAAGTAAAAATGGGTTTACCGAAGCTACGTTGCCTTAAATATATTACACCCTTGCAAAACATTAGCAGGCAACACGTTGTAATAACAATGTAAGATATTTTGAGTTTAGTCCCACCACACTCAAAAGATTATTTGGATTTGTATTGTTTGTTCTCTTTTTAGTAAGCGTATAAACTGACATAGATCAATTTATTGACAGCTTATGGACTGACTATATACTTATCATTTACTTGTATAAGTTATATCTAATGAACCCACAATAATCTACGAAAAGTATTTTATCAGTTTTTACAACTGCCGAATTGGAACGTCTTACCATAGATTTAAGCTGGAAGTCATCTCAAATTGAAGGGAACACTTATTCATTACTGGAAACAGAGCGACTATTAAAAGACAAGGAAACCGCTGCCGGAAAAACAAAGGATGATGCAACTATCTTCACTTTGCCATCCAGGTATTGATACAGATTTGTTCAATCGGAAAGGAAGAATTTTGTCAGGCTATTGCATTTTTCATACCCATTTAATATTTTGTACAGTCCATTTTTATTTTTTCATTAAAAATTGTACAGACTATGAGCACAAATCGCCTACTACCAGTTACCCACCGCCGTGGTTTTTTGGGCGCCATTACAAAAGCTGCCGCTGCTTTTGGATTATCAGGGTTAATACTCCCGTTAAGCAAATTGCAGGCCGCAGAACCCTTTACCCGTGAACATCTGACTTATGATGTTTCTGATGCCGATCAATGGTTCAACCAGGTAAAGGGAAAGCACCGTATCGTGTATGATGCTACACAGCCACATGAGATTTATCCATTCGCGTGGCCAAAAGTTTTCTTATTAACTAATCAGAGCACAGGTACACCAGCAAAAGATTGCGGAGTAGTTGTAGTATTGAGGCATGCAGCTATTGGATATGCTTTTGAAGATAGGCTTTGGGAAAAATACAAATTTGGAGAACTGTTCAATGCCAAAGACCCCAAAACAAAAGCACCTGCAACACGCAATCCATTCTGGAAACCCGCCCCCGGCGATTTTAAAGTGCCCGGCATTGGAGAAGTACAGATTGGTATCAATGAACTGCAGGCCGATGGTGTAATGTTTTGTATCTGTGAAATGGCGATTGCAGTATTTTCCGCTACAGTAGCAGGAATGATGAAACTAAACCCGGAAGAAGTGAAAAAAGACTGGATGCAGGGCCTGTTACCAGGTATACAACCTGTGCCAGCTGGTGTCTGGGCGGTTGGCAGGGCACAGGAACATGGTTGTGCATATTGCTTTGCGGGATAGAGAACTGTATTGGGTGAATGACAGAATTTGCTTTAATAATCCGTAGAATCAAATTATATCATTCACTCATTTTTTTTACACGCTTGTTTTTAATTAGAAAAATTTATGAATACTAACGAAGTTGTTTTGATTTCAACCATTACTTGTCCGCATTGTGGTCACCAAAAAGAAGAAACAATGCCAACAGATGCTTGTCAATATTTTTATGAATGTGAAAGTTGCAAAACAATGTTGAAACCAAAGCAAGGTGATTGTTGTGTTTATTGTAGTTATGGTACAGTTCCTTGTCCACCAATTCAGGAAAATAAGAACTGTTGTTAGTGAAATTGGAATATATGAATACCTTTAAATAAGCATTTAATCATAATGGAATAAAATGTCAACAATTAAGGATCATTGGGAAAATGTTTTTGAGACCAAATTAGAAAATGAAGTAAGTTGGTTTCAACCTTACCCAAAAACATCAGTAGAATTTTTAGAATTATTCAAGCTCCCTTTAGATGCTAATATTATAGATATTGGTGGAGGCGATAGTCATTTAGTTGATATTTGTTTGGAGAAAGGTTACAAGAATATATATGTATTAGACATTTCTGAAAAAGCATTAGAAAGAGCAAAAAAGAGATTAGGCTCCAATGCTAAACTTGTTAATTGGATTGTATCTGACATTATTGATTTCCAACCTACAGTAAAGTTTGATTTCTGGCATGATAGAGCAGCATTTCATTTCTTGACCTCTGAGGATAAAATAGATACTTATGTTCGAATTGCAGAGCAAAGTATTAATCCTAATGGATATTTGATATTGGGGACATTTTCAGAAAATGGACCAGAAAAATGCAGCGGGCTTGAAATAAAACGATATTCTGAAACATCAATGTCATCGAAATTTGAGTTATCATTTAATAGAATTAAATGTATCAATGAAGAACATCTAACTCCATTTAATACAATACAGAGTTTTGTATTTTGTAGTTTTAAGAAAAAAGTCTTCTAATATAATTTCTCATAAATACAACTCGCAGAAATACTAACGGATTTTGGGAAAAGAAATAGAAACCGCACTCGTTTACGAGCCCAAAAACAATAAGACCGAAGCAGTGCTTGGGTCTTATTGATTAAATGTGGTGTGGGCCG
>JBAXXT010000094.1:0-7487 GCA_037127755.1 Bacteroidota bacterium
GAGTGATACTTATTATGATGTATCCATCAATCCTATTATAAATGAAAATGGGGTTCAATTAGGGGTCTCGGTTTTCGCAAAAAATATTACGGAAAGAAAAAAAATAGAGAACGAAAATCGTGAAAAAGGATTGCTCCTGAATACTATGATTCATTCAATGAACGAAGGCGTAGCCCTGGTAAATCAACTAGGTGAATTAATTATTTGTAATGATAGTTTGAGTAAAATGATCGGCGCAACCGACAATCAATCTTTAGTATCAGATTGGCAAACCCTATATCAATTTTATGACCCCATAAATAAGTCACCGCTTTTAATGGACGAAAATCCGTTAAAAAAAGCTTTGCAGGGCCACACTATTTCGAATCAAGAATTTATGTTCAAAAATTCTTCAGAAGGAGAAATTTATGTCATTTGTTCTGCGATGCCCATTCGAGATCTAAATGGAATTATTATTGCTGGTATGTCTGTACAATATGACATCACAGAAATCAGGCTAGCAATAAAAGAGTTACAGGATAGTCATGAAAGATATGAGTATGTTACCAAAGCAACCTATGATGCCATTTGGGATTTGAATTTAGAAAATGATGAACTCTATTGGGGTGAAGGATTTGCAAGACTTTTTGGGCATGAAACAAAAGGACATAAAGGCGATTTTGTGGTTTGGTATGAACATATACATCATGAAGATCGTTCAAGAGTTTTAAAAAGTATCCATACTTTAGTTAAAGGAAATGGGGGTACCTGGGCAGAGGAGTATAGATTTAAAAAAAACAATGGAGAATTTGCTTTTGTTAGAAATAAGGGAATCATAATCCGCGATAAGAAAGGTAAGGGTGTGAGAATGATTGGTGCAATGCAAGATATTACTGTTCAAAAAACAGAAGAACTCCAATTAAGACTATTTAAATCAGTGATTACTAATAGTACAGATGTAGTTTTAATTACTGAAGCAGAATCGATTTCATCGCCAGGTCCAAGAATAACTTATGTAAATGATGCTTTTACAAAATTAACAGGCTATACAAGCGAGGAAGTAATTGGGAAAACACCTAGATTATTTCAAGGAGAGCTAACAGACAAAACGGAATTGGAGCGTTTAAAAATTGCGTTACTAAAAAAGGAGTCTTGCGTAATTGAAGTAGTTAATTATAAAAAAAATGGTGAAACATATTGGGTAAACTTATCAATGATTCCTCTTTTAAATGAAACAGGAGTGTTTACACATTGGATCTCCATTCAAAGAGATATTACTCAGTACAAAAAAGAGCTATTAGAAAAAGAATTTTTTTACGACCTGATACAAACTATTAATAGCAATGAATTTTTGGAATTGTCTTTAAGTATTGCGATTGAAAAAATTTGTCAATATTTTGGGTATGCTTATGCGGAAGCCTGGTTAGTTAATATAGATAACTCAAAAATGTTATATAAGGCTAATTGGTCTAGAACCGAGAGGGCTTCATTGTTTAGAACTATTCAACCTATGGAATTTTCAGTTCGTGGAATAGGAGTAATGGGAAAAGCATGGGAAGAAGAAAGAATATTGTATTTCGATGATATCAATGCATCTGAATTTCTTTGTAAAGAAAATGCAGAAAGAGCAGGACTGAGCAGTGTGTTGTTAATCCCTATTTTTTATAATGATCAGGTTATCGCGATGCTTAATTTTTTTAACAATAAGCCTTTTACTTTTGAACAAATATCATCAGATTTATTAAATAAGATAAGTAAACAAATCGGATCAAATATACAAAAATCCAGGACTGAAGATGAGTTAAATCGTTTTTTCAATTTATCCCCGGATCTATTATGTATCATTGGCTTTGATGGGCATTTTAAAAAAATTAATCAGGCTGTTTCCAACTTACTTGGTTTCACAGATAAAGAAATATTAAGGAGTGACATTGCAAGTTTTTTTAATTCAAATGAAGATGAAAATTTCTTGGGAGAATGGGAAAGGTTTTTACAGGGCCAAAGTTTGGTGAATCATGAAAACAAGGTAATCACTAAATCAGGCAAAGTAAAATGGTTGTCATGGACTGCTGTACCTATCACTGAAGAAGCAGTATTATTTGCAGTGGCAAAAGATATTACGGATAAAAAACAAATGGAATTAGAAAGGGAAAATATTCTCGAAAGTATTTCTGATTGTTTCTATGCCTTAGACAACGATTTTAACTTTACATATATTAATAAACCTGCACAAATTCAGTTAAAGATAAAACCTAATGAATTAATAGGTCATAATTTATTCGAAACATATCCATATTTAAAAGAGGGATTGTTCTACCAAAACTTTCAAAAAGCGCTTGTTGATAAAGAGCCCATACATTTTGAGATCCAGTCGAAAGATTCTTCCAATTGGTTTGAAGAAAGTTTCTATCCAACCAATGACGGTATTTCTATTTTTTTCAGATCTATTAATGAGCGAAAAAAACACGAACAGGAAATACTGGATGTAAACGAACGGTATGATCTTGTAGGTAAGGCAACGAATGATATTATTTGGGATTGGAATATTATTACTGGCGAAGTATATAGAACTGGAGATGGATTACTGAATCTTATCGATACAGTTCATGATTCTAATACAGAAAACAATAATTTCTGGCAGTCAAGAATTCATCCTGAAGATTTAGTTGTTGAAAGTGCAAGGATGAAAAAATTACTTGATGACCCTAATAAGTTTCAATGGACATCCTCCTTTAGATTTAGAAAGCCTGATGATACCTATGCGTATGTTTATGAAAAGGGTTTCATAACCAGAAATGAGCAAAAGAAAGCAATCAGAATGATTGGTGCTACAAGAGATATTACCCTGCAGAAGGAATCAGAAATATTGCTTAAAGAATTAAATGATAAATTAAAAATTAGAGCAGAAGAATTAGCAAATTCAAATGTTGAACTAGAAAGGTTTGCATATGTTGCTTCTCATGATTTACAAGAACCATTAAGAATGGTTTCTAGTTTTCTTCAGTTGCTTCAAAAAAAATATGAACCTCAGTTGGATGAAACCGCAAATAAGTATATCAACCTTGCTGTTGATGGTTCTAATCGAATGAAAAGACTGATAAATGATTTGCTTCAATTTTCAAGAATAACTAGTTCTTCAATTGCACTTATATCCATAGACACCAATGAAATTCTAGAGGAATTGCAAGAACTGTTTAAAATGAAATTACAGTCCTGCAACGGTAAAATTTTGGCAGAAAATTTACCTATTGTAAATGCAGATAAAACTCCCATGATGCAGCTTTTGCAAAACTTAATAAGTAATGCTTTAAAATATAGAAGCGAGGAAAGAGATCCAGTTATTATAGTAAGTGCAATGGAAGGGTTACTAGAATGGACCTTTGTGGTAGAAGATAATGGCATTGGAATTGAATCGAAGTTTTTCGAAAAAATATTTGTAATCTTTCAAAGATTGCATAATAAAAATGAATATAGTGGCACTGGAATTGGGTTAGCTATATGTAAAAAAATTGTAGAAAGGTTTAATGGCAAAATATGGTTAGAATCTGTAATTGGTAAAGGGAGTAAATTTTATTTCACTATTCCTAAGTAATAACAATGGATCATCCACTAAAAATATTATTGGTTGAAGATAACGAAGGCGATTTCTTTTTGGTAAATGAATACCTAAAAGAGGTATATCAAAATGTAGAAATACAGCATTGCTGGAAGTTGGCTGAAGCAATAGAAAAATTAAAAGAGACTAAATTTGATATTATTTTATTGGATCTTACTTTGCCCGATAGTAATGGGATAGAATCTATTAAAGAGATCCTTGAATTGGTGAAAGGTGCTCCATTAGTTGTTTTAACAGGCTATGCGGATAAAAACTTTGCAGTAGATACCATGCAATTAGGGGTGCAAGATTATCTTATTAAAGACGAAGTAACCCCAAACATTCTCTTCAAAAGTATTAGCTATAGCATTGAAAGAAATAAGATTCAACAACTGTTTCTTTCTAATGAGAAAAGATTTAGGGCAATTGTTGAAAATAGCACAGATGGTTATGCGTTAATAGATTTAGATGGAAAAATACGCGAGCTAAGTCCACATGGAAAATTAAAAATTAATTTATCTCTGGTTGATGAAAATGGATATTTCAAAATTGATTCAATACATCTTGAACACCGTGAAAACGCCCTTAAAGCATTCTATGAAGTTTCAAAGCAATCTGCTGATATCCGAAGTATTGAAGTGAAATATAAAGTTACTGAAACTGAGTATCGCTGGATTGAGTCAACTATTTATAACTTACTAAATGAACCTTCTGTAGGGGCAATCGTTTTAAATTATAGAGATATTACTTTACGTAAACTGGAAGAAGAACAACGTCATTCCTTGATTGAAGAGCTAATACAGTCGAATGCCGACTTAAAGCAATTTGGCTTTATAACAACTCATAATTTGCGTGCTCCATTAACAAATTTACTTTCAATTGTTGATTTATTGGATATTAATAAAATAAAAGATGAATCAACTAAGGAGTTATTAATTGCTTTTAAAAGCTCCACTTTTCAATTAAATGATACTTTAAATGATTTAATTAAAGTTTTATTTATAAGGGAAAATAGATTTATTGCACTTAGCAAAATAGACTTTCAAACAGTAGTATTAAAGAATATACATGTCTTAGAAGCACTGATCAGTAGTGCGGATATAAACATTAAAGTAGATTTTTCTGAAGCGCCCTCTGTTTTATTCGACTCGAATTATATGGAAAGTATTTTGTTGAATTTAATGAGTAACTCAATCAAATTTGCATCAGCTGATAGAAAGCTTGAAATTTCAATAAAGTCTAGATTAGAAGGCGAGTTTACTATTTTAGAATTTTCTGATAATGGGATAGGTATGGATATGGAAAGAGTTAAGGATAGAATATTTGGTTTGTATCAGCGTTTTCACGATCGTTCTGATAGCAAAGGGATCGGGTTATACTTAATTCATTCTCAGGTAACAGCTTTGGGTGGTAAAATTTCAGTAAAATCAAAGGTAAATGAGGGAACAATTTTTTATATTACATTTAAGCAAGGGTAGAATGAATTCTATAAATTTTAATTTATGAGAATACTTGTTATTGAAGACAATGAAGGCGACTATTTTTTGGTACATGAATATCTTCATGAAATATTGCCAAATGTTGAGATTAAGCACAATACCCTTCTTCATGAGGCAACACAGAGTTTAAAAAATGAAAGTTTTGATATTATACTTTTGGATTTGTCTTTACCAGATAGTAATGGCACTGATAGTATTGTAGATATTGTAAAACTTGCAAATGGTATTCCTGTTATTGTGTTAACCGGTTTTGGAGATTTGCAATTTGCAATGGATAGTTTAAAACTTGGAGTGCAAGATTATTTGCTAAAAGATGATGTGAATCCAATGGTACTTAGAAAGAGCATTGGGTATAGTATTGAACGAAATAAGATTAGTACAACGCTTCGTATTTCGGAATCAAAATATAGATATCTCTTCGACAATAACCCCGATTTCATCTTTATATTTAATCCGGTTAATTATATCATTTTAGATGTAAATGAAACTGCAGCCCAAATATTGGGGTATTCAAAAGAAGCATTTCTTAATTTGCAAATTTGGGATATCTATGAAATAGATGACCAACAGGAAATAGATCTGTTGGTTACAAATTTGACAACCAATATCGCTAGTATTCATAAAAAAGTTGTAAAAAGTATTAGCAAGAATGGGCAAGTTATTTTTACAGACTTGGCTTTGCATAAAATCAATTACAATGGTGTTGATGCGGTGTTGACCATTGGTACGGATGTAACCGAAAATGTTTTGTTAGAGCAAAAGTTAGCAGATGAACGTAGAAGGAAAACCCGTGAAATTGCTGAGGCAGTTATAGTTGCTCAGGAAAGGGAAAGGCGAGAAATAGGTTTGGAATTACATGATAATGTGAATCAAATTTTAGCAGGATCTCTCATGTATCTTGGTTTACTGAAGAAAGAGTTAAAAGTAGAGTCTGAACTATATAGAGACATTGAAAAATTAATAACAGAAGCTATCCAAGAAATACGAACACTTTCTCATAATCTTATTCCGCCTTCTCTAAATGAATTGGAGTTAGGAGATGCTTTAGACCATATCATATCTATTGCCAAAAAGACAACTGTTTTTGATATTCAAAAAGACCTGTACGATTTTAAAGAAAGTGAAATCTCAAACGATTTAAAACTTACTATCTATAGAATTATACAAGAACAGTTCAATAATATTTTAAAACACGCCAGGGCAAAACACATTCTGATTAGATTATTTCAGGAAGCTGATAAAGTGATTCTTTCTATTAAAGACGATGGACGGGGTTTTGATAAAGCGATAACTACACATGGCGTTGGACTTATTAATATTCAAACCCGGGCCTCTCTATTTAATGGGGAAATGAAAATTAATTCAAGCCCTGGTAATGGTACAGAAGTGATTGTTACGTTTCAAATTTGATCTCACCCCGTTACAAATAGGTTCCAGAAATCTGCAATTGATGGGATCTGAAATATAAACAAGAAATATCACAAAATCGTCAACCACAGATAATAATCAGGCGATTTTTGCGTTATAGGAGCACCGTACACCTAAAAAAGATACGCTTCTAAATAAAGCTATCTGAACCCCTATAAAAACGCATTTATGTGCAAGAAGATTTACGCTTTCTTTTTAGTTATCATACTGATTTCTATTACCCAATTTTCATCTGCTCAATGTCCAACTGATCCTGCTAAAGGATTTCAGGTATTTGTAGAAAAAAGCGCTAGTCTAACCGCTCTAAAATCAGAAGGGGCTATTGCCATTGGGGAAGACCTCACGATTAATGGTAATTATCAAGTAGCTGTTAAATCGGCTGGTAGTTTTTATGTAAACAATTCATTGATCAGTTTATTGGTAACTGGGAAAGTAAATTATAAAGCTGGAAATGCATTTCAGATCAATAATGGATATGTGAAAATCGGCAACCTGGAGAATTCTAAGGTTTGGCTTACTGACGACAAAGGGGCGTATAACAATATGCAAATTTGTAATGGTGATTATAATAGTTCTCCCAGAATACAATTACTAAACAAGTCAAAGTTTTTAAATACAAGCGACTCTAAGAAAGAAGTAGAAGATAAAGATCTGATCGATTTTGGGAAAGCGATGGAGACGATGAGGAATTCTTCTAAAACATTGGGTTCAAAGTCAAATAATGTGTTGCTTACTGACCAGAATGATATTCCTGTTATTGCAAATAAATATCCTACTCGTGTAAAGTGTACTTTAAATACTGGTATTAATTATTTAAACATCAGTGGGAATGATTTAAATAGCATTTCTGAATTAATATGTAATAATAAGCCCGATGCCAATCATGTCTTGGTAATTAATGTAGATGCAAAAGAGGTATTCAATTGGCAGGTTTGGAAACATGCTGGTATTGGCATTAATGAATGCCCTTATATTTTGTATAATTT
>JBAXXT010000095.1:0-7343 GCA_037127755.1 Bacteroidota bacterium
CCTCTTTTTCTTTGGGTTTGAATTTTAGTTTTCCAAATTTATAAGTAAAGGTTACGCCAAAAGATCGATAGGGGGTAAAGCGATAGATATCAGAATAAAAGTCGGGTGTTTTCTGCTGACTATACTGCTTCACATATTTATTAAATGGATTTACAGCGATCAAGCCCAGACTGGCTTTTGTAGAAAATTGTTTACGTAATGCAAATGTGTAACTATATACATCAGCTTGTTTTCCCTGCCAGCGCATTCCCAAATTGTAGTTGCCAAAAAATTCAGCAGCTAAGTTTTTAGATATAAGATAACTTAAATTGGCACTCCCTCTTAAACCAAATGCATTGGTAATGGCAGGAGTGGTATTTGGATTATTTAAGTGACGATTATAAATCTGAAGATTTGGACGAAGGGTAACTTTTTTTCCAAATGGAATGGAACCCGCGATATTTACCCCGGCACGAACCTCTGCGGCAATAGTAGCTCTTGTTGTAACAGTAACATCTGTATAAATACTATCTCCAATTTTATAAGTAGGATAGTATGTGATATAGGGTTTGATATCAGGACTATTTCTTTGATAAAAAGCAGTGATGCTGATATTTCCACCAGCTTCAAAACTCTTATTATAACTCAACTCAAACTTGTTTCCAACCTCTGGCTCCAAGTTTGGATTGCCGGTGCTGATATTATGAGGATCAGCCAAATTCATAAATGGATTCAGGTCTCTAAACTCAGGTCTTTCTATGCGATAGGAATAAGCAAATTTTAAACTCTGCTGATTTGGAAAATTATGAGCAATGATCAATGAAGGTATAAAGTGCCGATAGTCTGGTATGTGCACATTGGAGGAGTTCGAATAATAAGCAGTATTTTTTGTGTACTCATAACGGGCACCAGCTTTTACATCAAAATAATTTGCCAATGGAAAATCCAGTGAAAAGTATCCTGCATAAATGGTTCTTTTAAAATCAGAGCTATAAGATTGTTGCATGTCTTTTGCATAAGTTCCCGTACTACCATTTAATGTATACACATCAGCTGCGCTAATAATATCTATTAATGTTGTTCTTAAACCTGTTTCAATAACTATTTTTTCTGAAATGGGTTCTGTATAATTGAGTTCAAAATTTATTTCATTTTCTTTACCAGGGTTCTCACTATTTGATCCAGAGTAAGCATTGCTGGTACCTGGATGAAATTGTTCCTGATGATAAGAACTGGTGTTGTTGCCATAAGTAGCATTATAAGCCAACTCCAATTCACGACCTTCTTTTTTAAACTTTTTTCTGTAAACAGCACTATTCTCAAAATCCAAAACATTAAACTTCGATCCGGAAATTCTATCACTATATATATGACTCAATAATATTCCCGAATTATCATAGGATAAAGATTGTTGATGTGATATGCCTGAATTGTTAGTGCCAAAATGACTAAAGCCAATAGAAGCACTTAAGGTTTCAGATTTGGATAAGGTCCATTCCATACCTAATCCAGATTTGTATCCGTTGCGATAAAAATCTGAAATATTATCTTGAATAAAACGATTGGTTAGGGGAGTTGTAATCCTGTCAGAACCATTTGGTGTGGTGGAAGTTAATTGTGCGTTGCCACTGAAATATGCATTTAAAGCAACCGCTCCTTTTTTATACGCGATATTTAAACTTCCATTTTCTAATCTTGTTCCAGCCGCGAGATTGATATTACCATTGAATCCTTCAATTTTACTTTTCTTTAAAATGATATTGATGATTCCACCAATTCCAGATGCATCATATTTTGCAGAGGGACTAGTAATTACCTCAATACTTTGAATCTGACTATTGGGAATCGATTGTAATGCATCTGCAATGCTATTTCCAAAAATGGCAGAAGGTTTACCATCAATCAAAAATTTGACACTCGGATTGCCCAATAGTTCCACATTGCCATCGATATCTACGGTAACGCCAGGAATTTTTTTCAGTGCATCAGTAGCGATACCACCTTGGGAAGTAATATCCTTGTCGAGGTTGTAGACTATTTTATCTAACCTATTCTCTATAATTTGTCTTGTACTTTTAACGGTTACATTATTTAATTCAACCGATTTTTTTTTAAGCAGGATATCAGGTAATGTTAAACTGGCAGCTATTTCAATTTTCTGTGAAAAATCTTCATAACCCATAAATTGAATGAGTAAACGATAGATACCTGGAGTGATATTTTGAATTTCGAAAAGCCCTCTTTTATTACTAATACTTCCATTAATCGTTTTATGTGAACTATCATTTATCAAACTAATAGTTGCATATTCTATTGGTAGATGTGAAACGTCTTCAAAAATTTTTGCAGAGATTTTTAAATTGGCTGTCGATTTATTGCTTATTTGAGAATGAATATTTGTTACAAAAAGCAGAGAGAAAATAAAGAAAATATTAAGTTTCATCTTGAGTTTTTACCACTAAAAAGAGCAAAGGACGCACATAATTCTGTATGAATTTTGAATTAATTGATACCACTATTAATTATTCGTCATAAGTAGAGGCATTGATAATCAATTAATTGCAAATAATGTGGTAACATTAAAGCAACAATTTCTTAACATTTAATATTGGCGTAACACTGGCTTAACAATTCGGTAACACTGCATTAACACCTTTGCAGCGAATTAAAAACAAAATATATGTTAAAGAAGCTGATTGTATTAGTACAATTTCTAGCTCTGGCTTTGATTGCTGTTCCTTCTTTTTCTCAGGAAACAGTTGCCAATTTGAGTGGACACGTTATTGATGCCAAAGGTGCATTTATTAACGGTGCAATTGTTACAGTTAAACACGAGCCAACTGGGTTTGTTACAACTACACAAACAAATAATAAAGGTATTTTTACTTTGGTTAACCTTAAAGTGGGTGGACCATATACTGTAAAAATTTCAAACCTTGGATTCAAGGATCAAGTGTATACCGATGTAAACCTTGGTTTAGGAAATAATCCGGAAGTAAGTGTAACACTTATTTCAACTTCTACAGAATTAAAAGAAGTAACTGTAAGTGCAACGAGCAGAAAAACAATTGCTGGTTCAACAACTGTAGGCGGTCGTCAGTTAACAACTTTACCTTCTTTGGGTAGAAGCTTAGCAGATTTTACACGTTTAACTCCTCAATCAAACAACAATAGTTTTGGTGGTTCTAACTTCCGTTATAATAACTTAACTGTTGATGGTGCTATCAATAATGATGCGATTGGATTTAGTAACTCAGCAGGTGGTGTGAGTGGTGGCGGACAATCTGGTGCTGCAGGTTCTGGTACCAGAACTACTCCATATAGTATTGATGTAATTCAGGAAGTACAAGTTCAATTGGCTCCATTCGATGTGAAGTTGGGAAATTTCACAGGTGGTAGCGTTAATGCTGTTACTAAGAGTGGTACTAACGAAACCCATGGTTCTGTATATTACTTCGGTAAGAACCAGAGTTTGATGGGTAAAAGTGTGGATGGTTTGAAAACAAAAATTGGTTCTGATTTCTATGAATCACAATATGGTGCAACTGCAAGCGGTGCATTTGTAAAGAACAAAGCTTTCTATATTATTAACGTTGAGCAAACTCGTCGTCAGGAACCTACTTTCTATAATATTGGCGATCCAGGTGCTGCAGTTAAATTGTCAGAAGCTGATGCAGTTGCTAATAAATTAAAAGCGTCGGGTTACGATCCAGGAAGTTATGTAGGTGCTTATAAAATTAATACTAACAGTGATAAAATCTTTGCTCGTTTTGATTTCAATTTGAATTCAAAAAATTCATTGATGATTCGTGCATTATATACTAATGGTTGGGGAAATAACTTGGAGCGTTCTTCAACGAACTTCCAATTTGGTTCAGCCGACTTTACACAGTATACCAAAAACATCAACTTAGTTGCGGAACTAAAAACTAAGATTAGCAACAATGTAAATAATCAGTTCAATGTGAGTTATATCAATGTACACGAGTACAGGGATTTCCCTGGTACACTTTCTCCATTCATGGATATTGATAACGGTAGAATGTGGTTAGGTACCTGGAGAGAAGCTTCTATTTATAATATGAAGCAACAAACTTTTGAATTGAGCGATAATGTTACTATTACAAAAGGAATCCATAAAATTACTTTAGGTACACACAATGAGTTCTATAATTTAACTTATGGATTTATCAATTCATGGAACGGTCGTTGGGAATATTCTCGCGGTGTTAATAGTTTCCTTGCTGATAATCCTAGCCGTATCCGTGGTGCATTTACTACTGATCCAAAATATCCGAATGATCGTAATACCATTTATAATAATCCTCCAAGTCCATTCAAAGTGGCTTTGTTGAGTGCTTATGCTCAAGATGAAATTGCTATCACTCCTCAGTTCAAATTAACTTCAGGTTTAAGAATTGATTACTCTAGTGTGAATCCTCAGCCAGCATTGGATCCTTCTTTGAATTCAACTAATTCAGTAGGTTATGTTTCTAAAAATCCTACATATTCAGCTACTCCATTTAATCAGTTAAACAATCAGTGGTTGGGTAAAGCAACGCTTTCTCCAAGAATTGGATTTAACTATGATGTTAATGGAGATCAGAGTGTAGTATTTAGAGGCGGGACAGGAATCTTCGTTGGTAGAATGCCATTTGCTTGGATGGGCTATGCTTATACTTTAAATGGTACTACTTATGGAAATATTGATTGGAATGGTATCAGTGCAGCCACTAAAGTTCCTTTAGCTTTAGATCCTCAGGGTTTAAAAGATACAGTAACTAAATATGGTGGAGCTTCTAGAAGTTCAACTAGAGAAGTAGATATCATTGATAATGGTTTTAAATTACCACGTGTATTAAGAACAGATATCGCAGTTGATTTGAAATTCGGAAATGGATATAAATTAACTCTTGATGGATTGTATACACAAACTTTATATGATGTGAAGTTTCAGCAGATTAACTTAAAAGACTCTGTTGCCTATTTCTCAAATACACCACAAATTACTACTCCAGTTTATGTTGGTGGTAAATACAATGCTGCTTATTCTAACGTATTCATGTTAACGAATACAACCAAAGGGTATCGTTATAACTTTACTGCACAATTATCTAAAACTACCAATAACTTAAAATTAGGTTTACATAATCTAAACTTTAACTGGATGGTAGCTTACACCTATGGTTATTCAGTTGACTTGAGTAACGGTATCCGTAACTCATTCCAAAGTAACTATGAAGTTAACCCTTCAATTACACCAAGTACTCCAGATCTTTCTTACTCAAACTTTGATTTACGTAACCGTATCGTTGGTTTGTTTGGATCAACATTGATGTGGAACAAAGCAAATGCTACATCATTATCATTTGTTTATTCTGGTCAGTCTGGAAATCCTTATAGCTTAATTTATCAGTCAGCTCCATTTGGTAATGGTTCTAATGCTCCTTTGCCTTATATTCCTAAAGATGCAAGCGATATTCGTTTAGCTGATTATACTTTAAATGGTGTTGTTTACACCGCTGCTCAACAAGCAACAGATATGTTTGCTTTGATCAATGGCGATAAATATTTAAGCACAAGAAAAGGAATGTATGCAGAAAGAAATGGCTTACGTACTCCTTGGACTCATCAGTTGGATATGAAAATTATGCACGAATTCAAGTTGAGCAAATCGAACAGCAGACATGCAATCCAGATTTCTTTGGATGTATTTAACGTGTTGAATTTGTTGAACAACAGCTGGGGACATGTTAACTTCGTAACTAACATCAACAACCAAACTGTTAACTTCTTGAAATTTGCAACTGATGCAAATAATAAAGCAGCAGGTGCTCCTTCAACTGGATATCAGCCAACTTTCAACTTTGTGAAACCAACTGGTATCGACGGTCACTACTACACTTTAGATCCTATCAACTCTCGTTGGCAGGGACAGTTTGGAATTAAGTATAGCTTCTAAACTAAATAATAAATACATTCAAATAGGCTGTTTCGAAAGAGACAGCCTATTTTATTTGTATAGGTAAATAAGAGATAGATGAATATGTTAACCCTAGGCTTCAGCCTAGGGCATATGGTAACACAAAGCGCCGGGCTTTAGCCCATACGCTGAGTGTGCACCTCGGTGAGTAGATAATTTCTAAAAAAAAGTTTCACGGCGCCAGGGCTAAAGCCCAATACTCTATATACTGCTATTGCCCCACCCTAAAGGGCGGGGTTAACAATTTCGTATATTTTTTGAATCCCTAGCTTGAAGGCCGAGGTTAACAATTTTATATATCTTATGAATCCCCAGCCTAAAGGGCGGGGTTAAGAGTTATTTATAGAGAGTATAGTTAACCCTAGGCTTCAGCCTAGGGCAAATGGGAACACAAAGAGCCGGGCTTTAGCCCATATGCTGAGTGTGCACCTCGGTGAGTGATAATTTCTAAAAAAAAGTTTCACAGCGCTAGGGCTAAAGCCCAATACTCTATATACTGCTATTGCCCCACCCTAAAGGGCGGGGTTAACAATTTCGTATATTTTTTGAATCCCTAGCTTGAAGGCCGAGGTTAACAATTTTATATATCTTATGAATCCCTAGCTTGAAGGTCGGAGTTAACAACACTTTATTTTTACCAGTTATTCATCTGCCCACTTACAACTCTCTCAGGCTTTTCTATGCTGTTTGCTTCCCAATTTTCTTCATAAGCAACAAACCAACTTAACCAAAGGGTTCTGGAGAGTCGCATTAAAATAGGTTGCGCAAAAATGAGTAAGGCAATATTGGTACCCATCCAGTATAAGATCCGATCGTCATCGATGGAGAATGTCATGCCAATTAAAACTTTCCATGCTACAAATGTGGCTACAGAAAATGCAACTGATAAAGCATAACTCACATACCCAGTACCATAATAAAAACCAACTTCAATTTCTGTAGGCTGACCACAAGAGGGACACTCTTTGTTCATCTCCATATTATTCTTGAAGTTATAAGGATTGCTGTGCTTATACAATCTACCTTCTCTGCAACGTGGACACTTATTACTGAAAATACTGATGAGATACTGAGGGAAAGAATTCTTAGAAGCCATGATATTCGATTTCGGAGTGCAATTTACTCATTTAAAAATTAGCAATGATCAGTATACCCGCAACCTGTTTTGGTAAAAGCTGCTATAATTCCAATAATAATGATCACAGACCCGAAAGCACCTGGCATCCAATCGTTAAATTTAAAAGCAATAACGATAAAGCTCATGCCGAATACCGTTCGTATCAGCAATGCCCAATCCATCTTAAATTGCCAGCCTTTCATTATCTCAGTTTAGATTGCAAAGAATGCCATCCTCCGCCATTTACAGCTTCAATGCCGGCAT
>JBAXXT010000096.1:0-7329 GCA_037127755.1 Bacteroidota bacterium
GGGACCCCCTGATTATGAGTCAGGTGCTCTAACCAACTGAGCTATAGGCCCGAAAACAAACGGCTTGTTTTCAAATTCTTCGTCTATTTCAAAATCTGTTCAACTACCTGAACAGAACACTTTCTTGGGTGAAGGGTGGCAAAAATAGCCATTTCATTAGATTTTCCAAACAAGAATTCAATTCTTAGCATCCTTTCTATAAAATGCGAGCAATAGAGAACATTACATCTTTGAATATACTAATGCAAAGTCTTTCTTATCAGGTTCATTTTTAATTCCATTACAGTTCCATGGTGCTCAAAATAATAGCCAGTGATGCCAATATTGGGTTGAAACTGAAAAATACTATGGTCTGGATTGGTCATATATTGTACTTCTGCGAAAGTTGTATCTGAAGCCCCTTTTTTTACAACCCATGCATACATACTATCTTCCCGTTCTGGCATTTCGGGGTCTTTTCCCCATGTCTTTGCTTTGGTTAAAGGAAAATCAAATAATATTTCTTGACTGTTTCTTAAATCTGTTAGCGAATCATTCGGATTTCGCAACCTGGCCAACAAACTATCCATTGGATCAAAACTACAGAGGTATATTTTATTGCTGTCCTGTAATAAAACATAATCGCCCCGCATAGCATTTCCCTTATACCAGACCAGATCTGTTGGAAATCCTTTAATTACAGCTGCAAAATATTTTCCATGATGAATGGTGTCTACTACTTCCATCGTCCATTCCATTCTCAGTTCAATAAGAGAATCTGTTTCTCTTTGATGATATTTGATATTGGCTTCATATACCCATTGATTGCCTTTATTTAATGGGAATGGTTGATTCGGGTTAGTAGTAATTTGGTTGCTTTTATTATTGCAAGCGAGAATACAAATTAAAACGGCGAGATAAGGTATCAGGTATTTCATAATCAAAAAGTTTCTTCTAAATTAGAAGCAGTAAACTTAATGAAGTATTCTATCCTTTCTATACCCTTGAACGGGTATTGTTTTAACACAAAGTCCATTAAAGGTTGATGAATCAAAATGGGGCACATGAATAAAACTGGAAATAAATTAATGTCGTTTTCCGCCTCTTGGCGGTCCATTAAAACGTCTTTGTCCACCACCACTTCCACCTGTTCGCATTGGCCTTGGATTATACGCTGGCGTTTCACCAAATTGTTCGGGCACTTGAGCCTTAGTGACTGATTTTTCTAATAAAGTCTCAATTGCCGCAAATTTTTGTTGCTCTTTCTCACTCACAAAAGTATATGCCGTTCCTTCATTAGAAGCTCGAGCTGTTCTTCCTATACGATGCACATAATCCTCCCCATCATTCGGAACATCGTAATTGATCACCAGATCAATATCTTCTATATCAATGCCCCTACTTAAAATATCAGTAGCTACTAAAACTTTTAATTTTTTATTTCTAAAATCGAGCAATACTTGTTCGCGCTTTGTTTGGTCCAGATCTGAATGAATTTCTTCTACAGATAATTTCGCACGCTTCAACTCCTGTGTTAATTGCTTTACATTTTGCTTTTTTGAACAAAACACAATCACACTTTGAAAATCTTTCAAACGCAAAATATATTTTACTAATGGAATTTTCTGGGGTTCATACACTATGAAAGCCTCTTGTACAATTTTCTCTGGTGGCTTTGAAATAGCGATATTGATCTCTACAGGATTTAAAAGAATCTTTCTTGCCATCTCTCGCATCTTCATGGGCATCGTAGCAGAAAATAATAAATTTTGTCGTTGTTTAGGAAGGAAAGAAATGATCTTCATCAGATCATCATGAAATCCCATATCCAACATTCTATCTGCTTCATCCAATATCAGGTATTTTAAACCCTGCAGTTTTACATAACCCATATTCAAATGCGCAATCATTCTTCCCGGCGTACAAATCACTACATCACAACCCACACTCAATGCTTTTTTCTCGATAGCAAATGAATTGCCATCCCCTCCACCATAAACTGCAATGGAGCTGATAGATGTAAAATAAGAAATGCCCTCCATAGCTTGTGCAATCTGAACTGCCAGCTCGCGGGTTGGCACAATTACCATGGCATTAATATGATGCGCATCATGCGGAATGGTAATTAGCTTATTCATCAAAGGCAAAAGAAATGCTGCCGTTTTCCCAGTGCCAGTTTGTGCACTTACAATCAGGTCCTTGCCATCTAAAATGGGTTGCATCACCATTTCTTGTACTGGTGTAGCGGTCGTATAACCCATGGCATCAATGCCCTCCATCAATCTATCGTCGAGTCCAAATTCACTAAAATTCAAAATGCTTAATTATTTAATTACTAATCTATTGCTGTAAAGATAGGTTGAACTAAGCATCCGCATATATATGCTTTGTTATTGATACATGATATAGTTATGAATAGTATCTTTAACGTAGTAAATCCGATCACATGTTTCAGAAATGCAGCAATCTTTTATTAGTCATTTGTTTCGCACTTCTAACTTCAGTTAGTTTTGCTCAGGATACGAAAGCATTGCCAGACACCAGTACTTCAGATGGGTTGTTTCAAGCAGCCAGGTCAGCCGCTTTTGATAATAAGAATTATCCCCAGGCAAAGATCTATTGCAAGAAGGCCCTTGAATTAAGCCCTAATTATGCGGATATCAAGATCTTTTTAGGGCGTCTTTATACCTGGACTAACGAATTTGATAGTGCTAAAACTATTTTAGAATCGGTATTGGCAATCAATCCTTCTTATACTGATGCGTCTATTGCATATGCCGATTTGATGTATTGGAATGATCATTATAAAGAAACAGTTATTGTATGTGATTACGGATTAAAATACCATCCCGAGTCAAATGATTTATTACTTAGAAAAGCTAAGGCATTGGCATCTTTAAAAGATTATGCAGGGGCCACAGCCATTACCGCAGTCATTCTTAAAAAAGATAATAATAATGCAGCTGCTCGTGCACTTGAAAGCAGAATAAAAGATGAATCAATTAAAAATAAGATTGGAATTTCTTACGATTACAATGTGTTCGATAAACAATTTGCAGACCCATGGCATTTATTAGCTATTGATTATAGCAGAGCAACTGGCATTGGATCAGTAATTGGAAGATTCAACTATGCCAATCGATTCCAGACTTCAGCTACACAATTCGAAATAGATGCTTATCCCCGTTTCAGTAATGTTTTTTATAGTTATATGAATTTTGGGGTCTCCGACAATTCAGGCATATTCCCAAGATATCGTGCTGGATTTTCTTTGTATTTTAATCTTCCAAAAAGCTTTGAAGGTGAAGTGGGATTTCGGTACTTGAAATTTAGTGGCACCCCCACCTGGATCTACACTGGTTATATTGGCAAATATGTGAGCAGTTGGTTATTGGGCGCCAGAACTTATATTACACCAAGTGATTTCGTAAAACAGGTTTCTGTCTCCTATAATATTTCCGGAAGACATTTCTTTGGTGGTGCCGATGATTATATTGCTGGAAATATAGGTTATGGAATTTCACCTGATGATAAATACAATGTGGGGTTGATCAACACTGCATTATTGAATAGTTTTAAAGTTGGAGTTGACTATAAGAAGAAAATCAATTATCACAATATTTTCAACGCTAGCACCGCTTGGTTTAATCAGGAATATTTACCAGGTGTAAAGGGAAATCAATATTTATTTAGTATTGGATGGGTGTATAGATTTTAAACTTATTTCAGTTCTTCATTTAAGAGCTGAACTACTAAATCGTATTTCACTTTTACCGTTTTCACGAGGCTTTTTAATTCGTGGAGATTCTCCATTTTTTTGCAGTTCAATTCTAGTCTTGCCACTAATGCCCGCAGATCTTCTACATTTATTACAGAGAGAGAGGATTTTGCATAGTGCGCCGCTTTAGCAAGGGCATCATAATTTTTTGCATGATAAGCATCCTCCATTTGCTTAATCGTCTCAGGCATTGAATCGAGGAACATATGAATGATGGTCTTCTTATATTCAGAATCGCTTTCAGAAAGCTCATTCAATAAAGAAAGATCTACAGTAGGAGGAGTAGTATCAATTACTTCTTCCTCTTCTTCAATCAATTCTTCCAAATTGTTTTCCATGATGGGTTCAACCAGTTTTAGTGAAATGAGATTATCATGCAAGGTTTTATAAAGGATATCGAGTCCAAAAGGCTTAGACAAAGTGCCATTCATTCCTGCTTTTTCGAATTTTAGGAGATCCTTTTTATTGCTCCACCCTGTCATAGAAATAATAGGTGTTTTGATCTTCATCTCATTTCTAATATATTTTGTAGCTTCTACCCCATCCATTTCAGGCATATTAATATCCATTAAAATCAGGTCGTATGAACCCAAGTTTAAAAGTTTGATCACTTCATTCCCATTTCCTGCAATATCAAAACTGGCACCCGTGCTTTGTATAGAATGAGAAATCAGTTTCTGATTTACAAAATCATCTTCCGCAATTAGAATACGCTTCCCAATTAAAAAATCATTCTTCATTCTACCCCTTTTTACTTTGTGTTAGCTGCAAATTATAAAAATACCCCCCGATTTTCGCCTACATAACGAATTAAATTACAAAATGAATATCTTTTGACTAATTTTTAACCTCCCCATGCCCTCATTTCTACTATTTTTGCGGCTTGTAGTGCGGAAACGCGTCATTAACTGAAACAAATGAAAAAAACTCTATTACTGCTTTTAGGAATAACAGGTGCGCTATTGATACAGGCCCAAAGCTTAAATCCTACCAAACCCGCTAAAGACTGGACAAAGATAGACTTGTCTAGCCGTCCAGCTGATCATTTCATGATTCAATATGGGTCGGACGCCTGGTCGGGCAGACCAGACAGTGTTAACACTGGTGGCTTTAGCCGTCACTTCAACTTCTATTTCATGCTAGACAAACCTTTCAAAACCAACCCGCATTATAGTGTAGGATTAGGTATTGGCTTTGGTTCTAGCAATATGTTTTTCAAGAATACTTATGTAAACTTGAAGTCGAATACCAGTAAACTACCTTTTACGAATGTAGATAGTGTTGACCATTTTAGTAAATTCAAATTGGTATCTACCACAGTAGAAATCCCGGTAGAATTAAGGTACTTCTCTGATCCTGAGCATCCAGGAAAGTCTTGGAAATACGCTATAGGTGCTAAAGTGGGTACCCTTTTAAAATCATATACGAAAGGTAAAAACCTGGTAAATAGGAATGGTACATCTATTTATGGTTCTACCTATATTCAAAAAGAAGTAGATAAGCGTTTCATCAATTCTACATCATTGGCAGTAACGGGTAGATTTGGTTACGGGATTTTTAGCTTTGATGCGGCTTATTATATCTTAGGCGTATTAAAAGATGGTACCGGACCAGTCATGAACAGGGTATCATTCGGCTTGACTATCAGCGGATTATAATCTTATCAAAACATATTTACAAAAGAGGCTCTCGGGCCTCTTTTGTTTTTTATAGCAGCCCATTTAAAAGTTACCTTTGCAAAAACAGTTTACAAGTTGATTGAGAAAAAACAAGCTTATACCGGAGCAGAGACAGCCGTTTTAGTGGGACTGATTCAGCAGGAACAAACACCAGAACAAGTTACCGAGTACCTAGATGAATTGGCATTTTTGGCCGAAACGGCAGGTGCTACCACCATCAAAAGATTTACGCAACGATTACCTCGCCCGGATAGTAAAACCTTTGTAGGTAAGGGCAAATTAGAAGAGATTAAGGACTACTGCAGGGGTAAGAATGTTACCCTGGTGATTTTTGATGATGAATTAACTGGATCGCAATTACTAAATATAGAAAAAGAAGTAGGTGTTAAGATCATTGATCGAAGTGATTTGATCTTGGATATTTTTGCTTCCCGGGCCCGAACTTCTCAAGCAAAGGTTCAGGTAGAACTTGCCCAATATCAATACTTATTACCCCGATTAAAAGGCATGTGGACGCACTTAGAACGTCAGGGGGGTGGAATTGGATCAAGAGGACCAGGAGAAACCGAAATCGAGACCGATCGTCGTATTATAAAGGATAAGATCTCTTTATTACGTAAACGATTGGGCGATATAGATAAACAGGCCTTTACACAGCGCAAAGAAAGGGGTGAATTCATCCGTGTGGCATTGGTAGGATACACCAATGTGGGAAAGAGCACTATTATGACCCTTTTGAGTAAGAGCGATGTTTTTGCAGAGAATAAATTATTCGCCACCCTGGATACCACTACCAGAAAAGTTGTTTTTGAAAATACGCCCTTTCTTTTGAGCGACACCGTTGGATTCATTCGAAAACTTCCTCACCACTTGGTGGAGAGTTTCAAAAGCACTTTAGATGAAGTGCGAGAGGCCGATATTTTATTGCATGTGATTGATGTATCTCACCCTCAGTATGAAGAACAGATTGGGGTTGTAAATAAAACGCTTCAGGAACTGAAAGCCTTTGATAAGCCAATTCTTTCGGTGTTCAATAAAATGGACATGTATATTGAGCGGACTTTTGATGATTGGCTGGAAGACCAGGTAAAAGAGGAATTGCTCCAGGATTTGAAAGACAAATGGAATCTTGCTACTGATCATAACTGTGTATTTGTTTCTGCAGTGGAGAAGATGAATATTGATGAGTTGAAGGAAATGATGCTCGAAAGGATTCGAACCCAGTATAAGATTCGCTACCCTTATAAAACCATGCTTTATTAAGACTTCATGTCGGAGAAAAAATACAATTGGCATAAAATTGCTGAAAGCGCAGAAGCTATTCTCTGGCAAACGAACCGTTTAGCCATTTTAGAGGTAGCTGGAAAAACAGTCACATTATCAGAATTTGAGGGCAAGGTTTATGCCTGTGCACATAAATGTCCGCATGCAGGAGGGGTAATGGCCAATGGATTTATAGATGTTACAGGAAATATTGTTTGTCCACTGCATCGCTACCGGTTTAAGCTTGAAAATGGCCGAAACACAAGTGGAGAAGGCTATTATCTAAAAACTTATCCCGTAGAAAGCCGTCAGGATGGACTTTATTTAGGTATTGAAACGGGCGGATTCCTTAATTGGTAGGATATTTTTTGATGTAAATTTTGTTTAAATACATTTTTCCCTATTTTTGCTGCCCGTTAAAGAGAAATCCATAACGGAAAATTCCTCCTTAGCTCAGTTGGTTAGAGCATCTGACTGTTAATCAGAGGGTCGTCTGTTCAAGTCAGACAGGGGGAGCAAATCAAAAAAGCCATCATTGTTGATGGCTTTTTTGTTGTTAAAAAAAATCTAATTAGACTTTTTTATTTAATACAGATTGTACAGAATTTGCTGTGTCTAATACAGTCTTTT
>JBAXXT010000097.1:0-6966 GCA_037127755.1 Bacteroidota bacterium
AGGGCAAAATTCATACTGCAAAAGGAGTAATGACTTTTGAACTATACGATGATGCTGCACCTATTGCAGTTGCGAACTTTACAAAACTGATCAGACAAGGCTTTTATAATGGACTTACTTTTCATCGAGTGATTCCAAATTTTATGGTGCAGGCTGGTTGCCCTGATGGAACTGGTGCAGGTGGACCTGGTTATTCTATCCAATGTGAAACCAATGGCGAAAAGCAAGTACATGATCGTGGTGTATTGTCAATGGCACACCGGGGACGCAATACCGGCGGTTCTCAATTCTTTATTTGTCATAACAGAGCAGGTACCCGCCATTTAGATGGTGTACACACATGCTTTGGAAGAGTCATCGATGGTATTGAAATTATCGATGAAATTAAAGGTGGTGATGTAATGACAAAAGTTGAAATAGTATAAAACTTATGCTGTTTTTTTAGGAGGCAGATCAAATGCAATGGCCTCGTGTAAAAAATGGCCATTATGAGCACCATCGCAAAAAGGTTTGTTCTTACTTAAACCACAACGACAAAGACTTACAACTTCTCTACCAGCTAAGTTGTAAGTCTTTCCGTCTTTATCTACAATTTCAAAATCCCCTTCAATCTTCAGAGAACCATTATCCTTGACCGTTATTTTAGTTGACATCATTTCTATTTCGTGCAAGGTATTGGTTTATTTTCCATACACAAATTTCTCCATTAACTCCATAGATTGAATGGCATCTGCTGCTGAACATGGATTGGGTGCTGTACCTAAAAAATATTGAACAATTTTTGCAATCATGTGTTCTTGTATGTGCGGCTCCTTAGAAAAACTGATTTGTTCTTTATTCCCTTCTATTTCTACTTCAATCGTATTACCAAAAACCGGGAAGCTAATTTTCCCTTTTGAACCGATGATTTCAAAAAGATCTTCTTCTGCATTTTCCGGAACCGTAAAACACCATACAGCATTAAACACAATATTATTCTTAAGCAACATACTCCCTGATACAATATCTTCAGCTTGGTATAATCCAGCCTGATTTGTAGCTACTCCAAAATAAGAGGTAGCGCTTCCAAAAAAATAATGAACCAGATCTAACTGATGTGGGGCAAGATCAAAAAATATTCCACCACCAGAAATTTTGGGGTCTACTCTCCAATTCTCCGAAGTTTTTGCAATCATTACAGACTGATCTGGCTGCAACATTCTGATGTTAACTAATTTTATATCTCCAATAACATGTTCGTCAATTAAACTTTTAACTTTTAGAAACATTGGTAGTGCTCTTCTATAATGAGCAATAGATAATTTTATGCCTGATCGATCAGAAAATTCTTTCATTCTATAACAGGACGCAACATCTAATGCCATTGGCTTTTCTACATATACTGGTTTTCCGGCTTGCATGGCTGCGATGGCATATTCTTCGTGATATTTAGGGGGAGTGGCAATATAAATGGCAGAAATATCAGGATCGTTTATAAGATCATTTGCATCATGATACCATTTGGGTACCTGATGTCTTTTGGCATAATCTTTCGCCTTATCTGCATCTCGGCGCATCACTGCCACTAATGATGAGTTTGGAACTCTATTAAAAGCCGGGCCGCTTTTAAATTCAGTTACATTACCACATCCAATGATACCCCAATTCACAGAATTATTTTTTGCTTCTAATTTAGTATTACTCATATCCAACATTCTATTTCAAACTTACATCCAATTAATAGAATAATCAATTTGTCAGTTTCGAACTTCGGAAAAATCATTAATCCGTATCTTGGGTCTTTCCAAAAAAAATATCATGAAACGATTTCTTATCCTTGCCATTTTTGTTATTTCAGCTTTCATGTTGAATGCACAACTAAGAACTACCAATTTTATAGAAGATGCTGCTGCAGTTCCCAGAGACCATCAACTGGATTTCAGTAATATAAAAGTAGCATTGTCATTTGATGCCCCTAAAGGGTTAGTAATCGGAAAAGTTGTTTATCAATTTAGTTCGCTCAGACCAAAGGTCACATCCTTTTTTTTGGACGGAATAAAAATGCAAGTGAAAGAAATAACCTTGAATGGGCTACCCTTAAAATATAAAACTGATAGTGCAGGGTTTACTGTTTTTCCAAATGAAGTAATAGTTTGGAATACAGCTTATGAAATGACCGTTTCTTATGAGGCAAAACCAAGAGTAGGATTGTATTTTATTGGTTGGAATGATAAAAATAATTTAAGCCGAAAACAAATTTGGAGTCAGGGTGAACAGATCGATAATAGAAATTGGATCCCGATGTATGATGAACGAAATGATAAATTGCTTACTGAAATGAGTGTAACCTTCGATAAAGATTATAAAGTTTTATCGAATGGAAAATTAGTAGACAAGAAGGATAATGCTGATGGCACCATTACCTGGAATTATGCGATGAGTCATCCTCAATCGCCCTATTTAATTATGTTGGGTATTGGCAAATACAATATTAAAGAAACACATGCTGCTTCAGGTGTTCCTATGCATCTTTATTATTATCCGGAATGGAAGGAGCGTGTTGAACCAGTATATCAATATAGTGAGGCAATGATTGATTTTTTTGAAAAAGAAATCGGAGTAAAATATCCCTGGGAATCGTATTCACAAATTCCTGTTCAGGATTATATGTTCGGTGCCATGGAAAATACCACCGCTACCATTTATGGAGATTTTTATGCAGTTGATTCGCGTGGCTTGATTGATAGAAATTATGTGGGCGTGAATGCGCATGAATTAGCGCATCAATGGTTTGGAGATTGTGTAACAGCTTTGAGTGATGCACATCAATGGCTTCAGGAAAGTTTCGCAACCTACTATAATCAGATGTTTGAAAGAGAAGTGTTTGGGGAAGATTATTTTAACTGGTCTAGAAGAGGAGCACAAAACGCTTCTGTTGATGAGTCTTTAAAAAACAAATTTGCAGTGGCACATAGTGAGGGTGGTGGTACACGTGTATATGGTAAGGGGGCTTTTGTATTAAACATGTTGAAGCAAGTAGTTGGAGGAAGAGAAGTGTATAATAAAGCCATTAAACACTATTTAGAAAAACATGCGTACCAAAATGTAGATACCCACGATTTGTTAATTGCTTTTGAAGAATCAACAGGGATGCAGTTAGATTGGTTTTGGACTGAGTGGTTGAATAGAGGAGGAGAACCTAATTATAATATTAGTTATCATGATGCTGGCAATAAAACAACTGTAGTAATAAAGCAAACGCAGGCATTGACGGATGTTACTGGGTATAGAAACGGGTTATATAGAATGCCTATTTGGATGGAACTGTTTTACAAAGATGGCACTAGTTTTAAAAAGCAGTATACGATACAGGATCAAACTGAGATCATCGACATTCAGAATACCGATTCCAAAAAAGTTGATTATATACTTTTTGATCCTGGAAATGAAATATTGAAATCCTTTACGTTTGATAAGCCCTTTGAAATGCTTGAATCGCAGGCAAGCAAATCTGTACATATGTTGGATCGATATGATGCAATTGTTGCCATGCGTGGAATTGATATAGAAAAAAAGAGAGCCATTTTACACGCTACATTTTTAAGTGAAAAATTCTTCGCTATTCGTACGGAAGTAATTGCTCAATTGGCAAATGATATGCAGAGTGTTCAACTCATTAAAGATGCGTTACAAGACAAAGATGCAGCTGTTCGTAAATCAGCATTAAGAAATGTGCATCCAATCAATATGGGTCTTGTTCCGGAGTTTGAAAAATTACTGACTGATTCTTCTTATGAGATCGTTGAAATATCGCTTCAAAAGTTAACAACTTTGAACTCAGGCAAAACGACGAACTATTTAAGTGTAACAAAAAATGTAGAAGGCAATTTGGGTAAACATGTAAAAGTGCGCTGGCTGGAAATTGCTTATATGTATACTGGCAAGAAACAATTTGCAGATGAACTAGTAAATCTTGCTAGTAGTTCTTACGAATTTAGAACAAGGGGAAATGCATTTGCAGCTTTGAGACGCATGAATTATTTTGATGAAAATCTAACCCCAAATTTAATGGATGGATTAATGAGTGCGAATGTGAGACTGAGTGGTCCGGCAAATGATTTGCTCAAATATTTCTACGGGCAAAATCAATATAAAAAATCAATCAGTACTTATATCGCTTCTCAGCAATGGTTGCCATGGCAGAAAGCAATACTAAACTCGAATGGGTTTTAAATAATAAAGTATCTATAACAAAAAAGCTGACCCACCCTGTGCAAGTTTTTAAATTTGTACGGGCAGGTCAGACGATTGCTTGCAAAAAAACTGCATCCTATTTAATGGTACATTGTGCCAAGGCTATTTCTTCCATCAGGTCGTTATAGCCTACTACTAGTCCTTGAATTTTTACTTTTGATCCAACTTTCAAATCTTTTATTTTAGCAACTTCAGTAGAATCGATATTGCATGCTATATTATTTAGTGTAACAGTTACTCCAGCAACAGTTGTAATGTCTCCTTCTATTAATACAGCTTGATTAATATAGAGTTTGTTTGCTTCTTCTGCATTGTCTTTAAATGCTTTTGAAAAAGCTGCTGCTGTTATTTCAAATTTTGCCTTCTCAGAAGATGGATTTCGATGTTTAACCGATGATGTTAAGGCCATGCCAAGATCAACTACCATTTGTGTGGCTTTTTCTCTGTTGAAAGCAACCCAAATCACCACTACCACTACGATTGCGAGGATTGAGTAAATAATTTTCTTTTTCATTTTTTCTATTAAAGCTGTGAATAATCTGTAATAAATGTAAAATTGACACTAACGAAACCCCAAAAGAATGACAATGGGCACAAAAATTCCTGACAAAAATCATGAAAAACAGTGTCAGTTGTCATTTAAATGTAATTAATACACTTATAATTTTGACTGCGAAATTTAGCCCCCAC
Organism: Bacteroidota bacterium; assembly: GCA_037127755.1. Lineage (GTDB taxonomy): Bacteria > Bacteroidota > Bacteroidia > Chitinophagales > Chitinophagaceae > Sediminibacterium. The sequence goes on from JBAXXT010000097.1 coordinate 4,924, forward strand.
CTAAGTTATTATTGGAGCAAAATTGAAAAACCTATTCACTACTCCTACGGATTTTTAAAATAAAATTAAGTGTATGAAAAAAACGGTTTACAACCAAAAGGGCATCTTGTGTCTTGTCGGTATGGTTTTAATCTCACTGTTCTTGGTGCAGTGTAAGAAAGACGGGACAAATGCAAGTACTGTTTCAAGATCATTAGTGAATCAACCCGATTCCACTATTTTCTCACCTTATTATGATACTACTATTATTGCTTTTGCAGATACGAAACCAGGTATTAATGATATTGTAGTTACAAAAAGTGTGAGAAGCATCATCAAAAATAATTGTGTTTCTGCAGGATGTCATGGTGTAGGTGGTGTTAAACCAACACTTGATACATACGAAAGTGTAAAGAGTATGGTCGTTGCTGGAAATCCAGAAGGAAGTCAATTATTTCAAATGGTTACTACCAGTGATTTAAATAAAGCAATGCCACCCGTTAATTATGGTGTGGATTTAACTGTGACAGAGAAATCAATCATTTATAATTGGATTAAAAATGGGGCAAAAGATTATCCAACATTGGTTGATTTTCGTCCGGCTGCAATTGCTTTAATTGGAATTGGATGTTCTTCAGGAAACTGTCATAATCAATCAACTGCAACTGGTGGTTGGGCTCGTAAGGGTTTATTAGGAGCACTTACAACTGCTGATTCTTCCACTTATTTCTTCCAGAATCAAACTACTGGTTCTATTACTATGTATCCACAATTAAAAGAACCTAAATTAACTTCAGTTTGGGCTGCTTATAAAGATAGTGTTCGCAAATTTTACTCAGACACTTTAGCTAATGCCAGTTTCAGACCTAATAAAACCTTTACACTTCCTGTTTCTTCTATGAGTACAAGGGGACCTTTGAATACCTATGATGATATCTTATTTGACATTCTGGTACCCAAATCAGTTCGATCAAATAGTGCTGTTGTTTTCGTAGATGGAACTGGTAAGAGTTTTTATGCAAAAGGAGACAATTTGAATGCTACAAGTTCTATGTTATCAAGGGTGGATACTACTATTCTTTTAGCAAATCCACGCTTAAAAATCTGGGCAACTAAAAATCAAGGTGATATGGCATACAGTGATGGTGGTTTAAGACCATCCGATATTGCCATCATCAAAGCCTGGTATTTCAGTGATCCAAATATTCCAGAGGTATGGAAATATGGTACTGATGGTGCCGGTATTTTCAAATACACTTATTCAGGAAAAATCATTGTAAAATAATACGAACCAGAAAAAACATTTTATGAATAAATTATTAGTATATCTGGGAGTAATTGGCGGTGTGCTGCTATTCTTCTCTTGTTACAATAACAATAAAGATATAACCAAACCAACAGCAGACGGACTTGACAATATTTCTTTCCGTGATGATATTGTACCCATTGTTACTTCAGGTGCATGTGGTTGCCATATCAATGGAAAAATTTCGAATGCAGTTCCATTTGCCATCAAAGACACGATTTATTTTGGTGCTATTCAGTCAAGATCAACTGTGTTTGATAAAATGGCGAAGGGTGGAGAGCATCCTGGAGAAGGAGGTATTTTCTTTACTCCTGCTCAAGCAGAAATTATTAAAACCTGGGTAGCGCAAGGTGCAAAAGACAACTATGTGCCGCCAGCAATTACTGGGCCAGTTACCTATACCACTAATATCGTTCCAATTTACAAACAAGTTTGTAAAGGAAGTGCCTGTCACGGTGGAGTAGGACCTAATCTAGACTATGCAAAAATGGTGTCTGATAAGGATCAGTTATCACAAATGATGAGCAGTTCAGGTGCTACAGGACATAAAGGTGGACCACTTAGTGTAGATGCCACAACTTCTTCAACGTTCCTGGCATGGATTGCACAAGCTCAGCCACTTTAATAAATAATATTAACCCACAAATCTTAAAAATATTTTATGAAAAAATGCACACTATTCGCTTTCTTCTTTATTCTGGTGGTTAACTTGATTAACGCGCAAACCTATAAAACCAGGGATGCAAATATTTACTTCA
>JBAXXT010000098.1:0-6926 GCA_037127755.1 Bacteroidota bacterium
ATGGATATGCAATAGATGTTAAAATATTATTTTTCGAACAGACCAAGTTTGAAAATACTATTAGATTCATTGCCAGAAATTAAAGTAAGTTCTCATCCTGCTCGTTCGGCGATAGTTAAATAATCTTGATTTTTTGAATAAGCTTTCATTGTTCCCGAATTGAACTTAGATCTAGAATTGAAGTAACTCCTATTTTTTCAATCCATCAATTAGTATTGATAATCAGTTAGTTAATTCAAAAACAATATAGCTGATGAGTTGCTACATGTGTTATTGCTGCTGGGATACTGCACAGTCAATTTGGTTCATAAATCATTTGATCTTGATTTAGTTCTAAATTTTATAATTATGTCAAGTTGTAAATATGGTGGTATTCTAAAAATCAATTATAAATTATAAATTTATATCTAGTTTTGGTCTTAAACAATTTAACTAACACCCAGATTCTAAACATTAATTAAATCATGAAAAAACATTTTTATTTAATCCCCACTATTGTTTTTTTTCTTTTTACAAGTTGCAATCAAACTAAAAAAAATAATACAGATACGAATTCTGCAGACATCATATATTATGGAGGTGATATCATTACCATGGAGGGAGATGCCCCAACATATGCAGAATCAATGGCCATAAAAAATGGCAAAATCATATTTATAGGAGCTAAAAAAGAAGCTGAACAGTTTAAAGGTGATAGCACTAATATGACTGACTTAAAAGGGGCTACTTTATTACCTGGTTTTATAGACGGACACAGTCATTTACTTACCATTGCAGATGGAACAGTACAAGCCAATCTAAGCCCTGCACCTGTTGGAAAAGTTGCAAGTATTAATGATATAATTTCTACACTTAAGGAATTGAAACACTCACAAAATTTTAGTGATACAGATATGTTGATTGGCTGGGGTTACGATCAAGACTTTTTAAAAGAAAAAAGACACCCAACAGCAGCTGAACTTGATGCTGCTTTTCCAACTAATCCAGTAATTCTAATGCATACTTCTAGTCATATGTTAGTGGCAAATTCACTTGCATTTAAATTAGCAGGAATATCAGCCTCAACTAAAGACCCAAGTGGGGGCACTTTTATTAGAAAAAAAGGAAGTACTCAACTGGAAGGTTTGGTACAGGAAATGGCAATGGCCGCATTTTCTCCATTAACTCAAAAACCATTAACTGATGAACAAGAGTATAAAAAAATTAAAGCTGCTCAGACATATTATGCAAGTTGTGGTGTAACAACTGCTGCTGAACATTTAGTGATGCCAGAAAAATTACCCCTACTTGAAAAAGCGGCGGCATCTAATCAATTATTTCTGGATATTGAAGCCGCACCTGCATTTTTAATGGCAAAAGAAGTCTTGGGTACTGGTAAAATTAAATGGGGCGTGTTTAATAATCACTTAAAATATTGTGGATTAAAAATGGCTGTAGATGGATCACCACAAGGCAAAACCGCATTTCTTACTAAACCTTATTTAACTCCGGTACCGGGTTGTACAAATGATTGCAAAGGTTTCCCAAATTTAACCCAAGAACAGGTTAATGGATTGATGCTGGCATGTTATAAAAATAAAGTGCAGGTATATTCTCATTGTAATGGTGATGCATCAATAGATATGATGATAAAAGGCCACGAGAACGCTATGAAACAATTAAGTGACAGTACTTCTGAGCGTAGAACAATTATCATTCACTCACAAATTATGCGACCAGATCAATTATTACTTTATAAAAAGTATAAGATGGTGCCTTCGTTTTTTACGAACCATACTTATTATTGGGGTGATATTCATATTGCGAATTTGGGTAAAGAAAGAGCCGACTTTCTCAGTCCGATGAAATCAGCAATAAATATGGGTATCGTCTGCACGAATCATACTGACGGTAGTGTTACACCAATGGATCAGCTTTTTTTACTTTGGAGTTCAGTGAATCGAATTTCACGAAATGGTGTTATAGTAGGTGAAGGAGAGCGCATCTCAGCATATGAAGGATTAAAGGCACTTACAATTAATGGTGCCTATGAATATTTCGAGGAAAACTATAAAGGAAGTTTAAAGTCTGGAAAAATTGCTGATTTAGTGATTTTAGATAAAAATCCATTAAAGGTTCAGGCAAACGATATTAAGGATATCAGAGTACTTGAAACAATTAAAGATGGCAAATCAATATTTAAAAAATAACTGAAGTAAAAAAATAGATCCTATTGATAAAGGAGGAATTAAAATCTATCATAATCTATGGTCAATAAATTAGTATGACTGAAATACAGAAAAAGATGTTTGCAGAAATGCAAGACAAAACAATTTTCAAAAGAGCTTTACAATTTGGTTCAGAATATATAGATGCCTCAATAGACCGAAATATCTATCCAACTGATATTGCTATAGAAGATTTAAATTATTTTGATGAAGCAATGCCCATAGAATCATCTAATGCTTTAGATGTAATCGAAGGTTTAAATAAATATGGATCGCCAGCAACTGTTTCTCAAATCGGTGGAAGATATTTTGGATTTGTAAATGGCAGTGTTGTGCCTGCTGGATTAGCAGCAAAATTAATTGGTACTTTTTGGGATCAGAATACAGCCATGTATGTAATATCTCCTATTGCAGCTAAGTTGGAAAATATAGTAGAGCAATGGCTAAAATCAATTTTCAATCTTCCTCCTCAAACAGTTGCTGGTTTTGTTAGTGGAACATCAACAGCAAATTTATGTGGGCTAGCCTCGGCAAGATTTCGATTACTTAAAAATCAAGGTTGGGATATCAACCAAAAAGGATTTTTAAATGCGCCATCAATCAGAATAATTGCAGGAAAAGAAGCTCACTCATCAGTAATTAAGACAATTGGACTCTTAGGCTTTGGGCACGACAATATCGAGTTCATAGACACCGATGAACAAGGAAGAATAAAAACAGAATTAATACCTGAATTGGATAATACAACTTTATTGATTTTAGCAGCTGGCAATGTAAACAGTGGCTCATTCGATAACTTTTCAGAAATATGCAAAAAGGCTAAAGATGCGGGTGCTTGGGTGCATATTGATGGTGCATTTGGACTTTGGGTAGCAGCAGTAAAAGAACTTTCTCATTTAACTAATGGCATTGAGTACGCTAACTCATGGGCTGTTGATGGACATAAAACCCTAAATACACCTTATGACTGTGGTATTGTTATGTGCAATGATAAAGAAGCTATAACAAGCGCATTACATACTTCAGGTGGTTACTTAATCTTAAGTGACGACAGAGAAGGAATGTTCTACACCCCTGAAATGTCAAGGCGTGCAAGAATCATAGAACTTTGGGCAACATTAAAATATTTGGGTACTTCTGGAATAGATCAAATGGTTTTAGGTTTACACAAAAGAGCTAAACAATTTGAAACAGAGCTAATAGCTATTGACGGATTCACTGTTTTAAATGACGTTGTTTTTAATCAAGTTATAGTATGTTGTAATAATGATGAGATTACAAATCAAGTAATTCAATTCGTTCAAAATGAAAGAATTTGTTGGGTAGGTGGTTCAACTTGGAAAGGCAGAAAAGTGATTCGAATAAGTGTTTGTTCCTGGGCTACTACGGAAGAAGATGTTTTACGATCTGTTCAATCCTTTAAATCAGCTTTATTAAAATTCAAAAATTAAAAATTAGAGTTTATAGTTTTAAATTGATTCTCATAACACATAAATACAAAAGCTATTTGCTTGCTTGGGCGACTGTACTTAACTTCAACTGACAGATTTAGAATTGTATGACAATTGAACAACTCACCAACGAATTTGAATTGGCAAGACCTCAGCTGAAATCTTATATTTTAAGAATTACAGCAAGTATTGAAGATGCCGAAGATATTGTTCAAGACAGTTTTATTAAAGCGGCACAAAAAATCTATACATTTCAACACAAATCTTCTGTAAAGACATGGATTTTTACCATCGCTTCAAATTTGGCAAAAGATAATTTAAGAGCCAAAAAAAGGTGGACAGAAAACGTTAACGATATCTGTAAATCTGAGGCATTAGCTAATCCAAATTATTTTCCAGAATTAGTACAAATCCAACAGACATCACTACATGGACAGTTTGAAATAAAGGAACATATCGCTTTTTGCCTGACATGCATTTCAAAATCATTACCACTGGAACAACAAATTTGTATGCTGTTAAAAGAAGTTTATGAATTTAAAGTATTGGAAATTACTCAAATTCTTGACACTAGTGAAGCAATGGTAAAATACTACCTCCATAATAGCAGAGCTAAAATGATAAGCATCTTTGACGGACGTTGTGCATTAATAAATAAAGAAGGTGTTTGCCATCAATGTTCTGAACTCAATGGAATTTTTAATCCAAAGCAAAACTTTGAGGTAGAAAAAAATAAAATTGAAATGGCAAAACTGGCGGATAAAGGTGACAAAGAGCATCTATTAAATTTACGCCTTCAAATATTGAGAGACATTGACCCTTTTTCTTCTAATGGATCAGAACTTCAACTACACCATTTAGAATTCAATAGAAAAATAATGGAAAACTATTCTGGAAAAAAAGAAGAGTAGCCTATCGTTTTATTAAGCTCAAGCGTCAAAAGCTATACAATCAAAAAACTAATAGCAATGACGAATTTGGAATCCGACGGCAAGGCGTTAACAATTAAAAAGACCTTTAGCAGAGAAACTGCTATCAGCATTGACATTCAGGCTGACAAAAGTATTCTTTGGGCTTTGCTCACAGATGCTTCTGACTACCAACGATGGAACTCAACCGTCATATCAATAGACGGAACAATTACTCAGGGGGGCAAAATTCAACTCAAATCTACACTTGACCCAAAAAGGGTTTTCAAACTTTCTGTAAAAGAAATGGAAGTTGGCAACAAATTAGTTTGGGGAGACTCAATGGGTAAAAGAATTTACACACTTAAATCCGTAGGCAACGGACAAACAAATTTTTCTATGCATGAAAAAATTGGGGGACCAATCTTTCCATTATTTGCTAAAATGATACCATCCTTTGATCAAAGTTTTGAACAATTTGCAAGCGACCTCAAAAAAGAAGCCGAGGCAATCTGTAATGCCATATAATTTGCAAAAATGCAAAATCAAACTAATATAAAAAAGGTCATATCACCCAAACAAGGGTTGTTTCAAATAGTAGGTTCATCAACAAATATTTTCAACTAAAATTTAGCTCCAATGAAACATACATCAAATCTTACAGCACTTAAAATTTTTCTAACTATTTATGGCATTATTTCTATACTGCTTTTCGGTACTCTATTTTTACTTACTTCAATTGATGCACCCATTATGCAGGAAGGCGGAGTATTAAGGTTTTTACGGTGGGATATACTTTCCAAACATGTAGAACTGATGATTGAAATCGTGTATCTGGTATGGGGCATTTTTATGCTCATTGCCGCACGTAAACCATTAGCAAATCTTTCTTTTCTCAAGTTTACACTTTGGGCAAACCTTGCACACGGAATACTAATGATTCCTCAGGCAATGATGGTAGGAATGATGTATAAAATGTACACCGATATTGCTTATTGTTTATTCTTAGCTATCGGGCTTTGGATTTGGACACCCAGCGGAGAAGAGATAATTGAGCAAAAAATGGCTTAGAATGACAAATAGAAATACAATTAGATTAATTGTAATAATTATTATGCTTATTATTGACCTGCTCATTTATCAATATCAAAAAGCAAATTCATCCAAAGGCATTATACCCTGTTATATTCCAGGTAAAGAGAATCCTCAAAAGGATATAGCTGATACAATAAAATATATTCAACCTTAAAAGATTAATCATCATGAAAAATAGAATCGGAACAAAAGAAAAACCAATGGTATTAAAAACAGCACCATTATCAAGCGAATACACCATGCATGTTGACCAAAAAGATGGGAAAGATGTATTGGTTTGTACGGTTGGTAAAACAGTTTTGCATTATAATATTGTCTGTTTAGACGATTTGTATAAAATGCTAAAAAAACATGGTGACTGGATGGAACTAGGAAGTGCAGATGAGCAAAAACCAGCCAAAGATGGAACGGTTGAGGCCTGGGGTCGTTCTGAAAAAAATCCAGTTGGCGGATGGTACGGTCTTAAAAAAGGACTTCGTGGACGATTTGGAATGTACATACCCCCACTCATGGAAGCACTAGGACTCGCAGAACTAACACATGATCCAAAAGGTAACAGGATGAAAGCGATATAGCACATTCTTCTTCACAATTAGCAAAACTGAATAATCTTTCCTCCTCAAAACCATAAACCTTGACAATCAAAGGTTCTAAGTGAAATGTGGCCTCTCCAATCCCGAATATTCTGGAGAACTTGGATGGAATAAGCCACTATTTATTAATTGAGTAAAATCAACTATTTTGGTGGAGGCCGCAACTTTAGAATTACAAATTGCGAGAATTTAAGAGTTATGCATCATGCTTGGGTAACCTGCTAACTTTGAACTGACTGCAAGAAATTAACTTTGAAACATGAAGATTAAGCAAACACTACTTTTCTTTTTTTCTTTCATCATTTCAGTTGTGCAAGCACAAATTACTGATAGCGAATTTCTAAAATCTGCACAACATCGACATAGTTTGCTTCTCAGTGCCTACAAACAAAAAGACACAGCCACCTACAATAAGTTAACTGAAGAGTCTGCATTGCAATACGGTAAACTTTCGGCCAAAGACAGAAAATATTATAGCATCTATTTAGCGAATATTTATTACCAACTGTGTTGCATCTATTCGTTGACGGGTAATAAAGCGAAGGCATTACGGTCTCTGAAAAAATCACTTGATGCTGGTTACTATGATTATGCTAACGTCCAAGCGGACAGTGACTTAAACAACATTAGTAATGAAAAAGAATTTAAAGATATAATTGCCTCATCTCAAAA
>JBAXXT010000099.1:0-6416 GCA_037127755.1 Bacteroidota bacterium
AAAAACTGACCATCAGGTAAAACTGCTAGTCCATCTTTATTACCACTAATACCTGCAAATTTTTCAGCATAGCTATACCAAGGTTCAATTTCTTTATATCGAACAGGCCAATCAACACCGTGACCATCTTTTAAGTTGGCTTCAAAATCCAAATCACTCCAGCGATAACTTTGACGACCCCACATTAAAGATTTACCACCTACATGGTAACCCCTAAACCAATAAAATGGTTTTACTTCTGTGTAAGGATGTTCTGAATCTTTACACCAATAATCTAAATTTGATTCATTTAGTGCATAGTCTCTTTTCAGATTCGGATAGTCGTGAATCATTTGTTGTGTTCTGCGACCCCTGTGTGGAAAATCCCATGCTTCTTTATTAGCAGAAACATAATCTTTAATATGCTCAATATTTCGTCCTCTTTCAAGAAGCAAAACCTTCAGCCCTTTTTCAGTTAGTTCTTTTGCAGCCCAGCCACCGCTGATGCCAGAACCAACTACAATTGCGTCATACGTTTGATCAGCCATTTGTTTGTGATTTATTTGGTTTTTATAGTGGATTAATTAAATATCGCAGATTTGAATTGCCTTTCTTAGAGAAGCAATCGGATCTGCATCTGCAGGAATAAATTCTTGTGCTACATAGCCTTTGTATCCAGTTGCAACAATGGCTTTCATAATAGCTGGATAATACAATTCCTGACGCTCATCAATTTCATTTCTTCCTGGAACACCACCGGTATGATAATGTCCGAATGATTCATGATGATTACGTATGGTACGAATTACATCACCTTCATCAATTTGCATATGATAGATATCGTATAATAATTTGAAATTAGGAGAACCAATACGCTTTACTAATTCAACACCCCAGACAGAACGATCACACATATAATCTTTGTGATCAATTTTGCTGTTCAATAATTCCATTTGAAGCATCACCCCTTTTTTCTCAGCCAATCCTACGATTTGCTTTAAACCTTCCACGCAATTATTCAATCCGGTTTCATCATCAATGGTTCCCTTATTACCGCTTGCCACAAACAGATTCACAAAACCAGCTTTAGAAACCAAATCGATATGTTCTGTATAACTCTTAATTAAGGTTGCGTGATATTGTTTATCATTCCATCCTTTAGTAAGACTGATCTCCGCACCATTACACATAGTAGAAAGTAGACCATACTTTTTTAACATGTCCCAATCTTTGGGACCTACTAAATCAATTCCAACAAGTCCGATTTCTTTGGCAGAAATACACAGTTGTTCCAATGGAATGGCTCCATAACACCAACGACAAGCGGAATGATTAATATTCCCTTTGAGTTGGCCAGAGTTGTTTTTTTCTTTCATGTCTTGTGTAAAAGATGAAAATACAGTCCCGGCAGCCAGTGCGGCAGAACCTGCAACCAGATTTTTAATAGCTGATCTTCTATTAGTATTTGTTGGCATATTTATTACTTAAAACTTTGAATCTAAACAGCTGTCAGCACTTCTTTTTTTCTTCCTTTCATATAGAAATAAAGACCGATAAAAGCAACTGTTAATAAAACTGGGATGATTAAAGTAACATTGATGATTTCTTGACCAGCCTCTGCAGGAGATTTACCTACTTTTAATTGATCATAATAACCACCCATGAACATCATATAAAGGGATACTGCAAACATACCTGCTCCACCCATAAAATTCATTCCAATGGCACCGGTTTTTGGTAGGTTTTCTGAAACAAAACCAAGCATCGTTGGCCAGAAATAACAAACACCCATACCAAATACTAAGGCCCCTACAAATAACATATTGCCAGAGCTATGACCTAATAAATACAATCCAAGTGCAGCTAGTGCAGCAGAAATAATAAGAACTCCTTGTGGAGAAAACTGTTTGATCACTGGTTTTGCAAATGCACGTCCTAGAACCATTACACCTGTTTCAATGGTCAATAAGAGAATGGCATTGTCAGTCACATTTTTCAGTAAAACATCGATCCACTGACCCGTAAATAATTCAGTGATCGCTGTACCAAACATCAGTATAAACATTACCCAAAATAATGGAGAAGTAAATACAGCCTTGTACATGTCGGCTGTAGATACACCACTAGCTACACGTTCTGTAACCGGGAAATCTAATTTGCTAAATAAGTAACCATAAATAATAGTAGGGATCGCCATTAATCCAACTTGAATCTGCCAGCCAATACCCACTTTATCTAAAAAGAAAACAATCAGGGTTCCAATTACAATTCCACCGGGGAACCATAAATGAAAGTGATTCAATTTAGTCGTTTTGTTGTCGGAGTAAATAGTGGCTACTAATGGATTACAAGCTGCTTCTACAGTACCATTTGCAATTCCAATACAAAGAGTAGAGATAAATAAACTCCAAAATCCACCAGCAAAAATGGTAAGTACAATTCCTAATAAATGAAAAGCAAAGGCAATCAGCAAAAGCTTTTTCATTCCAATAATATCAACAAGTACACCACCTGCTACAATAGCTAAAGGGAAACCCCAGAAGGCAGTTGCGGCAATGGTACCTAGCTGAGTTGTGTTTAATTGAAATTCAACACCTAAGCGGCCTAATATGCCGGCACGAATTCCAAAAGATAATGAAGTCACCAATAGTGCCAGGCAACTGGCAACAAATAATTGGCTACGTTGTGGGGTAGTTTGCATGTCGTTAGAGTTAAAAAGAAAATTTAAGGAGTTAAATGTAATTTTTTATTTTTAAAAACTCGATTGAAAAATCAAAGCCCTGAAAAAATAATTTAGCGAACCTAAATTTGAGGGCTTTGTGTCAAAAAGACACGATGCAATCAAATTAAAATATCCTTACATTTAATAAAAAAAACGAACAACCAAATGAACCGAAAACTCAGAATGGGAATGGTGGGAGGCGGTAAAGACGCTTTCATTGGAGCCATCCATCGCTTCGCCGCCAACATGGACGGCTTGATCGAAGTTGCCGCAGGAGCATTAAGTATTAATCCTGAAATCGCAGTTGATTCGGGTAAGTCGTTGTTTCTTCCTGCAGACAGAACTTATCTTACTTATGATGAAATGATCAGTAAGGAAGCAGCATTGCCAGCTGATAAAAGAATTGATTTTGTAACGATTGTTACGCCCAACTTTGCTCACTTTGCTCCAGCAATGATGGCTTTGGATCATGGATTTCATGTGGTGATTGAAAAACCAATTGCATTTACATTAGATGAAGCCATCCAATTAAAAAAGAAAGTGGAAGAAACCGGATTAATACTTTGCTTAACGCATACCTATTCTGGTTACCCCATGGTGAAGCAAGCCAAAGCAATGGTTGCAGATGGTATACTCGGAAAGATTCGTAAAGTATGGGTGGAGTATCCACAAGGCTGGTTGAGCAAATTATCTGAAAGAGAAGGAAATGCACAAGCTGCATGGAGAACAGATCCTAAGAAGAGTGGTAAAGCTGGTTGTATGGGTGATATTGGTACACACGCTGCACACTTATCAGAATATATTACAGGCGCAAAAATTACGCATATATGTGCCGACCTAAATGCAATTGTGCCTGGCCGTATGCTGGATGACGATGGTGGTGTTTTATTAAAATTCGATAACGGAGCTGCTGGTGTTTTAATGGCTTCACAAGTTGCAGCTGGCGAAGAAAATGCTTTAAAGATTCGGATCTACGGAGAAAAAGGCGGACTAGAGTGGGCACAACACGAACCCAATACTTTATTAGTAAAATGGTTAGACGCTCCTACTCAGATCTTACGCGCAGGTGCTAATTATGGAGATCGTTTATCTTCTTATGCAACCAGTAATTGCAGAACTCCGGGCGGACACCCAGAAGGTTACCTGGAGGCATTTGCCAATATCTATCACAATTTTGCAAAAACTGTTTCTGCAAGAATTGATGGCTCTACTCCTACAAAAGAAGAATTGGATTTTCCAGGCGTAGAAGATGGGATCAGAGGCATGGCATTTATTGATAATGTAGTGGCTTCAGCACAATCAGATATTAAATGGACGGAATATAAAATCTAATCAAACAACAATTTATCATGACTAATATAAAAGGTCCGGCTATATTTCTGGCCCAATTTATGGGCGATACAGCCCCGTTTAACAGACTCGATACGATCTGTGCCTGGGCAAAAAGTTTAGGATTTGTAGGCGTCCAAATTCCGGCATGGGATCCACGTTGTATCGACTTAAAAAAAGCTGCAGAAAGTAAAACCTATGCAGATGAGATCAAAGGCATCGTAAATGCAGCAGGCATGGAGATCACAGAATTATCTACTCACTTACAAGGTCAGTTAGTGGCAGTGAATCCGGCATACGATGCGCTGTTCGATGGATTTGCACCTGAAGAAGTTCGTAACAACCCAAAAGCCCGAACCGAGTGGGCAGTACAACAATTAATGTATGCCGCAAAGGCTTCACAGAATTTGGGGTTGGATGCTTGTGCCACTTTTAGCGGTGCTTTATTATGGCATACGGTTTATCCATGGCCTCAACGTCCGGCAGGATTAGTAGAGACAGGATTTACAGAATTGGGTAAAAGATGGACTCCTATTTTAAATGAGTTCGATGCAAATGGTGTAGACCTTTGTTACGAAATTCATCCAGGCGAAGACTTGCACGATGGTGTGAGTTATGAAATGTTTTTAGAAAAAGTTAACAACCACAAACGCGCAAACTTATTATACGACCCATCGCATTTTGTGTTACAATGTTTAGACTATTTAGCATACATCGATTTTTATCACGAGCGTATTAAAATGTTCCACGTAAAAGATGCTGAATTTAATCCAACAGGTAAACAAGGTGTTTATGGCGGATACCAGGGATGGGTAGAACGGGCAGGTCGCTTCCGCTCATTGGGAGATGGACAGGTTGACTTTAAATCTATCTTCAGCAAACTGGCTGCCTATAATTATAAAGGCTGGGCTGTAATGGAGTGGGAATGTGCTATTAAACATCCAGAAGTGGGTGCAGCAGAAGGAGCTGTGTTCATTAAAAACAATATTATTAAAGTAACCGAAAAGGCCTTTGACGATTTTGCAAATACTGGTTCAAATGAAGAATTTAATCGCCGCATTCTAGGAATTCATTAATAACTTTATCTTTTTAAACAATAAAAATCTAATAGCATTGAAAAAGTATTTAGTAGCCATTGCACTGTTGGTGTTTATTGGCGCATGTAGCAGCAACAACGCAAATGATAAAAAAACAGAATCGCCTGCAACTGCAGCGCCTGTAAATGATTTGAGTGCAAATCCCGACTATCAGAAAGGGGTTGAATTAATCGCTAAGTCAGACTGTTTAACTTGTCATAAAACAGATTCTAAATTGATAGGACCAGCCTATAAAGATGTAGCTGCCAAATATGAAAACAATGAGGCAAACGTAGCTATGTTAGCTAGTAAGATCTTGAAAGGTGGTACTGGTGTATGGGGACAAATTCCAATGACTCCTCACGCTGCTATGTCTGAAGCGGATGCTACTGCTTTAGCAAAATATGTTTTATTACTTCGTAAATAAATAAGATGCAAACAATACTTTTATCAAGTCTGATTTCACTTTCCATCTTAGTGGGTGGCCCTGTTAAAAAAACAGAAAAAACAATGGAGAACAAAAAGGGATGGATTTCTCTTTTTGATGGAAAGACCACCAAGGGCTGGCATAGCTACGGTAAAACTACCGCAGGTGAAGCCTGGAAAGCAGAAGATGGAAGTTTACATCTTGATGCAGGAAAAGGGTTGAGTGCCGGAGATATAGTTACTGATGAAAGTTTCGACAATTTCGATTTGAAATTGGAATGGAAAATTTCAAAAAATGGTAATAGCGGTATCATTTTTTTTATACAGGATGAGCCAAAAAAATATGATTATATCTGGTTTACAGGTCCTGAAATGCAAATACTGGATAACGACGGACACTCTGATGGCAAAATCATCAAACACCGTGCTGGCAACCTTTACGATTTGATAGAAGGAAAAGAAGGTGTAGTAAAAGCAGTAGGCGAATGGAATCAAGTAGAGATCATTAGCAATAAGGGAAAATTAGATCTTTTGCTAAATGGCGTTACGGTAGTATCTACAACAGTAGGTGACGATAACTGGAGAAATTTAATTGCCGGCAGCAAGTTTAAAAAGATGCCCGACTTTGGTAAAATTTTCAGTGGTCATATCGGATTGCAAGACCATGGTAATGAGGTTTGGTTCAGAGATATTAAGATCAAGAAATTGTAATACAAACGAAACTCTTAAAAAGGGCAATCAAAAATTTGATTGCCCTTTTTTTGGGCCCTGCCCTGCAGCAGCCACAGACCTAAGCCCTAGCAGCAGCCCCACCCCAGCTTGAAAGCTGGGGTTATCGTATTCGTTTTCATGTTTTTCCACTTCTCACTCCTCACTTCTCACTC
>JBAXXT010000100.1:0-6408 GCA_037127755.1 Bacteroidota bacterium
GTTAAGCCGGGAGAGTAGGTAGCTGCCATATTTATTATAAAAAACCCGTTCATTATTGAGCGGGTTTTTTTATGCCCTTACTCGAAGGAAAACAATCTGTTAACCCTGGCCTTCAGGCTAGGGCGCCCAGCATCTATGAGAAGTTTAAAGTAAAAAGTATATCCCTGTAAATCCGCTTCATCCGTGTGCTATTAAATCATCCCAGTTAAAGACATATATAAGCAACTAGATTTTTTTTAGACTAAAATACTTTTACCTTAACGAATACCTTTCTGCTCATATAATTGAATTAGACGCCGAAATATTCGGAATTTTTAAAACAAAAAATATCTTTCTATAGTTATAAAGAAGCAATTCCAGTAATGCCGATCTTTTGACTTTTGACTTTCGCATTTTGACTTCCCCTACATCATCCCTTCATCCGCAAAAGAATAGTATCCTTCCTCACTCACAATGATATGATCCATGACTTGAATGTCAAGAAATGCTGCCGCATTTTTTATCTTTTGTGTTAACTGTTCATCAGCCTTACTCGGTTTTAAATTTCCACTGGGATGATTATGACATAAGATGATCGACACAGCATGATGATCCAATGCTTTTTTTAAAATGATTCTTGGATCTGCAACAGTACCGGTAATACCTCCTTCACTGATCGTTTCTTGTTGAATGATTTTATTGGCACGATTCAAATACACCACCACAAAGCATTCTAGCTGCTTATGCCCCAGCTCAGCTTGCAAATAGGCAGCCACATCACTACTTTGTGTGATCGTATATTTTTTATTGACTGACATATTTCTTCGCACCCCTAGTTCTATAGCTGCAGCTATACCTATAGCTTTTGATTTTCCGAAACCATTAATTTTGAAATTCAACAATTCTGCTACACTAAGATTACTCAGTTGATGCAAATTGTTATTCACATTTTGCATCAGTTGCATAGCAATTTCCAGGGCAGTATTTGTTCTATTTCCATTATTGATGAGGATAGTCAGGAGCTCTACATTACTCAATGTTTCTGCACCTTTGCGCATCAATTTCTCGCGTGGCTGATCCTCTGGCGACCAGCTTTTAATAGTAGATTTATGCATGTTGAAATATATTCTCCATTCAAAATACAATTTCCTCTGCTTATATCTATCTTTGCGGCATATTCCCAAGTAAGCTATGAATCCTAATGTAAAGATCTTCTCTGGAAACGGATCACAAAAGTTGGCTGAAAAAATAGCACAGCGTTTTGGTGCTCCAATCGGTAAAATCAATATTCAAAAATTCAGTGATGGGGAAATTCAGCCCATATTTTTGGAAAGTATCCGCGGCGATTATGTTTTTTTGGTGCAAAGCACATTTGCTCCCACTGACAATCTCATGGAACTATTGTTGATGATTGATGCAGCGAAAAGGGCATCCGCCTATAAAATAATTGCAGTAATTCCCTATTATGGTTATGCACGCCAGGATAGAAAAGATAAACCCCGTGTAGCGATTGGTGCTAAACTGATTGCCACTTTGTTAGAAGCTGCTGGTGCAAACCGTGTCATTACCATGGACTTGCACGCAGCTCAAATACAAGGGTTCTTCGATGTTCCAGTAGATCACTTAGATAGCTCAGCCATCTTTATACCTTATATCGAACAACTTAAATTGAATAACCTGGCTTTTGCAGCACCGGATGTGGGTAGTACTAATCGTGTTCGTGAAATCGCCAGCTATTTCAATGCACCCATGGTAATCTGCGATAAACATCGTAAACGCGCTAACGAAATCGCTAGCATGGTGGTTATAGGAGAAGTACAAGGGAAAGACATCATTATCATCGATGACATCTGTGATACGGGAGGTACATTGGCAAAAGCTGCTGGATTGCTGATTGAAAAAGGAGCCACCAGCGTTAGAGCCTTGATTACCCATCCAGTTTTAAGTGGTGCGGCCTATGAGAATATCGAAAACAGTGTTTTGGAAGAATTAATAGTATGTGATACCATTCCATTGAGACAAGAATCTAAAAAAATCAAAGCTATTTCTGTGGCCGACCTTTTCGCCATCGCTATCAGAAATGCCTATGAAAATAAGAGTATTACGAGCCTCTTTATCCATTCGCAATTGAAAGGAAGAGAGAAGAATTAAATATTTCTATCGCTGATCAGCCCTTTTTAGTAGAATCCTGCTAAAAAGGGCTTTTTATTTTAGAATTAGTTCCCTTGAATCACCTATTTCTATTGATTTTTCTTACCTTTGCCGTCCAAAAAATAATCAATAATGAAAACAATTACAATCGAAGGACAACTGAGGACCGAACATGGCAAAAAAGCCGCCCGCCAGATTCGCTCTCAGGAAAACGTGCCAGCTGTAATTTACGGGGGTGCTCAGGAGGTTAATTTTTACGCTCCTGCAAAGGCTTTCAAGCCTTTAGTGTACACTGGTGAATTCCAATTAGCGGATGTTAAAATTGACGGTAAAACTTACCGCTGCATTTTGAAAGATCTGCAATTTGATAAAATTTCTGATACTTTGATCCACGTAGATTTACTGGAATTGGTTGAAGATAAAAAAGTAATCGCAACTCTTCCTTTGAAATTCGTAGGAACTTCAGCAGGTGTGAAAGGTGGTGGTAAATTAGTGATCAAAATGAAGTCACTAAACGTAAAAACTTTACCTAAGTACTTAAAAGAAACCATTGAAGTGGATATCACTAATTTGGAATTGAATGAAAACATTCGTGTGGAAGATGTGAAAGATCCTAATTATGAGATCATGAACTCACCTCGTATTCCAATTGCATCTGTTGTTATGACTCGTCAGTTAAAGCAAGAAGAAGCAACTGCAGAAAAGAAGAAATAATTCCTTTCTGGAAACATATCAAAAACGTCTCGATTCATCGGGACGTTTTTATTTATGGGCAATGAAGCTTAATCTTTTTGTACTTCATCTCCAAGCAACTAATTTTGACGCATCGTATGAATAAATTTTTAATAGTAGGATTAGGCAATATTGGAGATGAATACCATCATACCCGCCATAATATAGGGTTCGATGTGGTATCGGAATTTGTATTGAAGCAAGGGGGATTTTTTAAAAACGACCGATTAGCAGATGTAGCTGAAGTTAAATGGAAAGGAAAAACATTCATCTGCATTAAGCCCACTACCTATATGAATTTGAGTGGTAAGGCTTTTAAATATTGGATAGACAAAGAGAAAATTGAAATCGCAAATACACTCACCATTGTAGATGATCTTGCATTGCCTTTAGATAGAATTCGTTTGAGAGGTAGTGGCACAGATGCAGGACATAACGGACTCAAAGACATACAACTCACGCTTGGTACGGATCAGTATCCCAAACTCAGATTCGGAATCGGTAATAATTTTCCCAAAGGCCGCCAGGTCGATTTTGTATTAGGGAAATGGCAAGCAGCCGAACAAGGCATGGTAAATCAAAAGCTTGCAAAATGCATAGAGATCATTGAACTCTTCGCTTCTATCGGGCTCGAAAAGACCATGAGCCAGGTAAATAATTTAATATTTACATAATAAAATAGCACTATTTACAGTTATAGCTAGAGCAAATATAATTTAAGTAATCCGCCGTACCCAGAACCCAGGTTTTAACAGGTTCTTCCTTGATTATTTAGTTACTATTTAAACGCACGAGCTATGAAAATTTTCTGTGTAGGGCGTAATTATGCGGAGCACGCGAAAGAATTAGGAAACGAAATACCCGAAGAACCGGTGATATTTATGAAGCCTAAATCTGCATTGCTTCAGGCTAATACTCCGTTTTATTACCCAGAGTTCTCCAATGAATTACACTACGAGTTAGAGTTAGTGCTACGCATCTCCAAAAACGGAAAATACATTCAGGAACATCAGGCAGAAAAATACTACGATGCTATTAGCGTTGGTATAGATTTTACTGCAAGAGATATTCAAGCCGAACTTAAAAAGAAAGGCCTTCCCTGGGAAAAAGCCAAAGCATGGGATAATAGTGCAGTACTCGGCAAATGGTTGGAATTGAATCCTACCATTCTTAAAAATCCCATTCATTTTACACTGCTACATAACGGAAATACTGTTCAGACAGGAGATTCATCACAGATGATTTTTTCGTTCAATAAAATCATTGCCAACATATCTAATTATTTCTCACTCAATATCGGCGACCTGATCTATACAGGAACGCCTTCTGGTGTAGGGGAATGTGTAACAGGCGATTTGTTAGAAGGGTATTTAGAAAAGGAAAAAATGTTTGAACTAACGATTAAATAGTTCCAGAAAAAAAATGTTGACCACGAATATATTAACAAGTGCATACAAGCTGATGGTTACGGCCAAAGCTATGTCTGACACATACGATACCAACCGACAGGTTTGTAAGTATGTGCATAGCACTTCACGTGGTCATGAAGCAATACAGGTAGCAACAGGATTACAATTGCAAAAATGCGATTGGGTGAGTCCGTATTATCGGGATGATTGCATGATGCTTTCTATCGGGTTTAGTCCTTATGAAATGATGCTTCAATTGCTTGCCAAAAAAGAAGATCCTTTTTCTGGGGGCCGCTCCTATTATTGTCATCCGAGTAGCAAGGATAAAAATCGTCCTTCTATTGTACATCAAAGTAGTGCTACTGGTATGCAAGCCATACCCACCACGGGTTTGGCGCAAGGGTTACAATTTTTAGAACATTATAATAATACACATTTAAGAAGGGGTGCTGATAATGAATTACCGATAGTACTTTGTTCTATGGGAGATGGTGCCATGACGGAAGGAGAGATCAGTGAAGCATTACAATTTGCCGCATTAAAGCAATTGCCGGTAGTTTATTTAATTCAGGATAATCAGTGGAGCATCAGTGCGCAAACGGATGATATTAGGGCGATGAGTGCATATGAATATGCAGCAGGTTTTAAGGGATTGAAAAGGATGCAATGTGATGGCAGTGATTTTATTCGTAGTTATGAAACTATGAATCAAGCCATCAGTTATGCAAGAACTGAAAGAAGGCCGGTTTTGGTACACGCAAAAGTTCCATTATTAGGGCATCATACAAGTGGGGTAAGAAAAGAGTTTTATAGAAGTAGAGAAGATTTATTGAAGCATGGTTTATACGATCCGATTCCAAAGATGCGTATGCTATTAAGTGGCATGGGAATTACGGAGGGTGAGATTAATACTTTTGAATCCGAGAGTTCAGATAAAGTAGTGTTCGATTTTAATAAAGCGCAAGCTGCAGCAGAACCCGATATTCAAAGTGTGGAAGATCATGTGTTTGCTCCATCTATCATTAAAGAGGAAAGAGGAACAAGAGATCCAAAGAAGGGCGAGAAGATTATGATGGTGGATGCAGCTGTTCATGCAATTGAAGAAATTATGGAAGAACATCCGGAAGCCATTTTATATGGTCAGGATGTGGGCAATAGATTGGGTGGGGTATTTAGAGAAGCAGCGAATCTGGCACAAAAATTTGGCGATCATCGGGTGTTCAATACGGCGATACAGGAAGCATATATTGTTGGATCAACTGTGGGTATGTCTGCATTAGGATTGAAGCCGATTGTTGAAATTCAGTTTGCCGATTATATTTATCCTGGTTTGAATCAGCTGGTGTCGGAAGTTTCAAAAAGTTGTTATTTATCCAATGGCAAGTTTCCGGTACAATTATTATTACGTGTGCCTGTTGGCGCTTATGGTGGTGGCGGACCTTACCATAGTGGAAGTATCGAAAGTACTTTGTTAAGTATTAAAGGAATTAAAATTGTGTATCCTTCCAATGCGGCCGACATGAAGGGTTTGATGAAAGCTGCTTTCCACGATCCGAATCCTGTGGTGATGCTAGAGCATAAAGGATTGTATTGGAGTAAAGTGCCAGGAACTGATGATGCAAGAAGCGTAGAACCGGCAAAAGATTATATTCTTCCATTGGGTAAAGCAAATGTGGCATTACCTGCCAATCCAGACCTGATAAAGAAAGGAGAAACAGTTTGTATAATAACTTATGGAATGGGCGTGCATTGGGCTAAGGCGGCGGCAGAAATGCATCCTGGACATGTTGAAGTATTAGATCTAAGAACCCTATATCCTTTGGATGAGGAAATGATTTACGATTGTACCAGAAAGCACGGGAAAGTGCTGGTATTAACAGAAGAACAGTTGAATAATAGTTTTGCCGAAGCGTTGTCGCTTCGTATTTCGAATAATTGTTATCATTTTCTGGATGCCCGGGTAGAAGTGATGGGCGCCAAAAACCTACCTGCAGTGCCTATTAATGTGGCATTGGAAGCAGCCATGCTTCCTACAGCACTGAAAGTTGCTGATCGAATCAGTAAGTTATTAGCATACTAATTTTGTCATTTTAAGGAAACCCCTATATTTGCACCCCGAATACGAAATTTGTATTCA
>JBAXXT010000101.1:0-6214 GCA_037127755.1 Bacteroidota bacterium
CCCGGCCTTTAGGCTGGGAATCTAAAAAGTATTAACCCCGGCCTTTAGGCTGGGATCTATAAAGTATTAACCCCGGCCTTTAGGCTGGGGATCTAAATGAATCAATGGTATCAGGGCTTTAGCCCAAACGCTGTGAAAGCTTATAAGAGAAAATGTAAAATAATTAGAAAGTGTGGAGCGTAAGGGCTAAAGCCCAAAATCAGTAAGTATCCCAAATCCCTAGGCTGAAGCCTAGGGTTAACAATGTTCTTTACAAAAACTCATCTTCCTGAAGCCTGGGGTTAACATATTCTTCTACTAATTTTCCTCCTTATCCTCCGTCTCTTTAAGCTCTGGATTATTGGAGCCACTGCTCATTTTTATGATAGGTTTATCTTGTGTGCCTGTAATATTCATAGGTATGCCAAAAATTCCAAGAGGGGGCAGGCCAATTCTAAATTTTAAATTCATCTGACCGTCAAAACTGGCTTGACCAGCTATTCTTAAACGGAATGGGAACACGCGAATTTTGGTCTGTTCAATTGTAATAATATTATTTTTTATGGTTGTCTTAATATCAACTTTACTGATATCGGAATTGCCTGTAAGACTATCCTTTCCTGCAGCTTTACCTGCAGCACTAAACAGTTTGAAACCTTTCATCTTAACAGCTTTTACAGACAATACTCCCCCGCCCTCTAATGAAGGATAAACAGGAAACATGGTAGCATTCAACTTACCTTTTAAATGATAATCAAGTGAAACAATTCCTTCTGCACTCGCGGCAGCGGATGCCATATCGTGGAAGAGTTTAATTTCGTTGTATGCCTTTTTAATATCGAAATCCTTTGCACTAATATGATAACTAAATTCAGCATGTGTAGGACTTAATGAATGGTAAGTTGCATCCATCATCACAGGTGCTCCAATTAATTCAAAACCAGTTTTTTTCAATGACATAACCGATTGCTTCAATTCCATCTCACCTTTCGCATTATTAATATCCATATCATTATACTTTAGTTTCTTCACGTCAGCTATAAAATTCAAATCCAGGTTGGCTGGAACAATGAACACTCCTGTTTCAGATTTTTGTGTAGTGTCGCCAGAGAAAGCCATAAAATCGTCTGCGATAATTAAATTACTTTTTAAATTAAACTGCCCGTGTAATGGTTCATTCTTCAGTGCATAATTAATGGTATTATTTAAATAGCCAGTTAATTCATAGTCAGACTTTAAATAAGTGCCTTTAAAAGATTCAAACCAGATCTTATCTTCCTTAAAACGAAAAACACCTGAATTGATGAGGAAAGCGTAGGGATAATAATCGGTCTTGATTGAAATATCTTTTACGGTAAGCATACCAGCATTTCGCAATCTTTCATAGAAACCGTTCATAGCATCGCTTTGCAATCCGCTCAACTTTACATCAGTTGATACAAAACCTTTAACGTCAATTCCTTTTCTTGAGAATACCTGATATATTTTTCCGATGTCGAGTGTTCCTTTTGAAGCTATCTCGTATTTCAGATTGTTTAGATTCTTTAAATTAGCAGTAAGCGTAAATGGCTGATCTTCAAAAACTATCCCAATAGGTTTTATATCAATAGAAACATCATTTGTAGAAGGGCCTGTGCAGTGTATACTTGCATCGACAGAAATTTTTTCAATCGGATGTGGATAGTATTTTGTTTTAATAAATCCATCTTCCATTTTAAAATTCGCATTCGTAATAGGAAATATTTTTTTTGATTTATTATATTTTCCTTTTGCAACAATGTCCATTGCCATATTCCCCTTTAATTCTAAACTATCAATTGGATAGAACTCTTTGATATCAGCAAGATGTAACAACCCTTTTAAATCAATATCCATTGGAAAATCATCTGCTCCACTAAACTTCATATAGCCCTTTAAAAAATTGTTGGCCAGATTGGCATTGATATTAGAGAATACAAGCGTTGACTTTTTATAATCAGAATCAGGACAATTTGCAGCAAGATCAAACGAAACTTTTTCAACTGCTTTTGGCAAAGAAGGGTATTTAAAATAGCCATTTCTAAATGAGGCCGTCAATTGAAAACTTGGAATAGAAGAAATAATAGTATCTGGACGTAACTTTTTTGTGTTTTGTGTTTGTATGAAGTTGCCGTCGGCTTTCCCATGAAATGACAAATGCCCTTTGGTTTCCAATCCAGGAAGGCCCAATGCTTTTTGCCATTTTTCAAGATCTAATTCGCCATTTAATTTGGCATGAATTTCAGGTTTATTTAAACCACGAATTAAACAGATAGCGCTTAGATAATCAGCTCCTACATTGGCATAGATAGAGTCGACATTCACATAAAAGCTATCCAAATTAAAACTTGGGATTTTTGTTTCTAAATTTAGAAAAAGGTTTTTAACAGGAGTGGGCGTTTTGTTATTAGAAATATATCCATTCCGAATAGCCAAATTCATATCGAAGCTTGGCATTGTATTAGTGCCAGCAAAATAGTTGCCACTCAATGAGGCTTTAAAATCAACGGTACCTTTCACATCCGTTTTCTCCATCCAGGTAAGAAATGATGGAGGAAAAGCAGAAATAAGATTTTTCAGTTCTGTTTCTTTTGAAAGTACTTTAAAATCCATGGCATAGCCATTTTTTAAAAACGCAAACCTTCCTTTAAAATCAATGGGTAATTGATTGATAAAAAGGTTATTTTTTTCAAATAAAAACTCTAAAGAACTCGTATTTATTTTTGTAACCAGATTCGCAGAAATTGTCTTTGAAATAAAATAGCCTTGTTTATCATACAAAAAATCAATGGCACGAATTTTAATTTTCGAAGTCAGATCAAAAATAGATTTACTCAAATCGCCCTTCCCTTCATAATCAAAACCTCCAGCATCAATATGCATAGGCAAAGTTTGATCGTCATAAACAAGGTGAGATTTCTCTACCACAATGCGCTCAATCTTCAAAGATGCGGAACCAGAATCCGCGGGATTTTTAGGAGTATTTTTTTTGGAAATAAAAACATTATAATTAGCCTCTCCTTTCGGATTCACTTCTATATTAATAAAGCTTTTTGTTAAAAAAATCTGGTTAATGCTAATTGTAGAAGAAAATAATGTAAGAAGGTTTACTCCAAAAGAAACCTGTCTGGCAGCTATTAAAGTGTCTTTTTGAA
Source organism: Bacteroidota bacterium (assembly GCA_037127755.1). Taxonomy (GTDB): domain Bacteria; phylum Bacteroidota; class Bacteroidia; order Chitinophagales; family Chitinophagaceae; genus Sediminibacterium. Next base: position 3,153 of record JBAXXT010000101.1, read on the forward strand.
AAGGTGCGGATCCTTTTAAAACAAAATCATTTAGGTTTAATGTAAGTGCAGGAAAATGACTAAAAAATGAAAATCTAGCACTGGAGAAATTCAATTCTCCATTTACACTTGTCTTAGCCATCTCCTTTATTTTATTAGAAATAGAATTAGGGAATAAATAAGGTACAAGAAACAAAATCAGTATTAAAGAAAGGAGGCTAATGCCGGTTATTTGTAGGGCCTTTTTTATCCATTTGGGTACCATCATATTCATATAAATAAGGTTTTAAATTTGTTCAAATAGCCACCAGATTCGTTTTCTCTTTTTGATTTTATAGTTATCCAAAACATAATTTTTAATATGACTAACTGCATCGTCCATATTATCAGTAACCAATACCAATTGCAGATCCTCCGGTGAGATAGTTCCTTCTTTGGCCATGAATTCAATGTATTCCATTAAAGGCCCAAAATATTCGGTACCATAGAGAACAATTGGAAAACCATGAATGGTTTTTGTTTGAACAAGGGTAAGGGTTTCGAAGAACTCGTCCATCGTTCCAAATCCTCCCGGCATGATAATGAATGCATAGGAATATTTTACAAGAATAACCTTTCTGATAAAAAAGTAGCTGAAAGTGATCGAAGTCTGTACATAAGGGTTGGGTTTCTGCTCGAAAGGCAATTTGATATTACAACCGATGGATTCACCACCATTTTCAAAAGCTCCTCGATTTGCAGCTTCCATGATACCCGGACCACCCCCAGTTAAAGTGGCAAATCCCATTTCTGCTATTCTTTTGCCAAATTCACGAGCAGCTATATAATATTTGTGATTTTCGTCAAATCTTGCAGAGCCAAAAACAGTAATGCAGGGTGCGGAAAAATGCATGGTCCTAAAACCTTTGATGAATTGTACAAATATTTGCCATGCGAAAGCCAACTCACTGATTCTTGGCTTTGGTCCATCAAGATAAAATGAAGATGTAGCTGGAATTATTCTCTGCCTATTTTTTATCTTACTCATATTTCTTTATATCTTCAAATGAATATAAAACAACTGAAGGGGGTTAAGTTATTAAAATGTGCTGAATGATGAAAAATTTTCTTATAATAATAACCTTTATTTCTAATAGTCTCCTCTGTGTAGCCCAAGAAAAATTAGAACTATCTTCTGCATCCTATCATTCATTTACGAAGGCAAAAACATTGGAATTTCTAAATGACCAAGGCATTAGAAATGATTTTTTAAAAAACCTTGATACAGTTGTTCATACCTATTTGGGCAAACAGCTCAGCTTTCCTACTAATTTTATTTTCAAGTCAGACAAACCCGATGTAATAGATTTTGCTGTTGGCCAATTTAGTTTACATAAAAAAGACCTGGCTAATTATGATAAGTCAACTTATTTCCTTTCATTCGACATCAGTGAGCAGGCGCTAAATATGGATATGCCGCTAAATGAAATTGATACCAGTTATATCAATGAATTATTAAAGAAGAGGAATATTTGTATCTACCAATTAAACGCGAAAATTATTCGTACTGATGAATCGGTAGTCATGGAGAAACATTTGTTTGTTTTGCTGGCAAGGCCAGAGAATTCCTATATTATTGGCTTTGAGCATCCTTTGTATAATCTAGCACCTTCTGGGTTTTCGAAATTATTAAAAACTTGTTTGCCAATTTTAATGGATAGTAATAATGAATCGGAATTAATTCAAATATCTGCTTTCCCTTCTTATGTGCCTGATAATTTTATCCAACGCGAAATAGAAAATAAAATAAAATCTATTACAATCATCAATAAAAATATAGTTCAATTTTCAAGTAAAACCGGATTACAATCTCTTCGATTTCAAGAGCCAGGATTTGAACGCATATTGTTGAAGGGTAAAAAAATAACGCCGATTTCAGCAGCACTTCAAACTGCCATTCGAGCAGAAAAAATAAAAGATTATATTTTTTTATGGGAAGAAGGAAGAGATATTTATGCGAATAGGAATTATAAGCTAGTAACAGTTGCTACTACTGCCGACGATCCCGCTTACACAGGAAGCTCATTATGGCTAAACCGAAAAACCGGCCTCCCTTTAGATTTTCTTAAAGGTGATTTCCACAGTCTTTTACAGGATAATGATACCATTGCTCATTTTAGTATTCAGTCGCAAGTGAGTGATACCAATAAAAAAGTATTATTCAATCAGTTACTAAATATAAAAGACAATTCGATCTTTTACATTTCAAAAAACAACAGTGCAACGAGCCATATTTATCACTATGAGCTGAAGGGCAGCTTTAAAAATACAGCGTTCAAAATATTAATCAGCGGTATTAGCGGCAGCTCTTCGATTAAAGAAATTTATTACAACAACCAGTTGGTATGTATTGCACAAGGGGTTTTATATCCCGAAGTGATCTCGTTTATTGAACCAGATTTTGCTCTAGAGATTTTGAACCCACTTCTATTGATTTCTTTTAGCAGCCTTTTTTAAAATTCAGTTCCGGATACATACATACCCAGAACTGATCTTTAAATGAACTGAAATTATTCTACAGTTACAGCTTTGTTAGCACCCAACATCAGCAAATCACTAGCAACCACTTCAGTGATATAATGTTTAACCCCCTGCTTATCTGTATAATTTCGATTCACAAGCTTTCCTTCAATAGCTACTTCTTTCCCTTTACTCAGATATTTTTCTACAATTTCTGCCAGTTTCCCCCATGCAACTACATGGTGCCACTGTGTTTCAGTAACTTTTTCTCCTTCTGCGTTGTGGTAACTTTCGTTGGTTGCCACAGAAAATTGTGCCAACTTTTTACCAGTTTCTGTGGTTTTTACTTCAGGCGCCTGACCCAGATTTCCAATGAGCTGCACCTTGTTTTTCATTGCATACATAGCTTCGCTTTTTGATGAATAATGATTTCTGTTTTACCAGTTATTACACCACAAATATTTACACCAGTTTAAAAAAGAATCGGTCAATAAGTATTTATATCCGATTATAAACGGTTGCAAATATTTATTAATCTGTTTAAAAAAAAATGAATCAGGTTAATAGAGCAGATAGTATAGTAC
>JBAXXT010000102.1:0-6196 GCA_037127755.1 Bacteroidota bacterium
AAATTATTAAAAACGATATATTGTAATATAATCGTTATAATATATTAAATATTAATCGTAAGTTTAATTTAGAAGGTTTTTTGAATCGTTTTTGAAGATTTTAGAAAAAATGCAATGGTTTGATCAAGTTGCTTGTCTGCTTTTGATTTGACGATTTCCTTTGTTTTTTTTAATCTTAGTTTCTATAATTTACTCTTTTAGAGGAAATTTTCCATTTCGGTGTGTGAGTTTAATGATTTTCTATCAATTTGAGATTGTGATAGTATAGTAGTTGACATGTTTTTTTAAGATGGATTTTTATTCGAAATTATTGTTGTTTTTTTTTGTTAAATAACCCCTAATGATGCAGCGCAAATTTCTTTTGCCATACCTATTATTTGTTGGCTTATTGCCAATCTTTACTTCAGCGCAACAAACAAAAATTACAGACTTTGTAGTCTTTGGCGGAAATGGAAGTTGTCCCTCCGGAGCTGGCCAAAAAGCTCCTTTGTATCCTGGTTGTGGCGTTTTACTCGGAAAGTCTGTTATTCTAAGATCAGGTTCAATTGGTAGTTATAATATTGTGAAATCTGTTGACCTTGCTAATATAGTAGGCAATATACTAAGTGGGGGAACTGTACAACTTGGAAATAGTGTTCAAGTAAATGGGAATATTGCTGCAGCAAATAGTGCAAGAAATTTAGGTTCAGTTGTTGGCATTGGCAGTTCTTTTAGCCTATTAGGCAATCTTGATGTCGCAGGAAATATTTTGATCACCAGCGGAACTGTAAAGGGTAAGGTTACTTATCCGGTTGGGTCAACTTATAGTGGTCCCACACCAACTTTGGGCGCAGTTGTGGGTTCTCCTAATTTGCCAATTCTGCCAACATCTCCTTCTATTACTAATTTCCCCGCAGCTGGTTCAGTTGATATTACCACAACACAAACTATTATTCCCGGTTCCTATGGAAATATTGCATTAACAGGGAAACAAAAATTAACCTTATCTGGTCCAGGGGTGTATGTGTTCAAACAGATAAAGAACCTAGGTTCAAAAAACTATTTTATATACGATTTTAAAAACAACGCTACCGGTTCCTTTTATATTTATGTATATAATGATATTGATTTTAATATTCAGTCAGTTAAAATTTTAAATGGGGGTAATGCTTCCAGAATTTATTTTGAGACCCATGGAAATGGCGCTACTTCCCCCAATGGCACGGTAGCATTTAATACAGGAAATAGAACTTATTTAGATGACAAGAGTGATGATGCGGATGGATATGATGATAAAGATTCTTATGGTGAAAATATAAAATGGGCAGGTTCTGTTTGGGCTCCCTTTGCTGCCATTAATATTGGAGCGGGATCTGAAGAAGCTGCGTATAATGGTGCTTTTTGGAGTGGTACACAAGTGAAAGTAGGGGACGCCATCAAAATCAATTATATCCCTTTTATACTTTGTACTACTCCTAATAAAACGGTCACTAAAACCGCAACGCTTGATTGTACAGTTGGAACAGTTACTTTAAATAGTGCTTCAACTACTCCTGGAGTTTTATTTAATTGGACTACTCAAAATGGAAAGATAGTTTCTGGTTCAAATACTGCCACACCAACTGTTTCAGCAAAAGGATTATATTTCTTAACTGTAACAAATCCAAGTGGGGGATGTATCGCATATGATACAGTAACTGTAAATTATGTGCCTTGTATAGTTCCTTATTTGCCAACTCCAACGGGTGGCAAAGTGGATAATTTAATTGGTGCAGAACTAACACAAATTGCGAATAATCCCTCATTAGTTGTTGGTACAGGACCCGGAGGATCTACGGGTACCCTTACTGACTCATTAAGAAAAATTATTCGGATTTCAAATGATAGTGTAACAGTGGAAGTTATTTCTATTGTTGGACAAACTGCGTATTTAAAAACTTTATTACAAGGGCCTACATATGGTATGACTAATTTGGTAAACAATGGATCTAATTCATTATTTATTACAGGAAAACTACCGATAAGAAATCTTAAAAAATTAGATAGTATACCTCAATATATCAGATTTGTTCGCCCTGTTTTTACACCAATCATAAATGGAGGATCAAATTTAACAGGTGTTGTAGTAACAGGAGGAGATACAGCAATGGCCACAAACTTTGTACGTTCTGGATATAATGTTCAGGGTTCTGGAATTAAAATAGGAGTGCTCTCTGATAGTTACGATATACTTGGTCAGGCAAAAAATGATGTGGCCAATCACGAATTGCCGGGCAGTGCAGATGATACTGTAAATAATACTCCAGTAAACGTAATATTCGACAATCCATATGGAGGTACGCACGATGAGGGTAGAGCCATGTTGCAAATAGTGCATGATATTGCTCCAAAAGCGAAGCTCGATTTCAGAACAGGATATATTTCACCAGGTGATTTTGCACAAGGTGTTTCTGAATTACAACAAGATGGTTGTAATGTGATTATTGATGATGTGACTTTTGTAACAGAACCATTTTTTCAAGATGGAATAGTTGCCAGAGCTGTTGATAATGTAACAAGTCAAGGAGTTACATATGTTACATCAGCAGGAAATTTTGCTAACAAATCTTATCAAGCAACATTCTCTCCTATTGCGGCACCTCTGGGTTATCCAGGTTCTGCTCATGATTTTGGAGGTGGTAATCCATATCAACAAGTTACGTTGGCTCCGGGTAGCTATACTATTGTTTTACAATGGCAGGACTTTATTTACTCTACAGGGCAAGGTCAAACTGGAAGTGCTAATGATTTGGACATGTTTGTGACCAATAATTTAGGCGATACCCTTTTTGGTATGAATAGAAATAATATTGGAAACGATCCTATAGAAATCATCACTTTTCAAGTGCTCAGTCCTACCATCGCAAATATTATGATCACCAGAGCAGTAGGTACTGCTAATGTGAATTTTAAATACATTGTCTTTAGTGGGAAACTTAGTTTTGGTGGTGGATATGGAGGCGCTTCAACAATAGTTGGTCAAGCAAATTCAAATGGTGCCGTTACTGCAGGAGCAGCTCAAATTGTTGCAGGTACTGTTCAGATAGAATCATTTTCTTCTATTGGAGGTACCTCTATCAATGGAATCATTAGAAGCAAACCTGATTTTCTAGCCCCTGATGGTGTAGAAACTACAGTGAATATGGGACCGAAAACCGGACCCACAGGAAATCCTTTGTTTTATGGTACTTCAGCAGCAGCACCACATTTAGGCGCTATGATTGGGTTATTAATAGAAGGATTGAAAAAGTATAATAATCTTACACTTACTCCATCACAAATAAAAACATTATTAAAATCTTCCATCCCGGGTGGGGGAGCTGCGCCCAATAACAGTCAGGGTAATGGTTTCGCAAATGGTTTCTCTGCCATGAAAACTTTTGCAAATCCTAAACCAGAATTATTAAGTTTTGCATCTGATGATGCTTCGAAAATAATAGGAGTCAATGATGTAAAACTTCGCGTATTTGGTAATTGCTTAAATCCAAACTCAATTATTTTATTGAGAGGTCAACCTATCACCACAACTTATATCAATGACCATGAATTAAATGCTCCTATTCCTGCATTTATTGATAATCCTGCCATCAAAATAACAACTGCAGCCGTATCTTTTAATGCAACTGACGGTGGAATTTCTGATTCCATGTTTCTTTTGAGTATGCCTCGTCAAAAGATAGTCATTACAGTAAATGATGCGGTTAAAAAATATGGAGAACAACTTCCAACTTTCAATTATTCTATTTTAGTGGATGGTGTTCCACTTGCACAAACTAATTTAACGCTGGCATCATTCAATATAAAGGCCATTCAATTTGCTACGATTGCCACCAGCAAATCTAATATTGGAAGATTTTCTGTTACTCCAGTGATAGATACTTTAGACAAGACTGCTACTACCATTCAAACTACGAATGATAAATATATTTTCACTTTAAATCAAGGGATTCTTCGAATTAATAGAATGCCATTATTGATCACTGCAAATGATAAAACCATTGTGTATGGCAGTAAAATAACAGGAATCGATTATAGCTATGCTATTGATAATACAAATGTGCCGCCATCAGAGCAAGCTGATTTGTTAGATTTTATTAAACGTTCTCATAGTGCTGCAATTGTAGATTCTGTTATTGGGTTAACCGATGATAAAGGTTTATTGGGTGGAGCGGTACTAACACCTGCAGCCCTTGCTAATATAGGAGTTCTTGCTAGTGGATATGCTTTAGTGAATGGATACCCACTTGTAAATGGTTACCCATTAGTGAATGGCTATCCTTTAGTAAATGGGTATGCATTAGTGAATGGGTATCCACTTGTAAACAACTATGTCATTGATATCGATCCAAATTCATTGATAGATTATAAAGCTAATGCCGGAGCAAATCCAAGTAACTCAAGTTTAGTTAACGGATATCCTTTAGTAAATGGCTATCCGTTAGTGAATGGTTATGCTTTAGTAAATGGATATGCATTAGTGAATGGTTATGCTTTAGTAAATGGATATGCATTAGTGAACGGCTATGCATTAGTGAATGGATATCCTTTAGTAAATGGCTATGCATTAGTAAATGGGTATGCTTTGGTAAACGGGTATGCTTTAGTAAACGGTTATGCGCTTGTAAATGGTTATGCTTTAGTAAATGGTTACCCATTAGTAAATGGATATCCATTAGTAAATGGTTATGCATTAGTAAACGGCTATGCTTTGGTGAATGGTTATGCTTTAGTGAATTCGGCAGACATTGATCCTGGAAATAATAAAAATCAAATGGTTATTGTAAATGGATTAGATGGTAAATCTAATGCACCATTAAATATTTCTAATCTTGCCAAATCAATTAATCTTGTAACAGGACTATCTGTTGGATCTCACTATATAGTTCCTGCGGCATATAGTTCTTACAATTTCGATATTACTTATTCCGTTGGAAATCTTACGGTAACACCAGCAGCTTTAAACATACGTGCAAAAGATTCTACTATCACTTATCAAGATCCTTTTACTTTAACAACCATGACAAGTACTGTGGGGGGGATTGGTTACAATGATAAAATTAGTGATGTACTATCAGGTCCGCCTTCCTATAGCTTATTGAATAACCAGAATAATCCTGTTACAACAGATCCTATTTTGCCCGGCACTTATAAAATTATAACTAAAAATGCGCCTTTAACTTCTACAAATTACACAGTCAATTATGTGCCGAGTCAATTGGTTGTAAAAGGATACCCTTTAACTATTCGAGTTAATGATATTCAGATCAAAGCAGGAGATCCTGTTCCAGCATTTACTTCTACTATAACTGGATTAAAGACTGGATCAGTAATAAACGGATCAGATATCAATTATACTATTACACCTGCCTATAATGGTCAGCCAGGAATTTATGTTGTTACGCCGAATATTCCTTCCCCTTCGGTTGCAGTTGGGTATGATAAGAATTATGTATATGGAATATTAAGTGTGAAATAAAAAAACAAATGATGCGAATGAAACTTCCACATAAAGATTTATTTATAAGAGTCATTTTGATTCTTACAACTGTTGTATTTATAAATAATGCTTTACATGCACAGACATTTAAAGTAAACGGAAACGCGTATTCCAATTCTAGCTATGGAGCTAATTATTATACTTTAACGCAAGCAGCAGCCGGTCAGAATGGATCTATTTGGTTTGATAAAAAAATTGATTTAACCTTCCCTTTTACTTTTAGTTATTCTATATATCAAGGAAACACGCAGGCTGGCGCTGATGGTATGGCTTTCGTACTGCAACAATCGGGTACTTCTGTTGTGGGTGGTTCTGGAAGTGGAATGGGTTATGGAGGCATTTTAAATTCTCTAGATTTAGAATACGATACTTATGTAAATGGCGACTTTCAGGCATATGATCCCAGTTTCGATCATATGGGATTAATGAAAAATGGAGAATACCATCATTTTAGTGATGCAACAAAAAAAGTAGGTACAGATTTGGTTAAAGCTGTGGCCTTTAGTTCCAATGTAAAGGACGGGAAATTTCATACCAGTAGTATCCAATGGAATCCGACAACTAAAATATTAGTAGCTTATTTTGATGGGAAAATAATGTTATCATATACTGGTGATATTGTAAAAAATATATTCAATAGTAGCTCCGCAGTATATTTCGGATTTACAGGAAGTACAGGTT
>JBAXXT010000103.1:0-6034 GCA_037127755.1 Bacteroidota bacterium
GTGCTTAATGACATTCCTTGTGGGTATATAAAATATCCAAAAAGCAAAGTAAAAAAGTATAATGGCCAAATTCGAAGTATTCTACGAATATAAAACGCCTTAAAGTTAACTTTTTGGTTAAGGTCCTTTTCTACTAATAAAATATAAGCGATTAAAAAACCACTAAGTACAAAGAATATACTTACACCCATGAAACCAGTATCATTAAAATACAATTGTTTAAACCCAAAACGTACTTTATGAATCTCAATATGCCATACAACCACTAACATAACAGCTATGCTTCGTAAACCATCTAGATTGGGAAAATATATTTTTTTTGTATTTTGTACTTCAGGAGAGTGTGTTAATGATTTTTCCATTTATTATTATTTGATCGCAACTATTAAAGCCTTATGGTACAAAACCAACTATCAATTTGGTCAAAAACTTCTAAACAAAAAAAAAGCTTTTAAACTTAGTGAAAATAATAATAATATATTTCTGTGCCAAATCGTAGATTTAAAACCAGACTAGATTTATAAGATTATTATCAATAAATAACATTTTAGTAGGTTTCCCCTAAGTTCAGCCAGATAAATTTTGAGTTTACAAAAATTGTTACACATTAAAATGAAATGATTTTTAGATTAAATTTTATTTTTCGACGATTCAATTACAATAAATTATTATATTACCCGTTAAATAGTCTACCAAAATTATGCAGCAAGATTTGATTTCAAGTTGTTTTATGAAATAGGCTTGATTTTGGGAAGATTTCTTTTAAACAAATTCGATTAATTAATGTTCACATGAAATTCGCAATACTAATTATAACATATTCGTCACCTGACCAAACTAGAAGATTGATTGAAAGCATGAATAATGGCGATTTTGATTTTTATATCCACTTAGATAAAAAGATTGATATTGTAACGCATCAAGCTCTATTTGATATTCCAAACGTATATTTTGTTCAGGACCGAATTGATATTAAGTGGGCTGGCTTTTCAAATGTTGAAGCTGTGCTTAGTGGAATACGTTTTATCAAAAATTCTGGAAAGAGATACAAATTTATCAATCTAATTACCGGTCAGGACTACCCAATTAAATCTGCTGGTTTTATTTCGAATTTTTTAAAATCAAATATTGGTAAGGAGTTTATATACTACAAACATTTTGATACAGAGTGGTCTGAAGCAAACGCTAGAATAGAAAAATATCATTTCACTGATTTTCAATTTCTCTCAAAATACAAGATTGAGTGGTTAGTGAATTTAATTTTGCCTAAAAGAAAATTCAACTTTAATTTAGAATTGGTTGGGAAAGAAACATTCTGGACGCTGAGTCAGGAATGTGCTGAATATGTACTTGAATATTTAGAATCAAATAAGGCTTTGAAAAGGTTTTTGAAATTTACTTGGGGCAGCGACGAATTTATTTTTCAAACAATAATAATGAGTTCTCCTTATAAAGAAAATGTTATCAACAAAAATTATCGTTTCATCAATTGGCCTGAAAAAGGGTCAAGACCAAATTATTTTGTTACTTCAGATTTTGAAAGAATAATAAATTCAGATTGTATATTCGGAAGAAAATTCGAAATAAATATTGACAAAGAAATTATTAACCTGCTAGATCAGCAAAACGGAACCTATAATTAAATTTTATGGCTTATATGATTAAGTTAAAATCGTTTACAGATAAACGAGGGCGACTAACTCCTATCGACAGAGTATTACCTTTTGAAATTAAACGCCTTTATTATATCAGTTCAATAGCTGAGGATGCTGATCGAGGTGGTCATGCCCATTACGAGACGATTGAAGCATTGTTTTGTGTTAATGGCAGCTTTACTGTTGTGATCAATAATGGAAAAAAAAGAGAAGAATTTTTCTTGAATGACCATAATCAGTGCCTTATTGTTGAACCACATGATTGGCATATGATGTATAATTTTAGTATGGGCGCTATTCTTATGGGAGTATCGTCTACTCACTATGACCACTCTGATTATTATTATGAAGAACCCAAACTGGAGCTATGATCCCATATGAAAATCTGCAAAGATTAAATGAGCCATTTGAACAAGATTTTAAAAAGGCCTTTCAATTAAGCCTTGAAAAAGGTCATTATATTTTAGGCCCTGCACTTGAAGCTTTTGAAGCCGAGTTCGCCGCTTACCACAATAGTGGCTTTTGTGTAGGCGTGTCTAATGGACTTGACGCGATAATTCTTGCTCTCCGTGCATTAAATCTACCCGAAGGCAGCGAAGTAATCGTTCCTTCAAATACATATATCGCATCCGTTTTAGCAATTATTGCGTGCAATTTTATACCTGTTTTAGTAGAACCAGATATTAAGAGCTATAACATAGATCCAAGCAAGATTGAACAAGCAATTACTGTTAAAACCAAAGTAATATTGGTGGTTCATTTGTATGGCAAAGTATGCGATATGGATCCCATCATGCTGATCAAGGAAAAACACAATTTATTTTTGATTGAAGACTGCGCTCAAGCTCATGGTGCAACTTATAAGAATAAACTTGCAGGAACCTTTGGAGAAATGGCTGCTTTTAGTTTTTATCCAACAAAAAATCTCGGTGCCTTAGGTGATGGGGGTGCTATCATCGGCAATGATGAAAAATATAAAGCAATTTTAAAACCATTAAGAAATTATGGAAGTAATCGAAAATATTATAACGATATACTAGGTTATAATAATCGATTAGACGAAATACAAGCTGCATTTTTGAGTATTAAATTGAAGCATTTGAATACGATGAATGCACACAGAAATAAGTTAGCCGCTTTATATCAAAAATACCTTTCACCAAATTTTATTCTTCCTCAAGTACGAGAGAATCAATATGATGTGTTCCACATTTTTAATATCCGGCATCAAGAGAGAAACAAGTTGCAACAATATCTTTCAGAATATAACATAGGAACAGTAATTCATTACCCTGTTCCTCCTCATCGTCAAGCAGCCATTTCAAAAGACTTTGAAGGCCACACTTTTTTGATAGCAGACGAAATACATAATACCACTTTAAGTATTCCATGTTCTTTTTGTCATACAGAAGCTGAGATTATGGAAGTAATAGATGTATTAAATAAATTTTAAAAGAACGGTATGACTAAAATGAACATTACAATTATTGGAAGTGGTGCTGCATCTACTTTGACCCTGATTGAAATATTACAAAAACTTGAATTACAAAACGATAAAAATAAAAAGATTTCAATTGCAGTCATTGAGAAAACGGGCGAATACTTGAAAGGCATTCCCTACGGAAAACGTTCATCAGTGAATGCATTGATCATAACATCAGTTCATGACTTTATATTTGAACCTGAAAAGCCTTTGTTCTATAAATGGTTAACAGAAACCGTTCATGAGTGGACAGAATTTTATCGCAACGAAGGCGGTGAGATTGCGGAAAGATGGTTGGAAAACAATTTACCATTGATCATGGCGCATGATTGGGAAAAAGTATATATCCCTAGATTTTTGTTTGGCGATTATCTCACATATAAATGCAATGCGATTCTTGAAAGGGTTAGTTCAGAAAATTTGGTAGATTTTCATATGATCCAGGCAGAAGTAATTGACATAGTTCCATTTGAAAATAATAGCTATCAAATTATAATGGAAAACCCTGATGGCAGCAGCAATAGTATAGTTTCTCAAAAAACAGTGATCGCTACCGGTTCTGCTCCTGTTAAAGAAATTTTTCACACGAATAGTGAACAACTCTGTTATATCAATGATATTTATGAACCTTCAGTAAAAGAAAATTTTCAAAAACTCGAAAAACATTTGAGTAAAAAGTCTGATAGCCAGATTTTATTAGTTGGATCGAACGCCAGTAGTATCGAGCTTTTATACCTAATTGGAGGTACTGCATCTTTACGTAACAAAATTAAACAAATCCATATACTTTCTATCAGTGGGGCTTTACCTGTTGCTACTTCTACAATTAAACTGAATGAATACCCTACTCCTAATTTGAATAAGGTAGAATCATTGGGCACATTTAGTATACTAGAGTTGGTAGATGCTTCAGCCGCGGATATACGTATAGCAGTTCAAGAAGAGGCTAATATGGATCATGTAGCAACTATCATTGGCAAAACTTTGAATTTGATGCAAGACATGAGTCAGGAAGATCATCAAATGTTTTATGCTGTTCACGCCATTAAGTTAAGGAATATGTTTCGCAGAACCGGACCTGAATATTATGGTGCATCAAAAAAATGGTTAGCCGAAAATGCGTTTGAGATCATCAAAGGGAAATTTATTGCAGCAGAAAATGCGAGCGAAGTATTTTCATTACAATATTCCAAAACTGGTTCAAATACAAGCGTAATTCATTCCACTAAATTCGATGCCCTCATTAATTGCACAGGTTCAGACGATTTAATTCAATCTTCATCAAAATTATTGTACAACTTAGTAAATAAAAATATCTGTCAGATGAATTTATCTGGTAAGGGGTTTGTGGTGAATGAACAATTTGAAGCTGCCCCTAATCTATATGTAATTGGCCCTTTACTTGGTGGTAATAAGAATAAACTAATTCATTTCTGGCAATTAGAGAATGTTGCTAGATTGAGTTATTTGGCACCTTATTTGGTTAAGGAATTATTATAATAAATTCTAAACATAACTACATCAAGCAAATTATTAATAGAATTAGAAATTAATAATTTGCTTGAATTAATTTGATTACTAAAAGCTGATAACATTCCGTTCTTTCAAAGCCTGAACATGCCTGGCATTGTTTATCCCAAAACTTAGCGTGAAACTTGGCTTGTGGTTTCAAATTCAAAAACCCCCAAATCTATAAAGTAAAAGCCAGCTACATTTTTCTTTGCATTAATTAAATTTAACTTAAATTTAAATTAAAATTAACTTAAATTTAATTTGACTGCTTAATGCCACCACTTGAAATAGACAAAACCCTAATTCGATTTGTAAACCTACTAGCACATCAATTTCCCAAATTTGATCATTTGGTTTATATGATAGCAGAAAATAACCTGTTAAAAGGCGGTTTAGTCTTTTGCTTTTTTTATTTCCTCTGGTGGGATAATTCAAAGCAAAAAATGGAAGAAAACAGAAAGACATTAATCCTAACAATAATGTCTGCTTTTGTTGCTGAAATAATTACAATTTTATTGTCATTAACACTTCCATATAGGGCAAGGCCTTTTACAAATAGCGATATATCATTTTCAATGCCAGTAGATCTTCCTTTTTGGTGGGATAAGGGAATTAACTCATTTCCTAGTGATCACGCAACACTCTTTATTGTTTTTGGATTTGGTATTTTTAAATGTAATCGTACCATTGGATTCGCTGGCCTTAGTTATATTCTTATAGGTATTTTATTACCTAGAATTTATTTAGGATTACATTATCCAACTGATATATTGGCTGGAATGATAGTAGGAATAGTTGTTGCTTATATTACATTCAAACTAAGTTTAACCAGAAAAATAACTAATTGGATCTTTGAGTTTTCAGAGCAAAAGCCTTACTTATTTTACCCATTGCTATTTATTGTTTCTTATCAGTTAGTAGATCTTTTTACAGAGACCAGAGAAATAATTGGATACTTAAGACACCCATTAGGAAAGCTATAGAAATATAAAACGAAATGTTTGCAAATTCCTTCTAAATAAAAAAGCACCTACAAAGTAAACCTTCGTAAGTGCTTGATTGTCAAGTGGGCCCAACAGGGCATGATCCTGTGACCCCCTGATTATGAGGGTTCCTAGTGGTATTCTATACCTATTCTTTTGTTGATAATCAATAGGATACAAGATTGAAATAGATTTATATTTCTCATATTTCACCTCTTTTAACCCCTTTTTGGTGAAAACCTGGCCCGGAACCTGGCCGGGAATTTAAAGAGATATTAAACCCATCTTTTAAAATTTAATTAATAAAATAATTTTTAATTATTCAATTGATATAAGTTCTCTAATTTACAGGCCTCTTTATAATCAGTTCTTTCTTCAAATTCGTCTTTAATTACAAGTGC
>JBAXXT010000104.1:0-6013 GCA_037127755.1 Bacteroidota bacterium
ATCAAGCAAAAAATAAATTTTAAAAGTGCATCGCTCATTTTATCGCTCGGTGCCATCATGGGAATCATTGCAGGTCTATTATTCTATATCACGCGATTGGATATCATTGGAAAGAATCATTTCACCACGAATTTATCGAACGTGATTTTGTTGGTGATCATTTTTGCGATTCTTGCATATGCGTTTTATCGGGAGAAATATTTTGCTTCGAATGATAAAGATATTTTCAGCTCATTTGTAGAAGGCGCTGCATCCGGACTATCAACAGGAAAAAGAATCTTCCCTTATATATTAGGTATGCTCGTAGCTATTTCTTTATTCAGAAATAGTGGGGTGTTTGAAATTGTATCAGGCTATATGGGAAAGTTATTTTTATTGATGGGGGTAAAAAAAGAAATTGTAGATGCACTTCCGATTGCCATTCTAAGACCCTTTAATGCGGCAGGTTCCAGAGGATTCATGATCGATTCGATGCGTACTTATGGCGTTGATTCATTCACGGGTAGACTAGCTTGTATTTTTCAATGCGCTGCTGAAACAACATTCTATGTGATCGCTGTTTATTTTGGAAGTATTAAAGTAAAAAATACACGATACACTTTGTCAGCCATGTTATTAGTGGATTTGATTTCCGTGATTGCGGCGATAGGGATTAGTTTGTTATTCTTTTAAAAAGTTATTATTTAATTTATAAAGAACCCCTCCATGCGCATGCGCATGGAGGGGTGGCTGGAGCGACTGAGCGAACAGTCGGGGTGGTTAGTCTGATACGCAAATTGGAATGATTGTTTTGAGGAGAGTAACCACCCCAGTCATCGCTAAGCCGCTCGACTTGCCCCTCCTATTCGCAAGCGAACAGGAGGGGTGTTTTAGATTTAAGCGCTTAGCGCTTAAATCTCGTATCTCGTATCTCCTAACTTTTTACTTTTTACTTTTTACTTTTTTCTTTATCTCTCATCAAAATACTGATCGGTTTCTAATCTTCCATTCTTGCCAACTACTCTGTACCAGGTTTCACCATTACCGTGGTATACTTTTTTGAAAAAGTTTCCATTGATCTCGTAGTACTTGATATCGTTGATCACAACGGGTCTTGCATCAATGGGTAAGGAAGGAACCTCTGCACCAATGGGGGCTTCTACTATTTCGTAGTAATTATTATAGTTACGCATAAATGCACCGTTATAATAATAATAAGGAGAGCCACCAAAGTTCATTGACCTATATCCCATTGGTAATAAATTAAAACGGAAGCCTAGTGTAAATCTTGGAGAAATATAATGAGATGGATAGGGTCTATAATAAGCGCCACCTCCAGAATATCCGTAGCCATTGCCCATTCCAATCCCAATACTTACTGATGTTCTTGGTCTTTCGTAATAATCGTTTCTACGGTCATAGTTTTCCATGCGTTCATGGCGCTCTTCTCTTTCTCTATATTCGTGTCGATCATCCCGATCGTTCCTTTCGTTGCGTTCATTTCTTTCATGGCCATAACCCCAACCCCTTTGAGAAAAAGAATAAGATGCTGTGAATAGCATAAAGCTGATTCCCATCAAAACTGCTTTTTGTGTAGTGTTGTTTTTCATAACATGATTTTTGGTTCTGTAGATATACATTCAATATCTGTGCTACCAATTGCAAATGAAATCATAAAACCAAAACTGCAGATATGAAAATAAAAAAACCGCGACCAAGGCCGCGGTTTTTTTATTCTTTTTATCGGTGAACAAGATTATTTTCTTGCTAAAACTTTCTCAACAGCAGCAACTATAAACGGTGTATCTAAACCATATTTAGTAAGCAATTCAGTTGGTTTACCACTCTCTCCAAAAGTATCATTGGTGCCCACATACTCAATAGGAATAGGACAATGTTTCGCAGCTACCTGCGCAATCGAATCGCCCAAGCCACCAATTACATTATGCTCTTCTACGGTTACAGCACATTTAGTTTTGCTGATAGAGGCTATTACAGCTTCCGTATCTAAAGGTTTAATGGTATGAATATTGATCACTTCTACACTTATACCTTTTTCTTCTAATAGGCGACCAGCCTCAATAGCTTTCCAAACCATATGTCCACAAGCGAAAATAGAAACATCAGCACCATCACTCAATTTTTGAGCTTTGCCAATTACAAAATCACTTCCATCTTCTGCAGTAAAGTTTGGCCATTTTGGTCGGCCGAATCTTAAGTACACTGGTCCTTGATAAGCAGCAATTGCTTTTGTTGCGGCTTTGGTTTGATTAAAATCGCAAGGAACAATCACCGTCATCCCAGGTAACATTTTCATCAATCCAATATCTTCTAAAATCTGGTGTGTAGCGCCATCTTCTCCAAGTGTTAGTCCGGCGTGTGAAGCACAAATTTTTACATTCTTATCACTATACGCCACACTCTGACGAATCTGATCGTACACTCTACCGGTACTGAAATTTGCAAAAGTAGTGGTGTATGGAATCTTACCGCCAATAGTTAAACCTGCAGCAATGCCAATCATATTTGCTTCTGCAATCCCTACTTGTACAAAACGATTTGGAAAATCTTTTATGAAAGGTCCTAGTTTTAAAGAACCAGCAAGATCAGCTGTTAATACAACTACGTTTTCGTTTTCTTTACCTATTTCATGTATGCCTTCTCCAAAGCCACCACGCGTTTCTTTCTCGTTCTGAACTTTAATGTCTGATAATTTCATCCCTTGATCTTTTATTAATACTTGCAAAGTAAAGAAAAGAAGGGCAGTATTGTGTAATACTGCCCTTCTTAGTTTTGATTAAGTTTTTTGAACCTCATGTACGTCTTTTACATTTCCCGTTCTTTTCAGTACTCCCCAATGCTGCAGCTCACCTTTAAATGCTCTTCGATAGGATCTGAAAAGCACAACCAGCATCAACCAGCGATAAACCAGCCGCTGTGGCAATAACCAGATCAGCTTCCAGATGGGTTCTTTTTCGAAAAGAAATGCCAATGCTGCAATTGCTGCGTCTACCAACATAAATACGAGGTAGTAAAAGCCCAGTTTTCCTGCATTCCCTGTTAGCAGTCCAATTAACATTAAGAAATCTGCTAATGGCGCAAACAGTGGAATCAAATATTTAAATAATAAGATATCCGGTAAAGCCAGCCAGCCCAAAGCTTTGAATTTAGGATTGAAAAGTGCATCTCTGTTTTTCCAGAATGTTTGCATCACGCCAAAAGTCCAGCGGAAACGTTGTTTCATAAACTGTTTAATCGATTCTGGCGCTTCCGTCATTGCAATCGCTCCGTTTTCATTATCGATCTGATAACCGCATCGAAGGATCCGAATCGTTAAATCGCAATCTTCCGCTAAGGTATCGGTACTAAAACCTCCTGCTGCTTCCAATGCTTCTTTTCTAAAAGCACCAATGGCTCCAGGCACCACCGTAATTGCATTCAGATAAGCAAATGCTTTTCGATCTACATTCTGACTGGAAATATATTCAATGCTCTGCCAACGTGTAATAATGTTTACTTCATTTCCCACTTTTACATTTCCTGCAACAGCTCCCACATTTTCGCGACTAAAATGCTGCATCATTTTGCTGACGGCATCTGTCAATAATTTAGTATCCGCATCAATGCACACTACATAGTCGGCATTGGTTTGTGCTATTCCAAAGTTGAGTGCAGATGCTTTACCGCCATTGGGTTTGGTATATACCTTAACTTTTGGATGATGGGCAAATGCTGTATGTATTTTTTCATAAGTGCTATCCTTGCTGCCATCATCTACAAAAACAATATTGAAATTTGGATAATCGCATTTCAATAAATTTTCAATAGAACTCACGGCATTTACTTCTTCATTAAAAGCAGGAACAATGATGGATACTAATGGATTTCCTGTAAATGGAATTTGAGCCAATTTCTTTTCTTTTCTTCTCTGTAAAATAGAAAAGCTCAACATCATGATTAA
The DNA here is from genome assembly GCA_037127755.1 of Bacteroidota bacterium. Classification (GTDB taxonomy): domain Bacteria; phylum Bacteroidota; class Bacteroidia; order Chitinophagales; family Chitinophagaceae; genus Sediminibacterium. The sequence continues at coordinate 3,941 of JBAXXT010000104.1, forward strand.
ACGAATGGTACCTAATATTAAAAAGAGGATAAAGAGCGCAAATAAAATCTGACTTAAATAATAACCAAACTCTGCAATAAAGTTATTGAACTGAATTAATTGATAGCCACTTCCAGCAGGAACTGGCGGCATCATATCATCTCTTTTTTTGTTCAATAATTCTGCAACTGTAATAAAAGTATAACCTTGCTTTTGTAAGTCTTCTATCAGTCTTGGCAAAGCTTTTACAGTAGCGCTTCGATCTCCACCTGCATCGTGTAATAAAATAATATTTCCGCGATCTTTCAAAGCCATTACTCGATTGTAAACCGTGTCTGCATTGAAGTTGGGTACTTCGCTGGCTTCCCAGTCTTCGGGATCGATATTCTCACCAATGGTTAGATAGTTTCTGGTTCTACTCAATGCAACCGGCACCAACTCTTCCATTTTTTCTGGCTGTGCATCAGCATTGTAAGGGGCACGGAACATAATGGTACTATGGCCTGTAATGCATTCTAATAGTAAGCGGGTAGCATCCATTTCCAAAAATGCCCGTTGCTTACTCACTTTGGCCATATTAGGATGTGTGAATGTGTGATTACCTAATTCGTGGCCTTCGTTATAAATTCTTTTTATTAATGGAATATTATTTTCAGCTTCAATGCCCACCACAAAAAAACTTGCAGGCACATGATATTTTGAAAGGATATCTAAGATCTGACGCGTATAAACCGGGTCTGGTCCATCATCAAATGTGAGCACCAATTTCTTTTTGGAAGCATCAATTCTTCCCATTTGTTTCACCACAAACATGCTGGGTAATGAATCGTATTTCTCTTCACTGATCAGCATTAAAGAAGAATCAATTTCTGGTGTGATATGCCCTTCTCTTGGCGTTGATAAAACATCCAATACTTCACCGTCACCCATGAAATCAACATCGTCTGTTGCTTCTACTTTATTGAATTCTGTGAAGTTGAATTTTGCCAATGCTTTACGCGACATGGGTTGATTATAAAAATCCCAAAGTCTACTATCCTCACTTCCTAGTCTCCAGAGAGCAGTTCCCGCCAAAGGATATTCTGTGGCAAATCGAACCGTATTAAAATTGGTTGCAGCGTCCGTAAAATGAACTTCGTGTTCTTTATCATTATCATCCCAATATTGATAACTTAAATTGTAGGTATCGTTATTGTAAGAAACTTTTCCTTCACTCTCCCGGGCAATAACGAGTGCTTGTTGATAGGTAACATCAGTTCCTTGTCCACCTTTAACCCAATCATAACCATAAGCTGCCAAACATAATACAATCTTTTTTGGAGATACTTTTTTTGCAAGCTGATCAACAGCTGCTTCGATCCATTTCTGACTACTAATGGGTCCAGGTTTTGTATCTCCTGAATGTTCATCATAAGCCATTAAGAAAAGATAGTCGTTATACTTTCCTAATGTTTGATAGTCGTAGTCTTCATTAAAAGGCATTACATCCTGCGAAACGAGCAGCCCTTCTTTATGAAATCTTGCATACAATTCTTTTTGAAAATTGGAGAGCACCTCATTTTTTGTTTCCACCAATTCTTCGAAATCAATATTGATACCAACGAAGCCATACTTTTTAATGAGTTTGACCAGGTCGTTGATCAGTTTATTTTTCTTTATCGGATCATTGATAATACGATGAACTATATCTCCTCTAAAAACGGATTTTACATTATTGGTCATCATGGGCATCACACGAACACCTGATGCTTTTATGACGTCGAATCCTCTTTCATCGATATTAGTATATACTGAATCTCCTTTTGGATCCAAAAAAAACCATTCTGGCATTACCAGATTCATTTTAGAAATATTTCTTTTCAGCGAGAAGAAAGATTGAGCATCCCAGGCCACATAAAATGCTGCACGAATACCTAAGCTATCGCTGAACAGAGAAGTGGTAGAAAGATTTAACACACTATCTTCTTGTCCGCAACCCCTGCCTTTTGACCATCTATTATCAATGAACTTTCTAAAGCCCTGGTATTTTTTGGCAAGTTTACTGGTTGTCTTTTCAGTCTGTAATACTTCTTTCATCGCCTGCCCCTGCATCAT
>JBAXXT010000105.1:0-5954 GCA_037127755.1 Bacteroidota bacterium
GGCGTCCCCTCCATCCCGAGTGCTCGGGATGGAGGGGAAACCTTTTATATTTTTTTTTACTATAATTCTTTAATTAAATGATGTATTGCTGCGCAAGCTCGCAAAAAACAGAAACCTGCTTCTCTTCCCACTCCTCATTCTTCCCCAATTCCTTCGCTAATAAATTTGCAACAAACCCCGCCAACTCTTTTGCAACTCTTGCATTCAGAAATAAAAGTCTTGTTCTTCTTGCTAAAATATCTTCAACAGTTTCTGCCAATTCATGCCTGATAGCAAAAACTACTTCTGCAATTGTGTAAGGATAATTTTCATGCAAGAGTTTTGCACTATTCGGATCTTCAGCAATAATGGCATCCATCATTGTTTTTCTCCTCTCTGGATCTCCAATTTTTAAAGACACAGTTTTACAATCCCGCTTGGGTTGTTTCGAAATAAAGAGTGCATTATTCACTGCATCCTCTCCCATTTTCCGGTAAGTTGTCCATTTACCACCCGTGATGGTAACCAATCCACTTGGCGATACGATGATTGTATGATCGCGCGAAATCAGGGCAGTACTTGCTACACCAACATTTTTCACAAGCGGCCGCAATCCTACAAATACCGAAAGCACATCTTTTCTTTCGATGGCTACTGCATTGTATTTATTAAAATGGTCGATAATGAAATCAATTTCTTCATCCAATGGTTTGGGTTCCTCACTGATCGTATCGATCGCAGTGTCGGTTGTTCCTAATACTACTTCCTGATGCCATGGCACTGCAAAAAACACCCGACCATCGGCAGTCTTCGGAACCATCATCGCATGAATACTCGAAAAAAAAGACCTGCTCACCACTAAATGAATTCCTTGTGAAGGGCGCACAATTTCTTCTCTGTCAGCATCATCCATTTGCAGAATATGATCTGTAAATACGCCGGTAGCATTGATAAACGATTTTGCTTTTACTGCATATTCTTTTCCACTGATCTCGTCTTTGCAAACGATGCCTACTATTTTTTTTGCTTCTTTTTTAAAACCAATCAATGAAACATAGTTTAATACAGTAGCACCATGAGCCGATGCCGTATATGCAAGATCAATCGCGAGCCTGCTATCATCGAACTGTCCATCATGATATAAAATGCCGCCTTTTAAATGTTGCGATTTTATAGAAGGCAATGCATCGATTGTTTTTCTGGCTGAAAGAATTTTGGTAGCGCCTACACTGAGTTTGCCTGCTAATAAATCATAGACTCTTAATCCAATGCCATAAAAAAATAAATCAAACCAGCTATATACCGGAATAATAAAAGCTTGCTCTTTACTTAAATGGGGAGCGTTTTTTAATAAGTACCCACGTTCGCGTAAAGCTTCTTTTACTAATTTAATATTACCCTGAGCTAAATAACGCACACCGCCATGTACTAATTTAGTGGACCTGCTGGATGTGCCTTTTGCAAAATCGGCTCTATCAATTAATAAAGTCTTCAATCCCCGCGAAGCTGCGTCTACAGCTGATCCTAGTCCGGTTGCACCTCCGCCGATAATTACCAGATCCCATTCTGCAGTTGTTTCTAACTGCAATAATATTTCTGCTCTGTTCATTTATTTCATATTTGTGTATCGTCCCAGCCTAGATACTCCAGCTAACAGCTGCCTGAATTGCTTTCTTCCAACCAGCAGATAATACCTGTCTTTCACCCTCATCCATCTTTGGAGAGAACACCCTTTCCATCTGCCACTGCGCTTGTATCTCTTCTAAATCTTTCCAGAATCCAACAGCTAATCCTGCTAAATAAGCAGCACCGATTGCAGTGGTTTCTGTGATCACGGGACGCACTACTTTTGTTTGTAACATATCGCTCTGAAACTGCATCAATAAATTATTAGCAGTAGCACCACCATCCACTCTTAATTCTTTAATAGAAATTCCTGAGTCGGCTTCCATGGCTTTTAATACATCCATAGTTTGATACGCAATACTATCTAAAGCGGCACGGGCAAAATGTGCACCGCTGGTACCTCTTGTAATTCCAACGATGGTGCCCCTTGCGTGTTGATTCCAATAAGGTGCGCCTAATCCAGCAAACGCAGGCACCACGTATACGCCACCACTATCTTCCACTTCACTGGCTAATATTTCCACTTCAGCTGCAGTACGAATAATTTTTAATCCATCACGCAACCATTGCACCACAGCACCTGCAATAAATACAGATCCTTCCAATGCATAATGAGTAACCCCATTAATTTGCCAGGCAACAGTTGTCAATAAATTATTAGAAGATGGCACGGCTTTTTCGCCTGTATTCATCAACATAAAACAACCTGTTCCATAAGTATTCTTTACCATGCCGGGTTGTGTACACATCTGACCAAATAACGCAGCTTGCTGATCGCCTGCAATTCCTGCGATGGGAATATTATGTGCTGTTAAAATATTTTGTGTGTAGCCATAAATCTCGCTGCTACTTTTTACTTGTGGCAACATAGATGCAGGCACATCAAAAATTTCTAAAAGTTCATTGTCCCATTGTAAAGAATGAATATTAAATAACATGGTACGTGATGCATTAGACACATCGGTTACATGCACTTGTCCGTTCGTTAATTTCCAGACCAGCCAGCTATCAACGGTACCAAAACAAAGTTCTCCTTTTGCTGCTTTTGCTCTTGCACCTTCCACATGATCTAAGATCCATTTCACTTTGGTGGCAGAGAAATAAGCGTCTATTACTAATCCTGTTTTTTGTTGTATGAGTTGGTGTTTGCCCGCAGCTTTTAAACTATCACAAAATGCTGCGGTTCTTCTGTCCTGCCATACAATGGCATTGTGAATAGGCATTCCAGTGGCACGATCCCACACCACCGTAGTTTCACGTTGATTGGTAATTCCAATCGCAGCCATATCTTTTACCGTTAAACCAGCTTTTGTAATAGCTTCTGCAGCTACACCCAATTGTGTACTCCAAATTTCATTGGCATCATGTTCTACCCAACCTGGCTGTGGAAATATTTGTGTAAATTCTTTTTGAGCTACTGCAACAATAGAACCCTTCTTATCAAATACAATCGCGCGACTGGATGTAGTACCCTGATCAAAGCTCAAGATGTAATTACTCATGGGGCAAGTTTTATCTTTAAATATAAGGAAGAAAATGAAGTTATTAGATGCGAGTATAGGTTTAAAGAATTGATATGCAATAGGTTTCCCCTCCCAAGCATGCTTGGGAGGGGTGGCTGGAGCGGCTGAGCGAACAGACGGGGTGGGAAGAAACATGACACGATGAAAAATTATCTCACATGAATGAACCACCCCAGCCGTATTCCGCAGTCGCGAAATCGGCATCCCCTCCATCGCATGCGATAGAGGGGAAATTTTTATTTTTTAAAATTACTTAGCTAATAGAAACAATGAATATTATCTCCTCGCTTTCAACCACCCTTCCGGATTCAATGGCGTTCCTTTTTCATTGTTTACCATAAAAAGCAATGCGCCTTCACCGTCTACACCGCTACCAGATTTCCCGAGGAGGGAACCTGCTTTTACTTCCTGATCTTTTGAAACGCGTATAGAAGACAAATGACTATAACTGGTAAAATACTTTCCGTGTTTAATAAATACCACTTGTTCGCCCCCGATATCGCCAGCATAAGATACAATACCATCGGCTACACTTTTAATGGAAGAACCTGGAGCCAAGGCAATTTCTATTCCATCACTTTTACGCACCAACTTAGTACCCGGAATTGTTTCAGTACCAAAATGGATGGTAACGATACCCGCATCAGCAGGCCATGGTAAACGTCCTTTATTATTTTCGAACTTAATAGAAGTTTCACGCCCCTCGGGTGTTGATTCTAAAGGGGTGTAAGATCTGTCGCCACTATTTGTTGATACCACACCAGAAACAGATTCATTGCTCAATTTAGGTCGGGTATTTGGAGCAGGTGTATTGTCATTTTCTGCTGTGATAGTACTAGTAATCGCTTTTTCATTGGGTTTTGCAATGGCATTATTCACAGCTTTCCTTTTCTTTTCTTCTTCCAATGCTTTTGCTTTAACAGCAGCTGCGCGGCGATTGGCTTCTTCCGTTTCTCTACGAATAATGGCTAATACTGCGGATTGCATTTTCTGACGCTGCTTTTCTTTATCACGGATCTGGGTACCAATTTCCCGCTCTTTGCTTTTAAGCTGCGCCACCACCTGATCTTGTTCTTTTTTATCAGCTTGTAAATCTTTGAGCTGTTCGCTTTGTTTTACCAAAGTCTTACTCATTTCAATTTTATTGGTACTTAAACTGGCAATCTTTACTTTTAATAGATCTTCAGATTTATAAATGGTAGAAGCCTGCGTTTCGCGGTTCTGGCGATAACTTTTTAAATAAGTAATCCGTTTAATGGCATCATTAAAATCTTCCGCAGAAAAAAGAAAGTTGAGGTATTCGTAGCTACTCCTGTTTTTATATGCAAATACAATACTCTTGGCGTATTTAATTTTAAGGGTATCCAGTTCTTTTCCAAGGCGATAAATATCGCGTTCGTTGTTGAAGATGGTTTCATCCAATTGGCGTACTTGCTTGTTGATGGTATTAACCAGGTCTTCGCGTTGATTAATTTTTTTCTTAATGATGGCAAGTTGATTCAGAGAAAGTTTTTTGCTTTTCTGCGTTTGTTGCAACATATTATTCAACTCTGCAATTTCTTTACGGATATCTGTTTCCTTATTTTGCAAATCCTCTCTGGTAGGTTGCTGGGCATGCGAATTAGTGATGAAACCCAAACACAAAATCAATAAACAGAAAAACCTTTTCAACATGCGCAAAATTTTTATAGAAACCTCTCGTAAAGAACGTTACTTCTTTTGGGTTTGTTGTTTCACTTTATAATTCTTAGGTATCGGGAAGGTATAAGCTAATGGTGCATTAAATTCATACGTTTTGAACTCTAAATAAATATCCAGTTTCGATTTTTCTGAAACAGATATTATCCGATTGGTTGCAAACTGATAACCATTTACGGCTACATAATCGTTTAATGTAATATCGCAGGTACGATTACGCTGATCATCTACATCATCCAACTTACTATGCAATACTTTAGAATCGGTATTGTCCAGTGTAATTAAATTCTTGAACAAATTGCCGATCATATAAACCAACAATTGCTCGCGGCCCGATTTATAAGAAACGATATTGCTATCTAAGAAAATGGGATTACCAATTAATATATCTTGAAGCGTAGAAAAATCGAATGGAATATTGGCTGATTCTTTTAAATAGTTGATGGTTTGATATTGTATGGATTTCTCGCCCTTGGTTGTAATTAAAATGACACTGTCTTTGTTGACAAAAATATTTTTAACCACCCCATAAGGTGATACCGCAATTTTTATAAAGATGGAACTATCTTTTTTCATACTGAGGTAGGCCGTCATTTTCTGACTGGTCTCTGCACCCTCGTAATCCACATTGATCTTTGCATTGAAGCTGGTATATTCAATTTTATGCTTCATGAGTTTGCTCATGATATTTCTAACTAATGCCGCAGAATCTACTTTTGGTGCTTCAGCAATTACAACCGTTGCGGCTGTATCTTTTTTGAAAATATCTTTTTCAATGTTTTGAACTTTGCGCGTAGAATGGCAACCCATGGCAACCATGCTCAACACTAAGACCCCAGCTAATAATTGATTCATCTGCCTTTTCATTGCTTTATTTTTTACCCGTACTTCCAAATCCCCCAGCACCTCTTTCAGTTTCGTTAATACTTTCTACTAAGTTCCAATCAGCTTTAGCTACTGCAGCAATAACCAATTGAGCAATCCGATCTCCGGAATGAATTTCCTGATTTTCTCCCGATAAATTTATCAATATCACTTTCAGTTCGCCCCGATAATCTGCGTCTACTGTGCCAGGAGAATTAAGGCAGGTGATCCCCTGTTTAATCGCCAATCCACTCCTGGGACGCA
>JBAXXT010000106.1:0-5678 GCA_037127755.1 Bacteroidota bacterium
CTTGATGCTTTAATGATATTGTATAAAACGGATGTTTGTACTCAAGTACATCAGGCTTAATAATAAACATTTCGGATTTAAGCTGAGTGGTATTTACAGAGGATGAAACCCGCTGTATAAGCCCATTCTGATTATCATAAGCAATGCACTCTTTTATTATTTTTTCCAATATATCCTTACCCTTCCCATCTTTTGTATCTTTATTTTCTGAAATATATTCAGCATAAGCGATATTATATTCTTCGCGAAAGCGCGACCATTCCTTACTTTCAGCATCTGTCCATTCCCAACGCTCGTAGGTTGGACGGTCTTTCACATCTCTTCTTTTTTCTGTTGCACTGTAATCATAATTGCCATGTTTATCTTTAGGGATAACAGAATAACCATACTTGTCAATTGGCTTTTGTGCATCATCGGTTTCATTTATAAATTTCTGAAACTCTTCGATGTCTGTGGGGATGTGGTTTATATAGGGTTCTTTTTTCATAGTCTGTTGTTTTTCTTTTTTTAATTTGGCTTTTTGTTTGTGTCTTTCGGTGACTCTTTCTCTCTTCGTTTCATTATTCTTTTTGTAAACTCTTTTATTACATTTCTTCCTACACTTTTATTTTGTATACCTATAGTAACATATTTTTGATATTCCTCTCTGTGTTTTTTCGTCATTATTTTATAAGCTTCCGTTACTTCTTTTACATGCTTTTCATACTTACGGGTTGTATGGTGTATTAGTTTATAATCGGTTTCAAGCTCTTTGGTGTTAGCATCTATATTCTTCATTAAATTATCTACATCTGTAAATTCTATTCTGTTTTCGTTTAATATTTTAATCTGCTCCAGATATGATTGAGTAAGTTTTATTATTTCAACATCGTTATTAATCATTGTTGCAGCTAAAGATATAAATGTGTGTGGATGCGGGATACCTGCTGCTTTATCAGATTCTGCCTGCATTGAGTCCATTGAAAGCTGTTCTGTTAAATCAGTAAATGTTGAGGCACAACCATTAATAAAGAAAGTAAGTTCTTGCTCAATGGGGTCGTACCTTTTAACTATAGTTTTGAATTCCGCCTCCGTTCGTTCAAACTTATTTACTAAATCGATATACTCTTTCAGCCCGGGTTTATTAACTTTTACTTTATATTCTTTCATGCTGTTTTAGTAATATGTCAAAAGTAATTAATATTTGAATGTCTCTAATTTATCGAGTGGTATTTCGCGGTCGAGCAGGGTTATGCGCTTTGTCAGTTCGGGGCTTTCGCCAATATGTTTTTTTATGTCTTTCATTATTGAGATGAACTTTGTTCTGAAACTATCTTTAGCGGCCTTTTTTGCGGCAGGGGTATCGCTAAAATTCGGTTTGCCCATTTTGTCATTTATTATTTTTACAAAGATGTCGCTGCCTGTTAATCCGGATGCAATATGCAATAGCGTATAAAAGCATATTGACTCGTTTAAGGTTAATTTCAGCGGCCTATCGTATTTAGGGTCATTCATCATTTTATCCATAAATTCGTAAAAATCTACATCCACTACGTTCAGTTTCTGAACTCTTTCATTATATTCAGGAGTTTGCTGAAGCCCCATTCCTACTGCAAACACGGCACATAATACCAGCATATGGTCTATCACATTCAGGCTTTCGTGATAGGGTTTCAGTTTTATAGATTTTTGTTTTCTTTTCATTCTTAATTCCTAATTCCTAATTAAATTACGGCCGTATCGTCATTTTTATTTCTACTACCAGATTCTCGCCTTCTACAAGGGTTTCGTCAGCATTCCAATCAAGATATAAAGGATGTGTGGCAATAAGTTTTTGAACATCCATCAGCGTGGTGTTTAGTGTAAACGAGCCATCAGCAGCGCTTGTAGCTTCATTGTTTCCATTATCAAAATAGATGGTTACACCTGCAACAGGTAATCCGGTTGCAATATCAGTTACTATTCCGGTTATTATTTTCGGACTTCCTGCACGCACATATTTTACTCCCCATGGCTTACAATAGGCGCGCATGGTTGGTTTTGGCTGGTCGCCATATTTTGTTTCGGCTTCATTCCAGATAAATAAAATAGTGTTATCAGCCATTGCATCCAAGCCGTTGAGAGCTGTTTGTGCATTTCTTAAAACATCGTAAGCAATGCTGTTTGCATTATCGCTATCAATAAAAATACCCAATCGGCCGCTGATAACTGAAATGGCCGGATTGCTCATTGCCACTGCTCCCAGCACAGCCATGCGGGCTGCTTCGCCATTTATCAGGTTGGTTGCCACATCTTTTATTTCAGCTTCTGTATCCATTTTCGGAAGGTTACCTTTTTCATCCAAACCATAAAAACCGAATGAACCGATGCCTCCGAAATCCCCGTCAAATATGCCTGCACCGAGCACTGTGATAAATCGTGCATTGCCTCTTCTTAATGTTGCAACATCTAATTCTTTAGTTTGGGTGGTGGTGTAAGCAAGCCCTGTTTTGTTGAACACAAGCATATAGCCGGCTTCAAAAATGGGTTGATTGTTGTTAATTTTAGTAGTGGTGTCGCCACTAAAAATGTTTACCGTGCCCGGAGCATTTAACTTTTGGAAAGCAGTATTTAATGCTTTTCTGCGGGTGATGTTTGAGTCAGGTCGTTGAATTGTTTCTGATGCCATAGTTGTAAATTTTAAGTTTAATTATTTTATTTATTTGCTTATTACTCCTTTTCGATATTTCCCTTTATTTTTTTATACATTATTCTTTCCGTTTTGATGCCTCCAATATATCGGAATGTTAGTTCTATTTTTATTCTTAACCCTCCAATATATTGGAGGAGCATTTTTATTACTTTTTAATGGCTTCGCAAACATGCGAGGCCTAATTCCGGTATCCAACCCCCCTCTCCAATATATGCGAAGTGGCATCCGAGAACCCAACTGCCTCTTCGCATGTGCTCATTATCAACAACTTAGTGTTTTTTGCCCCTTTTCAGCCTTAAAACCTCCTTTTTACGAAAGAGGTAAAGGGTAGAAACTATTTTCCCCGAAAGGGAACTTCAAAAACACTAATTCTGACACTTTCGTGAAAGAACAATTTTAAACTTTTTAGCCAATTTCGGAGCTACAATTCCACTCGAACTTCTACGGTGATTCGTAACTTTTATGGAGAGGATATTTTTTGTTTCTGTAAAGAAGAAAAAATATATTCTTTGAAAAGAATTATGATGTAAAAATATGTATTAATACAATCACTATTATTTTTATCTCCAGAAGTTATAAACAAAATTATTTTTTCTCCGTAAGGAAAAGAAAATAACACACTATATATATAGTGTGTATTATTCTTTATTGTTGAGGTTAATATACTGTATCTTTGCCAACATGAAAAAAGGATTATTGGTTTTGATGGTGATGAGTTTGTATGTTAATTAAGAAAGTGGCGAAGGAATAAATGTTTAGCTTGTCATTCTGAGCGCAGCGAGGAATCTATTATAGATACAACAAAGCAGATTCCTCGCTGCGCTCAGAATGACAACACAGAACTAACAACTAACAACTAATAACAAACAACTAATTAATGCACGATACTTCGAAGAAAATAGAAACTGCTGTCCTTGTAGGATTACTGAACAGAATGCAGGATGAGGAAACAATTACCGAATACCTCGATGAGCTTGAGTTCCTGGCGGATACTGCCGGAGCAAAAGTTTTAAAACGTTTCACGCAACGGCTTGAACACCCCGATACACGCACGTTTATAGGTTCGGGCAAACTTAATGAGATACGCGATTATGTGAAACAGCATCTTGTAGATATTGTAATTATTGATGATGAGATAAGCCCTGCACAGCAACGTAACATTGAGAAGGAGCTGAACACAGAGAAAAAACAAAAAGTAAAAGTGCTCGACCGCACAACTTTAATTCTCGATATATTTGCTGCACGTGCCCGCACTGCACACGCTAAAACACAGGTGGAGCTTGCGCAATATCAGTATATGCTTCCGCGCCTTGCCAAAATGTGGAGCCATCATGATAGAATAAAAGGAGGTATCGGTATGAAAGGTGCAGGCGAAACGGAGATAGAAACCGACAGGCGGATTGTGCGCGACCGCATTGCTTTACTAAAGGAAAAGCTTGCCACCATTGATAAGCAGATGGAAACACAACGCAAGAGCCGTGGCGAAATGATTCGTGTTGCGCTGGTTGGTTATACTAATGTCGGCAAAAGTACTATCATGAATCTGCTAAGTAAGAGTGATGTGTTTGCAGAAAACAAACTCTTCGCAACCCTTGATACCACCGTGCGGAAGGTGGTAATCGAAAATCTTCCGTTCCTTCTTTCTGATACAGTTGGGTTCATCCGCAAGCTGCCAACTAATTTGATTGAGTCGTTCAAAAGCACGCTGGATGAGGTTCGCGAGGCCGATGTGCTTATTCATGTTGTTGATATTTCGCATCATAATTTCGAAGACCAGATAAATGTAGTCAACCAAACCCTTGCCGATATTGGCGCAGGAGATAAGCCTGTGATTATGGTGTTCAATAAAATAGATGCTTTCACTTTTGAGAAAAAAGATGATGATGATTTAACTCCGCTCACCAGAGCGAACATAAGTCTGGAGCAATTAAAAAAATCGTGGATGAATAAAATGCACGACTCATGCCTGTTTGTGTCTGCAACCAAAAGACAAAATGTGGATGAGTTTCGCAAATTACTTTATGATAAAGTGAAAGAGCTTCATCAGAAGCGATACCCTTACAATGCCTTTCTTTATTAGATGATACGTTTTCGCTTAAGCATAGTTGCTCTCTTTCTTTTTGTAAATCTTAATACTTATGCAGGAGGCGGTACGGATGCTTTCAAAGGTTTCGAGCGCACGCTCCGCATCCCCGGTTACTGGGACTGGGGCACCGCAGGGCATGGCAGCTTTGATGAAGCAGCAAATCTTTTCGCTGCCACGAATGATATTATGGCTTATGAATATGCACGAATAAAATACAAAGTATTCACTCGCGGAAGCAAAAACTTTATCCAGATGACATACACCTGGAATGGCGACCAGTATTGCTACACTACCTACGCAACAGTTGATTTGAAGCAGTATGCAGAGGATGATAAAAAATCAGATGTTGGTTTAGACCAGACTATGGAAAAGAAAGTAATGAAGATTCCCGGCTTTTGGGAGTGGGGCACTTACGACCATGGAACATTTTTACAAGCTGCTAAAGTGCTTAATGAAACGGATAATATACTTATCTATCGGCCTACCGGCAAAATAAAATACCGATTGTTTACACATGCTACTTTAAATTACATAGAAGCCGAATACCTCTGGGGATACAACACTCACGGTACTTATACTTATACTACGTATCATTTTCAGTAAGCTCTCTTCCTTAATTAATACCTTATCGGGCTTGTCAGTTCGAGCGAAGTCGAGAACAATGCAAACACACATTCTCGATTCTCGACTACGCTCGAATTGACAAACGCACCCACAGTCAGTTCGAGCGAAGTCGAGAACAATGCAAACACACATTCTCGACTTCGCTCGAATTGACAAACTATTAATGGATTTTATAACTTTGCAAACTCAAAATAATTAAACATTATAGCTGAAGAAAAAAAAGAAAAGTGGTTGAATTATCTTTCTCTCACTACAATATTAATCGCAGTGTGCGCTCCTCTTTCCACATTTAAAGGT
>JBAXXT010000107.1:0-5600 GCA_037127755.1 Bacteroidota bacterium
CTTCGACAGTTTGTCTTCATACGAATGTTGATTAGATGTAGTTGATTTTTCAATAAATTTTTTTAACTTATTCTGATCTTGATTCGAAATTATATCGAAAACCGAGTCACCCAGAATTGGTTTTTTACCAAAATATTTATTAGAGACAGAGGCAAATTCATTATTGAAGTTGATAAGTTTTAAATCATTATCAAAAGAGTACACAATATCTGGCATATTGTTAATTAGGGCCAAAAAATCAGCTCTTTGGTATTCCTCTTTGTCTTGCATTTGCAGTTGCATTTGCTTTGTAAATTGCGCCCTCCTGATAGTTATAAAAAGTTGCGTCTGCATTAATGCCTCGCCATTCCATTCTGATGAGAAAGTCAAAACCTGGAAACTTCCATCTGCTTTTTGAAAGTTGAACTCAATTGGAGCTTCTTCATTCAGCTTTAATTTTTCAAAAATCTTATTGAAAGATTTGTACTGATTGATTGTCACCAAACTTGTAAAATGAAAAGAAATGATATCTTTTTTATCAACCCCAAAAATTTTCAGAAATTCTTCATTCCCTTCTATACATATGCCATTTTCGTCAGTGATACATAGACCAATAGCATTTTTAGAAAACAGGTTCAATAACGAATCCATGGAGAAAGGTTTCAACTTTTAATTGAATTTTGGGGATACGTCAAAAGAAAACTTAACAAATTCGCAATTCCCAAAGCGTACATAAATATACAAAATATATCACTTATTTGCAGGATTTTGTAAGTTGAATTGCAGCTTCAGCAGATCCTAAATTTTTAGCTAGCGTTAAATCTGCACATGCACCAGTTTGGTCAAGCAAACTTAGCTTCGCCATTGCTCGTTGATAAACAACAGCGGGATTTTTAGGGTTCAATTCAATTGCCTTAGAGAAATCATTTATTGCTTGGGTAAATCTTTTAAATCCCATGTTCATCAAACCTCTACTGAAATATGCATCCATATTAGAAGGTTCCAATTCAATTGTTTTATCCAAATCCTGAATGGAGCCAATTGAATCTTTCATACTTGATTTTGATATCGCTCTATTAAAATAGATATCTACATTGGTAGGATTCTGTTTTATGGCCTGATCAAAATCTTTAATTGCCCCCACATGATTATTTAAACGCGCTTTTGCAATTCCTCTATTGAAAAATAAATTAATCGAATTGGAATCCATTTCAATTGCTTTATTATAGTCTAAAATAGCACCACTGAAATCTTTCAAATAACCTTTTTCTAACCCTCTATTGAAATAAATATTAACAGTTCTTGGACTCAGGGATATTGTTTTAGTGAAGTCTTGTAAAGCTCCAAAATGATCGTTTAAAACAGACCTCGCCAACCCCCTTTTAAAATAGATATCTGAATTATTTTGATCCTGTACTAAAGCGATAGAAAAATCGTAGATGGCTCCTTTGAAATCATTTATTGCATATTTTTCAATTCCTCTATTATAGTAAGCATTGGGTATGGCAGGAAAAAGAGTTAATGCCTTGCTATAGTCTTCTATGGCCCCAACATGATCGGCATACATACTTCTACAATAGCCTCTATTGAAAAATATATCGGCATTATTGGGTTCTAACGTAAGTGCTTTTGAATATTCCTGCACTGCATTTTTATAATCTTTTTGTTGAAGTTTTTCATTTCCATTCGCAAAATAATCTACCGTATTCTGGCAATACGCATTTCCTGCAAAAAAAAGAATACTTAAAATAGTTAATGAAAGGATAGAATTTTTCACGAATACTTTATTTGTATCATTAATCTGAGTTAATTTCTATAAAGATATATAGTCAAACTAAGCTTAGTAATTAAGCACTATGGAGTAAATATTTTTGCCAATATTTGAATAGTCAGTGGCTTAGTAACATAATCAATTACAGCAGGATAAGTTTTTGCCTTTTCAATGTCGCGAGGATCTATAGAAGAGGTATGCATAATTACTTTGCAATCTTTTATAAAATTTTTTGGTAATTGATTAAACTCATCCAAAAATTCCCACCCATCCATTTCTGGCATATTAATATCAAGTAAAATAAGTTGGGGTAGCGGACAATGAGATGTCTTGATGTTTTCTTTTATATCCTCTAAAGCCTCAGTTGCACTTTCGAAGCATCTAACTTTTTTATCGGGATATGCGTCTTTAATAATTTCTTGATTAAGGAAATTAACTAAACTATCATCATCTATTAGGAAAATATCTTTTATCAAATCTTGTATTTTATCAGAATATTACCGTCCTATTCAATCAGAACCTATTCTATATTTAAATAATGAATGAATAAGCTTTTCAATTTAAAAATAGTTTAATTAAAGCAACTTAAACAACTTGATTTTAAAATTGTGGCTGTTTTTAAATATTAAACGAAAAGAACCTACATTTATACTAACTTTTAATTCAAAATGGTATGATTCAGGTTGCAATGTGTATAGACGACGACCCGATTGTTTTAATGTTAAATGATTTGATTCTTAAAGAGCAGTCATTCTGTGGCAATTTGTTGAAATATGATAAAGCTGAATCAGCACTAGAATATTTTGAATTTCAATCCAAGTTACCCAAAGAAGCTCAGATCCTACCATCACTTATATTTCTAGATATCAATATGCCAGTAATGGATGGATGGGAATTTCTGGAGGTATTTACAAATAAGTATAAGATGCTTCATGATACTACCAGGGTAATCATCCTGTCCTCAAGCGTAAATCCAGCCGATTTAGAAATGGCAGAAAATCATCCTTTGGTGATTGGTTTTATGCCAAAACCTCTAGGAGAATCAGAACTTGCTGCGCTAAAAGCAAATGCAGCTTTAATTCAATATTTTGCTTAATTAGTTGATCTTATATGCTAATGAGATATGGTAAGATATTTTTCTAAGATTTGCATTTGTGGACGATCCTTTCCTTCCCTTGGTTCAATAGATAAGCGATAATTTCCCCACCAAGGTCCAGCTGCCCAATAAGCTCCATTTACTCCATTAATATTGATATAATTTAGAAACTTGTCAAGTACTACCAGCCATCTTGGATCATCGTCAGGAACCCCATATTCGCCAATAAACCCTTTTTTATTATTCTTTTTCAACCATTTTACGAATGGCTTTATTGCTTCAACTCCATCGTCTGTACTATTAATATTATAATCATACGTTCGATCTGTACCTCCCTTTGAATTCAAATAGCGTCCGGTAAAGTCGCGATCAAAATAACAATGCGCTTCATAAACCAGCAAATCACTACTATCCACTAAAGACTTTAACTGGTCATTATTTATTTTCCAATCAATTGAATTTGAAAATTCAGACCCAGAAACAAAAATGATATGCATCTTATCAACTGTTCTAATGCCATTGATTGCTTCCTGGGCAATTTTCAACCATGACATTTCAAACATATCATGGGGTTCATTCATTATTTGAAAGCCATAAATATTGTCATACCCTTTCAATGCAAAAGCCAACCTTTTCCAAACATCTGCCAATGTTTTAGATGGCAATTGCTTTGAGCCTATCACCCAGATTTTGTCGTTCATGGTATATCTCCCAAAATTCTGAAGGGTTAATTTAACTTGCAATCCAATAGAATTACAGGTTCTTATCAAAGTATACATACGACCCATTTCAACCGAATCCAAATCTGCCATCAATTTTGGCTGAACCCTTTCCCATCTAAATGGAATATCAATCATTCGAAACCCCTTATTATGAAAGTATTGTAGTTCAGCAGAGTCGGGGTAAATAAAATCAACCCCATAAACACCGGGGAATTTAGTTTGACCAAATTCCGGGCCACAAACCTTAATACCAAAGGGTTGCGCCATCAACTTCAAAGGGGTTATTAAAAGAAAAAATAAAAAGATATAAATGCCGAAGTACTTCATTTGCTATCATTGAAAAATTATTGAAGACGAAATTGTTCAACACTTTAACGAATTTAAAATACATTTATTTTAAAAAGAAAGGCTACTTAATTAAGTAGCCTTCTAATTGTACAATCCCCTAAATTATACAAAATAAAATTTAGCATGCAACGGCCAATTCATTTATTAATGCTTTTATTTCAAGGGCCAAATGTCTTTTTACCTCGTCAGCTAATCGCTTTAAGTTTTCAACATCGCTATGAAGTAATGCTCGTTTTTCAACCATCGTTGCATTTGTTTCAATTTTTTGTAAGATCATCAATAAGTCATTTGCTTTGATATATCCAACACTACTTTTGAGTTTATGTGCAATTTTTGCAACAGTGATCCAGTCATTATTTTCTATCGAGTCTACAATTAAATGTATTTCAGTATTTAAACTATCGAAAAGTGGTTTCAAAAGATCTACTAAATCTTTTTTCTTTAATATTTTTTCGAAGTAACTTAGATTGTAAGGTTTTATCTCATTTATTTTAGTATTGCTATCAGTAACCATAATATCTGAATCATCGGCAACAGTTTCCACTATCTTAATATTGAGAACAGTGCAAAGTTTTTTATAGAGATCAACAAATTCAAAAGGTTTCGACATATAATCTGTAAATCCAACCTCTAAACATTTTTCGAATTCTCCTTTCATAGCTGTTGCTGTCATTGCAACAATTGGAGTATCAATCTTTAATTCTTTTCTTATAAAGTCTGTAGTCTTGTATCCATCCAAAATTGGCATCTGCAAATCCATTAATATCACATCAAATGATTCTCCTTTTTTTAGTTTCCCGATTGCTTCTTTACCATTATTAACTATAGTTGGAAATACACCAACGCTTTTTAGCACGTGATCAATAAGAATTTGATTTACTGAATTATCTTCTGCTACTAAAACTTTTCTTCCAATTAGTAATTTTGAAAAATTAATATCATTCAAACGACGCATTCCTGTAACATCATTTTCAGAAGCGAAACGATAAGGTAATTCAAAAATAAATTCAGATCCTTCTCCATACTTGCTGGTTACCCAAATACTACCATTTTGAAGTTCTACTAATTGTTTGCTTATTGTTAATCCAAGTCCTGTGCCGCCATATTTTCTAGCCACGTCAACACCAGCCTGAGAAAAACTTTCAAATACCAATTTCAATTTCTCTTCTTCTATTCCAATACCACTATCCTTTACAGAAAAACGAATAACTCCAGAATTGTCTGTTTCATTTTTAATAGAAACACTTAATACAATTTTACCTTTTTCAGTAAACTTAATTGCATTCCCTACAAGATTAACCAATACTTGATTTAATCGATAAGGATCTCCAACCAAATAGTTTGGAACTTTCTCATCCATATTTAATTCAAACTCTAAACCTTTTTTCTCCAGACGATGTGCGAAAAGAGGTCTGATGGCCTCTAATGACTCTCGCATATCGAATGCAATTTCTTCAATGCTTAATTTACCTGCCTGGATCTTAGAGAAATCTAAAATATCATTAATGATCACCAAAAGGTTATTAACCGATCTTTTAATGATAGTAGCATATTTTTCTTGCACACTATTAAGTGAAGATTCCAATAACAGGTTTGTCATACCTTGTATCCCATTCATTGGGGTACGAATTTCATGACTCATATTGGCCAGGAACTGTTCTTGTAATAATTTGGCATTTTCTGC
>JBAXXT010000108.1:0-5519 GCA_037127755.1 Bacteroidota bacterium
AGTTAGGTTCTTAAAGTTGGAACATTTGTTTGTCTTTAAATTTTAACACTAAACAGACATATATGAAAACCACTTTTGTTCTCTCTTTTTTCATTGCAGTGACTGTATTTTTTGTGTATTGCACAAAAACTGCTCAGATTGTTGCTCCTGCAACTTCTTCAAGTACTAATGAATTACTTTCTTACAAAACTGCAGTAGCTCCTACAATTGATGGTACCGTAGATGCTATATGGGATAATGCAACCAAATTGGAGGTTACACCAACAGTTCCTGATCCAGGTAATGGTTTATTTGCCGGATATCAGGGTACTCAATATCCTGCTACTATTCGTTCTATGTATGATGGAACAAGTATTTATTTCTTAGCAGAATGGAAAGATCCAAGTAACTATCAAGTACAACCTTGGTATTTTAATGCAACAACTAGTCGTTGGGCACAAAGAGCTAATGCAAGAACCTATGATGTGAATGGTAACTTAATTAAAGAAGGTATGGGTCAAGACCAATTAGCTATGTTATGGAATATCGACAATTCTACTACTAAGTTCACAACACAAACCTGTTATGCTAGTTGTCACTTATTTACTCCTTACAGAAACTTTTCAGGAGTTATGGTACCTAACAAAAGCGGTAACCACTATACCAATGGTGCCAACGAAAAAATTGATATGTGGTGGTGTCATTTAAATAAAGATTTAGTTACAGGACAAATGGATGACCAATACCAAGATTGGGCTGGTGGACCTTCAGTAACAGATACAGTAGGTGGATCTGGAAACGGACGTCATGCTGATGATCTTACTCCTCCATCTCCATTTACTACTTCTTATATTAATACAAATACCAATTTAAGTAATGGTGCTTTTAATAACACACAGAGTTTGAAATTAGATGGTACTGGTGCTGCAGTGAACGTTCCAAAATGGGTTGTTCCTGACGCTGTGGGCGCTAAATATTATTTAGCTACAGATACTTTACCAGGTGGGAAAGCTTTAAAAGTAACTGCTGTTAGCAGTACAGGTGTATTAACTTATGTAGGTGGAACTTTAGATCCAACTGGAAAAGCAGAATATACTGATGACGCTACAACTGGTGTTGCTGTTGGTACAAAATGTATTCCTTCATTTATTTCTGCTCCTTTAACAATGGGTCGTGCTGATATTTCTGCTCAGGCAACTTATACTGGATCTGGTTGGATTGTAGAATACAAGCGTTTATTGAAAACTTCAGATGTATTGAAACAAGATATTGATTTTAGCAGTTTGGATGATCAGCCTTTTGGAATGGCAATCTTCAATTCATCGAACTATCAACACGGTATTCAACCAAATTTGTTATTGAAATTTCAAAAATAAGTAACCCTCTGTTTTACTAAAAACAATTATCATGTTAAAGAAAAAAACAGCGCTTTTAACTGTCGGGGTTACTACGATGCTGCTCCTATTTTCAGGATGTTATAAAACTACCACCCTGGTTATTAACCCTGGCGATAGTATCACAACTGAAATGAGTTATGCAAATGATATCAACCCAATCTTTCAGAAAAGTTGCGCACTAGCAGGTTGCCATGTTTCTGGTGCGAAAGCTCCCGACCTAACAAAAGACAACTCCTATAAAGCATTGACAGTCGGTGGTTATATAAAAGCTTCAGATCCGGATAACAGCGATCTATATCAATGGTTAAGTGGAAAAAAATCCCCAGTAATGCCATTAGGTGCAGGTCCAGATCAGGCAATCAATGGTAAAGTTTATGCTTGGATTAAACAAGGTGCAAAAAACAATTAAATACAATACAATGAAAAAATATATCATTCATTTCCCTTCTTTACAGCTTAGACTACTGTTGCTTCTTTTAGTAGCTACTGTAATTACTGGAGCAGAATTGAAAGCACAGGATGCAACTACTGCGCCAGTGGTTAAAAAGAAATCCTATGTAAAAAATACATTTGAAGGAAACTTTCTGATCGATAACCAAACAGTAATGGTTCCCATTAAAGGAACTTTCGAATTCGATATTCAACACCGTTTTGCAACGATCGATCATCAGTTTACGGACTTGTTTGGTTTGTTCGGTGGTGCCAATATGCGTTTAGGATTTAGTTATACTCCTATTAAAGATTTACAAGTTGGATTTGGTGCCAATAATTTCAATATGATTGTAGATGGAAGTTTGAAGTATGCCGTAATTAAACAAACAAAAAATAGTTCAATTCCAGTATCAGTAACAGTTTATGGATTGGCGGCAATGGATACCAGGGCTAAGAGCGATGCGCTTCCAATTGTAACAACCAGTGATCGTTTCTCATTCTTCAACCAGTTAATAGTTGCACGTAAATTCTCAGAAGCATTTTCTTTGCAGGCTTCATTTAACTACTCTCATTTTAATAGTGTACCTGGATATTTTGATGCAAACGATATCGTTCAAACAGCTACGCTGAATGATCATTATTCAGTATCAGTGGGTGGTCGTGTAAAGATTTCTCCTAAGACTTCTATTATTGTAAATTATGAACAACCATTAACGCAACATCCTTTAAATGATGTTTATCCTAATATCAGTTTTGGGTTTGATATGAAATCAAGTGGACACGATTTCCAGGTATTTTTTGGAAACTATGGAAATACCCTACCACAATACAATTCTGTGTTTAGTACCAACGACTTTACAAAAGGGCAGTATGTGATTGGATTTAATATTTCGAGACTTTGGAATTTTTAAGGCGATAAAAAATTAGTACCTTATAGCAAATAAAATAGAACACAAATGAAACATGTAATCACCCTTTCTCTTTTGGCAGTATTTGTAATTGCTGCAAGTTTCACTTTCATGCCAAATAAACCTTGGCCTGTTCCCGACAAAGATGCAAAAAAAGCTAACCCAGTTAAAACTGATGCTGCGTCTGTATCTGCCGGTAAGGCTTTATGGAGCACACACTGTTCTTCTTGTCATGGTAAAGCCGGATTGGGCGATGGTAACAAAGCAGCACAATTAAAAACACAGCCAGAAGACATGTCAAAGCCATTGGTTCAAACTCAATCGGATGGTGCTTTATTTTATAAAGTATCTGAGGGTAGAGATGATATGCCATCTTTCAAAAAGAAAATACCAGATGCAGAAGATATCTGGAGCTTGGTAAACTATATGCGCACTTTGAAAAAATAGTGTAAGTAAAAATTAAAAGGCAGTTTCGATACTGCCTTTTAATTTCCTTTATTCCTTCACATTTCTTAAGTACAGATCATGCAAGAACACGAAACTGTTTCGAAAGAACAAAATACCAGAAGGTCAGTGCTAATGGGTATCGGCATCTTGTCGATCTTTAGTTTTCTTACCATGGGTTTCTTTTCGAAGAAAAAAAATATTATAGCCTGTGCTCCCACGCCAGACGAAAAAAAGACCATGAAATTTTTAACCCAGGATGGTCAGCTTGTAGAAGTTGATATTTCGAAAATCAATTCTTTAAAAGAGAAAGCCTCTAACAAGGAAATGCAGCAATGGGTAAAAAGGTAAATCACAATTAAATTGTTTCAATGAAAACCAACGATACCTCCAGAAGAGAATTTATTTCGGCTACATTGTTAGCTGGATTAGCTGTTACTGGTTGTTCTACAGGAAAAAATCCTTTCGAACCAGATGCAGCAACATTAGAAACAGTGAAGCCCTCAGGGGAAATGGTCAAGCTACTTTCTGTTGACGGAGAAGTAATAGAAATTGATAAGGCTTTCTTAAAGCCGGTTCCTTCATTGCCACAGGTTTCAAATGAATTGGCAAGACAAGGAATACCAGGGAAGAAATTTGTAATGGTGATTGATTTGTCAAGATGTAAAGGCTTGAAAAAATGTCAATCATCATGTAACCATATGCACAGTATACATCCAGGTCAAAACTGGATTAAAGTATATCCACAACAAGAAGCGGAACATACTGCTCCTTTTTGGCAACCCACCACCTGTATGCATTGTGATGAACCACCATGCGTAAAAGTTTGTCCGGTGGATGCCACTTTTAAAAGACAAGATGGTATCGTATTAATTGATAGTGATCGTTGTATCGGTTGTAGATTTTGTATGGCAGCTTGTCCGTATTCAACCCGCGTATTTAACTGGGAAGAACTAAACCTTCCAAAAGAAATAGCTGATCAACCTTATTCATGTGAAACAAGTGTTCCTCAGAAAAAAGGAACTGTGGGCAAATGCGATTTCTGTCCAGACATGGCCAGGAAAGGCGAATTGCCACATTGTGTTTCAGCATGCCCGAATGGGGTATTTATGTTTGGCGATATGATCGAAGACGCTGTTACCAATGGTTCTGAAACATTCCGCTTTAGTGAATTGATAAGAGACAAGGCAGGGTATCGCTTAATGGAAGATCTGGGTACAAAACCAAGTGTGTATTATTTACCGCCTGTGAACAGAAACTTCCCTTTTGAAAACAAGGAAGAAAAAGAGGAAATCAAAAAAAGTTAACCCTAAATCATAGATCGTGGAAAGTTTAGCAAAACAACAAATAATTGAAGACCTGCTGCCCCAAAAATTTGGCAAAGCCGGTAAGATTTGGGTTGGAATATTATTGGCATTCTGTACACTTGGATTCATTGCATACGTTTTGCAATTAAAAGATGGATTAGTAGTTACAGGCATGCGCGATTATGTTTCTTGGGGTATTTATATTTCGAACTTTGTGTTCTTTGTGGCCATTAGTTTGGTGGGATCATTGATTACTGCAGTTCTGAGATTAACACAAGCAAAATGGAGTACGCCACTTACCAGAATTGCAGAAATTATTGCGGTATCAGCCATCACATTTGCATCAATTATTATTATTGTTGACATGGGTAGGCCCGAAAGATTTTATAATCTATTCTTACATGGTCGTTTGCAATCGCCCATTGTTTGGGATGTAATTGTAATTACTACTTATTTTTTTGTTAGTTTATTATTACTGTATTTTCCTTTGTTGCCAGATATGGCCATCATGATGAAGCATAAAGATGTTACAGGCATGCCATGGTTAAATAAGTTGTACACTTTCTTGGGGTCGTTCTGGAAAAATACGGCAGCCCAAATTCATATCAGTGAAAAAGCAATTAATATTTTATCGATCACTATTATACCGGTTGCCTTTGCTATTCACACGGTTACTTCATGGCTTTTTGCAACTACGTATCGCCCTGGTTGGGATAGTACTAACTTTGGTGCCTACTTTATTTCTGGTGCATTTTTAGTGGGAGCTGGTGCAGTTGTGGTGGCGATGTTTGTTTTTAGAAAAGCATATAAACTTGAAAATTATATTAAGGATGAGCATTTTGATAAAATGGGTAAAGTATTAGTTCTATTAGCATTGTTGTATTTGTATTTCAATGTGAATGAATTTTTAGTACCTGCTTTCAAAATGAAAAAATCAGAGGAAGAACATTTGATGGGGTTATTCACCGGAGAATTCGCAATTGTATTTTGGTTTGCAATCTCAACAGCGATGCTGATTCCTATTATCATTTTAATTCAAAAGAAAGGAAGAA
>JBAXXT010000109.1:0-5416 GCA_037127755.1 Bacteroidota bacterium
ATCTCTAAAATGATCATCAGGTTTTCGCATTTCAAGTACTTTCAATACTGCATCAAGTTGCATGATCTCTTTTGTTTTATTAAAGGTTTCTGCACTTAAGCAAGTTTCTAATAAATCAAAAGCAGCTAGTTTTTGATTTTCATTCATTTCATTGAAAGTGATACCCTTTCGTTCAATCGGTACGAAATGATAATTATATCTTTCATCATTATCAAATGAGAATACAGTTTCTACTGCTTGCTCCTTACTTAAAAGTGAAATAAAATAATTAGCTGCTTTTACAGATTTTTGGGCATGACTATTTTCTAAAATAGAAAATATTAAAAAAAACAAGCACCCTGTTTTTAATAAGTTTGATTTCATATTTCATTTTTATTGAACCCCCTTAACTTTCATCTGCATAGTATATACAGATTTGGAGGCAGTTATAAATAATAAATTGTTTTGTTTTCCACCGAATGTAAGATTGCCCGTCCATTCTTCAGGCACTTGAATATGTTCTATTAATTCGCCTTCTTTATTATAAATGGTAACACCATTTCCTGTCAAATAAATATTGCCACTTTCATCAATCGTCATCCCATCAGAACCCATGGGTGCAAATAATTTTTGATCGGCCAGTTTACCAGCACTTGTAATTTGATAACGATAGGTTTTATTCGCCCCAATATCAGCCACATAAAGATATTTCCCATCTGGTGTGCCAACGATTCCATTTGGTTGTACTAAGTTATCAGCAACAATAATCGGTTCTTTGTTTTGTTGCAAATAATAAACTTTCTGTCCATCCATTTCTGGTAATTTCCGAGTCCAATAATTGCGTTGATAATAGGGGTCTGTAAAATATATTCCATTAGTAGGGCTGATCCATAGATCATTAGGTCCGTTAAAATGAAGTCCTTTATAATTGTCTAGTAACACTTTAATGGTGCCATCTGGTTGTATCTCCCATAATTGATTGTGTTCATCAGCACATGAAATCAAATTGCCCTGTTGATCGAAATACATTCCATTAGAACGCCCTGCATTTTTTAAATAAACAGACAACTTTCCATTCCTATCGTATTGCCAAATGGTATTATTGGGCTGATCAGTAAAAAAGATATTCCCTTTCTTATCAACAGCCGGACCTTCTGTAAAACTAAATTTGTTAGATATTAGTTTGAGAATTGCCCCATCTGCTATTAAGATGGATTTTTTATTTGTATTTTGACGAATAGGTTCAACTTGATTCTGCCCTATTGACGCAGGCAAAAGGGTAATAGAAAGCAATAGAAAGAAAATGAATGATTTGAGCATATAATTACTTAAGTTATAAATAATATCTTCAATTAACAAGAATGCTATGTATGAAAAAACTAATTCTGCTCACACTAATACTATTTATTCAAATCTCCTTTATACAAAAGGAAATTTTAAAAGATTGATCTGATTAAAAAAACAATCTTAAATTGTAGATTATAAATAAAACAAATATGAGTAAAATAATTGCATTGAAATTTTGTTTTTTATTTTTAATAGGTACCCAATGTTTAATAGCACAAAAAAAGAATACAAACTTTCTTCTTTCAACATTATCAAGCTCAAAGGGGCATTGGAAGGGCACTTTAACTTATTTAGATTATTCAAGTACTAACTCGTATACCATTCCCGCTGAAATTGATATCAGTTATACCAGCAACAAGGAGGGATATATCAGAGCTTATTCTTATCCAACTGAACCTAAAGAAAATTCAACAGATACTACTTATACAAGACAATCTGGCAAATATTTTGGAAGAGAAAAAGTGACAAGATTTATAAAATCCAACTCAAGGGACTTTACTTTAATAACTGAGTTTAATGATGTTGATGGTAATGATAAAAAGCCAGCCACGATCAGGCATAAATACCAATTAGAAGGCGCTACTTTTATCATTAGAATGGACGTAAAATTTAAGGGGACAACCAATTGGATCAACAGGCACGAATATCGTTTTACCAACCAACAAAAGAATCAACCAAAGACCGATCAAAAAAATGTTCAAAAAGTTGTTATTCAAGATAAAGTCCTATATAGCAAAATCAAGTCCCTCGATAGTATACTATTCAATGCCTATAATCTGCAAGATCTTACAAAAATGAAGAGCTATTTCACAAAAGAGTTGGAATGGTATGAAGACAATGGAGGTTTGCTTAATTATGAAACTGTTATTGCCAAATTTCAAGCAATTTTTAATAAGCGGAACAAGATTTCAATTGAGCTTATCAAAGAAACTTTAGAAGTACATCCCATCAAAGATTTTGGTGCTGTTGAAAATGCCCAATATAGATTCCATCATATGGAAGATGGAAAATTAAAAGAGGGTATCTTTAAGTTCCTAATTATCTGGAAAAATGATAGGGGAAATTGGAAAATTACTAGAGTAGTGAGTTTTGATCACTAACTTTTAAAATTCAATGAATTCAATGAAAAAAATATTCCTGATTATTGGATTTATATTTTTAATCATTTTCGAATGCTTACGCGTTTACTTGATTATGCTAATGCCAGGCAGTCAGAGAAACAACAGTATTGAACTGGCTTATTTTTTAGGTTCCAATAAAAATATTATTCGAATCATTGGCTTTTTATTCATCCTATTCCCCATATATTATTTCATTAGAAATGGAAAGAAAAAAGAAAAGATCATTACCATTGCTTTAACTGCACTTTACTTTACTATATTTTATATTTTTACTTTTATGATGGAAGCTGATAAAATGTTTTATCAGCCTACTAAAAATTATTTTTTTGATATCTCTAAAAATAAGATCCCTCCTAACAAATTGATTATTGGCGTCACCATAAGTGATGAATCTAAAGCTTATCCTATACAATTAATTGGCTATCATCATCAGGTTCGAGACTCTATCAACCATATCCCTGTAATGGTTACCTACTGCACTGTTTGCAGAACGGGGAGAATTTATAGTCCAATTGTTAACGGCAAACCAGAAACATTTCGATTAGTTGGAATGGATCATTTTAATGCGATGTTTGAAGATGCTACCACCAAAAGTTGGTGGAGACAATCTACTGGCGAATGTATCGCGGGGCCATTGAAAGGATATCGTTTAGAAGAAATAAAATCTGAACAGGTAAGTTTAAGTGTTTGGTTTAGACAACATCCTAATTCAATGGTGTTACAACCCGATGAAAAATTTAAAGAGTCCTTTGAAAAAATGGATACTTATGATAAAGGAAAATCTAAAAGTGGTTTAACCAAAAGAGACTCTTTATCCTGGAAAGAGAAATCATGGGTTCTAGGAATTCAGAATAATTTGAGTGCAAAAACATATGATTGGAATTTATTGGAAAATGACAGGATTATACAAGACTCGTTACCCAATTTACCTATCCTGCTTTTACTTGAAAATGATTCTGCGTCCTATCATGCATATAATAGAACAATCAATAAAGAAGCATTGATTTTTGAAAAAAAAGGTGACTCAATTATTGATCTGAATACAAGATCCTTTTGGAGTTATGATGGAATTTGCTTGGAAGGGAAATTAAAAGGATTTTCTCTCGAAAGAATTGATTGTTATCAAGAATTCCTTCATTCATGGGAATTTTTCCATCCGAGGAGTGAAAGATATTTAAAAAGATGACTTTAACTTAGCTGCTGATTTAGCAAGAATGAATAATAACAAATCGCAGAAACAGAATTCTCTTATATTGATATTGGGACTTTTAACAGCTATTGGTCCATTATCCATAGATATGTACTTACCGGCTTTCCCTGATATTGCAAAGGGGTTAAACACATCTGTTTCTTCAGTGATGTTATCCCTCTCATCTTTTTTTATTGGGATTTCAATTGGGCAACTTATTTATGGACCGCTCTTAGAGCGTTTTGGTAGAAAAAAACCTTTGTATTTTGGCTTAACTATTTATGCCATCGCTGCAATCGGCTGCGCAACAACCTTATCAGTAAATGGATTAATTCTTTTTAGACTTTTTCAGGCTTTAGGTGGTTGTGTTGGGATGGTTGCATCCAGAGCCATGGTTCGGGATCTGTTTGAAGTGAAAGATAATGCAAAAGTATTTTCAACTTTAATGTTAGTGGTTGCAGTATCTCCAATCATTGCTCCTACACTAGGTGGCTATATAACTGCCTATTTTGGTTGGCGCTATATTTTCGGGATGCTCATTGTAGTGATTTCACTAATCCTTCTTGCTGTTTATTTTATTTTGCCAGAAAGTAAAATGCCTGACACTAATTATTCTTTAAAACCAATTTCCATTTTCAATAACTATATCAGCATCATTAAAAATCCTCAATTTGGGATCTATACTTTTACTGGGGCTGTTGCTTATGCAGGTCTGTATGCTTATATCAGTGGATCGCCTTATGTATTTATGGTACTCTTTAAAGTAAGCGAACAATATTATGGTTGGATATTTGCTACTATTGCTGCCGGGCTTATCAGTGCAAGTCAGCTCAATAATTTATTATTAAAAAAGTATCGTTCAGAACAAATCATTCGCGCCTCTATTTATATTCAAAGCACAATTGGAATTGCATTAGCATCAACTTCTTTATTCGGCGTTCATGAATTATACCTAACTATCATTTTGATATTTTTATTTTTATGTTGCCAGGGATTTATTTTTCCAAATGCATCAGCACTATCCATGGCCCCATTTGGTCATAATGCCGGAAGCGCATCTGCATTAATGGGTTTTATCCAAATGAGCATTGGAGCATTCATGTCTGCATTTGTTAGCATTTTGCAGGATGGAACATCATTACCCATGACAGGCGTTATGGCATTTTGTTCTCTCTCGGCTTCATTGTTATATACTATTAGTAGAAAAATAGTAACGAATAGAGCAAGTGCGATTCTTGTGGAAGAAGAAGATGTAGAAATGATCAGTACACTTTAAATCATTAAAATAGGTGAGCTTGTATATTACAATTCTCACCTATTTCAAATATTTATTCTGCTGTTGTAGGATCAATAATTGTTACTACTTCACTTACGGAATTTGCAGGGAACCCACCTTGTCTTGCATGTTCACGAACCATTTCTTCATTAGGAGCAATATAGACACAATATATTTTATCGCCTGTTACATAACTTTGTAACCACTGAATTTTTGGACCCATATTACTTAAAACTCCACATGAAGTTTGTGAGATCCCTTTTAACTGTTCTGCATTTAATTTTCCTGCTCCAGGAATCTCTCTTTCAATGACATACTTAGGCATGATTTAAAATTTATGGTTATTTAAAAATGGGGTTTTAAATAGTTTATTAGATTAATATTAATCATTTTAATTGCCATATTAAATTAATATTTAATTAAATAATAGGTTTTGGAATAACCTTTTCAGGTTAGGAATTCTAGTTCTCGTACTAAATGTTTGATTATCAATAGTCAAATATC
>JBAXXT010000110.1:0-5341 GCA_037127755.1 Bacteroidota bacterium
CCATCGCATGCGATGGAGGGGTGGCTGGAGCGACTGAGCGAACAGACGGGGTGGGAAATAACATGAACGGAGAAAAATATTCTGTTTGAGTAACAACCACCCCAGCTGTATGCCGAGTCCGGCATCAGCATCCCCTCCATCGCATGCGATGGAGGGGAAACCGTATTTTTGAAAATCTAGCCTACTCACGTCTCACCTTTCACGTCTCACCTTTCACGTCTCACCTTTCACGTCTCACCTTTCACGTCTCACTCCTGACTTTTCACTTATTGTAACTATTTAGTCTCCACTTATCACAAAATAATTCCATTCATCATTTTCAAAAATTATTGAAATTTATTAAATAATTGATTTTCAATAACTTATCTAATGCCCATTACTTCCTCTTGCCGATTACCTTAAGAAACTTGGTACTATGTGTTGCATAGTACCAAATAAAGTTGCATCTTTGTGTTGTCAATGAGCAAATAAGTCAAAAGGCAAAATTAAAAAATCAAAATACTTTAAAATAACACACATGAAAACGCAAAACAAAAACACCGCAGTAAACATTGAAAAAACAGTTATTGAATCAATGTATCAAGAAACAAAAGAAACAATAGTTACTAATATGACTACTGCTAACAACAAATCATTTAGCAGCGCTGAACTTTGGAACATCCAACGCAATATGCGCACTAGAACTGGCAGAAGATATTTTATCTAAGCCAATTGGTCTAAAACAAAAGTTGAAGACCCAAAAGAAAAAACTTGATTATTATTTATCACGGGTCTCCCCCAAACAGAATTTAAGGGCGACCATAAAACTCCGGCTATGGACATTCAGAACACACAGAGTCAGATGCGAAAGGGCGTATTGGAGTTTTGCATTTTATCCATTATCCGTCAGGGAGAAGTTTATCCCAGTGACTTGGTTGATCGGATGAGAGCAGCGAACCTTCATATTTTGGAGGGTACACTCTATCCTTTGCTTACCAGATTAAAAAATGCAGGACTGCTTACTTACCGTTGGGTAGAAAGTAATAGTGGACCGCCACGCAAATATTTTGTCATGACCGATTTAGGTCTTGAGTTCTACGGGGAACTGGAAAGAACCTGGAAAGAACTGGCAGATGCGGTGCATACACTAACACAACCCGCTGAAGAACAACCAGCAGAATTATCCACCGAAGAAACCCAACCCCAACCTTAACCACAAAACAAACTGACATGAAAAAGGTAATTAATATAAACTTCCAAGGCAGGGTAATACCCATTGAAGAAACTGCCTACGACATACTGAAGCAGTATGTGGACAGTTTGAGAAGATTCTTTGCCAATGAAGAAGGTCGCGATGAAATCATCAATGATATTGAAGGACGTATTGCCGAACTTTTTGGCGAGAGCTTAAAAAAAGGCGACACCTGTATTACGGATGATACAGTAAATAAAATCATTGCAAGTATGGGTCGCCCAGAAGATTTTGAAGGCGAAGAATCAAATGTAAAATCACAATTAGGTGGTGAAGGCAATAAACAACAATACAATAGTGGGTATAACGCTTTTGCAAATGACCCAAGAGGTAGACTTTACAGAAACGATACCGACAAATTATTGGGTGGTGTTTGTAGCGGAATTGCAAACTATCTAAGAGTAGATCCTACGATCGTAAGATTAGTATTTGCGCTGATGGTGTTTGGTGCAGGTACAGGTGTACTTTTATATATTTTACTTTGGATTATACTCCCTTCAAAGCCTTTAGTAACCAATATTTCAAGCAAACGCTTATATAGAAACCCAGATGAAAAAGTAATCGCAGGTGTTGCAAGTGGTATCTCTGCATACTTTGATATCGCTGTTTGGATTCCAAGGCTAATTTTTGCCTTACCGCTCGTTTCAGGAATCGTTTCTTCTATTTTCCGCCACTCATTTTGGTGGGATGGAGATCCTTTCCCAGGTGTGGTATTCGGATCTTTTGGAGGAACACTATTTGTAGTATACGCCATTTTATGGGCTGTGATTCCGGAAGCCAATTCTGCTTCTGAAAAACTAGAAATGCGGGGTGAAAAAGTAGACTTGAATACTATTAAAAATACTATTCAGGAAGATTTGGAAGGATTTAAAAGTCGTGCTGAAAAATGGGGCGGCGAGGTAGGTGAAAAAGCACAAGAATGGAGCAAAGATTTTACACAAACCGTGAATGAAAAAGGCAAACATTTTACTTCTGAAGTAAACTACGCAGCCAAGAAAACAACTGGTGGTATTTTTAAAATCATCGGATTTATATTCAAAGCCTTCTTCTTATTCATCGCTGGTATCATTGCATTTGCACTACTAGTTGCCCTACTTGCATTCTTAGTGGCTGGAATAGGAGTATTCCCTTTGAAAAATTTCTTCCTGGAAGGATTCTGGCAGAATTTCTTAGCATGGTCTACCCTTTTATTATTCTTAGGTGTACCCGTTATAGGTTTTATTACCTGGCTAATCCGCAGAATCATGGGTGTAAAATCAGGTAATAAATCTGTAGGGTTAACAATCGCAGGAATGTGGGTACTCGGATTAATTTCTGCTGGCATCTTAGCCTTTATGATCGCAGAAAACTTTGATGCAAGAGCAAGAGATAAACAACAACTCACTATTACCCAACCTGCCTCAGGAAAATTAATCATTAAAGTTCCTGACAGTAAAGTAAAAGTTTACGGACGATGGTTTAAAATGGATGGCTTACTGAGCATTACTGACGATAGTTTATTCCTGAACAATGTGCGTATCCACTTAGTAAAGAGTAACGATTCTCTCTTCCACATGGATGCAACGAAATATAGTAATGGAAGTAATGAATCTGCTGCCTTAAGAAATATCAAAGAAATGAACTACGGTATTAATCAGCAAGACAGTACCATTTGGTTAGATCGTGGATTCTCTTTACAACGTGGCACTAAATTTCGTAATCAGGGTGTTGTTGTTACCATTCATATTCCAATAGGAAAAAGAATCTTGATAGATCGCACAGTTCAACGCAGACTTAATCATTTTGATGTAAACAATGGACGTAATGATTGGGATTCTGATGAAGACTGGAACGATAACTATGGATGGGATTCTGATGTGGAATATAAAATGACAGCTGGAGGATTAGAGCGTTCTGATAAAAAAGTAAAAACCGTTGATGAGTCTCAAAACGATGAAGACAACTCAAATCAAGGCGCTTTAGATAATTATAAGAAGAGCAAGGATGACCTGAAGAAAGAATACGAGAAAAAACAAAAAGAGGCAGAAGAACTTAAAAAAGAATTAGACAAACCAATTGATAGTACACAGTATCGTTATAAAAAAGCTACCGCAATTATTGCACCAGCAGCTAAAAAAACTCCTGAAGCAACTACACAATTGGAAGACATTCTTGATTCTCATATGTTATTAATGCAAATGGTATTATAAACTCGGTTGAAGTTGGGAAATAAAAGAACCTCTTTCTGATCTCAGCAAGAGGTTCTCCCTTACTTAATATTTAAAAACTGTGTTATGCGAAAAATTATTCTAGTACTATTGATTGGTGTAATGATGGTGGTTGGATTTGGGTTATTCGTAGCCTATAAAATTGCCTCCAACACAGACATCGCTATAAACGTTAATGATTCTGAAGACCAATACCAAGTTGATGCTTCTTATGGCAAAAGCCAATCAAGAAAAGTGCTAAGTTATATCGATGCACAACTCAGTAAAACCAAACAGTTCAGACACGCTAAAATGGAGGGAGCTATAGAACTTGAAGACCATACCAAATTGTTTATTAAAACAAAACCTGGCAGACTTCTGATTAAAGTGAATAAAAACGAAAATGACAGTGCTTCCATTGAAAGAATTAAAACCCTGACCGAGGGTATAAAAATTAGATTGACTGAAAATTAGTTGGTAATGATAGTTGGTTGTAAAAGCAGGATCGTATGGTCCTGCTTTTTTATTTTTATTGGCACTCCGCTTCACTTATTTTTGCCAAGATTAATGAATGGTCGACTCATCAATTTTCAAGAAACATATGAAAAACACTGCTTTTACACAGAAACACTTTGCATTAGGGGCCAAAATGGCCGAATTTGCTGGATACAATATGCCCATCAGTTATAGTGGTATCAACGACGAACACGCTGCAGTTCGCAAAAACGCTGGCGTATTTGATGTGAGCCATATGGGTGAATTTATCTTGAAAGGCGAAAACGCTTTGGATCTGATTCAACGCGTTACCTCAAATGATGCTTCGAAAATTACAAACGGACAAGCACAGTACAGTTGCCTACCCAATAAAGAGGGCGGTATTGTAGACGACTTGATCGTATACTGTATTGAAAAAGATAAAGTCTACATGTTAGTTGTGAATGCCTCTAATATCGACAAAGATTGGAATTGGATCAGCAGCTTCAATACCAAAAATGTGGATATGGAAAATATCAGCGACAAAACTTGTTTACTTGCAATTCAAGGACCCAATGCTTGTAAAATTTTGCAGCCATTGGCAGAAATGGATATTATGAATTTGAAATACTACACTTTCGTAAAAGGAAAGTTTGCAGGTATTGATAATGTATTGATCAGCGCAACAGGATACACTGGATCTGGGGGAGTTGAAATTTATTTTGAAGATGCTAACGGTGCAGCTGATAAAATCTGGGATGCTATTTTTGAAGCTGGTGCAGCCCTTGGTATTAAACCAATTGGATTGGGGGCAAGAGATACGCTCCGATTAGAAATGGGCTATTGTTTATATGGTAATGACATTAACGATACCACATCACCCTTAGAAGCTGGTTTGGGATGGATTACGAAATTCACAAAAGACTTTACCAATAGACCCTTCTTAGAAAATCAAAAAGCAACTGGAATTAGCAAAAAATTAGTGGGATTTGAAATGTTGGAACGAGGAATTCCTCGTCATGACTACATCATCAAGGATGCAACAGGAAATCAAATTGGAATAGTAACAAGTGGAACGCAAGCTCCTTCTTTAAATAAAGCAGTTGGTCTGGGATATGTGGCAACAAATCATTCGGCCATTGATTCTGAAATTTATATCGACATAAGAAATACTTTGGTAAAAGCCAAAGTAGTGAAAGCCCCGTTTACGATTTAAGAATTCAAAAGTCAAAATTCAAAAGTCAAAAAATAAGGCAGTAGATGCTGTTCCTGTTTTTTGACTTTTAAATTTACGCTCTCCTGTTTATTTTGGTTTTTGAATTTTTACTTTTGACTTTTATTTACTCAAGTACCAGATCGTATTGCTATTTTTCTCTTCAAACAAATTATTGCTATATATTCTAATTTCTTCTTCCGTTACTGCGTAATATTTATATAATTCTGTATTCAT
>JBAXXT010000111.1:0-5284 GCA_037127755.1 Bacteroidota bacterium
ATTGAGGATGCTGAATAGTGGTATTGAGGATGCCGAATAGTGGTATTGAGGATGCCGAATAGTGGTGTTGAGGATGCTGAATAGTGGTATTGAGGATGCTGAATAGTGGTATTGAGGATGCTGAATAGTGGTATTGAGGATGCCGAATAGTGGTATTGAGGATGCTGAATAATGGTATTGAGGATGCCGAATAGTGGTATTAAGGATGTTCAATAGTGGTGTTGGGAATGCTGAGTAGTGGTAAAATTTAAACTATTAGTATATTTGCGACCATAGGTTTACAAAACGGAAAGTATGTTTTGATGTTTTTGGAAATAAAAAAGGTGGATAAAAATGTGCATTGTTGAAAAGACGGTTGATTAGTTGTCAGATAAAATAGTTAATAGATAGGCTCAAATACAAATAATAAATTACTTTTGTGCGATGAATTATAAAAAAATGGAAGAGTTTATCCTAAATAAACTTAAAACAGAGTTGCCCAAGCATCTCGAATATCATAGTATACATCATATCACAGATGTTTTCAGCGCGGCCGAATCTATTGCCAAGAGTGAGAATGTATCAGAATATGAAGTCTGTTTATTGAAGACTGCAGTGCTGTTTCATGATGCGGGATACACTATACAAGGCGACCAGCACGAGGCCATCAGTTGCAGTATGGCTATGGATACGCTTGGTGATTATGATTATACAAAGGAGGAAATAGAAATGATTTGCGGGATGATAATGGCAACCCAAATACCACAAAGACCAAAAAATATATTAGAAGAAATTATCTGCGATGCCGACCTTGATTATCTTGGAAGAGATGATTACTGGAAGATAAGCAGGTCGTTATTTAATGAAATGAATTTGAGTAAACCTATGAGTGAGCGCGAGTGGCTTAATGTTCAGATTAAGTTTTTCGAATCGCACGAATACTGTACTGATACTGCAATAGGCTTGAGGAAAGCACAGAAAGACAAACACCTCGAAGAGATAAAAAAGCAACTTGCTGATTTAAAATAAGCCCACAAACGAATATTAAATACCACCTGATGGAAGATCCGAAACATCTCAAATCGAAAGAAGACCTTCAGTTAGAAAGGATGTTATTCTTCAGCGATGGAGTATTTGCAATCGCAATAACCATCATGATTTTCGAGATAAAAGTACCTGATGATATTCAGTTTACAGACAGTGCACTTTGGCAATATCTTTGGAAAACATCCATGAAGTTTTTTGGATTCTTTTTAAGTTTCACTGTCGTTGGGCATTACACTGTTGTACATCATAAAATATTCGGTTATGTAAAAAAATGTACTAATAAATTATTATGGATTAATCTTGCTTTCCTTTTATCGGTGGTGCTTTTGCCATTTAGCTCCGGATTACTTGGTAAGTATAGTTCGGAACTGGATATGAAACTCCCCTATGTTATTTATGTCGCTAATTTATGTTTTACAGGTGCTATTAACTGTTGGATATGGAAGGTAGTGAACGACCCAAGGAAACATTTACTTACTCATGTTATATCACCTGCAAGAATTAAGTTAGGTATTTACAGGAGTTTGATTTTACCACTTGTTTTTATTATTTCTCTTGCAGTCTCTTTTGTAATGCCATTTCTCTCTCGATTTATTCCTTTAGGTATCCCGTTAATTATTCATTACGGAATGAAAGGACTCGAACGCAACGCAAACAAAAGCGAGGTTCATCATCATCATCATCAATCCTGATTCAATAAAATAGAATCAGCACCTATAGTATGTCGGGTTACAGCAACGACAGGATTTATTTACACTGTACAAAAAGAATTACAAATAATTTCTGCCTTTGCAGAAATAAAGTATTTACATTATTATAAAAACATATTATGAATAAAAAATTATTGTCCGAACATTTAAAATCACAAAAAACAAAAGCTGCAAAGAAGGCTACAGTATTTGTTTATAAAGGGTTCCCCATTCATTTTCTGAATGAATTAAATAAGGAACTTCCTCACGTAAGTGATTTACATTTTATCAGGAATGAAACAATAAGTCTTGATGCGATTGAGAAAAATGCAAAAACACTTTTCACCAAACTATCCAAAACAAAGGAGAAGAAGAGCTTTATTATTTATGAAGAGTTGCTTTTAATTTCTGCGGAAGACAGAACCAAACTGCCTGTGGAATTTAATATTGTTATAAATAATTTCTATGAGTTTTATCCTTATCAGGCTGATTTGAGTTTTGTAGATATTGAAGAAAGTGTGAATGGCGAAAGCGAAATTGAAGAAAGTATTTTGTTCAATACCTTTTATGCTTATAGCCGCAGCACCGGTGGTTACAACCTTATTCAGTATCCTGAATATGATTATGTGGAAGGCGAATCTGAAATCAAAATTATTCCGTTTTTCGTTTCTACGGAAGTTTCATTGCCTGAATTTAATTCTGAATTCGCTGATGTAAATAATCTTATTCAGTTTAAAGCTTCTGATAATTCTTACAATAAATTAAAGTGTGATATTTTTCTTAATCAGATTCCAAAAGAATTAAACTTGCTTGTAGATGAAAATATTTATCACTTGGTTTCGGATTTTGATGAATTGAAAGTTCTTTACAAGATACTGTCGGCAAGCGATTGCGCTGTTCATCTTTTTGTAAAGAAGAATAAATACAACGAATATTATCGTCCTGAATTAAATACTTTGCTGCAAAAATACTGGGGAGCAAAAGCACAATTTAAAAAGCTCGACATCTATCACAGCCCTGATACAACAAAGGAAATGGTAGTATATACGCAGGGTTCGGTGGTGGAACATATTATAAAACAGTCGGAACTTGCGATGGAAGGTAAGTTGTTTGAAGATGTTTTTCTCACTGCGCCTACGGGTGCAGGTAAGTCATTATTATTTCAATTGCCTGCAATATATCTTGCTGAAAAAGAAAATCTGAAAGCTGTTACAATTATTGTATCGCCTCTGAAAGCATTGATGGCAGACCAGGTGAACGCTTTGAAAGATGACAGACATTATAATAATGTGGAGTTTCTTAATTCGGATTTAACTATTAATGAACGTCAGAAAATACTTGAAAAAACGATTGCCGGAGAAATTTCTGTGCTTTATCTCGCACCCGAATTGCTGCTTACTTATGATATTAAAACTTTTATTGGGGAGCGCGAATTAGGTTTATTGATTATTGATGAAGCCCACTTAGTTACCACGTGGGGGCGCGATTTCAGGGTTGACTATTGGTTTCTTGGAAATTATATTCGTAATCTTCGGAGAATAAATGCGAGCGGAAATGATTCTTCATTTGCTAAAAATTATCGTTTCCCTGTGGTTGCACTAACCGCAACTGCTGTCTATAATGGCAAGAACGACATGGTGTTTGATACTATCAGTACCCTGAACATGCAGAACTGCCGCGTATATATCGGGCAGATAAAACGTGAGGAGATTTTGTTTGATTATAATAAACTGGTTGTTGGCCGACATGACGATGACAAGAATAATAAAACGATTGCAAGGATTACAGAGTTTGTAAATTCAGGAAAGAAATCAATTATTTATTTTCCATGGAAAACGCAGATAGAAAAAATATCTATGCTGATTACCGGCCCTGAAAAAGCACTCATTAAAAAATATCATGCCGATTTATTTATTGCTGAACGAAGAGATACTCTTGCTACTTTTAAAAGTGGTGCTTGCCGTGCGGTGATGGCTACAAAGGCTTTCGGGATGGGTGTTGACATCAGCGATATTGAAATTGTTTATCATCATGCGCCATCGGGTACGCTGGCCGATTATGTGCAGGAGATAGGCCGTGCTGCGCGTATTCCGGGTATGAAGGGTGTTGCAACTATGGATTTTAATCCGAAGGATTTGAAGTTTACTAAAGCTTTATTTGTAATGTCTTCCATTAAACCTTTTCAGATTGAAATGGTTTTGAGAAAGATTCTGAAACTTTATCAGGTAAAGAAAAACAGAAACATTTATTTATACGTTGATAATTTTAAATATATTTTTTCGGAAGATAAAAACCCTGAACAGAAAGTAAAGAGTTCATTGCTGTTGATTGAAAAAGATTTGCATACCAAGTATGGTTTCAATTTAGTTGTTGCCCGCCCGAAGAATGGATTAACAGTGGTGTATGGCACTTTGGAAAATGAAAACTATGATAATCTGAAAGCAAAATACGGTGTGGATATTGAAGAGATTTTTAAAAATGAAAATAAAAAAGGTGCTGTAAAACTTGCAAATGGTGCAGTAGTATTTCGTGAAGACAGCACGAACAAAAAGTTTGTAAAAATTAATCTTCGTTTGATTTGGGAAAAACATTTTCAGGATATAAGTTTTCAGGATTTGAGATATAAATATTTTCATGGCAAGCTGTTTCCTGCTGTTGAACCTATGCAGCGACTGCATATTCACTTCAATGATACGCTGCCGAATGTGCTTGTGAAATTTACAAATGGTATTCAGTTTATCGAAAATACTTTTTTGTTGATGAAGGAAAAAACATTTACGAAAGATAAATTGATTGAACAATTCGGTTTGCGATTATCAAACGAAAGCACCTGCCGCAAGCTTGCAGAGCTGCTTATAGGATATTTCGGAAGTTATGTAGAGATGGGAAAACCATTGTTTACTTTATCCGAGCACGGACATTTTCTTGGTGCAAGGCGTGCCGGTTCGGTGGTGCAGTACCGCTTTTCGCACGATGCGTTTAAAAAAGTAAGAACACAATTGATGCGTAACTTTCAGATTTCGTTTGATGGTATTGATGATGACAAACGCGAATACACAGGTTTCATAAATGTTATCTCCCGTAAATCAAACGATAAATTAAAAATCGCATACATGCTCGAAGTGCTTGAATTAGCCACTTACGAGGTAGGCGGTGGCGAGCAGGCGCAAATATTATTACGACTGAACGACCCCAAAAAGTTTGAAGCATTGTGCAAACAGAAATATGTGAATGCGCAGATTACAGAGATTGAGCGTAAGCATAATCTGGCGATGGATATTATGACTTACTTTTTCCAAAACAAAATGTCTGACAAAGAACGCTGGAATTACATCGAAGATTTTTTCCTTGGCAAAGATGTGAAAACGCAGGAGCAGGTGGTGGATGAAGAGGAAGAAGTGATTGCGCCAGGTTCTAATTAGTTGTTAGTTGTTAGTTCAGTGTGTAAAAAAAGTCCTGCTGATTTCTCAATATGGAGATTACTATAAAATGAAAAAATAGGGCATATTCCTGAATAGAGAAATACGGATAATTTTCCCAAACACTATACTCCGCCACAAAAGACTATA
>JBAXXT010000112.1:0-5215 GCA_037127755.1 Bacteroidota bacterium
CATTAACGGTTGCCCCGATTCGGATACAACTGTGATAAATGTTACTGCATTGTATTCCTACTTTATGCCAACAGGCTTTTCTCCTAATCATGATGGAAACAATGATACACTCTATGTGAAAGGACGAGGAGTAAGCTCTATTGATTTAAGAATATTTGACAGAAATGGCGAAAAAGTATTTTCAACTACTGATATATCTAATGGCTGGGATGGCACCTATCATGAGCTTGCGATGAACAACAATGTGTTTGTGTACACTCTCGAAGTGGTGTTTTGCAATGGAGATGTGCAGAAGGAACATGGCAGTTTAACTTTAGTCAAATAACTTTTACATCATTATCCTAATCATAATTATTAAATAATTTTATTACCTACTCAAACTTTAATATGAAAAAATTTTCTCTTGTAATATTACTTCTTATCACACTGATATTTTCTGCATCGTCTCAGGACATGCACTTTTCGCAGTTTTACATGGCTCCGATAAATAACAATCCCGGTAATGTGGGTGCGTTCAATGGCACAGTGCGGGTTTATAATTTAGCACGTATGCAATGGTTTACTGTTACTAATCCTTATAAAACTTTTTCGTTGAGTGCTGATGGTGAAATTTTCAGAAAGAGAATGGAGCGATTACATAAAATAGATTATTTCTCTGCAGGATTTAATTTCAACAGTGATTTTCAGGCTGGGAATTCGCGATTGAAAACTACAAGTTATAATGCACTCGTTTCGTTCACAAAGTTTCTTGGCGGTCGTCAGCATCATATTATTACACTTGGATACGAGATAGGATATGCCACACGCTCGGCTGCTCTTGGCGGATTAACATGGGATAGACAGTGGGATGGCGAAGCATATAACGCTGCGTGGTCCTCTGGCGAGGCCAGTGGTGCTTCCACAGGTTTTATGGATATGTCAACCGGAATTGTCTGGAACTTCCGTACCGACCACCTTTTCCGTAGCGCACTTGGTTTTTCGATGCAACATTTTACTGCTCCGCATTATTCGCTTGACGGAAGCAACGACAAACTTTATCCGCGACTTGGAACTCAGCTTAACATGAATTTTAAACTTTCGGAAACCAGCAATACCACAATAGAACCAAGTATTTTGGTTGCACAACAAGGACCTACATTATTATTAGATATTGGTACTGGAATTAAATATGTATTGAACGACCACTCGCATTATACAAGCCGTAATCGTGATGAGGCGGTGCATATCGGAATATATTATCGCTACCGAGATGCTGCATTCGTAGCTTTCCGTGTTGATTACGGAGCTGTGTCGGGCTCACTTGCTTATGACATTAACATTTCGGGATTGACTCCTGTGTCGCATTCGGTGGGCAGTCTGGAGCTTGCAATTATTTATCGCGGTATCTTTGGTCATCACATAGAATCTACACGGGTGAGCAAAGTATTTATGAATTAGAGATTTCTCTTTTCCGTTTTCATTTCCCATAGCCTTGTACCAAACTCCTGTTGCAATGTGTTATTTTCTTTTAGTAAACAACGTATTTGAATTAAAATAATTACAAAATGATAAACCATAAACTATTTTATATTGCTGTAACCCTTGCATTTGTTACAAAAAGCAGCTTTGCGCAAATTACCAAACATGCTTTGTTTCTTGGAAACAGTTATACTTCTGTAAATAATTTGCCTGCGCTTACTGCTGCTGTAGCTACTTCTGCGGGTGATACTTTAATTTACGACAGTAATTTAATTGGCGGATATACTTTGCAACAACATTCTGTGGATGCAACTTCATTGAGTAAGATAATGCTCGGAACGTGGGATTATGTGGTACTTCAGGAGCAAAGTCAATTGCCTTCGTTTCCGATAAGTCAGGTGGAGACGAATGTTTTTCCTTATGCCAGAAAGCTCGACAGTATTATAAATTTATATAATCCCTGTGCGGAAACAATGTTTTATATGACCTGGGGACGCAAAACCGGAGATAGTTTGAACTGCCCTACCTGGCCGCCAGTGTGTACTTACAGCGGTATGGATAGTTTATTACACTTGCGATATATGATGATGGCTGACAGCAACAATGCTGTGGCATCGCCTGTGGGTGCGGTATGGAAGTATATCAGGCAACATTATCCGGGTATTGAATTGTATAGTGCTGATTATTCACATCCGTCACTTGCAGGGTCTTTTGCCGGTGCATGTTGTTTTTATACAAGTATGTTCAGAAAGAATCCGATGGCTATAACTTATACTGCGGGCTTGCCAACGGCTGATGTTGCTGATATTATCGCGGCAGTGAAAACAGTAGTGTATGATAGTTTGCTAAACTGGAACATTGGAAAGTATGACCCTGTGGCTGACTTCAGCGCATCTGCATCAGCAGGAAATACAATTACATTTGCTAATACTTCTTTAAATGCGGGTTCGTATTACTGGAGTTTTGGAGATGGTGATACTTCTTCAAGCGCAAGCCCTGTGCATGTTTACGCCACATCAGGTGTCTTTCCGGTTATGCTTATTGCTTCACATTGCGATTATGCTGATACCATTACTCTGTCAGTAAATACTGCTACTGCAGGGATTAATAATGTTTGTAAACAGCAGTTCAATTCGTATCCTAATCCGATAATAAATGAATTAATTATTGATATACAAAACAGGAAACTGCAAAAGGTAACTGTTGTTGATTGTCTTGGAAAGGTTCATTCGGCAAGCTATTCAGCGGCAGCTGATAAAATGGTTATTGATTTTTCTTCGTTTGCTGCCGGTGTTTATATGGTAAATATTATTGCTGACAATACTGTTTATTCGCAGCGGGTGGTGAAGAGGTGATGCTTTTATTTCGTTATTAAAATATAGATTGTGTAAACCACAAGCACCGGAAGTACTATCAGTGTAAGCAGTGTATGTATTAATCCATAAAAGAAAAACAGGAAGAAGAACACATAATCCATAAATGTTCTTTCCGAAATATTTTCTTCATTCAGCTTCAGCAAATTTCTTAATTCATTTATATCTGTATCCAATGCTGCATCATTGGTAATCAGTTCGTGATAGAGGTTTAGTGATTTTCGCCCGCGGGCGAATGCTTTGAACACTCGCCAGGGGTTTATCCATAAGGCGAACATAAAGCCGCTCATATCTAAATTGAATGCTGCCCAATATTTCCTGCATCCCGAAGCAGGCTCCCATGCTGATATTTCGCCTTCGCCAAGCATGGATGAGGCGGAATATCCGGTAAGGAGATGGTGTATGTCGTGTTTCATTACTGCGCGTTGGCGCGATTTATAATTCGGGAAATAGAGATGAATCTTTTTTGTGAGTTCTATTTTTACATAGCTTTTGCTGATGCCTCCATCAGCATCGAGATTATTGTTTTTGTAAAACAACTGGAGTACCTGGCGGGGTGTTTTGGGTTGCATCAAATTACATAACTCAAAAGGTTTGATAATTCTTTATCACTTAAATTTGCCTTTTCTGATTTATCGTATATGGCAAGGAGGTAAACTTTGCTATCTTCCACAACCACATTTAATATTATCCTGACACCTCCTCGTTTGC
This sequence comes from Bacteroidota bacterium, assembly GCA_037127755.1. Lineage (GTDB taxonomy): Bacteria > Bacteroidota > Bacteroidia > Chitinophagales > Chitinophagaceae > Sediminibacterium. The sequence continues at coordinate 3,543 of JBAXXT010000112.1, forward strand.
CTTTGCCTTTGCTTGCTATTGCCAAACGAATTTTATAACATTGGTTTCCTATTCCATCACCTTGTTAGGGATTGTGTACAATTTCTGAAACTACTTTTTGAAATTCTTTTTTTAAGGAAGGATATTTTTTTACAAGCCGTTTGAATTGTTTATCAAAAGGAGGAATAGTAAATATTCTATAACTCATTTAGTAAATCCTGAACAGGGCGGGCTTTTGCTTTTCCTTTTTTTACTAAATTAATATATTCTACTGATTCTTTTATTTCCTTTATCAGCTGTGCTTTTTCGGGGGTGATGCGCTCTGCTTTAATAAACTTAAAGTTTTTGAGCATCTCAATTACAAATTCTGCTTTGTTGTCTTGTATGTCGAGTAATAGTTTCATTTTGTTTTTATTTTTTTACAAAGATACTTTATTTTCTTTTTACATTTTATTTAAAGAAAGTATTAATGCCTATTTTCAGACCTATTGTAATCATTGGATAATCTTGCTCTTGATGATATAACCCTATCGGATGTTTTGTATCTGTAAAATAATCTCGACCATAAGCAGCAGTGTAATAATAACTTCCGATAGTGTTGTAATCCCTTATTCTATGCCTGTATGCCAAGCCTCCGAATACTTCCAGATTTAATTTAGCTTGTGGTTTTCTAATATGAAATCCAATAATAAAATCCATTCCATACACTTTTGCAGTTTCAGAGCGGACAATGAAATATTGAGTGCCCCACCTGTCAAAGTCAGAAAAGGAGTGATTGGTATAACTTAAATTTTGATAAATCAATTGGGGTGATAAATATACTCTGCGACTATGGAAAATATAATATTTGTAATTTAATCTATACGCCATTCCGTTATAAACACATGCAGGCCAATCGCCTGCCTGGTCAGTTACAAGACCATTGTCAGACCAAAACTCATATACATAGCCCGCATTTATCCCTATTGAATTTCTATAATCTCTTACATAGTCAATATTTCCGCCTACTTCATTTATGCACATCTGCAAGATATTTGCTGAAAATGTTAATCGGTTTTTTTTATAATCAATTTCATCAAGTGGTGAAGATTTAAATTTTTTCGGCTTTTTTATTCTATAAACATAGTCTTTTCCTTTGTCATTAAATACTTCTTTTATTCCGTTTTTGTAAATTACATACGCAAAAAATTGTTTCTTCCTTGTGCAAATACTTTTCGTTTTTGTATCGAGCCGTTCATAGGTTATTTCGTAAGGAGTTATTGAAATCATTTTTACAAGCATCATTCCTTTATCCATCACTACTAAGGTATCCTGCGAAAGTATTCTTAAACTAATAAAGAAAAAGGGGATGAAGAGGATTTTTATTTTCATCTTATGATGATTAATTTGAACAAAAGTAATTATTAATTGGCTTGCCTTGGGTATTCTCGACTGAGCTCGAATTGACAAAGGTCAGTAACTCTTCTTACTAACAACTTCTGCGGTTATGTTATCTTCGCGTAAGCGTCTTAGAAATTAGGAATTACGTCCTTCGACAAGCTCAGGATGACGGAATTAGGAATTAGGAATTAGGAATGCTTAACTGAAACCAGCCAAAATGGCAGAGTTTACAGGCAAAAATCGGACAGAATGGCATTCGTTTGTGGCGGAGTATAGTGTTTGGTTTCAAACCCTATAGTCTTTTGTGGCGGAGT
>JBAXXT010000113.1:0-4977 GCA_037127755.1 Bacteroidota bacterium
GACAATTATCACAATACATAACTATTATACTCAGTGTGACAGCATTGATAAATGCGTGTTTCAACTTCAACTTTTCTAATTACTATTTGTTCAAATAATGCAATCAAATCTATCTCTTTGTATTGCAACCTGTTAACTAGTAAAGTTTTCCATTTTCGTAATTCAGTTTGTATATCAGCGAATATTGCTTCGTAAAATTTTTAAGTAATTTATAAGGGCTATCATTGATATACATATGATCCTGCAATTCTGTTTTTATTTTGTCGTACCCCATGTTTTTTATAAACAAAAACAAATAATCTTCTCCGCTCAGAATTAGTTTTATATAAAATCCATTGCCAATATTTATGAATATCGATGCGCCATCATAATATCCCCAGGCCTTTGTTCCTGAAAGAGGTTCTCCTTTTTGATAAGGAGCAATCTGGCAAGCAAATATTGTTGTAAACCCAGAATTATTATACTTCTTGATCATTACAATGCTGTCTGCAATCGGTTTATTTGCTAAGAAATCTTCATAACTGGCATAGAGTCCTTTTTTATTTTCTTCAATTTTATGAATACGCTTCAGATCCTTATTGCAATAGTCTATAAAATCAGCGGGAGCAATCCAGTTTTTTTCTTTTTCAAATGCGGTATAAGGAAGGTTAGAAATCTGTTTTTTTAATGCTGCCATCAAGGAATCCGTAAGCAAATTATATACTTTACTATCGTTGTAGATAGCACTATATATTCCTTCCATTTTTTTCAGGGGATAATATCCTGCCTCTTTCGAACTAAAAATATCAAAACGATAATGAAGTGTACTGATCAAGTTTGTCTTTCCATTTAATGCAGTGTTGGCAGAAAAACTATACCAGAATTGTTTTAATAATATTACTAGTTCCCTGTTCTGTGTATTATTACTATCGAGTATAAAATTTTTGTCAATAAAATTTTCTTTCAACCAACCTGCCAGATTCCCTTGTAATTGAAGACCCACCATGAAGAGCGACTTTTCCTGCAAACTATGGTCGCTTGGAAAAAACCCTACCTTTTTAATATCAAATCTTCCATCAATCATTCTGATCTTTTGAATCTCTGGAAGCGGGATGCTATCTGTTTGTGTTAATAGAGGATTGAAAATCACAATGGGATATGACTGAACATGTGAGAGCAGATACTCAGTGGTAAGATCTATGGGTAATTTTCTCTGGTTTATTTCGCCATTAATCTTTGGATTTAATTTACTATCCAGATCAGTATTTGGGTATCTTGAACGTACATCGCCAGGTGAAGGACTAGGAGCAGTACTCGACATCCTTCTTTGCGCTAGTAAAGAAATGCCAGCTGAGATTAAAAATAATATGAGCACCAATTTCTTCATGAATGCTTTTACATTAAATATAATTATTATTTTAAACTAAGTCTGTTTTTCAAATGACTGAAATAATTAAAAAACTATTAACTTCAACGTTCATAGTAAGAAAATGAAAAAGAACCTATTTACAGCGATTGCTTTAACTACTACCATTGGATTATTTGCTCAAGTAAAAGGAGATCCTAAAGCCACTGAATATTACACACCAGTACCTAACAAAGTAACCCCGGCAAAGGGTCTAACCAATGCTCCTTCGGATGCCATCGTATTATTTAATGGAACCAATTTCGATGAGTGGGAATTAGTAAATAATCCAACTAGTGCTGATAAATGGGATCTGGTGGATGCGGCTATGCGCGTCAATAAAAAACGGGGCGATATTCAAACCAAGAAAAAATTTCTTGATTTTCAATTACATATTGAATATATAATTCCAGCAAATATCACTGGTAGCGGACAAGCAAGAGGGAATAGTGGTATTTTTTTAGCTGCTTTGCCTGATGGTGTTGGTAACGCCGGTGGATATGAATTACAAGTATTAGATAATTTTACAAATACAACTTATGTGAATGGTCAAGTAGGTAGTATTTACAAACAAACACCTCCATTGGTGAATGCTGCATTGCCTCCTGGCGAATGGCAATCTTATGATGTGGTTTGGACTGCCCCCAAATTTAATGAAGATGGCAGTGTATTGTCACCTGCAAAAATTACAGTGTTACATAATGGAATATTAGTTCAAAATAATTTTATTCTAAAAGGCGATACTCCATATATCGGTCAACCAAGCTATCATAAACATGGCGCTTGTCCTATAAAATTACAAGCTCATGGAGATCCAAGTGAACCTATCAGTTATCGAAATATCTGGGTAAGACCTTTGTAACGATAGTCGTTCTATGGACTCAATGTTTTATCTGCGGGTACTGTTCCTAGTTTTCGGAGATTTAATTTCTGATGAATTCGAGTTTTTGATTCTGAAAACGTTTCTCTTGTATGATGCGTGATAAATTATCGAAAGAATCAAACGGTGCTTTGGCAATGAACATATTCAATATCCAAGGCGGCACACCTCCACCTGGATTGATCTTTAGAAAATATTCAACATGGATCTGATTGGGTCCAATAGGAGTTACTTCCCAGGTTGCATGTGTATAGGGAATTCTTTCTAAACCCTTGATGGCAGGTAAAATATTTTCAATGGTGTTGGCAGTTACAGTCATTTTTTTACTTGCCGAATCCTGCACTATTTTAAGATCGATCACCATATCTCTATTGGCTAATGGCCAGGGAATAGTAGCAATATTGTAATAGTAAATATGGTTAGGAGCTAATTGTTTTATGAGTTTGGAGGTTTTAGTTGCTATTACCCATTCTGGCTGTAAATGTGGTTGTAAAAGTAGAGAAGCCAGAGAAGAAAGATTTGCATTAAGATTACAGCTTACTTTAATGGCATTGAATTTTGAATCAGCCAATTTCCCGGTAAATACCTTTATCCCATTTTTATCTTTCTTTAAAGTCCATTCTGATTGTGAAAAACAAGTGCTAATAAATAATCCACTTATCATGATCAATCCTATTCGTAACCAATTTGATCTCTTCATCTTATTTGCATATTCATTTTATTCATTAACTTATAGTTGAAAATATAAATCGATTCCTTAAATATCTTGATAAAACAACTATGAAACCAATATACAGAAGAAAATTTTTGTTACAATCTGGTTTATTATTAACAAGTGCCATTGCTGGTATGTCTTTCGTGGAAAAGAAAAAGAAGCCATTGCTTAGTTTCTCCACCTTAGGATGCCCCAGTTGGACCTTTACACAGATTGTTGATTTTGCAGCAGCTAATCAGTATGATGGTATTGAAATGAGAGGAATATTAAAGCAATTGGATCTGCCGAAATGTGTGGAATTCAGTAATGTCGTCAATATCAAAAATACAAAGCAGCAAATGGCGGATAAAAAACTGCAATTTGTGGATCTTGGTTCTTCTTGTACACTTCATTTTGCTGATAAAACGGAACGTCAAAAGAATTTAGATGATGGGAAACGTTTTATTGATCTTGCTGCAGCCATCGATTGCCCCAATGTGCGCGTGTATCCTAATAATTTTATTAAGGGACAAGAAAAGAAACAAACGATGGATTTAATTGTAGCAGGTTTATTGGAATTAGGAGACTATGCAAAAAGTACGGGTGTTCGTGTATTGATGGAAACACATGGAGACCTTGTTTATATTGCTGATCTTAAAACCATCATGGAAGCTGCTGTACATCCTCAGGTGGGTTTAGTTTGGGATGCTGCCAATATGTATTTAGAAACTAAGGAATCGCCAGTGCTGGCCTATCAGGAGCTACATCCTTATATTCATCATGCGCATATTAAGGATGCCAAAAAAGAGGATGGAAAAATTGGGTTCTACTTTTTGGGCGAAGGTAATCTCCCCATTTTCACAGCCATCGATGCATTGTATAAAGGAGGCTATAAAGGTTATTACAGTTTTGAATGGGAAAAGCTTTGGCACCCAGAAATTGCTGAGCCAGAATTCGCATTGGCTGATTATCCTAAAAAAATGAAAACACATTTTGGATTTTAAAACAGAGAAAAAATATCCTTGCAACATTACAGTATCTTCTAAGCTTCCTTTTTAAAAAAATAGATATGAAATTACGCTGGCTAAAATTTACTATGGCTTATATAACTCCCATCATTGTTTTGGTTTCCCTTTATTCTGGAAACTATGGGTCTTATTCTGCCGTAGTAGTCCTATTTGTAATTATTCCTTTTCTTGAATTATTCACGAAAGGGGCCACTAATAATTTAGACAAAATTGAAGAGGAAATAGCAAAAGAAGATAAAGTATACGACTGGTTATTGTATGGATTAGTACCATTACAATATATTATTTTAATATGTTTTTTGGTTCAAATGAGTGATACAAGCCTGCCCTTATATTTTAAAATCGGAGCAACAACCGCTTTTGGAATGGCCTGTGGTATTTTAGGTATCAATGCAGCTCATGAACTCGGACATCGAACAACCTGGTATGAACAACTAATGAGTAAGATGTTATTGCTAACTACCCTTTATATGCACTTTTTTATTGAACATAATCGCGGTCACCACAAAAATGTTTCAACAGATGCAGACCCTGCATCCAGTAGGTTAGGCGAAACAGTTTATGCATTTTACTTTCGTACTATTTGGGGAAGCTGGATGTCGGCATGGCATTTAGAAGCAGAAAAATTAAAAAGAAACAATTTGCCTTTTTGGAGTACAAAAAATGAAATGTTGCGGTTTCAATTCATTCAATTGATTTTACTCATAATCATTGGACTTGTATTTGGAGGAACAACTTTGTTATTTTTTATTTTGGGAGCTTTGATTGGTATTTTGTTATTGGAGACTGTTAACTATATCGAGCATTATGGATTGCGCAGAAAAATGAATGGAGACAAATATGAAAGAACTTTACCAATCCACTCATGGAACTCCAATCATCCACTTGGAAGACTTATTTTATTAGAACTTTCACGTCATTCCGACCACCATTACCTGGCAAGTCGTAAATACCAAATTCTTCGTCATTTCGATGAAAGTCCGCAAATGCC
>JBAXXT010000114.1:0-4870 GCA_037127755.1 Bacteroidota bacterium
GGTGTTTTCTTCAATTGAAAATTTAAAAGGTCTTCATAAATACTCAATTTTACCGGGCTATATCCACCCACATCTCTATGGTGATAAGCAGTTGTGGCATCATTAAAATAGCTGCCAACAGTAGTGTTGAGTACTCTTGGGTTGGTACTATCTTTCATGATAGCCAGATCAACAGGAGAAGCTTTGTAAACTGCTTCATTTGCAGCTTCAGCCTCCTGAAAACTATTATCGTTCAAATATCTTTTGCCAATAGAAATCAAATCAATTGAACTAATTAAAACAAGTCCAGCTAATACATACGACTGTTTGATTTTATTTTGAGCATAAAGCCAAACCAAAGTCAATGCACCTATTACCAAAACAAGGCTTCTAATGAGATCCTTTCCGAATAAGGCTTTACGGTCTTCTTTTAAGGCATTGAAAAATGCAGTTACCTCATCTTGGTTTCCTTTAAAGATCTGCCCTAAATAGCTTTTTAAATTAGCATCGCCAACACTGGTATAACTAAAGCTGATATAGAAAAAAGCAAGTAATGCAAAGACTCCACCCGAAATATAGGCTGCCAATTTGATTTTTTCAATGGCAGTTTTTTTATCAGTTTCAACAAACAAGAATTGTTGCAATGCCAAAACTGCCACAAAAGGAAATAATAATTGAGGAAGTATTAAAATAATACTTGGTGCTCTGAATTTATTGTAAAGTGGCACATTGTTAAAAAAGAATTCGTTGAAGCCCGCAAAATTGCTGCCCCAGCTAAGTAATATCGACAAAATGCAAACCGCTAAAATCCACCAGCGGTGCCAGGTCTTTAAGTAAACCATTCCGAAAATGAATAAGAAACAAATCACGGCGCCAAAATATACTGGGCCTGAAGTCATTGGCTGAGGTCCCCAATAAGTACTGATAGAAGCAGTAAACTGATTTACCTGTTCTTCAGGGATTCCTTTTTCTAAAGCCAATTTTCCAAAGTTCGATTCGCTGGTCAATTCTCCACCACTGCTACCGCCATAAATACCTGGAACGATAAAGCTAAATGTTTCTGAGGGGCCGTAACTGCCGTAGTAGAATGCGTATTGCGTATTGAGTCCAGTTGTTTTTTGAGATTTATTTGATTTGATTGCAGTAGTATCTAAGCTACTACCACCACGCATGGTTGCTTTTGAAAAATCACTTGTAGTTGCAAGACCCACCAAATTTGATCCGGCACCAATTGCACCAGCTACAATAGCTAGTGAGAATGCGATGAATAAATGTTTGAAGTCTTTATCCTTAATCCACTGAATGGCAAATGCGATCGACATAAAGCCTGCTAAGAAGAGAAAATAGTAAGTTACCTGCAAATGGTTCATTCCAATCAGCAAGCCACTAAAGAGGGCCGTAAGAGCAGCTCCCCACAAATATTTTCGTTGATAGATTAACCATAGTGCACCCATTACAGCAGGGAGATATCCCATGGCTAGTAATTTGGTCTCATGCCCTGCAATGATTACAACAGGGCTATATGTAGCAAATGCATAAGCTACACCGCCCATGATACCCAGCCAGTAATTTGAACCTACCACTTGTGATAAGAAGTAAAAACTGATACATAATAGAAAGAAAAAGCCAATGGGCTTCGGCAGACCTAACATAAATACGCTATGTAAGATTCCAACAGAAGCTGGGTTGCTCGATTCCATGGCAATTTGAAAAGCAGGCATGCCTCCAAATAAGTTATTGTTCCAAAGCGGGAAATGCCCTGTTTTGTCTTTGTATTGAACTAGGTCTTGCGCCATACCTTTCCAATGCATAATATCCGTTTGCATCAAGACCTTACCTTCAAGGGCAGGCTTACAATAGATAACAGATATAACAACAAAGATGGCAACAGCAATTGCGTGGGGTAATAATGACTTCCATTGGAGCTTCTTCATAATTCGATTTTATGCGATTCGCAAATTAATGCTATTTTGAACGAAAATTTTTATGCCGAAACTATTATTTCTTAACCGGCTGGCCTTGATCTGCAATATTTTGTTCATTGTGTGTCTGGTATTGCAAAGAACAGATGACTTTATAAGCAATCAGGACATCAAAGGCTTGATCATCATACTAGGTTGGTTATTATCATTTATTTTAAGTGTTGTAGTAAACATTTGGGCGTTCATATTGTTAGTAAGAAAACGTGAAATAGGAGTGCCGAATTGGTTGGTTGTTACGAATCTGTTATTTTTCATACTTGAATTTATTCATCATTTTATACTAAGCTAATGATTCACAGAATACTTAAAGACAAACCCACTATTCTCTTTATTAGTATTGCTGCTTTTTTTGTTGCAAACGCCCTAATCGCCGAATGCATCGGAGGCAAAATTTTCTCGCTCGAAAAAGTGTTAGGGATAACACCTGCAAACTTTACCATTTTTGGTCAGTCAAGTCTTTCATTTAATCTTACTTGTGGGGTATTACTCTGGCCTCTAGAGTTTATCATTACCGACATAGTAAATGAATACTATGGCCCCAAAGCGGTACGTCGAATCAGCTTTACAGCAGTAGCATTGATCACATATGCGTTTGTAATGTTTTATATGGCCATCAAAATTCCTCCAGCAGATTTTTGGGTGGGTTCTAAAACAGAGTCAGGCATCAACAATATGCAAGTTGCGTTTAGTGGTGTATTTGGACAAGGTATGTGGATCATTTTAGGAAGCCTGGTAGCATTTTTAGTGAGTCAGATAGTTGATGTAACTGTATTCCATAGAATTAAAAAAATAACCGGAGAAAAATGGATCTGGTTGCGGGCTACAGGGTCTACTGTAATTTCTCAATTAGTAGATAGTTTCGTGGTATTGTTTATAGCATTTAAAATTGGGAATGGCTGGAGTTGGCAATTGGTATTAGCTATCTGTCTTGTTAATTACACCTATAAGTTTATTATGGCGGTTGTGCTAACACCATTCATTTATGTAAGTGAGTCCTTCATTGAAAACTATTTGGGTCATGAAACTGCACGTGAAATGAAAATGGCAGCGATGGGCAAATCTGAAGAAGTTTAGGATTACAAAGAATTGGATTTTTTCCCACTAAAACAATCATTTTGTTTTAGCAGATTAATGACAACTTTATCAATAGGTAAGGTTACATCTTTTTCATCTAAATCTTTACAGGGAATCCATCTCATTACTTCCGCTTCTTTAGTTGGGTCTGCAATCTGCTCCGGAGAAAAGTCGAAGGCCGTTTCTTTTGTTATAATTCGGATCTCTTCATCAGCATAAACACGATAGTAGATACAAACAATTTGATCTTTTTGATTGAAAGCGGAAATTTGAAAAAAGTCGGTGGTATAAAAATGTTCCCCCACTGTAACATGTAAGCCAGTTTCTTCCATGTATTCTCTCTTCAAACATTCACGGGTGCCCTCTCCAAATTCTAGTCCGCCACCCGGTAATTTTGTTATATAACTCCCTCTGATAAATTCGTCACTAACAAGTAATCGATTCTGATTGTCGATTAGAATTCCATAAACTCTGATATTGAATAGTGCCATATTAAAACCATTTTTTCTTCATGAAATACCAACTAATGATCGCAGATACCAAAACGGATAAGAAAATGGGGATATAAAAAGCAAATGGAGATTCTTCGTATGGGATTTTTACGTTCATCCCATAAATTCCTGCTACCAATGCTGGCAAAGATAGAATGATTGTAATAGAGGTAAGCCTTTTCATTACACTATTCAGGTTATTACTAATAACACTTGCAAATGCATCTAATGTACTGGTTAATATATTGGTATAAATATTGGCCATTTCAAGGGCCTGACTGGTATCAACAATTAAATCCGCCAAAAATTCTCTTTCGTCTTCATTAAGTGCTAAGAAATTTGTTCGCTCTAACTTCATCATCAACATTTCGTTGGTACGAAGTGATGTGATAAAATAAACTAAGCTCTTTTGAATCCGCATCAAGTTCAAAAGATCCTCATTGCTATTACTTTCGTATAAACTAGTTTCATATTGATTCCTGCGGTGGTTAATTTCTTTTAAGAATTCCATGAAATTCTGTACTACTTTCTCAAACACTTTCAACACCATCATATTGCGTTTGTCGGGCTGACTTTTCTGAAAGCTATTTAAGAACTTTTTGATAGCACCATTATCGAATGAGTTAACTGTTACAATCTGATTATGTGTAAGGATAATACAAATAGGGATAGTAATGTAAAAGGCGTCACTATCATTAAACGAATTGTTCTCAGTAGGTGTCTTTATAACCAGGAACTTTACATTATCCTCTATTTCATAACGTGGACGTTCATCGATATCTAATGAGTCGCGAAGGAATTCGATGGGAATTTCAAAGTCTTCGCTTAATTCAACAAATTCTTCATCTTTAAAAGGAGGCACCAAATTTACCCAAACTCCCATATCGGGCCTATCTATTTCAACTGTTTTGCCCTCTATATTTTTGAAGTATTGAATCATGCTAACTAATTCTTATAGGCATTAAAAAATCGTTGAAGTGCAAATTTACTGAATCATATGATACCCTTTTATTAATCTTCTATGGTGATTTCTCCACTAAATACAAAATCAGCGGGGCCGCATAGCCAGATATTTTCAAATCTTTCATCGTCTAATTTGTCAAACTCAACAGCCAAATGACCGCCTTTTGTTTGCACTTCAATTCTATTAAATCCGTTTTCGTTATGTGCAAACACTAGTGCCGCTGCTGTTACACCAGTTCCACAACTATAGGTTTCATCTTCAACACCTCTTTCATAAGTTCTAACGATGATATTGTTATTTGAGGTTTCTACAAAATTCACATTGATGCCTTTATCTTCAAAAGCCTTACTGTATCTAATTTCTCTTCCTTCTTTTACCAC
>JBAXXT010000115.1:0-4863 GCA_037127755.1 Bacteroidota bacterium
TCCTATTCACAGTCAAAAAATAAGCCGTTGCCGATTTTATGATTTTATTTTTCTTGATATCGGGTATTTTGTGCTTGTAATAAAAATCAAGCATCATGTCGAGATCGATGAGCATTTATTTTTTGGGGCTTTGCCTTATTGTAAGTCAATGGGCCATTGCCAAAGAACCTATTAAAGAAAAGAAGATCGCACAAATGCATATCGCCCATTATGAAAATGTTTTGGGTACTTCTTTGGAAATTAAAACTTCTACTTTTTCAGAAAAACAAGCAACGATTGCTGAACAAACCGTATTAAACGAAATTGAAAGACTTTCAAAAATTCTAAGTGGCTATGATGCCAATAGTGAATTCAGTACCTGGATGAACACGCATCACCAAGCTATACATGTATCAAAAGAATTATTTAGTGTACTTCGTTTGTTCGATGAATGGCGTGCTCGCACCAATGGCGCATTAGATCCTGCTGCAGAGATCGTGAATAAAGTCTGGAAAGAAGCAGCAGCAAAGTCATCTCTTCCTTCTCAAGAAATGCTGAATAAAGCCATTGCCGAAGTAAAGCAAGTGCATTGGATTTTAGATGAAAAAAATCAAACTGCAACACATATAAGTAACGCTCCCATCAAGCTTAATAGTTTTGCTAAATCTTATATCATACAATCAGCTGTTAATGCTGCTATGAATGCTGCTGAATTGAATGGCATTATTGTAAACATTGGGGGTGATATGGTTATTAAGGGAGACATTCATGAAAAAGTTTGGATCAGCAATCCAAAAGCAGATGCCGAAAATGATGCACCCATTGATCAATTATTGATTCAGGGAAAAGCAATAGCCACCAGTGGGAATTATAGAAGAGGTGAATTAATCAATGGCCAATGGTATTCGCATATTGTGGACCCTCGTACAGCATTACCCGCTAATGAAGTAATCAGTGCAACTGTAGTTACTAATTCTGCAACGGATGCAGGTGCTTTAGCTACTGCATTCAATGTAATGAAACCAAGCGAAAGTATTGCCATGGCAGAAAGCATGAATGATGTGGATTACCTCATCATCACCAGAAATGGTGAACGCTTTGAAAGCAAACATTGGAAAAATTTAGAAGCAGCAATGCCTGTAAATTCTATTACCACAAACGGACAGAAAGAATGGACAAAAGAAATTGTAATCGGTCTGGAACTAGCGCCACAAATGGGTTATGCGAAAAGACCCTTTGCAGCGATATGGATAGAAGATAAGGATCTGAAAACAGTGAAGACCATTGCGCTTTGGTATAACAAGGGAAGATGGTTACCCGATTTAAGAGATTGGTATCGCAAAAATGGAAGTTCTCTTTCTGCCGATCCCAGTACATTTGTATCCATCACCAGTTCAACACGTTCTCCCGGAAAATATACGATGAAATGGGATGGCAAAGATGATAAAGGTCTATCCTTAAAACCCGGAAAATATACAGTACATATTGAAGTAACGCGGGAACATGGTGGTTACGATTTATTAGAGCAGGAAGTAATTTGCAATACTACAGATCAACAATTTACCTTAAAAGGAAATTCAGAACTGGGATCAGTTAGTGTAGCTTACAAAAATAAATCAATCGAAAACTAATCATCTATAAAATTGAACCAGGTAAAGTCAAAAACGAAATTAGCATTTGAAAGAAATATAGCCATGTTATCAAGATGGATGCATATCTATGGATCCATGATTAGTTTTGCGATCGTGTTTTTCTTTTCTATTACCGGTATTACATTAAACCACCCTGATTATTTTGCTGGTGAACTTAAAACCACTCAAGAGAAAGGAAAATTGGATAGCAATTGGGTGATGAATAAAGACACCAATAAAATTGCGAAACTAGAAATCGTAGAGTTTCTAAGAAAGAATCACAATATCAAAGCCGCTGTTAGTGAATTTAGGATTGATGAAACACAATGTACCATTTCTTTTAAGGGACCAGGATACGCGGCTGATGCATTTATCAATCGCGAAGATGGAGCTTATGAATTAACCCTTTTACGTGCCGGTATAGTTGGCATCATGAATGATTTACACAAGGGACGAGATACAGGTTCGAAATGGCAGTGGGTAATTGATATATCAGCAGTATTACTGGTGTTGGTTTCACTAACAGGTATGATTTTGATCTTGTACATCAAAAGAAAAAAATGGAGCGGACTCTATATTGCAATTGCAGGGGCCATTCTGCTATGGTTGTCCTATACTTTGTTTATCCCTTAATTTTCGATACAAGTGCCTATATTTGCAGCCCTATAAACAGAGAGGTGTCCGAGTGGTTGAAGGAGCACGCCTGGAAAGTGTGTATACGGCAACGTATCGAGGGTTCGAATCCCTTCCTCTCTGCAACCTTTACTTTAAGAAATCTTTGAACCAATAACCACTGTCTTTGATAATGCGTTGCTGAGTTTTAAAATCAACATACACCAATCCATATCTGGGTTTATATCCTTCTCTCCATTCAAAGTTGTCTAATAAAGTCCAACATAAATATCCGCCTACATTAACCCCTTCTTTTTTTGCTCTTAGTATTTGGGGTAAATAACTTTTAAAATAATCGATTCTTTTTATATCATGAACCCGATTATCAATTACCTCATCTTGCAAAGCACACCCATTTTCTGTGATGTATATTTTCTTAACGCCCTTATAGTCACTAAATCTTTTTAAAGTTTCATACATACTTTCAGGATATACTTCCCATCCCATTTCTGAAATTTCTTTTGCTCCCCTTTTTGAAGGACTGATTTCTAAACCATGCATATAGGGTATGTACCAAATATTTTTAACTACTTCTCTTGTATAATTTTGAATGCCAATAAAATCGAAATCAAATGCCAGTTTTTCCATATCCCCTTCTTTGATATGTTTTTCTATCTTACCAAGAAATGGCAAACTGGAAATCGGATAACCCATACCTAAAGAAGGCTCAATAAATAATCGATTTAATAATGCATCCCAACGTTCTACTGCTATACGATCTTTTTCTATACTCCTTAATGGCATTACATGACTACAAGAAAATGTAGTGCCAATATTTGCATGCTGAACATTGGAACGAACAATTCGTCCGCCTTCAGCCTGACACATAGCCGCGTGATGAATGGTTGGTAATAAGTGATTTACTCCTCTTAATCCCGGTGCATGAATGCCCAATCCATAACCTACAGCAGTAAAGGCTGTTGGCTCATTTAATACAATCCAATCTTTTACTTTATCACCATAAGATTTTGTAATGAGATCTGTGTATTCCGAAAACCATTCGATCACATCCCTATTCATCCATCCACCTTTATCTTGCAGTATCTGTGGAATATCCCAATGATACAAAGTAAGCCAGGGCTGTATATTATTATCTAAACATTGATCAATCACACGATGATAAAAATCAATTCCTTTTTGATTAACCTGACCTGTACCATTAGGAAGCACCCGTGACCATGCAGTGCTAAATCTAAAAGCCTTCATGTTCAAAGATTTTACAATCTCAATGTCTGATGCATACCTATGGTAGAAGTCGCATGCAATATTTCCAGTTGTACCATCTTTGATATGACCCTTTTTATTTGAGAAAGTATCCCAGATAGAATTAGATTTTCCATCTTCCTGAAAAGCCCCTTCGAATTGATAGGCTGCTGTAGATACACCCCACAAAAAATCGCTTCCAAAATCAGCCTTCGTGAATTCAATATTTGTTGAAATTTGAGAAAGTAAGTTCTGCGGGTTCCATAATGAACCAGATGCTAATAGACCAGCAACACGAAGAAATTCTTTACGGTTCAAATTATTCATCATTTGACATCCGATTATGTGCAAATGATAAATATAGCAAGAAAAATAATTGTAGCTCTATTTTTTGGCTGCTAAAGTTTCGACTTGAGTGATTGGTGAAAATACATTTTCTACTTTTTTCAAAACTATTGGATCATCTACTGGATGATTAGACTTGAATTTTTCTCCTAATAATTGAGAGATAGTAGCTGCAATTTGACTGGCATAAATCTGACTTTTCTCTTTTATTTCACCCAATGGTGCAATGCCAGCTCCAATGGTAGCCAACCAGGTTTGTCCGGAACCACCCACCCAAAATCCGTGTGCATTCCAGGTTGAAGACTTTTTACCTCTTCCATGATCAGTGGTAATGATAAAAGTGGTATTGTCTTTATAGAAGGGATCGGTTTGTACGTAGTACCATAACTCAGCCACCATTTCATCGAACTGATGTGCTTTTTGTAAGTAATGATCATACTCACCTTTATGCGCAAACTCGTCTGTTTCTCCTAAACCAAGAAATAGCACTTTAGGATGTTTTTCTTCGATGTATCGCTTTGCTGCACCATAGGTAAGCATGTCGAATCTGCAATGAGTTTTATTCACCACATTCGCTTGTGCTTCATTAATAATGGCATTTACAGAATCTTCAGATTCGTTCAACATTTCATAGCCACTATTTACAGGCAAACCATTTTCTTTTTCAGCCAATATAAATGGCATAATATTCCAGGAACTATAAGCCACCACTTTACCCTTAAACTCGGTTTGACCATTTAACCATTCTAAAATATTGATATTACTATTACGTATGGCAAGATTAGGAATCAAGGTTCTATCTGGAGAACCCGTGAAAATTTCGTTGTAACCGGGATAAGAAATTTTATAGAGATTCTTCACATTCATATCATTGCTATAGTCTCTGTTCCCAGACAACTGACCCTGTTTGGCAATGACGTTCCAGAAAAAAGGCATTAACTTTTTTCTTCTTTCTGCTACAGCATCATCCCAAAATTGTGCACACATTAAAGCAGTGTCTTTTACCTGTTTGGGATTATGGAGAATATTTGAA
>JBAXXT010000116.1:0-4752 GCA_037127755.1 Bacteroidota bacterium
GTGAAGGTTCAAGTCCTTTCATCCCCACCAATGTTATTGACCACTAATATTAAAGTGGTCTTTTTTATTGGTTATGTAAAATTAATGTACAATATAAAACATGTTATCGACACAACCATATAAAGGCACCAGAGATTTTTATCCTGAAGATAAAAGATTGCAGAAATTCTTATTCAATTCAGTTCGAAGTTGCTTAGAAAAATATGGTTACGAGGAATATGACGCTCCTATAATTGAGCCTATTGAAATGTTCACAGCTAAATCAGGCGAAGAAATAGTTAATGAACAGACATATTTATTTGAAGATAGAGGTGGTCGACAAGTAACCTTGAGACCGGAAATGACTCCTAGTGTAAGCAGACTAGTAGCTGGACGTCGTCAGGAACTTGCTTATCCACTACGCTGGTATAGTATTCCAAACCTATGGAGATATGAGCGACCACAACGAGGACGCCTCAGAGAGCACTGGCAAATTAATGTAGATATTTTTGGTGTAGATAGTATCGAAGCTGAATCTGAGCTAATTAGGATCGCCGATGAAATGTTAAAGACTTTTGGAGCTACAAGCGATCAGTTCGTAATAAAGTTAAATTCACGTAAATTTGTAGATTTTCTGTTCCTAGAATATTTCAAGTTAGATAAGAAATCAGCTGCTAAGGTTATAAAACTAATTGATAGAATGCATAAACTAGAACCGGTTAAATTTAAGACCACTCTCGATGAGATAATTGCTGAATCTAAAATGGAATCAGTAATTGCCGATCAAATCACTGAACTCATGACCAAGAAAAACATAGAGTATCTACCACTTGATGTGAGATCACACGGTTCCTTGCAGAGCCTGGAATTATTAATGAATATGCTCAATACCCAGGGAGTTACTAACGTTATCTTCGATATTACCCTTATGAGAGGCTTTGATTACTATACCGATGTGGTCTTTGAGATATTTGACACTAATCCCGAGAATAACCGCGCAATCATGGGCGGCGGTCGCTACGATGGATTAGTTGGTCTATTCGGAGTTGAACCTATTGCCACAGCTGGATTCGGTTTAGGCGACGTTACCTTGCAGGACTTTCTAACAACTCATAAGTTATTGCCAGTTGTAACGACTGAGACAGATATATATGCCATTACTCTTGGTAATAACTCAAGTGCAGCCAATGAAATGATTTCCGAACTGAGATCTAATGGCATTAATGTTGCTGTCGATATAACTGAAAGAAAACTCGCCAATAAAATAAAGACAGCATCTAAGAAAAATATTCCTTTCGCAATGTTTATAGGAGATGAAGAGATTGAGAAGAAAAAGGTAGTTCTTAGAAACCTTGATAGTGGAGTAGAATCTTCGCTCACAATTCCTGAAGCAATTAAATTCGTTAAATCCTTCCAAGCCCAAAAATAGTAGATTAATCTATCCCAATCTGATATAGTTGCTGTTTATGCAAGCAAAACTCACTTACAAAAACGACAATAACTTAAATATTTCAGTTGCCGCTCCAGCGGATTTACTTGAGCGAACTCACAAGCATGTTCTTGGAGATATGCAGAAAACTATGAAGCTAGCTGGTTTTAGAGCTGGTAAAGCACCGCTAAACATAGTAGAAAAAAATGCTGACCAAGGAAGACTTCAAGCTGACTTTATTGATCACGCCATTAACGAGCTATATAGACAAATAGTAATTACCGAGAACATCCGACCCGTTGCTCAGCCAAGTATTTCAGTTAAGAAATTCGTACCTTTCACATTATTAGAAGTAGAAATTGAAGTTGAAGTAATTGGTAAGATGGAAATCGCCGACTATAAAAAAATTAGAGTTGCTAAGAAGCCTATTAAGGTAACCAATAAAGATGTTGAAGAAGTTATTACATCCTTGCAAGATCGTGCAGCAGAAGCCGTTGAAGTAAAGAGAGCATCTAAAGATGGCGATCAAGTAGTTATAGATTTTAAAGGCATAGATAAAGAAACTAAAGAGTCTATTTCAGGTGCTGATGGAACATCTTATCCATTAGTTATCGGAAGCAATTCATTCATCCCAGGATTTGAGCCTGAGCTTATTGGTCTAAAAGCAGGTGAAGATAAAACTTTTGATATTAAATTCCCTAAGGACTACGGCGCTAAGCACCTACAGAGTAAGGTTGTAACATTTGAAGTGAAAGTTCAGATAGTTAATGAACTCAAGAAAAGTGAAATCAATGATGAGCTGGCTTCTAAGGTTGGTCCATTTAAGACAGTTGCTGAATTAAAAGAAGATATTAAAAAACAACTAGAACAAGAGAAGCAACAGCAAGAAGATCGCCTTTATGAAAGTGAAGTCATTGCTAAGATTACTAACGATTCCAAAGTGACTATTCCTGAATCTATTATTGAAGAACAAATAGAAAGAAGTGAGCTAGAAGAAAAGCAGAGCATTCTGTATAGGGGACAAACTTGGGAAGAGCACTTAAAAGAAGAGGGTGTGACTGAAGCTGAACATCGCGAAAGAAATAGAGCCCCTGCCGAAAACATCGTTAAATCATCTCTTATACTTAGTGAAATAGCTCAAAACGAAAATATTACTGTAACCCCAGAAGAATTAGAGATAAGATTACAGTTAATGAAGGGTCAATATCAGGATCCTCAGATGCAGGCAGAACTTGCTAAGGCTGAAAACATATCTGGAATAAGAAACCAGATGTTAACCGAGAAGACATTCAAATTCTTGACTGAAATTGCATCTAAGAAGAATTAGCACTCAAGCTTGACGAGCGCTAATCTCGTATATATAATTATAGATATGAAAAATAATACTAGAAGCCTACTCATTCCAACTGTTATTGAAACTGACGGTCGTACCGAACGGGCCTTTGACATATATTCTAGATTACTCAAAGATAGAATAATCTTCCTTGGAACTCAGGTAGATGAGCATTCAGCAAATCTTATTGTTGCACAGCTATTATTTCTAGACTCAGAAGACTCAAAGAAAGATATCTTTCTATATATCAATAGCCCTGGCGGAAGTGTTACTGACGCTTTAGCCATTTATGACACCATGAACTATGTGAAGGCTGATGTCCAAACTATAGGAATTGGTATGGCAGCAAGTGCAGCCGCGTTTCTACTTAGCTCGGGTACAAAAGGTAAGAGATTTGCTCTACCTCACTCTAAGGTTATGATTCACCAGCCATCGAGCGGTACTAGAGGAAGAGTGTCTGATATGGAGATAGATCTCGAAGAATCCATAAGACTTAAGAAGTTACTAGAAGAAATTATGTCTAACAATACTGGTCAAAAAATATCTAAGATTCACAATGACATGGAAAAAGATTATTACATGACAGCAGACGAAGCTAAAGTCTATGGAATTGTAGATAGCGTAATAGGCTCAGTATCTTCGACAAAACCTAAAAAATAATACTTGACTTTTGTAACTTTTTACCTCAGACTTGTACCTTAAGAAGTAGTATAAGTTGGGCAGTGCTTTTATTTTTTAAAGTTAGCGCCAAAAACACCCTCTTAGTAATCTTCGTGCACGAAACCTAAAAAATACAACAATTTAAATATAGGAGCATTGCATATATTATTTATGGCAAAAAATAGCACGCAAATTACAAAAACAGCAAAAAGGGTATATTTCAATGGTCAAGAGAATGAACTTGATATCCCAAACCTAGTAGATCATCAAAATAAATCATTTCAATGGTTTATTGAAGAAGGCCTAGGCGAATTATTAGCCGAGATTAGTCCAATCGATGACTATACAGGTACTAAGCTAACTCTTAACTTTAAGGATTATCACTTCGAAGATCCTAAGGTTTCTGAGTATGAAGCTCGTGATAACAACGTATCATTCGAGGCTCCATTAAAGGCCAATGTTGAGTTAATCAATAAGATTACCGGTGAAGTTAAAACCCAAGAAATTTACTTAGGTGATTTTCCATGGATGACTTCAAGAGGAACATTTGTTATTAATGGTGCTGAAAGAGTTGTAGTTAGTCAGTTAATTCGTTCAGCTGGTGTTTTCTTTACTGCTGATACTCATGGAAATACAAAGCATTACGGTGCTAAGGTTATTCCTGGACGTGGTGCATGGTTAGAGTTTGAGACTTCTGCCGCTGGTGCCATTTTCGTAAAGATTGACCGAAAAAGAAAAATTGCTGTAACAACATTGCTACGAGCATTAGGTATGACCGAAGCTCACATGCGAGAAAACTTCAAGCACGTCGATCAAGGTAAGCACAGCTATCTAGATACAACACTCGAAAAAGACCCTGCACGAGGTCACAATGAGGCATTAATTGAAGTTTATCGAAGATTACGCCCAGGCGATCTTGCAACTGTAGACAACGCAAGAGCTCTTATTGAAAACATGTTCTACAACTTCAAGAGATTCGACTTTTCACGAGTTGGACGATACAAGATTAATAAGCGATTAGATATTGATATTCCAAATACTATTGAAAATAGAGTAATGCGAATTGAAGATCTTACAGCAATTATCGCTGAGATTATTAGACTGAACAATACTCAGGAACCAGCAGATGACATCGATAGCCTAGCTAACCGAAGAGTTAAGTTAGTTGGAGAACTTGTTCAAAGACAATTTAGAATCGGTCTACTTAGGATGGAACGAAATACTAAAGATCGAATGAGTATGAGCGAAATCGAAACTGTAACCCCAGGTCAGCTAATAAACGCTCGACCAATTGTTGCTGCAGTTCGTGAATTCTTTGCAAGCTCTCAGCTTTCAATCTTCATGGATCAGA
>JBAXXT010000117.1:0-4730 GCA_037127755.1 Bacteroidota bacterium
CACGGATATCAAATAAGATATCCAATGAGAAGTTTTTGTAAGTAAATGAGTTATTGATTCCGATAGTATACTTAGGATTACTATTACCAATTTTGAATACACCTGAAGTTGGTAAAGGTAAGCCTGCATTAGTACCAGCAGTTTGTAAAATAACACGACCTAAATTATCTCTTTGATACTTGTTACCATAGATTGCACCAAATTCTTCACCTTCTACTAATCTTACGTTAGGAGTTGTAAATCCGCCTAAAGTAATCACACTAACACCAGGAGCCAATTTAGTAACGATACTCTTGAATTGCGTATAGTTGGCATTGATAGTCCAGGTGAAGTCTCTTGATTTTATGGGTACTAAACCTAAAGTAAGTTCGGTTCCTTTTGTGCTGATTTCACCAGCATTCTGATACACAGAAGTTACACCAGAAGTAGATGATACTGGAACAGGGAACAAACCATCTGTTAATTTACGCTCGTAATAGTTTGCTTGGATAGTTACGCGATTATCAAAGAAAGCTACGTCTGTACCAACTTCCCACTCTGTTGTAAACTCAGGTTTCAACTTAACGTTACCTGCAGAGTTAGAAATAGTATAACCAGCTAATCCGTTAAACGGAAAAGCAATGCTTGGTCCGAAACCATCTGCGGCTCCACCAGTGGTTGCATAGTTATCTGTATTATATGCAGGTGCAGCACGACCAACCACACCGTAGTTAGCGCGCATTTTCCAAAGGCTTAAAGTTTTGCTCTTCAATTCTGGGATCGCATCTGTTAAAGTAGCACTCAAAGCAGCTGCTGGATAGAAGATAGACCTCGCACCCGGTGCTAAAGTAGAAGAGAAATCGTTTCTAGCTTTTACGTTTAATGATAACCATCTTTTGTAATCAGCCACAAAATCTGCAAATACCCCAAAAGTTCTAAATTGAGAAGTACCAACTGAAGGTGTATTTAATACGGTAGCATTGCTAATTTGATCAAATCCTCTGATTGCTAAACCTGTAGATCTAGCAGACATAGAATTGGAATAGTTATCAAAAACTTCATTACCCAATGTTCCAGATAAATTGAAATTTCCGAATTGCTTCTGAGCATTCAAAGTTAGATATGAGTTAATGTTTCTTACTACGCTTCTGCCATCAACTACGCCACCTGTTCCATTTGCACTTGTGTTTCCACCACCTCTTGCGCCAATTTCATCATACCCATGAGATTTAAATGATTGATTATCGATACCCACTTTAGCATCAGCATTTAACCAATTATTAAATTTATAGTGTAATCCAACATTACCCAATAAGCGAGAAATGTCATCATTATAACGAACATTATCGATAGCCCAATAAGGATTGTCTTCACCACCATAATACAACTGATTACCAGCAGCATCATAATAAGGTATATTTGTTAAGTCATAACTTCTAGGAGTAAACAAAGATCTAAAAGTTGGGTTAGACAACTGATTCCCTTGTTGTGTTCTGTTTGAAGAAGTTATATTAGTACTCAAATAAGAACTGATACTTAATTTATTAGTAACCTCAGAGTTTAAATTAACAGAAAGTACATTCTTATTTAATTCATTAGAACGTAAAACATAGGTTTCTTTTGTGTTATTGTATGAAACGCGGTAAGTAGTTTTATCACTACCACCACTGAAGCTTACGGTGTTAACACGACTAAGTCCATTTTGAAACAAATCAGATACGTTATTTGGGAAAGCAGTTAACACTTCTTTCTTACCTAAATAGTTGGTAACTGTTTGGCCAATGATTCTTGGACCCCAAGATGTAGAAGCATTGGGATTATAAATACCTACTGTTGCAGTAGCTGCTGCAGCTCCTGAAGATGTTCCCTGACTATATTCGTTTTGATAAGCAGGCAACATATTCACAGTTACATTCGATAAAGAAGAATTGAAATCAATACTGTTCTTTGCCTTACGCTTTCCTTTTTTAGTAGTCAACAAGATTACGCCTGCAGCACCACGTGAACCGTACAATGAAGTTGCAGCAGCACCTTTTAATACAGTTAGGTCTTCAATATCGTCTGGGTTAATATCAATAGCACGGTTTGAGTTTGTTACACCATTTTGTAATGCAACCCCACCACCGCCGTTATCGATAGGCACTCCGTCAACCACAAATAGTGGTGCGCTAGAACCAGTCATTGATGTATATCCACGAATTAGAATAGCAGATCCTGCAAAAGAACCACCTGAGCCTTGTGTTCTTACACCAGCTACTTTACCGCCAACTGCGTTGGTGATATTGGTACTCTTAGTTTGAGTTAATGCTTCTGCACTAATTTTTGGAGTTGAATATCCAAGGGTCTTACTATCCCTTTTAATTCCAAAAGAAGTAACAACAACTTCAGAAAGATTATCTTCTTTAACTGACAAACTAGTTGAAACAGTTGAAGCAGATCCAATACTAACTTCTTTTGTTCCGTAGTTTAAAGCAGAAAAAACAAGTATTTGAGCTTTTGATGATACAGTTAATTTGTAATCACCAGCTGCGTCGGTAGTTGTACCAGTGGTAGAACCTTTTACTAGTACAGATACTCCGGATATTCCGGCACCTTTCTCGTCTGTGATCTTTCCTGAAACTGTTCGACCACTCTGAGCTGAAAGCTGAAAAATGGTACAAAAAGTCAGAAAGCACAGAAAAAGGAATTTTCTCATGGGCGTTTAGTTTTAGTTTGTAAAGTTAACATTAGGATAACAAAAAAGACATTGGAATGTTTATAAAAGCTGCTCCAGTCATTCCTATCCATAAAACAGGTACGCAAAATAGCACAATGCGTTAATAAAAAGTTTACAAATTCAGTAAATTTTAACTTTAAGCTAGGTCTTCAATTAAATCAGACAATTATTTACCTGTAAAACAACCTGCATTTAAACTTAAATTATTTGTTTTTTGGGGAAGTGCTTATAATCAGCACAGGTAAAAGCACCAGATTTGTTAGAGTGCCCACAACCAGTGTTAAAGAAGTTAGCCATCCCAACGCATTGGTACCCCCAAAATCACTCCAGACAAAAATGATAAAGCCAGCAATCAGGACTAAAGAGGTATAAATGATGCTGATCCCGGTATGTTTAATCGTTTGTACCAATGTGACATCTACCTTATTATTAAAGTGCGGTAGCTCTTGTTTATAATTAATGAGGAAACGAATAGTTACATCAATGGCAATACCTAATGCCACACTAAATACTAATACAGTAGAGGGCTTTAACGCAATTCCAGTCCAACCCATTACACCGGCAGTAATGGTAAGGGGTACTAAGTTTGGTATCAAAGAACAGATCAAAATTCGAAACGATTTAAATAAATATAACATACATAAAGTGATCAGAAGAAAAGCCCAGAATATACTTTCTTTCAAACCCCGGATGATAAAGGAAGTACCTTCTAAAAAAGTAACGCTACTACCTGTAAACGTTACCTTATATTTAGTACTATCGAAAATTTTAGCTGACTTAGCTTCCAGATCTGCAATTAAAACAGGTAGTTTAATGCTACCAATATCTTTCATATTCACACTGATTCTTGTAGCTTGTTGGTTTGAATCAACATACTGACTCACCAACTTCATGAATTCCGATTTGCCTTTTTCTTTTGAACGCATGGCGGAAGATAAGGAGGCAGGAATTTCCAAAGGCAATACATAACTGGCGGTATCACCACCGTAAAAACCCTGGTTGGCAAACTTTAATGCTTCTACAATACTTAAGGGGCGGGCTACTTCCGACTTGGTGCTTACATAATTACTAAATTCTTCAATATCCAACATGGTCTCCATCTTCAAAGCTGCTCTTGGCTTTTTAGCATCTATTACAATTTCTAATGGTAACAATCCATTAAACTGATTTTCGAACCATTTTAGATCTGTATATAATTTATCTTTTTTGGGAAGGTCGTCTACCACAAATCCTTCGCTTTTAATTTTAGTTATTCCGATAATAGAAATGATGGTAACAATTGCTGTAATAGCATACACCCATTTAGCATGATGAAAAGTCCACTTTTCAATTTTTACTAAAATATATTCTAAGTATTTATTATCAAGATATTTGACATGCTTGGGTTTCGGGGCAGGTAAATAACTTAAGACAGATGGTATAAATAATAAAGAGATAAGAAATAATGCCATGATATTAATTCCTGCCACTACTCCAAACTCTTTTAGAATGGCACTTTTTGTAAAAGCAAAAACGGCAAAACCAATTGCAGCAGCAATATTACAAAACAGGGTTACGATACCCATTCTTCCTACCATGGTAACCAACGCCTTTTCCTTGTCCGGGATTTCTTTAAAAGTGGTATGATATTTATTTAAAAAATAAATACAGTTCGGAATCCCAATTACTACCACCAAAATTGGAATCAAGGCAGTTAACAATGTGATCTCATAGCCACACAAAACAATGGTACCCAAACTCCAGATCACACCCATGCCTACCACCAACAAACTCATAATAACAGCACTGATGGAACGGAAGAAAAGAAACAGGGTTAGAGCTGATAGTAGAAAAGATGCCAATAAGAATTTATTCATTTCATCCTTTATTCTATTGGCCATCACAGTTCTGATATATGGCATTCCACTTTTATACACTTCTACCTGTTGCTTGTTTTCAAAGTCGGCAACAATTGCAAGTATGTCTTTGATCAAACGGGTACGGCTTTTACTATTGATGGTATCTTTATTTAGACTAATCCCCATCAAGTAAGCAT
>JBAXXT010000118.1:0-4707 GCA_037127755.1 Bacteroidota bacterium
ATAACAAATGTGTGCTTTTTTCCAAATAGTTTGAAGCTGTGTAGCAATACGAATATCAGTGGCGCAAGAAAAATAATAAAACTAAATCCTGGATTTTTTACGGCCCATATATCTGTAATAGCAATCAGTAACAACAAAACCCATCTTGCATAGGTACTTCCAGATATTTTATTTATTGATGGCTGCATAATAATTATGCTTATTGTATCAGAAAGGTAATTCTAAACTTAGAGCCAAGAATATTTCATTATTAGTGATCATTGCATAAAGATGATTGACCTTAATTGTTCTACTGCTTATAATCATAACCAATAACTGAGGGCATTTGTGATTATCGGTAAAAAAATATTTTCAGTACTTTCTATAGCGATGATGCTTTTTTATGTGCTGACACCATTAAAGGTATTCGCATATTCAGGATATGGTCTTGGTACTCAACAGAACCCATATAGAATTTCAAGCTGTGCTCAGTTGCAGGAAATCAATAATAATTTATCAGGGTACTATATTCTTGTATCAAACATAGATTGTACTGGCTACAACTTTACTCATTTAGCCGCGTCTGCTGCATTTAGCGGTACGTTAGACGGCCAAAATCATACAATAAAAAATTTAGTCATTGATTCCTTTGGCTTATTTTATCAAACCGACGGAGCTACGATAAAAAATATAAACATTAGCGGAGGATCTACATCTTCATCGGGATATGGTGGAAGTTTTGTCGCAAGAGCTACAGACACAATATTGACTAATTTGCACTCCTCTATGACCGTAAACGGAGTTTATAGTTATAACGGCGGAATTGTTGGTTATATGTATGGAACTTCAAGTGTGACGGCGAGTTCTTTCTCGGGATACGTTTCCGGTTCTGCATATTCAGGTGGAATTGTTGGTGCGATGAGTAACTCCAACAATTCAGTTAATGATAGCTTTACTACTGGAACTCTCCATCCAAATGGAGCGTATACGGGACTGATAGTTGGTGGATTTTTCGCTGGAACAATCTCGAGAGTTTACACAAGCGGAACTATAGATAATGGAGTAACGACTATGACGGGTGGAATTATAGGCGATAGCCAAGCATTGCTGAGCAACTCATTCTCTGCGGCTCAGTTTACCGGCACAACTGCCGATAGTGGCGCTGTTACTGCATATAACGTTAGTGGTACGTATACAAATGTTTATTACGATAAGTTCTTAACAAACACTGCTAAGATGTGTAATGTTGGAACATGTAATGGTACTGCAGTAAACGTGGGTAATTCCAGCCCTACGTTTTTTATGAATAACTCAACTAATGGCCCCCTCAACACATGGGATTTCAATAACGTGTGGCAAACGACAAGCTCTTATCCAACACTTAGAAATATTGCATTATTTGATGATCAAGCCGGCATTCCAAACAACGGGGACGCAAATAATGATGGCATCATGGATTCATATCAAGCAAATGTTCTTTCCGTACAAGACAATAAAGGTATTTGGTCAACTGTGACAGTTCCTAATTCAAGTGGCTGTACTTTAGGTGATGGACGCTCAACCAGTGCAATTTCCTTATCTGAAGATAAGGGATATTCAGCACAAACTAACTTGACCGGATTTTATGTATATTGCCCTACATCTGGCATGACAGTAACCGTAACTATTGTTTATGATAAGCAATACTCCAGTCCTATGCTTCGATACTACAACCCAATTACCGGAGCCTACAGCATGGTTAATGGAGCAACCTACGGCACCAAGACTATTGGTGGCATCACTAAGACTACAGCTACATACGATCTAACGGACGGCGGTTCTCTGGATAGTGATGGCTTAGCCAATGGCATAATAAAGGATCCAGTACTATTGGTCCTTGCACCTAACGCTCCAGTAACAGGATTCGGTATCTATCAAAAAACACCTCTAGACAACCTCCAATATCTTGGTTTAATTGGATCTGGAATGGTTCTAACTGCACTCGGCATCCGCCGTCTTCATAAAAATCCTGCCTAAACATTGATTTGCAATAAAACTAAATTTGCTTAAAGGCATTACGCCACCAAGCACTATAGAATAATCATGATTTATGGGCTAGAATAAGGGTAATGCTTAGCATAATATTGCCAATTCATATTGCACTCGGTTTCATAGCTCTTGGCTATGCCGTTGGTATTGCTGTTAGAGTCAAAACTGACCCGTCTAGAGTGGCTAAATCTAGCGTACAAAGAATGTGGTTGAGCCTAGGAGGAGTTATAGTTAGTGGCTTCGGTCTAACCGTGGTTACGTCTGCTTCTTTTGGTCGTGCTTGCGCTGCTATGTCTTCATTTATAGCCATAGTTACTTTTGTACATCTTTATCAGAGAAATACTCGCCGTAGGCTTAGTTTAGCTTATTATAAAAAATAACCGCCTTAATCATACCTAAACTATACTCAACCACCAATCGTCTTGAAGTGGTATTTTAAAAATATTATTTTTTTAGCACCCAGATCATGAAGGCTGGTATTTTGTTGAGTTGATCAAAAATAGCAGGGTCTTTTTGCTGCAACTCTTCGGTTGGTTTGGGCTCAATAAGTTTTTCAATTTGAAATCCTGAGACTTGAATTTGTTCTAACATTTTACTAAAGGTTCTGTGGTAGGATGTCACATAATTACCGTTCAAATTAAACGAAAGTGGTTTTACACCATCATTTTCTGCCACCATATAATCGCCATAAATGGTTCTTTTGGAGGTTTCTTTATTCACTTTTCTGCCAAGCAGAGCATAGCGGCTTTTATTAGTCTTTCCATACTTTAGTGCACTATCAATAGGATGCCCGCAGGAAAAAATATATTTAGAGCCTGGTTTTAAGACTCTATAGGCTTCTTTCAATGGAAATGTCCAATCCTCTGTGTAATGAATAGCCAGACTAGAGTATGCTAAATCAAAGCTCGAATCAACAAAGTCTAGCTTTTCCATGTCCATTACCCTAAATTCAATATCCGGATTATTGTTTTTGGCTATGGCAATTAATTTTTCTGATATATCAACTCCTGTCACGTCGCTAGCACCATTATCTTTAAGCCAGCGAGCATCGACCCCGCTTCCACAGCCAATGCTGATAACTTTCAAACCGTCCAATTTCGGCAAAGCTGCTCTAATCGCCGGCTTTTCATAGTAAGCATGATAAATGCTATCGCTCGAATCAGTTACATGCCGATGATAATCATCCGCATTTCTATCATAATACTCAGCTACACTCGAATTGTTTGCCATGCCTATATTATACTAGCAAAATGATGAGTGGTATTATGTTAAGTATGAATGTACTTGTTTTGCTTGGTGGTAATTCGCCGGAAAGTGATGTTTCTATTAGGTCTGGCAAGGCTGTTTCAGCGGCTCTTCAATCTGCTGGTCATACAGTAATAGAATATTACCCCACAGATGATTATCAAAGCTTAGGCTCATATAAAGATAAGGTGGATTGCGTATTCCCTATTCTGCATGGCATAGGTGGCGAGGATGGCAGTGTGCAAGCATTACTTGAAGAACATGGCTTTAAATATCTGGGTTCAGACGCAGAAACTTCAAAACTATGTTTCAACAAAGCATTATTTAAACAAGAGCTGGAAAAGCTTGGTATTGATACTCCAAAATGGCAAATTGTGAATTCAGATAGCATAAAAGACGCTCCAACCAACAAACCGTTTGTACTAAAACCGATTTCAAATGGCTCAGCAATTGACACATATATCATTAGAAACCCTGAGCAACAAACTTTTCCAATGGATGTTTTTAACAGATACGATGAAATGCTTTTTGAAGAACTAATTGAGGGCGATGAAATAACAGTTGGCATACTGGGCAGTGATGCCTTGCCAGTAGTTGAAATTATTCCACCAGAAGGTGAAGAATTTGATTACGAGAATAAGTATAATGGCAAAACCACCGAGTTGTGTCCGCCTAAAAATGTCTCAGGAGATAAGCAAATAGAAGCTCAAATACTTACCGAAAAAATTCATAAAACAGTAAACGCCAGACATCTTTCTAGAACCGACATGATTATTGGCAAAGACAAAAAGATCTATGTGCTCGATTTTAATACCATGCCAGGATTAACAGATCAAAGTCTGCTACCAAAAGCCGTAGAACAATCAGGCTTATCAATGGAACAATTCGTCCAAAAACTCCTCGACCTTGTTCTGAAAAAGAGTTAATTAAGCTCTAAGCTCTCTTAATTAAATTACGAAGATAGTTACTAATTATTGATCAAGATATGTTTAGTCAGTTTGACGCCAACCGCTATCGTACCAGCCGTCGATTCCACCTTGATGCCCTGGATTCGAATTGCCTGGTCCACCAACACTTACCGAACCATATTTAGCACGCTGCTCAGAACCCAATGCTTGCATTCTTTCGCGCACCCAACATTCACCTTCCAATACAGCGAATGCAGGACATTGCAAACAAAGTTTACCAATTTGTTTCCTACGATTAACAGGAGAATTAGCAGGCTGGTCATCAGCTCGACCGTATTTTTTGTCAATTTGTTCATAATCAACAACGACGAAACTCTCTAGTCTTTCAAGTTCATTAGCACACACATCAAGAGCTTGACGCGCGATGATTTCTTGATTATCTACTTTTTCTGCCATTGTAATCTCCTTAAATTAACACTTTTATAAATTATGCACTATATACACTTAAAAAGCAACAAGCAGACAGGATAGACTGTACTTGGTGCGG
>JBAXXT010000119.1:0-4648 GCA_037127755.1 Bacteroidota bacterium
CCCTGGTTTAAGATCTTAATATTTTGATCCATTTTTAAAGTACAGCTTGATCCGGCTTTTGATTTGATTTCGAGCTTTTGTATTGTATTGGTTTTCCATGAAAAATTAATTTCAAAAGCGCCTCTGGTGCAAACCCCATTAAAATTACCTTCTCCCCATTGATTAGGTAAGGCAGGTAATAATTGTATATAACCATTATGCGATTGAATCAGCATTTCAGTAATGGCTGCGGTTACTCCAAAAGTTCCATCCACTTGTGGTGCCCTGCCACATAATGCAAATAGTGAACTGCAGGATTGCTCTTTTAAATAACCCTGGTAAATCTTATAAGAACGCTCGCCATCAAATAGTCTGGCCCAAAGCGCCATTTTCCATGCTCTTGAAAATCCCATGGCGCCATCACCTCTTTCATTTAAAACTTTTTTATACGCTTCAATAAATGTTGGCTCATTTATTTGTGTCAATATTTTACCCGGGTATAAACCATACATATGCGAAAAATGGCGATGATGCTTTTCAAGTGATTTCCAATCTTCGGTCCATTCTTGCAAGGATCCATCGGAACCAATCTGAGGTGGCACTAATTTTGTTCTTGCCGATTTTACTTTTTCATTAAAGGCATCATTAACAGATAATAAATTTGATGCTTCATTAAAATAACCAAATAGATCATATAAGATTTGCATGTCGATCGAAGAACCTGCACAAATGGTTGTGCCTTCTCTAAAACCAGCAGTCACTTCATCGAAGTAAGGTTTGTTACCACCACCATCCGGAAAATTTTCTGGTGAAGTGGATGGATTCGTAACAAGCCATTTACCATTGGGATGGGGCACCAAAAAATCTAAGAAAAATTGTACCGATCCTTTAATGACGGGATAAATTTCTTTTAAATAGGCTTTGTCCTGGGTATACAAATAGTGTTCCCATAAATGGGTACAAAGCCAGGCACCGCCCACTGTAAAAGTGCCCCAGGTTGGACCATCCATGGGTGCTGTAACCCGCCATATGTCTGTATTCTGATGCATAACCCAACCACTTGCCCCATAGTGTTCTCTGGCAACCTGACTACCCTGATCCTGCAATTCTTTTACCATTTTTATCAGTGGCAAAGCTGACTCCGATAAATTGCCCGACTCTACTGGCCAGTAATTCATTTCTGTATTAATATTGGTCGTGTATTTTGCATCCCAGGAAGGGTTCATGTCATCATTCCACAATCCTTGTAAATTAGCAGGCTGTCCATTTTCTCTGGAGCAGGAGATCATCAAATATCTTCCAAAATTATAACTCAAAGCCGCCATAGATGGGTCGGGGTTGGTTTGAATTTTCTCCATTCTTACATTGGTAGGCAGATAAGATCGATCATTACTTTCTAGGGTTAAGGAAACACGATTAAAATATTTTTTATAATCCTTTAAAGTACTGGTATAAATGGATTCGTATGATTTGTTTTTAATGGCATCTAAATACTTTTTTGTTTTTTTAGCAGCATCACCACTAACATCTTTATAATTAATAAAATTAGTGGCGGCAGAAAAATATAAAGTAATCGTATCTGCTTTTTCAATGATCAAGTCAACTCCTTTGGTATGCGTGGTTCCACCAACTGCTACTGCTTTAATTTGGGCTTCATATTTTAATTGACCTTTTACGCCCATATAATCTGCAGACTTACCCGTAAGTATTAAGCCATCGTTTCCTTTGGCATCCATTCTAAAATAATCGGTGGCATAATTAGAATGCGTTTGATTCCGAACGCCGCGAAGGTTTGCTTTTACAAATAAGCTTGCTTTTTTATCAGCAGTAAAACGGATCACAATTACCTGATCAGGTGCGGAGGCAAATACTTCTCTTTTATAGTTGATTCCCTTTGCCTGGTAACTAACAGAACTGATGCCGGTGCTCAGATCCAAGTCTCTTTTATAATTGCTAACCGAATCCTGATCCGGGAAAAATAAGATCAGGTTGGCCAGGCTCTGATATTTTTGTTGTTCAACAGGGTAGCCCATTAAGTTTCTACCAAATAAATTATGGGCTTCTAAATACTTCCCATTAAAAACATCCGCTTGAATTTGAGGTAATACTTTATATCCATCTTTTACAACAGTACTATAAGGTCCGCCCGACCAGTACGTACTTTCATTTAATTGAATTCTTTCCTCACCATAGTTTCCAAACACCATGGCACCCAATCTGCCATTACCAATTGGTATGGCCTCATCCCATTTTTTGGCTGGAGTTTTATACCATAAATAAGTAGCCGGGTTAAATAGTGGCTGAGCAAATAGGTTTATGGTCAAAACAATTTGTACAAAAAGGAGTAAATATTTTTTCATTGTTTTATTTATTTTTTACTGCACTCCAAAACATGGTAATGGAAGTGTAAACAATAATGAAAAGTACTAACCAACGAAGTGTATCTAATGGTAAAGATTTTACGATCAATGCTGCGATGAGCACAGCCACAATACTGGGTATTGCCATTCCAACAGCTGCTTTTTTATTATACGCACCTGTTTTGATAAATTTATAGGAAGCCAGGGGCATTAAAAATGCGCAAGATCCCATCATGATGGGAAAAGCCACCTGCGGTGATAATCCTAATAAAAAAACAAGTGCCATGCAAGGGGCATACAATCCAACGCCAGCAGTCATCATAGCTCCCAGAATAAAATTAACAGTACCTGCCAGTACTAATTTCCAGCCATGTATACCAATGGCAACACCATCTCCCTGAATCCAATGTAATTTATTAGCTAACATAAAACCAGCAGTGATCATCAAAGCGATGCTCATGGTTAGCCTGATTTTATTCTCAGAAAGTTTTGCAATAATATCAGCGCCAATAAATGCGCCACACATGGCGGTTAAAAACATAACAACCATGGTAGTGGGCTCCACTTCAATCACTTTGATGAAAATGATGGCTTGAATTAAAACAGGGATTGTGTTTGCCACATTCATGGTTCCCGGTATCAACTTATCAGAGGTTTGTTTGGTAAATTTTAAAAGTGCGGTTTGAGGCGCAAATGCACCAATGCCTAATACATCAAAAAAATTAACAACAAAACCAATGAGTCCGGTTTTGATCCAGCTTACATTTTCTAAATTATTTTTATTTTTCAAAACATCAGTGGCTAAAATATAAATAAACCAGACTGCAAATAATACTAAAATGATCCAAATAATATTTACCATATTGATGTTTAATTACCTGTAATGAAAGATAATTCTTTTTAAAATTGAGTATCCACTCTTTATCGTTCTAATTTAAAATTTACATCTTTTGCCGGACGAACAGCTGCATTTGCCACTTTCCATCCGGTCCGATACATCCAGTCTGCCATCTTCTTCAACTTATCGTAATCGATATTTTGTGCATTATCCAGTGGTGTGTGGTAATCGGGATGTAATAAGGTCGTGTACATCAAAGATGGAATTCCAAGACGTGCATAAGGCAGGTGATCACTTCTAAAATACCATCCTTCCACATGGGTAGGCTTATCCCAAAGTGTATCGAGTTTAAATTTTGGTCCTTCGTTATTTGCTTCTAAAGCCATGGCTACTAATTCGGAAGAATTTTTATGGGGCGATTGAACTCCTAACAATGCGGCACTATCGGGGTTATTGCGACCAATCATATCACCATTCAACACCGCTACAATAGAATTAATCGGAACGGTAGGATGCGATGAATAATAACGTGAACCCAGCAAACCTCTTTCTTCTGCACCATGAATCACAAAGAGCACAGAACGCTTCGCGGGATTTTTAATAAAAGCACGTGCATTCGCCATCATGGCCACATCCACACTGGCATTATCATCGGCACCATAGTACACACTATCCGGGTGGTTGGAAGTGCGCACACCATGCGCATCCTGGTGACCGCTATACAGCAGATATTCGGAAGACAGATTTTTATCTGTGCCTTTAATGTATCCCACAATATTCACGGAAGGATAAGACTGATGTTCAATGATCAGGTTTGCTTTTAAGGTAGCGCCCGCAGATTGCAAGAGTTGTTTCGCAGATGCATGCACCCACAATACTGGCACTTTAGTTTGCACGGTAGCGTTCGGTCCGCCATCAATATCAAAAGAACCGCGGTAATTATTTTCGTTTGCATCGGCCCAGGCATTTTCTGCAATATCGTCTGCAATAAAAATGATGGCGGCAGCGCCTTTTGTAATGAGTGCGTTGCCGTATTTAGCCAAGATGCTACGGGGATAACGCCAGGTGGGTAATGATACATTTAGATTAATGCCAGCAGCATTGGCTTCGATCACCAATACTTTTCCCTTCACATCAAGATTAGTGGTATTCATAGAAGATGCATCACCTAAATATAAAATGGGTGCGTCAATTTGGGCATTCGCCATTTGTGCCACAGTCACATCTTTCCAGAGTGAAAGCGATTGATTATTGATGCTGATACTACTTTGATCGGCAATATGGTTATGCCACATATTAAAGAACTGGAAATAAGAACCATCATCACCAGCGGGCAACAAGCCAAGTGCGCGATACTGTTCGCCCAGCCACATGGATACTTTCAGTTCATCGATGGTACCAGCGGAGCGGCCACGGAAATGTGCATCCGCCAAAGCATACAGATCTTTTTTCAGGTCTGAAACTTTGATGG
>JBAXXT010000120.1:0-4597 GCA_037127755.1 Bacteroidota bacterium
AGAGATAGTATCACAGGATGGCCAGGCGGTAAACCTGATATTCAGAATCCAACACACCCTGAAAGAAGTCATCCCTACCCTAAAAAGTGTATGATATTCTCCCCTCACCCAGATGATGATATTATCAGTATGGGTGGAACCTTCATGCGTTTACACGATCAAGGTCATGAAGTACATGTAGCCTATCAAACTAGTGGCAATATTGCTGTAACAGATGAGTTTGTGACCAGATTCATTGACTTTGCAGTTGGATTTGAAGAAATGTTTGGAATCGACAACCAAAAAAGTCAGGGCATATTAACAGAAGCGCGAAATTTTATCGCTAGTAAGAAAAAAAATCAAGTAGATACCGGCGCTATCAGAGAAATCAAAGGATTGATCAGACGTTGTGAGGCAAAAGCTACTTGCCGTTATGTTGGGCTTCCTGATGATAGTCGTTGCCATTTCCAAAATCTTCCCTTCTATGAAACTGGAACCATTGATAAAAATCCAATGGGAGAAGCAGATGTGATCAATACAATGGAATTGTTGAACAAGATTCAACCTCATCAGATTTTTTGTGCGGGAGATCTTGCAGATCCACATGGAACACATAAAGTGTGTCTTGATATCGTGTTTGAAAGTATGCGTCGGTTAAAAGCAGCAGGAGAACCTTGGGTGAAAGATTGTTGGATTTGGTTATACAAAGGTGCATGGCAGGAATGGGATATTTCTGAAATAGAAATGGCCATCCCAATGAGTCCAGATCAGGTAATGAAGAAGAGGTTTGGCATTTTCATTCACCAATCACAAAAAGATTCAGTACCATTTCAGGGAACAGATAGTAGGGAGTTCTGGCAAAGGGCCGAAGACAGAAATGGGAATACCGCCAATACATATGCAGCATTAGGTTTAACCAAGTATGCTGCCATGGAAGCATTTGTTAGATGGCATTTTTAAAAATTACTATTCATAAAAACGCTGTTATACACTAACAGCGTTTTTTTTATTTTTGTATCATGAATTTATTAAATCAATCAGAAATAAAAAAGGCTTGGAGAGATGCGATTGATGATTCCTTTTATAAAAAGAGACTTCAGTTAGGTTTCATTATATGGGTTGCTATTCTGATTGCGTTCCCCTTTTTCTTCAACTATATCGAGAATAGAAATGGAATTCTTTTAAATGATTTTATCTTAAACAGTTTACCGGCATACGATGTATCGGTTCCCACATTTATTATCATTTGGTCGATGTTTTCGCTTTTTTTATACCGTGCAATTCACAATCCTGCGCTTTTATTATTATTTCTTTGGGGATTTATTTTTTTAAGTATTTCAAGGTTTATCAGTATTTATCTGGTACCATTAAACCCTCCCAATCAATTAATTGCTTTAAGTGATCCCATTACTAATATTTTCTATGGAAAAAAACACGGGTTTATCACAAAAGATTTATTTTATTCAGGCCATACTGCAACTCAATTTTTGATGTGCCTTTGCTTTACAAAAAAATCAGACAAATTACTCGCCTTTATTTCCACCATTTTAGTTGGGATACTAGTGCTGATACAACATGTACACTATTCTATAGATGTGATAACCGCTCCGTTTCTTACCTATATAGTTTTCTTAATTAGCAAACAAGTATTAAAGCGTTAAAAGGCTTCGCCCAATTCAAAATATAGACCATGATTTTTTCCTGGCCCAATTCCATAGTCAAGGCGAATATTCAATTTTTCTGATTTATTAATTGCGTAACGAAGTCCGGCACCATAAGTATATTTTACATCTTTAAAGGAGAAATCTGAAATGTTATGTCCCACATCTCCAAAATTTCCAAAACCAACAATACCAAATCGCTTATTGATACTATGTCTGAATTCCGATTGGAAAACTAATTGTTGTTTATCACGATATCTTCCATCATAGTAGCCACGCATACTGCCCATACCACCCAATGTTGCCAAACTTCTTAAAGGCACTTCGCTACCCATATTACTAAAACTATATGCCTGCAAAGCCAATACATTTTTTTTACCAATAGGAAAAAATTTGCGCAGATCAATTACCAAATTGGTATAAGAAAAATCTGATCCGATAGCTTTATCGAAATGGTTGAAATAGATTTGTGCAAAGTTTCCTTTATCAGGCGAAAATGCATTGTTTCGATTATCATATGTTAAACTAAAACCCATCCCAGAAATCTTATATGGAGTTCTTCCTACAATTTGTTGTTGATCAAATACGCCACCAATTTTATAATCAACTTCCATTAAGTTTTGAAACTCATACAGGAAACCAATATAAATACTGTTACCTAAGTGTCGCATTAAATGCAAATAAATATAATACTGTTTAAAATTATAATCTTCCTCTGCACTATCTGGCGAATGCTTCCCTAGTCCCCAGAATTTATCTGGAAAAGAACTATAAGACATTTGCTCATTTAAAATATATCGTTCATTTTTAAAATATTGGGCTCCATTAATTGCCGCAACAAATTGTTTTTTTAATGAATACAACATGATAGTCTGAATATTAGACGTTCTCGATACTGTATCTTTTTTAGAGAATTTAAAAGTTGAAGAGCTTGCAACTCCAAATGACCAACTAGTTTCAATGGATTTAGTTAATACTGGGAACAACAGTATTTGATGCGTTTTCAAACTATCCTTCTGTGCCATTAAAGCATCAGAAAATAGAGATGTTGCAATCCATAAAAATAGCATGACAAGATAAGGGGGGTTCTTTGGAATCATATAGTGGTGCAAAATACTGCCCTTATCTCATTATTGAACAAAACTCTTGACAAAATTGCTTATTTTTGCCGTCCTGCAATAAAAATTACAGGTAACATTTGAAAACCCCACCGTAACAAATAGTTTACTTTTAATTAAAATCACACATGAATAAATGGGAAAGTAATTTTCATTTGGGAGATACACTTACCCCGGATCAATTGGATTTTTTTGAGAAAAATGGTGTCATTGTTTTTAGAAATTTTCTTAGCCCTGAGAAAATATCATTATATCTAGAAGAAATTAAGCGTTTAGAAAAGATCTGGATAGGTGAGAAACGTGAAAAAATTAATGGCATTCCGCTTAAATTTGGGAAGGATGAATTGGGAAATAAAACTATTCAAAGATTAAGTTTTACTTCACTTTTTAGCGATGCATTGCATGAATTATTAACCGATGAAAGGTTGATACAACTCTTTAGTTTCTTAACGCCATATGAAGGAAGGATTGCTGAAAATGAAAAAGATGGTTTAGTAGTTAATAATTACCTCAATATTCCGAATAGTAAATTTTCGCAAATGGGTTGGCATACGGATAGTCCAAGAGATTTATTTCTCGGACAAAAAATTATGCCCATGTTAAATGTTGGAATACATCTTGATCAATGTTTATTTGAAAATGGCGGTCTACGTGTTTTACCAGGAACACATAAACAAGGCTTTTTTAAATTATTATTTGGTAAAAAATATTTTATCGATAATAATGATGATAATGATGAAGTTGGGTTTGATATACAACCTGGCGACCTTTCCGTGCATGATGGAAGGCTTTGGCATCGCGTAAAGCAATCTCCTAAATTTGGAGAAGAGAGCAGAAGAAGGGTAATGTATGTGCCGATAGTAACAGGTAAGTACAAACCAAAAGATGATCAAAGCAAAACGCCTTTCTATCATTTGTTTACTTCGAGGGTTCATAAATAAATTGAACTGAAAAACTAATTCATGAAATACGCTTTAATTACAGGTGCCAGTAAAGGCATTGGAAAGTCAATGGCAGAAATTTTGGCTACTAAAAAAATTAATCTTCTTTTAGTAGCCAGATCAAGTGATCTACTTCAAAACCTTGCACAAAGTTTAAAGCAACAGTATCAAATTGAAACTGATTGGTTAGCTGTAGATTTTACACAGGAAGCTGCCGCACAAAAAATATATCAATGGTGTGTAGATAAAAACTATTCTATCGATATACTTATCAATAATGCAGGATATGGATTAAGTGGGCCTTTCGAAAACTATTCTGCAAAAGAGCATACCGATATGATGCGGGTGAATATGAATATGGTGGTAGAATTAAGTTCATTATTTCTTCCAGCATTAAAAAAAGCCTCAAAAGCACATATATTGAATATTGCGAGTTCCGCAGCTTATCAAGCTGTTCCCGGACTTAGTGTATATGCTGCCAGTAAAGCATTTGTATTAAGCTTTGGAAGAGGCTTACAATATGAATTAAGGCATTCCAATGTACGGGTAACCACAATTTGCCCGGGAGGCACGGATACAGATTTTGCGAATCGTGCTAATTTGATAGAAAAAGCACGTAAAGCTGGTGAAAAATTAAATATGTCTTCAGAAGAGGTGGCTAAACAAGCCATCAAGGCCATGTTTGCCGGAAAAACAGAAAAGATCACTGGTTTGGTTAACCAAATTGGTGCAGCATTTGTTTGGCTATTACCTAAAAAGCTAGTTGAAAAGACGGCAGCAGGAATTTATAGTCAGGATTAATCCTCCAAAATTGATTTTGGTTTTGGAATTTCTGAAATTGCGCTTATATTTGCAGCCCTTTAAGGGGAATGGCTGCGTAGCTCAACTGAATAGAGTA
>JBAXXT010000121.1:0-4542 GCA_037127755.1 Bacteroidota bacterium
CAACCCCAGGGACATTCTACCAGTGGAAGTCAGGAACGTTATAAAAGTGCTGAAAGATTAGAATGGGAACGTGAATGGGATTGTATTAAAAAAATGCGTCAATGGGTTAAGGATAATAATATTGGTTCTGAAGAAGAATTAATTACTATTGAAACTGATGCTAAAGAACATGTTAGGAATCAAAAAAATTCTGCCTGGGAAAAGTACATTCAGCCAATTAAAGAATTGTCAAACCGGGCAGCTTCTTTAATTCAAACTACTGTTGTAAATGATATGGAAGTCTATAATCAATTGCAAAAAATGGCAAGCGATTTAGCTTCAAACAGAGAACCACTTCGCAGAGACATCATGCGGGCCCTTTCGATTACAATGGAACTGGCACCTTTTTCTCCCACAAAACAGGAGATAAAAGCCTATTACGATTACTTGCTTTCTGAATATAATTACCAATATAATAGCCATTTATATAACGAAGGACCAAAAAGTGCTTTAAAAGTAGAGCAAGTAAAACCACTGGTTTCTTTTGATGCACCATTGGTAAATGGCTATGAAATTTTGAACAAATATTTTGATGCTTTATTCACCACTAATCCTAAGGTTTTTGCCTTTGGAGAAGATGTTGGTCATATAGGAGATGTAAATCAAGGGTTCGCTGGGTTGCAGGATAAACATGGTGGAGATAGAATATTAGATACCGGAATCAGAGAGTTAACGATAGTTGGACAAGCAATTGGATTATCGTTGCGTGGCCTTCGCCCGATTGCTGAAATACAATACCTCGACTATTTATTATATGGCTTACAACCATTGAGTGATGATGTGGCAACAACACACTTCAGAACCAAAGGAATGCAAAGTGTTCCATTAATTATTAGAACAAGGGGGCATCGTTTAGAAGGTATCTGGCATAGTGGATCACCTTTAGGAATGGTGATTAATGCATTACGTGGATTGTATGTTTGCGTTCCAAGAAATATGGCACAGTCTGTAGGAATGTACAATACATTATTGCAAGGTAATGACCCGGCAATTGTAATTGAGTGTTTGAATGGCTATCGATTAAAAGAAAAAATGCCTGCTAACTTATTGGAGTATACAACCCCTTTAGGAATACCAGAAATTATCAGAGAAGGACAGGACATCACGATTGTTTCATACGGTTCAGTTCTTCGAATTATTCAAGATGCTGCAGACCGCTTAGAACGTGAAGATATCAGTTGTGAAATCATAGACATACAAACTTTATTGCCCTTCGATATTAATCACTTCATTGTTGAATCGC
This sequence comes from Bacteroidota bacterium, assembly GCA_037127755.1. GTDB lineage: Bacteria > Bacteroidota > Bacteroidia > Chitinophagales > Chitinophagaceae > Sediminibacterium. The sequence continues at coordinate 1,283 of JBAXXT010000121.1, forward strand.
TAAAGAAAACAAATCGAATTGTATTTATTGATGAAGATGTTCCTGGGGGTGCTTCCTCTTATATGTATAATCAAGTAATGGAAAAACAAGGTGGTTATAATTGGTTAGATGTAAATCCTAGAACTATCACAAGCAAACCAAATAGACCTGGTTATGGAAGTGATGGTGATTATTTTAGCAAACCCAATGCCGAGGAAATTATTTCAGTCATTAAAGAAATGATGAGTGAGTAATTAAGTATTCTATCAAACATATCGGAGTGAGTAACTTTTTTTATATATTTATTTGATTTAATATTTATATAAGTTAGAGAAATGCTACATGTATTGTTAGTATTCAAATGGTAAATTTAAATGTAAAATTTATTTCAATAAGTATCGTAAAATCGTTGTAAATGGAACAGGAAGTAAAGCAAATGGGACATTTAAGAAATCAATCCTATATCACTAATTCTGTTTTATTTACGTTAGCCTATATTTTATCGGGTTTCTTTTGTATTTCACAATTAAGTGTTCCGCCTGAACATTATTCACTAATGTGGCTTCCTTCTGGAATTGGCTTGTTGATGTTTCTTGTATTAGGATATTCTGCTTTCATTTGGGTGTTGATTGCAAGTTTTGTAATCAATTCATTTTCTTACATACAACACAATTTCAATCAGCTTGACTATTTAAGATTATTCTTAAGTTTAATCAATGCTTTGATCGATGTTTTACAAGCCTTTATTGCATGGAAAATTGCATTAAAATTCGAAAAATCACAGAAGCATCCATTATTTTCAAAGCACATGCAAATAGTTTATTTTTTTCTATTTGTATGTATAATCCCTGCCATTATAACCAGCGGTATTCTGATTATAGTGAAACGATTTGAAAATAGGGAATTGATTGATTTCGCCAAATTCTTTAAACTTTCTATTTATTTAACGGTAGGTAATACGCTAGGATTTATTCTGGTGGCTCCTTTATATTGGGCAAAAAGAATGCAGCAGACAAAAGATGCAGGAATTCAAAAATTTCCTGTTGGCATAACCGCAGCGATAATAGCACTATTGCTGCTTTCATTTTATCAATTTACTTCCATTGTGTTTTTAATCATACCTCTAATGGTTTTTTTATCAAGAAGAGGGAATCTTTTGCATTCTATTATAGTGGCTTTTATTATTAGCATTCTATTATCGGTGGAAACGGCAAATGGGTATGGTTTTTTTGGAGACCATTTTAAAACGGAAGCCTCATTTGAAACAGTACTTTTTTTATTGCCGATTATTTTCATTCTTTATATTGCTACTATCATATTTTCTGAATTGAAAATGCATGAAGAGAAGTTGCAATTACTTGTTGATGAAAGTGTAAATAGAATGGAGATAAGTGAAGAGCGCTATCGTATGCTCGCCGAAAATGTGGCTGATGTAATTTGGGTTTGGGATTTATCACTTGGAAAATTTACCTATATCAGTCCCTCGATATTTCAATTAAGAGGTCTTACTGTTGAAGAAGCGATGATGGAATCAATTGATTCCTCGTTAGAACCATCCTCGGCTAAGAAAGTATTGGATAAAATTGCTCTTGAAATTAAAAATTTAAAAAATCAAGATGGGGAGAAAAAATATTATTATGATGAATTGCAGCAATATAAAAAGGATGGAACTTTAATTTGGATTGAAACAGTTACCCGTGTTGTTTTTAACAGTAATGGTCTGTTGGAAATAATTGGGGCATCTAGAAATATTAATAAAAGAAAGATTGTAGAGGAATTGCAAAAAGAGAATGAGCTTAGGTTAAAAAAATTGAATAAGACCAAAGACAAATTCTTCTCCATCATTGCACATGATTTAATGAATCCGTTCCATACATTGATTGGCTTTAGTAGTTTATTAATTAGTCAGACTGCAAAAAAAGATTTGGATGGAGTTGTTGTTAGTGCCAAATTGATGCAAGATGCAGCTGGAAAAACAAGAAATCTGTTAAAAAACTTATTGGAGTGGTCCTATACTCAAACAGGTAATATTATCTTTAACCCTGAGAATCTGGATCTGCACACAATTCTGCAAGAAGTGCTTGGATTATTACAAGTTACTGCTGACCAAAAAGGCATCGAAATAAATGTTGAAATGCCCAATAACGGTAATGTTTATTCCGATAAAAACATGTTAAGTACAATACTTCGTAATTTAATTTCGAATGCTATAAAATATACTTATCCAGGTGGACGAATCAATATATCTGCAGAAAAAAGCGATACAGCATGGCTTTTTAAAGTTAAGGATAATGGATTAGGGATGCATCCAGAGGTTTATATGAATATATTTGAAATTGGGACACATCATTCCGAATTAGGCACAGAAAAAGAACAAGGAACAGGTCTCGGTTTAATTTTATGTAAAGAGTTTGTTGAAAGCCATCATGGAAAAATTTGGGTAGAAAGCAATATAAGAGAAGGAAGTACTTTTAGTTTTACAATTCCTATTTAGTGCATCGTACTATTTATCTATAAACAACGTATCGTCGTTCAATAAAAAACATGCTTCCTTTCTGCCAAACCATTTATATCTATTTTTCGCAACCCAATTATAAATTCCATCTCTAATAAATGTGGGTAAAATAATAGCAGTATAAAAGATGGGCCACAAACCAGAAAGTGAGCGGGCTATTTTTAAAGCACCTGTGGATTGGGTATATATTTTTCCATTTTCAACAAGCACTAAAGAGTTAAAATCAGAAGCTGGTAAATTATTTTCGATCAGTATTTTTATTCCATATTCACTTTGCAGTGATGCAAATTGGAATTTCTTTTTTTTGTCGCGCTTTACTACAAATTGAACAGCCCAACTGCATAAATTACAGAAGCCATCAAATAGAATAATGCTTTTTGCAGTATACAAATCTTTTTCTTGCATCAAAAAATAACGCCGCTCTAAAATTGAGGCAGCGTTAAATATAAGTATTATAAAATGGTTGTTATCCCATATTGTGAAAGACCTTATTTACATCTTCATCTTGCTCTAAACGTTCAATTAATTTACTCACATCTTCTGCTTGTTCATCTGTAACTGGAACTGTTGTTGTAGGAATCCATTCTAACTCTGAGCTAATGGTACTCAACCCTTTTTCTTCTAAGGCTTTTTGTAAATTCCCAAAGTCAGTAAATGCGCAACGTAATACAATAATCGGATTGCCATTATCATCGGTACTATCGCCTAATTCATCCAAGCCAAAGTCAATCAATTCCAATTCCAGGTCATCCATATTTAATCCTTC
>JBAXXT010000122.1:0-4424 GCA_037127755.1 Bacteroidota bacterium
ATTTAAGATCTTCCTAAAACCAAAACTAAATGAGAAAAATTAAAATCTTTTTCTTTGGGTTATTGTTTGCCTCTGTGCTTCAAGCCCAAGAAACCTTTCCTGTTAACGGAGTGTCCGATAAACGGGATGGATGTTATGCATTTACAAATGCAACAATTGTAAAAGATGCACAAACTACTATTAGTAATGCAACCTTAGTTATTAGAGAAGGTAAAATAGTAGCTATTGGAACAACAGGTATAAGTATACCAAAAGATGCAATTGTTATTGATTGCAAGAATAAATTTATTTACCCATCGTTTGTAGATATCTACAGCGATTATGGAATAACACAACCACAACGTGCTGCCGGGGGTTTTAATTTTAGCGCACCCGTTCAGATTAATACAAACGCAAAAGGAGCTTATGGCTGGAATCAGGCTGTACATCCAGAAGTTGATGCTATTAAACAATTTAGCATTGATGCTCCAAAAGCAAAGGGTTTGCGTGAATTGGGATTCGGTTCAGTTTTGACACATATCAAAGATGGTATCGCACGTGGAACAGGAACTTTTGTAACACTTGGTGAAACAAAAGAAAACTTAGTGGTATTAAAAGATAAAGCAAGTGCTCATTTTTCTTTTAACAAAGGAACTTCAACACAATCGTATCCATCTAGTGCGATGGGTTCAATCGCATTATTGCGTCAAACTTATCTAGATGCAAATTGGTATAAGAATAAACCAGCGAAAGAGGGTTTAAATATTTCTTTACAAAGCTGGAACGATAATCAATCATTACCTCAAATTTTTGAAGCAGAAGATAAATGGAATGAAATTCGTGCAGACAGAATTGGAGATGAATTTTCTGTACAATATATTATTAAGGGTGGTGGAAATGAATACCAGCGTATTAAAGAAATTGCAGCTACAAAAGCAACTTTTATCATCGGAGTAAACTATCCACAAGCCATGGATGTAGAAGATCCAAACGACGCTCGTGCGGTTTCTTTATCAGATATGAAACATTGGGAGCTGGCAGCAACAAATCTTGCGGCATTAGAAAAAGCAAATATTCCTTTCTGTATTACTTCAGCTGATTTAAAAGATAGCAAGACCTTCTTAGGTAATCTTAGAAAAGCAATTGAATTTGGTTTAAGTGAAACAAAAGCATTAGAAGCCTTAACTAAAACTCCTGCAAGCTTATTAGGATTATATGATAAAGTAGGCAGTATAGAAACTGGAAAAGTGGCTAACTTTTTAATTAGCACCGGACCCATTTTTGCAGAGAAAACTGCAATTTTACAAAACTGGGTAGCTGGTGAAAAATTCAGTGTGAAAGATGATCAGTGGTCAGATATTAAAGGAAACTATACGCTATCTATCAAAACTGATAATGGACCAGTAAAATATACCCTTGAAGTAAAAAATGCTTCCAGTGCCAATATTATTGGAAAAGACACACTTACCGGTAAATTTAATTATGATGGCAAACAAGTGAAGTTGAGTTTTTCACCCATCGCTTCAAAGAAAACATCCGAAACAATTTCAGCAACAGCAAGCACTACTATACCTACTACACCTGGTACACCTGGTGGATTTAGAAGAGGAGGCATGAGTGCTAATTATCGTTTAAGTGGGATGTCGAATGGTGAAAGTTGGACAGGGACCGGAGAAGATACAGCTGGAAATAAAATTACCTGGACAGCAACTTTCGATTCAGCTTATAACGCACCGGCAGATTCAACAAAGAAAAAGTCAAACAGCAATCAACGTTTAGCAAAAGTAACTTTCCCATTTGATGGATACGGTTGGGAAGACGCACCAAAACAAGAAACTATTTTAATTAAAAATGCAACCATCTGGACCAACGAAAAAGAGGGCATCTTAGAAAATGCAGATCTTTTGTTGAAAGACGGTAAGATTGCTAAAGTGGGAAAAAATCTTTCTGAAGCAGGTGCCCGAACTATTGATGCAACTGGTAAACATGTAACCGCAGGTATAATTGACGAACACTCACATATTGCAGCAAGCTCTATCAATGAAGGCGGACAATCTGTTACTTCTGAAGTACGTATCAGTGATAATTTGAATCCGGAAGACATCAATATATATAGACAACTAAGTGGTGGTGTAACAAGTTCACATATTCTACATGGATCTGCTAATACTATTGGAGGACAAACTCAATTAATCAAATTACGTTGGGGTGCTGATGATGATGGTTTGAAATTTAAAGGATCGGATCCTTTTATCAAATTCGCATTAGGTGAAAACGTAAAGCGTACAACAGCTACTCAAGGAAATAATCGTTTCCCTGATACACGTATGGGCGTTGCAGAAGTATTGAATGACGCTTTTTCTCGTGCAAAAGATTATGAAAAAGCAATGAAGCTCGATCCTAAAACAAGAAGAGATCTTGAATTAGATGCTTTAGTTGAAATTTTAAATAAAAAACGTTTTATTACTTGTCACTCTTATGTACAAAGTGAAATAACTGCAGCAATACGCGTGGGTGATAAATACGGATTTACTTTCAACACATTTACACATATTCTGGAAGGATATAAAGTAGCTGATAAAATGAAAGTGCATGGATCAAATGCATCAACTTTTTCTGATTGGTATTATTACAAAGTAGAAGTTACTGATGCTATTGCATATAACGCAGCAATCATGCATCAGGTAGGTTTAAATGTTTGTATCAATTCTGATGATGCAGAAATGGCACGCAGATTAAATCAGGAAGCTGGTAAAATTGTTCGTTATGGTGGTGTTAGCGAAATAGAGGCTTTGAAAATGGTAACATTAAATCCTGCAGTTGCTTTACATGTATCGGATAAAGTAGGAAGTATCAAAGCTGGTAAAGATGCAGACATAGTTATTTGGAGCAACAATCCATTGAGTATTTATGCTAAATCTGAAAAGACAATTGTGGATGGTATTGTTTATTGGGATCGCGAAAAAGATCTGGAACAACGCAAAAAAATTCAAGCTGAAAGATTTCGTCTTACTCAAAAAATGATTGGTGAAAAGAAAAGTGGTGGCGCTGTTCGCCCCGCAGAACCAAGCTGGCAAGAGATCTTAAGCTGTGGAGATCATAGTCATAAAGATGGAATTTTTACTGTAGACGTTCAGGAAGTTGAAAACCTAAAACAATAAAAAATTAGCAATGAAAAAATTATTATATACACTCACAGCATTATTAGCGATCTGCAGTTATGCAAAATCGCAGGAGTCTGTTTATCCCACAAAGGATTATAAAGGATTATTATTTATCACTAACGGAACCGTTCATGTTGGAAATGGAACTGTTATTGAAAATGCAACCATTAAAATAAACAACGGAAAGATTGTTGAAGTAGGAACCAATATTTCAGTACCAACAGATGACGTTCAGGTCTTTAGTGCCAAAGGAAAACAGGTTTATCCGGGTTTAATTCTATCCTCATCAGATGTGGGTTTAAAAGAAATATCAAATGGTGTTCGTGCAAGTAATGATTATGCTGAACTTGGTGATTACAATACTGATGTTAGATCCATTACTGCATATAATACCGATTCACGTGTTATTAATGTATTAAGAGCAAATGGTATTTTACTGGCAAGTGTTAACCCAGAAGGCGGCGCTATAACAGGCTCTTCAAGTGTGGTTCAATTTGATGCCTGGAATTGGGAAGATGCTGCTTACAAAATGGATGCTGGTATGCATTTAAATATGCCAAGTTTTGTGGTACGTTTTGGTAGAAGAGGTGGATTTGGCGCACCTGGTGCTGCAGCTCCCCCAGATCAAACAAAAATTGCTTTTGATAAAGTTGAGGAAATCAAAAATTTCTTTCGTGAAGCAAAAGCATACAACCAAGAAAACACACACGCAAATAATAACCTGAAACTGGCAGCTACAAAGGGTTTATTTGAAAAGAAACAAAAGCTATTTATACACGCAGATCAGGTGAAACAAATGTTGGTTGCCATAGATTTTGTAAAAGAATTTGGATTTGAAGTGGTAATAGTGGGAGGTTCTGAAAGTTTTCAAATTGCTGATCTTTTGAAATCAGCAAATATTGCAGTGATCCTAAGTGAAGAACACGCACTTCCTGCAACCGAAGACGATGATATCGACCAGCCTTATAAAACTCCAGCCGCTTTACAAAAAGCAGGTGTTTTGTTTGCGTTGAACGATAATTCTGATAATACCCGTTATCGTAATATTTCTTACAACGCAGGAACTGCTGCTACTTATGGCTTAACAAAAGAAGAAGCCTTAAGCGCCATTACATTGAATGCGGCTAAAATTTTAGGCGTTGACGATAAAACGGGTTCAATAGAAGTTGGTAAGGATGCCAATATCATCATCACAAGTGGAGATATATTAGATATGAAGAGCAGTACTGTAGAACATGCTTTTATTCAGGGCAGAAAACTAAGCCTTGAAAACAAACAAAC
>JBAXXT010000123.1:0-4405 GCA_037127755.1 Bacteroidota bacterium
TGGATGGATACTTAGAAAGACCCGGGCATCATCCTTGGGCAGGAGAACATGTAGGGAAATATTTAGAATCGGCTTCAAATGTTTGGCGTAATACTGGAAATGCAAAGTTGAAAATGCAGATGGATCAAATTATGCTTCAGTTAATCAGTTCTCAATTGCCAGATGGATATTTAGGAACTTATATGCTAGCAGATTATTGGACGAGCTGGGATGTCTGGAGCCATAAGTATAACTTATATGGTTTACTCGCTTATTATAAAGCTACAGGATATTTACCCGCTTTGGAAGCTTGTAAGAAAATGGGAAACCTATTATGTAAAACATTTGGAAATATACCAGGACAACTCGATATTATCCAAGCTGGAACACATGTTGGAATGGCTGCAACCAGTGTATTAGATCCAATGGTTGAATTGTATAAATACACAGGCGATAAAAAGTATCTCGATTTTTGTTATTATATAATTGGTGCCTGGGAGCAAAAAAATGGACCTAAAATAATTAGTGCATTATTGGAAACAGGTAAAGTAACAAAGGTTGGAAATGGAAAGGCCTATGAGATGCTTTCAAATTTTGTAGGAATTGCAAATATGTATAGAACCACCGGAGATACAAAGTTGTTAAAGCCGGTATTAATTGCCTGGCAAGATATAGTGGACAATCGTTTGTATATTACTGGTACAACTAGTTCACGTGAATATTTTCAGGATGATCATATTTTGCCAGCTGGAAAGAATGATAATATGGGAGAAGGATGTGTTACAACAACATGGATACAACTGAATCATGATCTGTTCTCAATTACGGGTGATTTAAAATATATGGAACAGATTGAAAGATCTGTTTACAATCATTTACTGGCAGCAGAAAATCCTGCAACTGGTTGTGTAAGTTATTATACTTCTTTAATGGATGCTAAACCTTATAACTGTGAAATCTCTTGTTGTACATCTAGTGTTCCCCGGGGAATAGCTATGATCCCTTATTTTATTTATGGCAATTTGAAAAACGTTCCTACAATGTTGATGTATGAACCTGGAGTGTATATTAATTCTTATATAACCCCCCAAAAAAAGAAGATTGACTTCTTACTCAAATTAGAAAGTAATTTTCCGGAATCAGGCAGTTTAAATGCAACCATAAATTCTTCTTCAAATAAAGATTTAATTCCAATAGCTTTTAGAGTTCCAAGTTGGTGTTCTTCATTTGTGATTAAAGTGGGAGCTGAAGAATTTAAAAAATCAGCAAACAATTTGATAATCATTAAACGCATTTGGAAATCCGGTGAAAAAATAAAAATCAGTTTTGATATTCCTTTGAAAGAAATTTCTGGAGGTAACAGTTATCCTGGTAAAAATGCTTTTCAAAGAGGCCCTCAAATTTTAGCCATGGATGAATCTTTGAATCAGAACTTAATTAATGCAGGTTCGAATGATTTGAAACAAAGTTTATGGACTTATAACCCTGATGGAAAAAACTGCTCTGAATTATTACCAAAGCAATGGATCGGCAAGCAAGCTTATTCCTATATGCTGGATCATAAAAATCAAATCATACTAGTTCCTTTTGCAGATGCAGGACAGACTGGCGCCTCATTAAAAGTTTGGATGCCTTTAAAACCTAAAGAATAATATGAAAAAAATCATCGTTGTTGGAAGCGCCAATACAGATATGGTTGTTAAGATAGATAAACATCCATTGCCTGGAGAAACCAGATTAGGGGGAGATTTTTTTATGAACGCTGGAGGCAAAGGGGCTAATCAAGCAGTTGCTGCTGCCAGATTGGGTGGTAATGTGGCATTTGTGGCAAAGGTTGGGAATGATATTTTTGGTAAACAAACATTAGACGGATTGACCAATGAAAATATCGATACAAGTCATGTTTTTATTGATGAAACATCCCCTTCTGGAACTGCTTTAATAATTGTAAATGCAGCGGGTGAAAATAGTATTGTGGTGGCATCTGGTGCGAATGCGAAATTAAGTGTGGAAGATGTTAGTTCCCTTACTGATTTAGCAGACGCTGCATTTATTTTGATGCAATTAGAAACTCCTATCGAAACTATTTCTGCAGTTATTGAATCTGCAAAAAAGAATGATATTCATGTGATACTGAATCCTGCACCAGCACAACAATTAAGCAATACTATTCTTCAAGGATTGTTTTTGCTTGTGCCGAATGAAACGGAGGCAAGTATTCTTACAGGGATATCGGTTACAGATCTGGCAACAGCTTCTAAAGCTGCAGATGTATTATTGCAAAAAGGAGTGAGTCACGTCATTATTACACTCGGGAAACAGGGGGCTTATTTCAAATCTCCCTTCAGAGAATTATTGGTGCCAGCACCCATCGTTACTGCAATGGATACAACGGCAGCTGGTGATACGTTTTGCGGTGCTATTACTGTTGCATTATCAGAAGGAAAGGATTGGGAGGATGCTATGCGTTTTGCCATTGCTGCCGCTTCTCTATCTGTAACAAGAATGGGAGCTCAGGCTTCTGTTCCTTTTAGAAATGAAATCAATCTTTAAAATGTTTTTATGAAAAAATATCTTTTCTATGTTGTCTTTATTGTTTCTCTGCCCTTAGCGGCTCAAGTGAAAAAACAAAATATATTGGTTGATAAACAAACCATCAATATATCAAAAGAAAATCTTCAAGATAAAATTAAAGGAGGTTGGGCTGGACAAACAATTGGAGTAACTTATGGTGGCCCATATGAGTTTCACTATTTAGGAACGCTCATGAATGATTATCAAAAAATAACATGGCCAAATGGACAAGTAAAACGTTATTTCGATTTAGAGCCGGGCTTGTATGATGATATTTATATGGATTTAAGTTTTGTGGATGTGATAGAAAAATATGGGGTAGATGCACCTGTGGATTCATTCGCTAATGCATTTGCAAATGCTGCTTACCCATTATGGCATGCGAATCAAACTGGTCGTTATAATGTTTTAAACGGACTGAAAGCTCCTGCATCAGGCTACTGGAAAAATAACCCACATGCCGATGATATAGATTTTCAAATTGAAGCCGACTTTGCCGGATTGATGCATCCTGGTATGGGAAACTCAGCATCACAACTTTGTGATAAAGTTGGTCATATCATGAATTATGGGGAAGGTTATTATGGAGGCGTATATGTTGCCAATATGTATAGCCTTGCTTTTGTAAGCAACGATATCAACTTTGTTGTTAAGGAAGCATTGAAATCCATTCCAGAGAAAAGTAAGTATCGCCTATGTATGCAGGATGTGATAAACTGGCACAAACAATATCCCAGCGATTGGAAAAAATCATGGTTCGAAATTCAAAGAAAATGGACAGAAGATATTGCTTGCCCGGAAGGTGTTTTTATGCCCTTCGATATCAGTGCCCGGGTAAATAGTGCCTATGTGTTGATGGGCTTGTTATATGGACAAGGTGACTTTGGTAAAACCGTAGAGATTGCTACACGTTGTGGTCAGGATGCAGATTGCAACCCTTCTACTGCAGGCGGAATACTTGGTGCTATGTTGGGTTTTGATAAGATTCCTGACTATTGGAAAAATAATTTGAAGGAAGTGGCAGATCGTAATTTTGTATACACGAATATTTCTTTAAATCGCATGTATGAATTAGGATTTAAACATGCTTCACAAATGTTGCAAAGAAATGGAGGTACAGTTAACGGGGATAAAATCACTATTATTTATCAACAACCAAAGCCAGTTCCTTTCGAAGAATCTTTTCCTGGATTGCATCCCGTAAAAAGAAAATGGTTGGGATGGAATAGCGATGAAGTAAAAGATAGTTATGAATTTGAATTTGAAGGAAATGGATTGGTGATTCATTCCGGCATGTCGAACGAGTGGGGTACAACTACTAATTATGCATTTAAAGTAGAGATGGATATTGATGGTAAAAAAGAACAATTCAGTATGCCTTATAATTTTAGGCTTCGAAGAAATGAATTGTATTCGAATTTCGATTTGCCCTTGGGAAAACATACTGTGAAAATAAAAATTTTAAACCCTGATAAAATTGCAAGCTTGCAATTGAAAGACCTGATCGTGTATTCAAATAAATAATATCATCACCTAAAAAATAACCCATGTTAATTGTAGAAAATTACGGTTTAGCTATTATGCTTTGTGTTATAACTATGCTTTGCTGGGGCTCCTGGGCCAATACCACAAAACTTACTAGTAAAGAATGGCGATTTGAATTGCTCTATTGGGATTATGGGGTTGGTATTTTAATTACAACAATCATCCTGGCTTTTACTATCGGAAGTAATGGTTCAGAAGGGAGATCATTTTTGAGCGATTTGCAACAGGCTGATTCAGGAAATTTAAAATCTGCAATTATTGGAGGTGTTGTTTTTAATCTGGCTAATATTTTATTAGTGGCGGCAAT
>JBAXXT010000124.1:0-4371 GCA_037127755.1 Bacteroidota bacterium
AATAAACTTTCCTTAATCATTCCTGTTATTTTATCGGTTTACTTATATCATGAAACCGTTAGAGGATGGAAATTATTTGGAGTAATATTGGCCTTGATTGCCGTGATACTTACCTGCTATCAGCCTCGCAATAAGAGTAATGAAAAGAAAGAAGAAAATGGAAAATGGAAATATATTTTGCCAGTAGCCCTTTTCTTGGGCAGTGGACTTTTAGATGCTTTGATCAATCATGTACAACAGACTTATGTAACAGTTGAAAATAGCAACGCCTATTTAATCAGTGGCTTTTTTTCTGCAGCTATCATTGGTACGCTTTATTTGGAATATCAATATATGATTGGTAAGCAGGTTTTTTCGTTTAAAAATGTATTGGCTGGTATATTGATTGGTATCCCAAACTATTTTTCTATCTGGTGTTTGGTGCATTTTTTAAAGCAGAGCCCTTGGCAAAGTTCAGCAAGTATTCCTGTAAATAATATGGGTATTGTATTATTTAGTTCTGTGGTTGCATGGCTTTTATTTAAGGAGCGGTTATCAGTAATTAATTGGGTTGGCATTTTGCTATCCATAGTTGCTATTTATTTCATTGCATTTGGCGCTAATTTATAATCATGGGGGATGTGTATCAAACGATTGAAAAGAGGGCTTTTGCAGAATTTAAAGAACGTGGAAGTAAGTTTATTGCTTATGCTTTTCCGATTCAAACTACAGATGATTTTAAAATCCAATTGCAGGCTTTAAAAAAGGAACATCCAAAGGCAGTACATCATTGCTTTGCATACCGTATTGGATTGGATGGCAATAATTTTAGAGTGTCGGATGACGGAGAACCCAGTGGTAGCGCAGGCCGTCCTATCTTAGGACAAATTGATAGTAAGTTACTCACCAATACTGCCATAATAGTGGTGCGTTATTTTGGAGGCACATTATTGGGTGTGCCAGGATTAATTAATGCCTATAAAACGGCAACAGTGATGGCGTTACAACTAGTGCCTATCGTAGAAAAAGCGATTGAGATTATTTACGAATTACAATTTGATTATACGCGAATGAACGAAGTAATGATGGTGTGTAAGCAATTTAGTTGCACGGTAATTGGTCAAGAACAACAGCTGTTTTGCTTGTTGAAAATAGGGATACCAAAAGCCAGATTGGATGAAGTGCTTTTTAAATTGCACGACCTTCATACGGTGGATGTAAAGTTGGTAAAGTAATTATCAATACAATTCCCATCCATGTCACTGGAGATAATAGAAAAAATAAAATTTTAGAGAAAATAAAAAACATATGTACTATTTAAAACGAGCACTCACTAACAATTCTTTGGATCCTGCAACATATTGATAAAAACCTTCTCCTGATTTTACTCCTAATTTACCTGCTGCAACCATATTTACTAATAAGGGGCATGGGGCATATTTGGGATTGCCGAATCCCTGGTGCAACACATTTAAAATACTCAGGCAAACGTCTAGTCCAATAAAATCTGCTAATTGCAAAGGCCCCATGGGATGAGCCATTCCTAATTTCATAATCGTATCAATTGATTCAACACCAGCGATACCTTCGTATAAACTACAAATCGCTTCATTGATCATTGGCAGGAGTATTTTGTTGGCAATAAAACCAGGGTAATCATTTACCACACAAGGAACCTTTCCTAATGTTTTACTAAGGGTTACTATTGTATCAGTTACTTTTTGATCAGTTGCATACCCATTAATAATCTCTACCAGTTTCATTACAGGAACTGGATTCATAAAGTGCATTCCAATAACCCGGTTGGGGCGAGTAGTTACTGAGGCGATTTTTGTAATTGAAATTGAAGAGGTATTACTAGCTAATATGCTTTCTATAGGAGCATGTTCATCAAGTTGTTTAAAAATATTTAATTTCAGTTCTGAATTTTCGGTGGCAGCTTCCACAATCAGTTCCGCGTCTTTTACGCCTTCTGATATGCTGGTATAAATATGTAGGTTATTTAGAGCAATAAGTTTTGCTTCTTCAGTTAGTCCGCCTTTTGTAATTTGACGGTTCATATTCTTTGTAATGGTTTGAACCGCTTTTTCTAACTGAGTGCTACTCACATCAATCAGGTTAACGATAAAACCGTTTTGTGCAAAAACATGCGCAATGCCATTACCCATTGTGCCGGCACCAATTACACTAACATTTTTGATATTCATATGCAAATTTTATGTTTGAGTATACAGTAAAGTTACAGTCAATTCCTACAAACAAAAAAGTGAATAGAAACAATCTATCCACTCTTCCAATATCGGTTTAAAATTATTAATTCTTGCTTTTAAAGTCACCTCTTTTCCAGGCTTTAATAAAGTCGGCCCAGGCAGCAGGATTTAATATATTCATAGGTGGCACCTGTCCGTTGTAATAATATTTATTGGCTTGTTGACGCATTTGAAAATTAACAGCTTCTCTGCCATCTGCTGGTAAACTAGCTAACAAAATCCTACGTTGAGATTCATCTGTATTTTTTCGGGCGGTTTCATACATGTCATCTGGCACTTTATTATTTACAAAATCGCGTTCGAATTGTTCTCTGGTAGGTCTGGGTTTTAAGATAGTGGCTGGAAGATAAATTGTGTCAGTAACTAATAATTGTATCCAGGTATATTGGTTCTCCTTTAGGTCTTTCGGAATGGCAATACTATAATTCTTAAATCCCATACATGAAAAAGTAATTCTATCACCTTTTAAAACAGCAATTGAGAAAACCCCATCCGAACTAGAAATAGTACCCCTTCCTTTGCCCTCCACGATGATACTAGCCGAGCCAATACCTCTCAAGCTATCCGCCGTCATCACAACCCCATTGAACTGAATCACAGAATCGCGATAGGGGTTCGTTTCCTGCGCCATGCTGTGGGTGGAAATCAAAATAGCCGTCAATATTATACAAAGAGGTAAAAATTTCTTCATCACATCAAAAATACAAAGCGTTTACACATAAAATCCAGTCTTAGCCGCTTCTTTATTTAAACTAAAGGATTTAGAACAAAGTAAGGCTGTCAGCTGTTAACTTTGCGCGGTATTTTCTTTTTTAACAAAAACTTTCGTGATGACAGAAGCGGCTATTTTACAAGCTTTGAGTAATGTGCAAGAGCCTGATTTAGGTAAGGATCTGGTTACTTTAAATATGATTAAAGACATTTCAATTGATGGAAATAAGGTAAGTTTTACCATAGTTTTAACCACCCCAGCTTGTCCAATGAAGGACATGATGCGAACTGCCAGTGAGAATGCGATTAAACTCTTGGTAAATAAAGCTGCTGAAATAACAGTGAATTTTACTTCCAATACTTCTTCTATTCGTAAGGATAATAAGGAAGTGCTAGCAGGGGTCAAGAATATTATTGCAGTAGTGAGTGGTAAAGGTGGGGTTGGGAAAAGTACTGTTTCTGCAAATTTAGCATTGGCTTTAGCAGAAGGTGGTGCAAAAGTAGGTTTAATGGATGCAGATATTTATGGACCAAGTGTGCCCATTATGTTTGGCGTTCGTGGAGAACGTCCGTTGATGAAAGAAGTGGATGGCAAAGGCATGATTATTCCTCTGCAAAAACATGGTATTACATTAATGAGTATAGGTTTATTGGTAGATGAGAAAAATGCAGTTGTTTGGCGTGGTCCCATGGCCAGTAGTGCCATGCGTCAATTTGTAACTGATGTTGATTGGGGTGAATTGGATTATTTAATTATAGATATGCCTCCTGGAACTGGAGATATTCATTTAACCTTGATGCAAACTGTACCTGTTACTGGTGTTGTAATCGTTACAACCCCTCAGAATGTGGCTTTGGCTGATGCAAAAAAAGGAATTGCCATGTTTGGTCAGGCTCAAATTAATGTTCCAATTATCGGTCTGGTAGAGAATATGAGTTATTTCACCCCAGCTGAATTGCCAGATAATAAATACTATTTATTTGGGAAAGAGGGTGGTAAACGCTTAGCTGATGAATACGATCTTTCGTTCTTAGGACAGATCCCATTAGTACAATCAATCCGTGAAGGGGGAGATGCAGGTATTCCTTCTATGGCAGGGAATGATGAGATCAGTAAAAAAGCATTCCGTGATTTCACTTCAGCAACCGTTAGAAATATTGCAATGCGAAATGCTGAGATGCCCAAAACAGAAACCATTAAGATGACAGAACAATAGTGAATTAATTTTTTATAAAAGCTCTCTACAAAAAAATGTAGGGAGCTTTTTTATGTTTAAATTCGAGACATGTATCATGTACCCTATTTTAAAGCAAACGAAAACGCAGAGGTTATTGCTTTTATGAAAGCACACCCTTTTGTAACCATCTGTGGAATTGACAAAAACAATTTGCCAGTAGCAACCCATATTCC
>JBAXXT010000125.1:0-4243 GCA_037127755.1 Bacteroidota bacterium
TAAAACAATTGTAGTAGTGGTAAGGAAAACAGACCATGCTGCTGCAAGTGGCCAATTTCCGAGTTCGAATGTTTGGTGGTATATTTCGCAAGCAATGGTGCTTTCAGAAGGGCTTCCTAAAAATAATGGTCCTAGAAGACAACTCATTCCCCACGCCATTGAAAGTTGCCAAACTGTAATTAATCCAGGATAACACAATGGAAGTGTGATTTTTTTAAAGACTTGATAATTACTTGCACCTAAACCTTTGGCCGCGGTTTTGATTTCTTCATTAATTGAGTTTAGTTGAATAAAAACTAATAATGATGAAAATGGTAAAATCAAATATGTTTCTCCAATCAAAACGCCAAGATGATTTCGTATTAGAGTGACTGGGTGATTGCAGATGTGTAAGAAAAGCAATAATTGATTGATAATACCGTGATCGCCAAGGATTCTTTGTAATCCAAAAATTATTAGCAGTGGACTAGTTAGCTTTGGTAATAGTAAACAGGTAATGGATATGACACGCCAAAATTTTGATGATTTTTGAATTAATAAAGCGAAACCTAAGCTAAGAAATATTGTAATAAAAGTAATTTCTAAAGCAAATATGATGGTTTTAAGGATGATACTTATTCCATAGTTATCGAATATTAAACCATAATTTTGAAAAGTGAATGTATCCGGAATGTAAAATCCGGCTTCTTCCGGCGGTTTTAACAAACTAACCCGAATCATAAAAAATAACGGGGTAATAGTCATTATTGTTAAAAGGGTTATTGCTGGAGTTATCAGTATGGCTGTAGATTTTTTTATCATTGCGAAATTTCGTTAGTTTCAGAAATCAACCAGACAGATTCTGTTTCAATACCAAATGTTATGTTTGAGCCGATTAATAAATTTTCGTGGTCTCTTGAGGTAACTTTGAAATGAAATCCTTCACTTGTTTTTATTTCGATTAGAAAATAAGAACCCATGAATGTAATTGCAGTTATAATTCCTTCTTTTTGGAAATTGCATTGGCTTGCTTGTTTTCCTGTTTTTATTTTCTCTGGTCGGATGTGAACCAGTCCTTTATTTGCAATGTTGAAGAACTTAGCGGGAATAAGGTTGGTTTCACCAAGAAAACCAGCAACAAAACGGGAATCGGGTTTTTCGTAAATGGTTTTAGGATCACCAATTTGTAATAACTTTCCTTCGTGCATGATCCCAATAAAATCAGAATTTGATAACGCTTCTTCGTGATCATGGGTGACCATAATGGTTGTAATATTGATGCTTTTTTGTAATTTACGAATTTCGTTTCGTAGTTGGGTTTTGATATTTTTATCAAGATTTGCAAAAGGTTCATCTAAAAGAAGGACTTGTGGTTCGAAAACTAAAGCACGGGCCAAGGCAACCCTTTGTTGCTGTCCCCCAGAAAGTTCTGTAGGTTTGCGTTCCATTTCGTTTGAAGTTAATCCCATAATTTCACAAATTGAATTTACTTTATTTTCACATTCTATCTTGGAAATTCTTCTTATTTCAAGGGGAAATGATATGTTTTTCTTTACGCTAAGATGCGGAAAAAGGGCGTAATTCTGAAACACCATCCCAATTTTTCGAATTCCCGGATCCATGGAAGTGATATTTGTGCTATTCAAATAAATTGATCCCTCTGATGGTTTTAAATAACCTCCTAGGAGTTTTAATAATGTTGTTTTTCCGCAACCAGATGCGCCTAATATTGTTAGATATCTTCCTTCACTTAAAGTAAAGGATAAATTAGCAACAGCTTTTTTGTCTTTGTAAGAATAAGTAATTGATTCGGTTGTTATTTTGTTTTTTTCTGTCATATTCTTAATTACCCTTTTCGCAATATTGTGCGATCCCATGTTTCTGATATTTCCTTCCAGTTTTTTGCATAAGTTTCATAAGGGTAATATTGAAGAGTGCTGAATTGTTCTTTGGTGTGCGGGTATAGTTTTTTCCAGAATATATCTTCTTGTGCCATGGTTTCAGCAACTGAGAGAATAGATGTTGCAGAACCTCTGCGGGCAAATTCTAATTGCATTTCTCTTGAAAAAAGTTCATTGATTGCTGATTCTGCAATGAGTTTATTTTTTGATTCCGCTGGAATAGCCCAAAATACTTGTACAAAAGCTCGATCACTTAAGGGGACACTTGCCCCTAAAGTTTCTTTTTCTCTTAGCGCTGTTATATATTCAGGACTGTGCATGTTTCCTGCTGTTATATCTTTATTAGCTAATGCAAGTATCATGTCGTTTGATGTGGGCCACCATAATTTTACATGATCTCGATAGGTTCGCGAGAAGCGTAAAACCTCATCAAGATTGTTATTAATTAATTGATGAGCAGTTCCAAGTTGATTTTCAAGCCCTGCTTTCATGCATGCAAATGTAAAGAGAGAAAGATAGAATGAACTGTATAACCCAATTTTGTTTTTTAAATTTGGTTTTATAAGGTCTTCCCATTTATCTGGTGTTTCTTCAACAAGATTTTTGTTAAAAGCTAGCGTCATCACAGAATCTGGGTAAGTTAAGCCGTGGCGACCTTTTACTACCCAATTATCTAAAGTAGGTTCAAAAAGTAATTTATGGTTTGGGATATTATCAAGATTAAGTTGTGCAAAAAGCCCTTCTTTTATTGCAGGATATCCTTGGGTTGCATCGCAAATCATCAAATCAAATGGTGGGCTATTTGACGGGGCTGTTTTTAGCTTTGCGATACCTTCCCACCAACCCGAATGTATTATGACTCTTGCACCAGTTAAATCCTCAAATCTTGGTACAAATACTTTTCGCATTGTTTGTTCATGCCCTCCGGCATAAACAAATACATTAAGTTTTTTTCCAGAAAAAGGACCTTCCGTTTTAGTTTTCTTATTACAACCTGTTAAAAGAGTACCACCAAGATATGCGAGGCTCCCTAGAAACGATCTTCTGTTAGTTGTTAAATTGGCATTATAATTTTTGTTCATGATGGTTGAAATATTTCTTTTAGTTGTTTATTTTGTATCAAGATTTTTGAAATTTACAAAAGCTGTGTAGATTCTAGTGAATGTTGTGATCCAACATAAACTTCCAAATATCCATGCTGCTTCTGCGAATTTCTCAGGAACAAAACAGATAAATGAAAATAACAGAATTGTTTCCGTTCCTTCCGTTAATCCACCTAGATAGTAAATTGCTTTGTTTTTAAATTTTTCATTGGTGAAACCATGTTTTGCAGCAATTGCAGAATATGCAAGGAATGAACTTCCAGTTCCAATAAAGCTAAAAATTAAGAAAGATGCAGATAAACTTATTTCTGGTTTTCCTAAGGCGAAAAAGAAAGGAACTCCTGAGTAAAACATGAAATCTAAGACAATATCTAGATACCCACCAAGTTCTGTTCTTATTGTAATTTCTGCAATCATCCCATCTAATCCGTCAAAAAAACGATTTAAAAGTATCATTCCTAAAGCGATGTAATAAAGGTTTGATGCTAAAGCGATCCAACTTAAAACACCGAATAAAAATCCGATAATAGTAATGCTATTTGCACTAATACCAGTCTTTACAAATAATCTTGCAGTCGATTTTAATGCTGGATCAATCAATTTTCTTATTGTTATATCGAGCATTGAAAATGAAAACCTGTGTTGTAACTCTAGTAAATTATTTTGTTTTTATGTTGCCAATATCAAGTACGAAATTTTCAATCCCATCATTAGGGACAGTAATAAAAGCATTCGTTTTTTCGGGGTCTGATAAGTATGGTAACGAAATTCTTGAGGCTAGTTGCGGGGCTAATGTGATTTTGTAATCCCCTGGTGAAACCCCATCACCATAGGGAAATGTTTTCATGTTGAACGAACCATCTACCTGCAAAAGGCTACTTGGATTGTCATTTGTAAATGAATTTGTTGAGGCAGGATGGAAATAAATACTTCCCGCAGTAAGAGGTTTGCTTTTAAAACTTATTTTTCCTGTAACTTTAACTAACTTTGGCTTACTTTCTCCACAAGATGTGCACAGGAGGATAAGTATTGATAAAGCAAATGATTTCATGATCAACATAAGCTAAGCTCAGTATTCTAAAGTTACGGATTGTCCATCTGCTGGCCGAATCAATAATTGAACTTTCGTTACTGGTGTATTGTAATTGATTGTGTGAACACTTCCATCGCCGAAAGCAAATTGAGGGCCCCCAGAAGAACTTGGATTTCCCCAATTTCCGCCACCGCATGATTCTCCGGTATTTGCAACAGACCACCCTG
>JBAXXT010000126.1:0-3999 GCA_037127755.1 Bacteroidota bacterium
ATCAGAAAGTACTACTATATTTACATTATCAAGATATAATTCATTTCCGAACTGTGATGCTCCCTGAAACCAAACTCTGTTTGTTCCTATGGGCAACATTATTGATTTGGTTTGCCATTCTGAAGATGCTGGCGGATAATACATTCCGGCTATCATACCTCCCGTATTTAATGAACCTGTAGCATCTCCATCATAAGTTATCAATGGAGTATAAGTAACACCTCCATCGGTGGAAGTTTGAATTATTAACTGGTCATTATATACTCCTCCTGCTCCATCATCATATCCTGCGTATGCCTCATCAAACGAAAGTTGAGTGCCCGAAACGGTTGGAGTAAATGTTGGTGAAGTGAAATTAAGATTGGTTCCGGCAACAGCATCATAAAAATCAAATTCCATTGAACCTGTTCCTACTCCGAATGCACTGAAAGATTGCCATGTCATTAATGTTGGCTGGTCAATAGCCCAGCATCCCGGAGGGACTACACCACCGCTGAAATCTTCCGGCAGAGTAAATACACATGGTATTGGAGTTGACCAGTCGAACACATAAGCTGTACCCACTGCCGGCCAAGTGCTGTTACTATTTATGGCTGTTGCACCTGCTGCATTGGTTGCCGAATTAACACTTATAAAATCGGAAGCACTATTGGCTATTCCAATACTCGAACTGTTTCCTGCTGCTCCTGTTCCATATACTATTTGTATTTGATTGCTTGTTTCTGTTAACCATACTTGAAAATTTTTATCGAAAGGTACTGCACTACAACAGTTATCAACAGCCCATTCCACCACTAATATTCTGTTAGGTGCTGTTCCGAAAAGTTGATATTCTACATATCCGTTTGTTGCGGTATATAAATCATCCCACCAGGGCATAATAGTTGGCGAGGCGTTACCAATGTTATTTAAATAAGCATTGGTAGGAGCGCCAAACCCCATAATGCCATTTGGCCCTGCCCAGAACTGTGTGTAATCTGTACCCGCAAAATTAAAAGTAAAACCAATATTTGTTAATACAGATGCAGCATCATCAGTACCTGATGTAACAATGTTTGTCGGACTGTTCATTGTCATTAAAGAATTACCTGCTGTAGTTGAGTATGTGTAAATGGAAGTTTGACCATACACATGAGATGCACTTAATGTTACCACCAAGAGCGCGCTTAGCAACCATTGCATCATGATGCCTGATTGTTTTTTTGTTTTTGTAATTTTTGTTTTCATTTGTTTTTGGATTTTGTTTGTTTAGTTATTTATTTTTATTTTCTTGTTTTTTTTATGAAGGAATATTTTATTTCAGGGTGCCAAAGTATTGAAATATTTTAGTAAAACAAATTATATTTTTTCTTATTCATTTATTTTCTTTTCAAAAAGCTATCAAACAACCGATAGCAGCGACAACTATTATTTCAAAACCAAAATCAGAAATTACTTCTCCCGCTTAAGCTGCTCAATATCTTTATTCACAAACTTCAGCCCCAGCTTTAATAATTCTTCTTCCACATTATGCAAACTTTTATAACCGAACTTAGGCGTAGAATTCAACTTACGAAACCCATTCACCAGCTCACCAAAATAATTAATATTATTTCTTTTAAAAGCCGCAGCCGATTTCTCGTTCCATAAAATCGTGAATACCGAAGAGCAAAGTAACTCTGTAATATGCTTCACATTACCTTTATTTCTATCCACCATCGCATCACGCACATCAAAATCCAGCACATACTCATCCACATTTTTACTCACTACCATATTCGCCTTTTCAATCTTAATAATTCTGCAAGCCTTCTTCAGCGAAGCATAATAAATCTGCAAAATCCTAACTTTAGTAATCTTCAAGTCCTTCGATAACTTCTCGCGCGCATCCACATCAAAAGCCATACTTCGCAATATCGTCATATTATTTCCCTGAATATATGGCGACACCTTATTCGCCTGAAGCCATTGCTGCACCTCGCTAATCTTCACCTTTTCAAACTCCAGAATCTCATCAATATGAGCAGTCGAAATCGGATTATAATAAACACTGGCTTTCATAAATTTTAATTTTTTTTCAAAGATGCATAAAAAATTTATAACAGCAAAAAGTTTTAAAATTTAAACCTGATACAAGACAAGAAGGAATGAGTAAAGGACGAAGGAGGTGGCAGTTTGCTTTTAGTTAATTTATATACCAGTATATCTATACAATACTATAAAGGTTGAAAGTACGGGGGAGGGGTAGGGAATTAAGAATTGAAGATTTTACCACCTGTGCGGGTTATGTACCAATGGTTGGCGCTCTATCACCAATGGTTGGTGCTCTATCGCCAATGGTTGGCGCTCTATCACCAATGGTTGGTGCTCTATCGCTAATGGTTGGCGCTCTATCGCTAATGGTTGGCGCTCCATCACCAATGATTGGTGCTCTATCACCAATGGTTGGTGCTCTATCACCAATGGTTGGAGATTAAGCAGCAGTGAGAATTCCTTAAGGAATTTTCATAATTTCTTAAGGAATTTTGGTTTTATTGGTTTTTCAGAGAAATCGAAAATAAATAATTGCATCCTGCCAAAGTGAAAAATAGTGCCTGTTTAATGGCATTGCAAACACTGGATGAACATAATTAGAAATGAAAAACTCTTTACAGAAATGTGAGGAGTTTTTTTATGAGTTCAGACTGATGAATTAAAAACACTACCTTTGTAAAAATAATCAACCCGCTGGCGCGAGTGTCCCACTCGTGACTATTATTCAGTGGCGTCCCGCCACAACTACAGAATATTTTCTAACGTGCTATTTAAAATGTGTTGAGGTTGGCTGGGGTGTTGAGATTCTTGATAAACCCAGAATGACAAAAAGAAACTCCGAATATTTTATTCGGAGTTTTTTATGAGTAAAGACTAATGAACAAATAAACCAATGAACTACTAAACCAAAAAACACTACCTTTGCAAAAAAACTAACAACTAATAACCAACAACTAACAACTAAATTATATGAACGAAATAAAAGACCTTCGCCTCGCAGTACTAATAGATGCAGACAATGTACCCTACTCCAACGTAACACAAATGTTCGAAGAAATAGCAAAATACGGCACACCCACATTCAAACGAATATATGCCGACTGGACAAAACCAACAGTATCCGGCTGGAAAAACGTACTCCTCGAAAACGCCATAACCCCCATCCAGCAATATTCCTACTCCACCGGAAAAAATTCCTCCGACAGCGCAATGATAATAGACGCAATGGACATATTATACTCCGGCAAAGTAGACGGCTTCTGCATCGTATCATCCGACAGCGACTTCACACGCCTCGCCACACGCCTGCGCGAAGCCGGAATGAAAGTAATCGGCATAGGCGAAAAAAAAACATTGCGGCCATTCATCACAGCCTGCGATAAATTTATATACATCGAAATCCTCAAAGCAAACAACATCACTTCCGTAGATAAAGAAAAAACAAAACCATCCGAAAAGGCCAATTCTCCAATAGTTTCGCCAATAAATAAAATAGATAACCAACTCTTAAAACTATTAACCGAATCCATCTCCGACCTTGCAGATGAGGATGGATGGGCCTTTCTGGGCGAATTAGGAAATTTAATCTTAAAAAAGAAACCCGATTTCGATTCACGAAATTACGGCTTTGAGAAAATGCTTCCGCTAATAAAAAGTTTAAATAAATTCGAAATAGACGAGCGCGAAACCGGCAAACGCAAAATCAAGCACGTATTCGTAAGAGTGAAATAAAAGATGCTATTGTCTTGTCAGTTCGAGCGTAGTCGAGAACAATCGTGTTTGTCAGTTCGAGCGGAGTCGAGAACTCAATTGGAGCCGATGTTGGTGTTATCACCAAAATCTTTTTTTAATTAAAGATATGCAGCGTACTGCCATCAAAGGTAGTGTTATAAGCCTTCAGCGGAGTAACAGCAGGCCCGTTAGTTACACTCCCATCATAAAGCTGAAACTTCGAATGGCAGCAAGTATCCACAGCAAGTATATGCG
>JBAXXT010000127.1:0-3989 GCA_037127755.1 Bacteroidota bacterium
TGACTTCAAACAGCATCATGCTGCACTTTTTGCACTTGGAACTTGAAACCGCCGATAATAAAACTCTTGTAATTCATTTATAAAATCAATACCTTTTCTCAATCGAGCTGTCTCTTTGGCCACTACGTGAGAGCTGATTATTTCTGATATGTGAATATTGTTTTTGCGGTACTTTTCAAGAATGTGTGACAATGTTATTGTTTTAATATCAACACTAAAACCCCACGACTGCATCTCTTCTGCTACAAAGTTAGGAGAATGCCGTTTCAGCATATCTAACAGCAATTCACGCTTATCTTCTGGTAGTTCGTTTATTCTAGCGAACTTGTCATTGGAGGCATTTTTGCTGGCTTTCTGAGCCTTTTCAATGCTCTGCATAATTACACTCCTTTTAATCTCGATAATACGTTAATAACGGCTGTAGGAGTCCACGCGTTGGCTTTACCCCTCGCCGAGAGTATGCCCCTGTTATTCAATTCAGCTGCTATCCTATTTAAAGAAAGTCCTTCTTTCTGGTAGTCAGATATTATTCCCGAAACCTTTTGCGCGAAAGCATCCGCAATCTTTTGACGCGCCACAACACCTTTTTCGCGCCCGATTCGGGCCGCTACAGGAGTTAGATTTTCGGGAGTACCCAATATCTTCCCCTTTGCTTTTGCGGCTTGTAATGCCGATTTTGTTCGCTGGCTAATCAATTCTCTCTCCCGTTGGGCAAGCGCCCCATAAAGGTTGATTGTGAATTGGTCACATCCGGGGAGGTCACATACTACGAAATCAATTTTACTCTCTGATAAAGAAGTAATGTAATTCAAAGACCGGCTCAGCCTGTCCAATTTGGCAATAATCAGTTTGCTACCAGTTAACTGAGATTGCCGGATTGCTTTTGCAAGTTCCGGCCTGTCGTTATTTTTTCCTGATTCTATTTCAGTAAATTCATCAAGAAGAACACCATTGCAGCTTGATATAAAATCCCGAACCTGCTTTTGTTGCGCCTGAAGACCTAAACCACTTTTGCCCTGCCTATCAGTTGAAACTCTTAAATACGAAATATAACCGTTTCCCATTTACAGCCTCCGTCCATGTATAAAAACAGCAATTGTTCGTTTACAGTAATTATACAGTTATTATACAGTGTGTCAAGTGGATATTTTGCAATTGATTGCAATGGCATTTATGAGCGTTCGGGAAGTACGGCGGGGGGATTAGCAGCAAATATACCGGATGTACTTGTACACGTTACGAAGAGTTTCTTCGGTAGCGCCATGCAGCATTCTATTGATTTCTTCAATTGTAGCAGCTTCTTTTGTTAGGTGATAAAACTCGAAGAGGTCTTTAATTTCAACCTGTAATGATTTGGCGATAGCCTCCAGTGTTTCCATATAAGGAAAGCTTTTTCCCAGCTCTATTCGGCTTAAATGTTTCGGGTCGATACCAATTATTTCAGAAAGCTGGTCTTGTGATAGCCCCTTGCTCTTCCGTAATTCCCGTATCCGTTGCCCCAAAAGTTTCTTAGTGGTTTGCATGACTTCTCCTGATTGCTGGATTCTCAGCTAATCAGGGGCACTTTTTAACCATACATCCAATAGAAAACATTTGACATTACACATACGTTCTATAGAATTGCCCGCACAATGTATTGAAATGCGTAACCGTTATCGTTATTTCATATAGATTATCAAATAGGGGGAAAAATGGGACTTATCGCACTTAGTTGTAAAAAATGCGGGGCGAGCCTGCAAGTTGATGAGGAGTCTGCAACTTATACATGCAAGTATTGCAAAACAGTCCATGAACTCGAATATTCCAACGGAGCAACACCAACTCCTCAATCACTGCTCGTCATGGCGGAGCGGTCATTTTCAAGAAGCGAGTACGGCAAAGCAATGCAGTACATAGAAGAGGGCTTGTCAATTGAACCGCATCATGGTGAACTCTTATCATTAGAGCAAAAGACCCGAGAAAAGTTGGCCTCATTGACAATGCAGACTGGCGAGCAAATAGGAAAAGTAGCTGAGGCGGAACAGTATCACTTAAAAGCGCAATTCATCCTAGCTGAAGTGCAAGCATGCATAAAGGTTTACGGTTCCAATTCAAGTTATAAAATCAAAAACCCCGCCAATGTTGATTTGGCCTTGAAATACATTGAGCGTTCTATTGAACTATGTCCAAAAAATGCCGCCTATCTAAATACAAAAGCACTTTTGCTTATGGAAGGGAAAGGCGATAAAGAAGCAGCGGCCTTGCTACTAAAAAAGGCTCATTGGCTTAACCCACGCGATATTACTGTTAAGAACAACCTAGACATTGCTAAGTCAAAAGGTGGATGTTTTATTGCTACAGCCGCATTTGGTACACCTTTCGCTTCAGAAGTCCATGTGTTGCGCATCTGGCGGGATGAAAGCTTACTGCAATCATCGTTGGGTAAAACCTTTGTAGCCATGTATTACAAAATTAGCCCACCCATTGCAAAATTCATTTCGACACGCATAATGCTTAAACGTATTGTACGCTGGCTCCTAATACCCCTGATTAGAACAGTGGCTATTATGCAAACTAGAAACAAACCTTAATTAAGGATTGTAAACCAACAGACAAAGAGCGTCCAGCAAAATTTGGGGATGATACCGTTTTCCATACCTCCCTGTAGTAATTGATTCGTTCCTATGCCCCAATATTTCAGCAATCACGGTATCACTACATTGTAACTGTTTCAGGGAATCCGCTACAGTGTGCCGGAATGAGTGAAAGCATCTCTTAGGATTCTCAGTGACATGTTTTCGATTATGACGCTGAAACCATTTCCCGAAAAGATGACTGTAT
This sequence comes from Bacteroidota bacterium, assembly GCA_037127755.1. Taxonomy (GTDB): domain Bacteria; phylum Bacteroidota; class Bacteroidia; order Chitinophagales; family Chitinophagaceae; genus Sediminibacterium. The sequence continues at coordinate 2,821 of JBAXXT010000127.1, forward strand.
CCATCCCGTCCTTTTTTTAGATTCGTCCATAATCTCTCTTCTCCCCGCTGTAGCTGCTTGCGGTGGTATTCCAGAAAACCGAGCCTAATCAATTCAGGGTGAATCGGAATATCACGTTTGCCTGCAACCGTTTTCAGCTTTTTATCTCCATTGCAATTGATTGCAATACACCATACCCCGTCAATTTCGATTACATCATTCGTATAGAGCTGGCAAGCTTCATTAAGCCTCATTCCAGTATATAGGGCAACAAGAGGTATCCAATACCTTTCAGGCTTATCTTCAGGGATACCCTCCAAACTTTTCAATAGACGCAAAATATCTTCTTTGCTGTATGCTTCACGCTCTTCATCTTCCCGCATAGATTCAGAGATAGACAAGCCCTCAGCCGGATTCTTGGCTAAATAGCCTTGCCGAACACTCCAAATAAACAGACTGCTGATTCTCGACATGTACTTATTGACTGTTCTGGTTTCTAGCGTCTGCAAATCTGGTGTCTGTAACAATTCTGCAATGCTCTTGCCCCTATATTCCGGCTTTTTATTCAGGTGCGCGGGAACCAGCCTTAGCTTTTCCACAAACTCAATCATCACCGTTCGAGAAATACGCCTGATATCATTGGTGCTCAATAGCCTGATAAACAGATTGAGAATGCTTTCATTCTCCAAGCACGTTTTTTCAGTCCATTTCTTTAGCGTGACGTGCTCATGGATATACGCTTTTATTACATCTTCCAATTCAAAGGATTTCCGCGCCTCTTTAGGCTTGCCCTTCTTTAAAGGAAAATGCTTCTGCATATATTCGGGGATGCTTTCCATTCCCAACATACCCGAGCGTAAAATAGCAAAAAGCTGCTCTGCCTTGTACGTCAATGCAATAGCCTGGCTCTTGGCAAGTTGATAGTTGCGGGTACGGAGAGAACGCTTGATTTCCTGATTATCAAAGCACTCTTGAAGGTCAAAAGGGATTCGAGTACGGAAGTAATATATTTCGTTGATTTGCTGTAGGTAGGGGAAATGCAAAAGCCTACTCCCGCGAATTGGATATTGTACCAATTGCTGGAATAGGCCCTAAAACTAAAAATAATCAGCGGGTTAAATGCTTCAACGTTTGGGGTGGGAGTCGAACCCACGTCCGAAAAACCTAGCATCTGAGACCCTACACCGTTA
>JBAXXT010000128.1:0-3847 GCA_037127755.1 Bacteroidota bacterium
AATTGGTAGGTAACATTCAAATAATTTTCTGGAATATCCGGAATTGTTGAGTTTGGATCAAAAACTGTGTAGACTAATAATTGATTGGGGATTAATTCTAAAATTTTTCCCTTCACAAATATCATTTCCATACCTTGATATTGACCTTTCCATAAAAGCTCCGATCCTATCTCCCAATCTGAAACGGTTTCGCAACCAAACATATAAGCTTGGGTTATTTCAGGATTTGTTAAAGCATCCCAAACTGTTGAAGCGGGTGAATTAATATCAATAGTGTTTACGATGTTAAGTTCAGAAGACATAAGAATAATTTTATAAGTTATTTATTATTTTATTAAAAGAACTAAAGACCCTGTATTATTCAATGATAGTTCTAAAAGTTAAATTCACTCTTGGTTGAAATATTTTTTTTGTTGGTGGTAATCTGTGAAGCCAATGTGATTGGGTTTGATTTTTCATGACCAGTAAGCTTCCATGTTCTAACAAAACAGAAACTGTTTCTTTGTTTTCTTTGTGTTTGAATGAAAATTTTCGTTCTGCTCCAAAACTTAGGGATCCAATGGCACCATTTTTTTTCAGATCTTTTTCTGCATCACTATGCCATGCCATTCCTTCGTCACCATTATGGTAAAGGTTTAATAGACAAGAGTTATATTGTTCACCAGATTCTTTTTCAATCCTTAATTTTAATTCAAGCAATTCATTAGTCCAGGGAAGCGCTTTTTTTGTGGTATTAGAATAAGCATATTCATAGGGTAAATCGCCATACCATGCCACTTTTCGTTTCGTAATATATTTTTTTCCGAAAATAATTGCTTCATCATTTTTCCATTCAATAGAGTTAAGAAGAGCAGAGTAGTAAAAATTTGCTTCATCGCTTTTAAGAATAACACCATAATAATTTACAGTGCCATCGTAGGGCAATAAATTAATGGAGCTGTCAACATTATTTTCAAATAAATTCATTTAAACTCCAAATTGTCGCAGGTGATGATCCGTATGTTTATAGATGCCGATGCCCCAGTCTTCTGCTTTTAGTTGGCCAAAAAAGGGATGTGGATGCGTGGTGCATTTTTCTATTCCACCATTTGAAAATTCCTGCATCAATGCTTTTAAATTCGCTTTTTCCTTTTCAAAATCAGATGCATCCTTTTTTACCAATGCAGGGGCAGTAGGGGAGTTTTTGCCAAAAGGAGTTTCGTTGGTGTAAATTGATTTTATAAATCTCCCAATTAATTTTCCAATCAATACACGATCAATATTAAGTCTTCCTGATGCCATATCCATGCCAGCAGCCGAATGGGCTAACATTTGAGTGACATTCATTTTTCCCCATAGTGCTTTTCTATCTGGACTTAATTGATCGATACGTTGTAAGAGTTCATCACAAACTGATTTGTCGAATAAAGTTTTCATAATTGGTAAATATAGTTAGCATTTCAAATTTCCTATTTTTCTATTTTTTACAGTTGCCAGTATCATTTTTTTTAAAATAGGTATCTTAACATCCTCAAGCTTCTTAATGTTGATGCAACCTTTATCTGTTTTGTGTTTTCCTAATTCTGATAATAACTTTTCTCTTTCATCAGGATTGAGCGACACATAAAAAACGAGACCAGTTGCTCGTGGTGAGAAAGCTACAATGGGCATATCACCTTCCCTGCCGCTATCATGCACATAATGATAAGATCCAAAGCCTACGATGGAAGGCCCCCACATTCTCGCTTCAAAACCTGTTGCAGATTGCATTAATTCAATTGCGGCAAGACTGTCCGCTTTTTTAACTGGATCTTTTACTGTGTTGATAAAATCTTTTACACTTGCAATGGTTTCTGTTGTTTTGTTTTTTGCCATTGTGGAAGTTTTATTAATTTTTTGTTGATATTTTTTCAGCCAAATAAGCAGTTGGTAGATATGCAAGAACTAAGTCTACTACTATAAACCAAACAGGTGAATTGGGTAGTTCGAAAAAATTAGTAATCCCACCTGCAAGGAAAATAATTCCTATTGAAAATGCAAATAAACGGGTGTGGGTTTTAGCAATATTTACGGCTACCATTGCTCCCACAAAAGTTCCTAATGCGTGCGCCAGGAATGGCATTAAAAAATGTTTGGGCTCGTAAAGTGATAGAGATGCTTTAATGCTTTGCATACTGGTTACGTCAACTCCTGCTGGTGCAGCAATGAGGTGTCCCCCTAAAATTATAATTCCAATGTTAACAAAGCCGCCTATTATAATACCAGCTATTACCGCTAATGGGTATCTAATGATTGGTTTCATGATTGTATTTTTAGATTTTAATGACTTGTATTACCTCCATCTACCTCTAGAATAAATTGAATAACCCCATTCATGAATACTTTTTGATCGTCCCACATGGATAAATGACTTCCATTTGGGCAATAAAGGAATTTTCCTTTTTGAACCATTTTGCTTTGTTCTTCCATTGCCTTGGGATCCATTGTATCATGTTTTGCTCCAATCATTAATGTAGGGATTGCAATTTCTTTTAAACGGTCTTTAATATCCCAGTTTGCAAGTCTACCGCTGGTGCCAAATTCACTGGGTCCTTGCATCATTGTGTAGATATCTTCGTTGGTGTGTTTAAAGGCGCGATTAACTGCGTCAGGCAATTCATCTAAACGGCACAAATGTTCTCGATAAAAATTTGGTAATAATAATTCCATGTAACGTGGATTCTTGAAATCTTTTTTTGCCTCTATTGCTTTAATCTCAGTAAGAACATCTGGCTTCATTTGCTTTGCCAATACATTTTCTGCATATTTTGCATAATCAGGAATACTAGCTACCATATTCGCCACTAACAATGCTTTCATATTTCTTTGGTATTTCAATGCATATTCCATCCCTAGCATACCGCCCCATGAATTTCCAAGAACATAAAAATTACTGCTATCTGCATGAATAGCTTTTCGCACTTGCTCTACCTCTTCTACAAAACGTTCTGTAGTCCATAAACTACTATCCTTTGGTTGGTCGCTATAATAAGATCCTAATTGATCATATTCGTAAAATTCAAAACCTTCTTTTTGGAAAAAGGTTTCAAAGCATTCCATGTATTCGTGCGTCATAGCTGGACCGCCATGTAATAATAGAATCTTTATTTTTGGGTTAGTTCCAAAACGTTTGGTCCATACTTTAAAGTTCCCAACAGGGGTTTGAATCGGAATCAATCTAACTCCTCCAGATTCAATAGAATCCGAATAATTGAAGTATGATGTTAGCGTGTTATTTTCTTTGGTATTGCGTTCGTTACAAGACAATAGGGATAATGCAAAAAATAAAATACAAATTATGCGCATGGGAATTATTAAATGAATCCCTAAGTTGCTAATTATTATGCGAAACTCATAATTAAATTTTATTTAAAGGTTCCAGGTCTTAAACTATATAAATAGCAGATTATAACTAAAGGCCCTTCATCCGATTATTTTTTAAACTTCCCATAAATGGGTTGACCTGGAAAGGTATTGCTTAGTGTTTTTCCATTTTTTAAAACCAATATTCCATTTACAATAACAAATTCCATCCCTTCTGAAAAGGCTAAACCTTTTTCAAAACTGGCTTTATCTGTAATTGTAGTTGGATTGAAAACGCAAATATCTGCATCAGCACCAACTTGCAAGCGACCCTTAAGATGCATGGATGGGGCAATTGTTTCTAATCTTTTTGCGGGCAAATAGCTCATTTTGCCGATGGCAGTCATAAGGTCAATTACTTTTTCTTCCCGTACATATTTCCCCAATACCCTGGAAAATGTTCCTGCCGTGCGCGGATGTGCCAAAGGAGCATAAGGCATACCATCTGAAGCAATCATTGTTTTTG
>JBAXXT010000129.1:0-3805 GCA_037127755.1 Bacteroidota bacterium
CCTGCGGCATATCCACCCATACTTGAAATTAATCGACTACCTAGCATTGTGCGTAAAGGATCGCTCAAAATGCCTGTCCTCGCTGCTTTACGTACCATTTCTTTCTCAGTATCAGTATAACCATTCATGCGTTTGCTTCTTGCTAATGTCCTAAAGCCATTCTTTATTCCAGTTGCTGGGTTATCCATCATTTCAGCACGATCAATGATTCGTTCGATGTCGGCCGTTTTAATCGCTGCGGACCAGACTTTTTTACCCTCTTTCCAGCGATCAAAACCTTCTTTGCCTCCAATAAGATCATCGTCTTTGGCATTTTCGATATGTTGAAGGAATTTTGTTTGAGCATCGTAAATACGTTGCCCTTCTTTCTTTAGTTTTCCCGTGACAGGATCAACATAATTATCAACAATATCATTCATTCCTTCGCTCATGGCTTGGGCGCTTTCTAGCGTGATAGGCTTGTCTTTTAAGGCTTGCCATCTTTCATTAAGAGAACTTATTTCATCCGTTCCCCTTGTAGCCTTACCATGCTCATTTTGAGTTGTTTTAGCCATCTCATCAAAATATTTATTGGCATAATCAGGTTTCAAAGCACCGCCTTTCTCTGCTGCATCATTATAGATTTGATGACCCATCTCCCTTACAGTATCTGATTCCATAATTGGAGCTTGCTCAGCTTTTTGACCAATCTTTTCAACTACCTTTCCAGCACCTTTTAATGCCATTTTTGTTAAGGAAGGAGCAACAAGACCAACAGCCGCGCCCGTCATGGCATCTTCACCACGTTGCGCTAATGCTTCCTCAGGTGTAGTACGCATTTGACTAGGCTGAAGTCCAAATGCCGCCGCTCCATTCATGATATTTCCACCCGGAATAAGTGAAGTTGCTGCAGCTTGCCCAATGCCTCTTCCTAAGCCGGAACCCCAAGAGTCACCCGTTTGTGCTTGATACTTCAATTCATTCATGGCTTGAGCATCTTGTGTAGTTGCGCGAAACTCACGATTATAAAGAGATGATCCAATGCCAGCCATGCGTGGATCTTTGCTATGTGACATTGTTCCAGCCACGTCTTCAAAGGCTTGAGGTATCCCCGTCACAACATCTTTAAAACCTTGCCGCATACCAAGGCCTAATCCTTGGTCAAAACTCAGCGTTGTTGGCTGCTCTTTTAACCGCTGTTCTTGCTCTAATGAACCGGGAAGTGCTTCTGTAGTTGAAGTTGCTTGTTTTGCCAATTCTGGAAATTTAACCGCAATCATTGATTTGATCTGCTCCTTAGGCATATCATCAGGGAAATCAACATGATCGCCGTTAGGCATTTCAACGATTGGCATTTTAGTCCTATTGGAAATAATCTGAGGCTTTTACTACGGTTGGAGAAGCGGCTTCTTTGTTTTGTGATGAAATACGCCCATTAATGCCCGTTGGTAATGGGGCAGAACGGCCCATCATGGCATCGATATTATCCAATGCTCGTAGATTGGCCTGAACATCTACTTTTGGATCTGTCGCCATTTTGAGATAGAATTGAAGTTCAGCATTGCTATCCATTGCTTTTGCAGACATCCCCGTTGCTTTTCGCATAGAGTTGATTAGATTTGGAATATCGGCGTTAATTTTATTTCTTATTGATTGCTCTGGTGTTCCAATGGTTTTACCAACAAATTGACCCGGAGTAGATTGACGGATTGAAGCAGATAAATTTTGACCAGCAGTATTTTGTGTATTTACAACTGATTTTAGTTTATCAAGAGCGTTATAATTTGACCTAAGATTGCTCAAAACATTAGAAACTTGATTCCTTCCTGTTTCAAGAATTGGGGCTTCTTTGCCTAGAGATTCTTGGCGGGATTTTTCAAATCCCGTATCTATTTTAGCATCTTGGGTGCCCATGGTCTCAGAATATTTTTTACTTTTCAATGTTTCATTGAAACCTGGAGTGGGGGCATATTCGCCATTTTCGTCTATGGTCCAGCCGTTACGAATGCCCCCGCCATACATTTGAGACCATGCTTTTTGATATGCTGGATCATTCATATATGCTCTTACATTTGCACCAGTTGCGCCACCTCCAGATACACCTCCACCGCTATCAAAATACTTGGCATGAGCATTATACATTTTTGTCATAGCCTGTTCTTTCTCTAATTCATTTTTTTGTTTGGATATTTCAAGTTCATTTCCAATAGACGAAAGCCATGGCAGATCATAAGTTTTGGGTATGGTTTCTTCCGTTCCTAATTTGGCTTTAATAGCCATTTGTCGAATAAGAGGGAAATTTTCTGACGTTGCCATGCCATGAAGCTTAGTGCCGTAATCAATAAGCGCCGATTGATTTTGTAATTGCTTTAATTGGTTTTCAGTGTCAGCACCTTCAATCTGCTTTTGCATGTACTGGTTCTTAACCTGTGCATTTTGCATTTCTTGCGCTTTGCCGAATTGAGAAGCTAAATCAATGGTTGGGTTTTGAACCTGTAAGGGAATAGATGGATCTAATGGCATTATGAATTTCCTCCCCAACCTTTCATCCCATACATAGATGATGCAAATAATGCATTATTCCCAATATTGCTCAAACCTGTTGACCATGCATTAGCACTACCCACCTGACCAGCCGCTTGAGCATTCCCAATGCCAGTTAGTCCCGCACTAATTTGATTGGTGTTTTCCTGACCTGTGGTGCCTAAATTATTAGCTGCGGTTTGACCTGCACCACTCACCCCTGCCAAGCGGTTATAGGTGTTTGTTTGGTTCGTATTGTAACGATTGTAAGCATTTTGGTATTCATTCGATGCGCTGTTTTGATTGTAGTCTGTAAGGCCTTTGATAGCACCACCACTAAAATATTTACCACCAGCCGCACTTGCACGGTCCAAAGCTTTTTGTCCTTCTGAGAGCCTAAATTGATAACCCGGGTCTTGCTGATAATCTGCCATCGTGAAAGGCTTTAAAAGTGATCCTGATGCACCCATTTGACCACTTGTTTGATCTGCACCACCGAGTCCAAGGCCATAGTTCAATTGCGTGTTGGCAGCTTGTCCCGTTTTTAAAAATGGCTCTTGGTTCTTCTGATTGATATCAAACTGTCTGCGTTGTTCATTGATAGCATTTTGGCCGTATTGCGCCTGTATATTTGCTGCATTTTCTGCGGCATCACTTGCATTTGATGACCCATAAGCGTTAGCCGCTGCACTTGCCACCGCTGCTGCTGCTAATGCCGTTCCTGTTGCAACTGCCATTATAACCTCTTTATGACTGTCTTTTCCGATTTCCTATAACCATTTCTTTCATAGAGTTTATCCAACGAAGGCATTTCCTCAAATGAAAGCATGATTAAATTTTTAGCATTCCTGTTCTTCACTTCTTCTTCTAACTTTTTTAATAACTTTAGACCTATTCCTTTACGTGATTCTGGCTTCACATATAAAAATAATTCTTGTGCAACAATGATGGATCTATTGAACCAAAGTGGGAATAAAATTGCACAAACAGCCCCGATTATTTCATCTTTGTTTCTTGCCACTAGAAAAACAAACGGGTTTTTTGTTAAGTCTTTTAATGCCAAATGAAAATTTCCCTCATCCCATTCAAAAAATTCATTTTGTTTGGCTTCAACAAAAAAACATTCCCCCATTTTTAAAAGTTCGGGAATATCTTTTTCATTAGCCTTTTCAATCATGATAACCAACGTTTTGAATAAATACTTATTAGTAAATTTTGGGCGAATACGCCAAAGCATGTTTTGATGTGAACAACCGACATGGAGTACCGATCATTCACATCAATTTATCACAAGGAATCATAC
>JBAXXT010000130.1:0-3731 GCA_037127755.1 Bacteroidota bacterium
GGTCATCATTGTATCATACATCCAAATGCAACGATTGGTGCTGATGGATTTGGATTCAGACCAAGTGCAGACGGTCATGGATTAGTAAAGATTCCTCATATTGGAAATGTGGTACTGGGCAATTATGTGGAAGTAGGTTCAAGTACTTGTATCGATCGCGCTAAATTTAGCTCAACGATTATTGGTGATGGTACAAAACTCGATAATCTTGTACAAATAGGTCATAACAGCAAAACAGGAAGATCTTGTTTAATGGCAGGAAGCAGTGGATTAGCGGGTTCTGTAACTATTGGCGACGGTGTTATTATTGGAGGTGGGGTTTGTGTATCAGATCATGTAACCGTTGGCAATGGCGTTTTGATTGGCGGAATGTCTGGCGTTATCAATGATGTAGAAGATGGTAAAAAAGTATTGGGGTATCCTGCTATAGAAGCAAGAGATTGTTTAAAGCAATGGTCGTATCTAAGAAAAGCTATAAAATAAAAAAAGCCCCGAGTTTATAAACCCGGGGCTTTTTTTATCACATAAATGAATCGGATTCACGATAAGCTTTAATTAATGCAATTTCGCCTTCCCTACCCTGGCCTGCAATTCCATGCTCCATTCCTAACACACCTTTATAGCCCTTATCATGAATATGTTTGAAAATATTCTTATAATTAATTTCACCTGTGCCTGGTTCGTTTCTTCCAGGATTATCTCCAATTTGAAAATATCCAATTTCATCCCAAGCTTTATCAATATTAGGAATCATATCTCCCTGATTGCGTTGCATATGATACATATCAAATAAAATTTTGCAGGCAGGACTATTGATAGACTTGCACAGCGCATAACTTTGATCAGAGCGTCTTAAAAATAACTCAGGTGTATCGCTTAAAGGTTCTAAAACCATTACAAGATTTTGTTTTTCTAAAATTTCAGTTCCTCTTCTTAATGCATCAATTACATTGGCTAATTGAAAATCGAGCGACAAACGATGGTCATAATTCCCAGGAACTACAGTCATATATTTTGTATTAGTTCTCTTAGCTACTTCTACAGCAAGTTTGCATCTTGCTACAAATTTCTCTTTCCATTCTTTATTACCACTGGTCATTGACACTTGTAATGGCCAGTTATCATAATTGATCACAAACACACCCATATCCATTCCCAGCTTAGCCATAGTATCTCCGATTTTTTGTTGCTCTGCAGGAGTTCGGTCCATCATGCCATTATCTTCCATCGCCCTAAAGCCAACGCCATATGCAAATTTTATTTGATCAATAAAATCTCTTCCAGCCAGGTTATTAAACATCCCATCGTGTATTGCATATTTACAATGAAAGGGTGTACTATCTTCCCATCTGTCGGAATGTGCTTTAGAAGCCAAAACATCTGAAGCTGCAAATATTGAACCGCCAGCCAATAAACTTTGTTGCATGAATTTTCTACGTTCCATATTTTAATAATTAGTCATTAAATTTAACCATTAGATTTTAAAACTCCGCTTTGCTACGAAAATATATTTTCATACTATTTTGGTTCTTTTCTGCAATAAATGTGTTTAGTCAGACTAGAAAATTCCATTTCGTTGAAAATAAGATGGGATCACCTTTTAATCTTATTCTTGTTTCGGAAGACAGTGTGAAAGCATTGCATCTTGCACAAGCAAGTTTTTCTCTGATTGATTCTTTCAGCCATATTTATAGCGATTACGATAGTAGCAGTGAACTGAGTAAGCTTAGCAAGAGTGCAGGAAATGGATTTCAATCCTGTTCACCTGCTTTATGGGATATTCTCATAGCATCAAAACTTGCATATGAAAATAGCCTGCATGCTTTTGATATTAGCATAGGTCCTTTAAGTTCTTTATGGAGAGTGAAAAGAAAAAAACAGGAATTCCCCGATTCCTCAATCATAACAAAGACGTTGGAACTAATCGGTCTCCATAAAATTCTTTGGGATATTCCTAAACATCAGATTTCAATTCCTCTGAAAGGAATGAAGCTTGATTTAGGGGGTATTGCCAAAGGTTATATTGCGCAGAAAGTAATTGATTTTTTGAAGGCTCATGAAATAGATGCAGCTTTAGCAGACGCAGGTGGTGATATAGCTATGAGTAATGCTATGAAGGGTAATGAGGGATGGCTTGTTGGTATAAACATTCCAGAAACCACAGACGACTTGATGAAGAAAAAACTTTCTCTAGCTAATTATTCAGTGGCAACCTCAGGAGATGCTTATCAATACATCGTACATAATGCCAGAAAATATTCGCATATCATCGATCCTAGAACTGGCTATGGAGTAGAATTCCAAAGAAATGTAACAATTATAGCCAAAGACGGCACCCTGGCAGACTGGCTTGCTACTGCCTGTAGTATTTTATCCATCCGAGAAGCAAAAAAAATCTGTAGAGAACAGCATGCTGAATTATTTATTAGCAGCATTGATAATAGTAAAATGAACATTTATCAAACCCGTGGCTTTAAGAAATATTGGAAAAAATAAAATGTGATTTATCTTATCAAGAAATTGTCTGCAGTCAATTTTATACTTAACTTGATTGATAAATTTTTTTCGTTGAAAACTGCTTTTCTTCTTACTTTGATTGCAATCGTTACTGGCACTCTTGCTCAGTCAAATTCTACCGATTTCAAGCCCTATGAACAGCCTATTACGGGTAGTATGCAAAAGTTTAAAATGGTACCAATACCAGCTGGAACTTTTTTGATGGGAAGTGTCTTAACGGAATTAAAAAGAGATGCAGATGAAGGTCCTCAGAAAAAAGTTCAGCTTGATGCTTTTTGGATAGGCGCCTATGAAGTAACAAGAGATCAATTTGATATTTTTTTGAAAGATGATCAGACAAGTATGAACTCAGATCTGGACGCGATCACCAGACCTAGTCCCCAATATGTTGATCTTTCCTGGGGGATGGGAAAAGAAGGAGGATATCCCGCCAATAGCATGAGCCAAAGAGCTGCACTGATGTATTGCAGATGGTTATATCAAAAAACTGGTGTCTTTTATCGATTACCCACTGAGGCAGAATGGGAATATGCCTGTCGTGCAGGAACAACTACTGCTTATTTTTTTGGCGACGATAAAAACAAATTAAAAGAATATGCCTGGGATCTTGATTCTGGAGATGACAAGTATGAAAAAGTGGGACAAAAAAAACCAAATCCATGGGGGCTATATGATATTTTAGGTAATTTAATGGAATGGACGCTTGACCATTACGATCCTGAACGATATAATAAAATAGAAAACAACGCAAAGAATCCAGTAACAGAAGTAAATAGTGCTAAGTATCCAAAATCATTAAGAGGAGGAAGTTTTATGGAATCTGGTACTGCATTTCGGTCGGCAAAAAGATTTCATTCAGAGCCAGCATGGAACAGAAGGGATCCGCAAATTCCTAAGAGTAAGTGGTGGCTCACAGAAGCAAAAAATGTGGGCTTTCGTTTAGTGAGGCCACAAATTGCTCCTTCTCAAGAAATAATAAATGCTTTTTTTAAAAACTATTTGGGTCTATAAACATTTAAAACAATAGTTATGTCTAACGATGCTTTCCATCATGATTCACGCAGAAAATTCGTGAAAAATAGTTCTCTTGTTGCAGGCGGACTAATTGCTGCACCATTTATTTCCAGAGCTAATTATTTCTCAGGTGCAGGGGATGAAATTAAAATTGCACTAGTAGGCTGTGGAGGCCGTGGTACTGGAGCTGCCATGCAAGC
>JBAXXT010000131.1:0-3494 GCA_037127755.1 Bacteroidota bacterium
TACCTATATAGTCTAATTTATACTGTTCAGGTTTTTTTTCAGAAACAACTAATGACCTTTTTTTGCCAGTCTTTTTCGTGGGACTTAAACTAAATTTGTACTGAAATGCTCTCGCCTCTGGAAGTTTCATCAAATCCCAAAATTTATTATTAGCACTTAGCCCGTATTTATTTAATAATTTTTCTGTCACCTCTTTTGGATAGTCACTTAGCGAGTAGTCGATGCGCAAAACATCATATCCAGATTTATTAACCAGATTAGACAACGAGCTTAGTGTAAAATATTTCAAATGAGTGCTGTCGAGAATTCCCATACTTTCGTATTCAAAATTTCCACCCAATAATTCAAGGCGTATGCTTATGTGAGCAATATTAGGAGTCGATATATAAACCCTTCCGTTCTTTTTTAATAGTTTTAATAGTTTTTTCAATAAAAGTCCGGGATCTTTTAAGTGCTCAATAACGTCACCCAAAAATACTACATCGTATTTTCTCTGATAAATAGAATCAGGCCAATCGCCATCTAAATCGAAAGAATATACCCCATCAAGGACTTTAAGCGCCTCTTTCTTGTCATCACTAAACTCGATTCCGTAGACTAGGCATTTTTTATTTATTTTAATATATGAGCCATAATATCCCGTACTACACCCAACATCTAGTACTGTAGAGTTTTCGGAAATGTCATCGTAAAACCATCCGATGGCACCTATTAAGCTAGATGGTATGTTGCTTGAATACTTTGACATTATTAATATTTCTCCTTCATATGGTCTGGTTTATTGCTTCCATCTATGATTCAATCTTGTGATACCAAGTACATTTGGGTCTTGACTATCAATTATCATGAACTCAGGTCCACGATCTGTGAATTCAATCATATTGCGATCACTAGTACCAAAAAGGCCAGCCATAATGAAGTATTTTCCAGGTCCAATATCCAGGCTAACCTCAAACTGAATATTATCTTTTTTTTCTAGTTTGTATTTTTCATTATTTGTGTTCGTTCCAAATATATATTCGCCGCTTAACTTCACAATCGAGATTCCCGCGTTTAGTATTTTTTTATTACCAGAAGGCCATGACAACCTGATTGTCATTTTTTCACCAGACTTAAAGCTATTTTTTTTATTTTTACCAAATTCATCTAGTGTCTCAATTTTAAGAATACTTGCTTGATTTCCCTCAATGCCTCTTTTAATATCTTCATCGATAGATTCGTTGTTTAGTTTTGAATACTTACTTGCAATCTTATTTGGCTCACCATCCTCGATGATTACACTATTATTAAGCAATACTGCTCTAGAGCAAAAATTACGAACCGTTGTCATGTCGTGAGTTACCAAAACAACAGTTTGCCTACGTGCCTTGTATTGTTCGAAAACATCTAGACATTTTCGCTGAAACGCTTCGTCGCCTACTGCTAAAACCTCGTCTAGTATTAAGATGTCATTTTCAGATCTTACGGCCCTTATTGCAATCGAAAAGGCCAGCCTAACTTGCATGCCCGAAGAATAGTTCTTTAGTTTTTGGTCCATAAATCTTTCTACTTCCGCAAAATCAACAATTTCCTGGTACAGCTCAAGCATTTCTTTGCGGCTGAAACCAAGTAATGCTCCGTTTAAAAAAATATTTTCTCGTCCAGTTAGCTCTGGGTTGAATCCAACTCCAAGTTCAATGAAGGGGATTATTTTGCCATCAATAGTTACGTTTCCGCTATCGGGAACATATATGCCAGCCAACAATTTTAATAATGTGCTTTTTCCACTGCCGTTTTTTCCAACAATACCAAAGAATTCACCTTTTTTGACTTCAAAAGATATATTTTTTAGTGCAACCTGTTTTTCGTAAGTTTTGTTAGATTTATAAAAGTTTACAATACTGCTTTTAATAGAATTATTTTTTTCATGTGGCAGTTTGAAAGTTTTGTTTATGTCTTTTACTGAAATCGCCACATAATTATTCATCTATATATTCTCCGCAAAATATTTTGATTGTTTACGAAAAGTATTGACCCCAACATACACAACAATCAAAACTATCGTGAATGGTATGAGTATAAAATATGTATTATTAAATACGGAAGAAAAAGTGATCGTTTGATGAGTTATAAGAGAATATCTTGCGCCCTGCATTGCTTGAGCTATTGGATTCAGTAAAACCAATTTTTGAAAAATTGGTTTTGTTATTCTGGAAAGCGGGTAAAGAATGGGTGTTAAATAGAAGCCTGCCTGTAAAAGTACCTCCCAGATATAGCTAACATCTCTAAATTTCACATAAATTGAAGCTAGGTAGAATGAAATGCCGAGAGAAAAAATATAAATTTCAATAACGTAAAGAGGGAAGAAAAAAACTGAAGAACTCAGTGACACGTTATCAAGCAGCATAAAAACGACGATGACAATCAGGTTTATGATTAAGTTTATTAGCGCTGAAAGACTCATTGAAAAAACTATTATCCAGCGAGGTATATTAATTTTACGTATGAGATCACCTCTCCCGACTATAGAGCCTAGGCTGAGAACAGTCATTTCATAAAAGAAATTCCAGAGAACTATTCCCAAGAGTAAATATACTGGGTAGTGGGGTATTCCGTTTCCGAGTTTAAGTAACTTAACGAAAACTATGTACAGAATCACAAACATCAACAGAGGTCTCAGTAGTGACCAAATATAGCCCAGGGCAGAGCCCTGATATCTCAACTTAAAATCGGTTCTAACAAGTTCATTTAACAAAACTTGGTTTTTTTTTGAAAATAGGTGCTTCAACATAGTCTGTTTAAATATTATATGTTAAAACCTCAATTTAGTCGACCATATAGCCCCTTAATTGGGTGGTCTTTATAGCATCAAGGCCGCTGAATCAAAAATATTCTTCTTTGATTCTTGAAATGGTTCTTATAGTTTCTGTCCATTAAAGAAACTTAAGGACACCTTATGGGTTATTATATAACTTGTAGGAAAATATTATGACAACCATCTTCACATTAATACCAAACTTGAACGGCGAAGACACAATTGAAAAATGTGTTAATTCTTTGTTGTCCCAAACAGTTAAAAATAAAATAATAGTTATTGAAAATGGGTCGACCGATAATTCATTGACTATTTTGAAAAAAAATTATCCAGATATTGAAATAATTGAGAATAGTAAAAATCTTGGTTTTGCAGGTGGAGTGAATCAAGGAATAAAAAAAGCTGTTGAGTTAGGTGCAGAATATATAGCACTTTTTAATAATGATGCAGTGGCGGATAAAAAATGGCTAGAAGAACTAATTAATGTAATTAAAGAGTCGCCTAAAGTTGGTATTATAGCTCCAAAGATTTTATCTGCAGATAAAAAGCATTTAGACAGTACTGGGGATCAATATACCAATTGGGGATTACCTTATCCAAGAGGCAGAAAAGAAGAAATTTCTGGCCAATATAATAGTCCCGAGAGAGTTTTTTCCGCAAGCGGAGGAGCCAGCCTATATAGAGTCTCTATGCTAAAGGA
>JBAXXT010000132.1:0-3202 GCA_037127755.1 Bacteroidota bacterium
AAATAGAAGCTCAGATGCTGCTCCATAAGGTAGCTAAGGCTGTCTATAAATACGATCCAAGTATCCCCCTTTTTTCAATCCATGATAGCTTAGTTACCACTGAAAAGCATCAGAAAACTGTTACCAATATCATAGAACAAGAGTATAGGAAACAGTTCGGAGTTTCACCACAATTGGAAACATCAAGTTTACTGGACATTGAAGCTGATCTTGGTCTTAAGAAATATCTAAAATCAAAGGTTGATCAAGAAGATATTACCATCAGTGATGCAACAGATAAATATGCTGGGTTCTTTAAGTTTCTTAAATGTGAACAATGGGATTTTGAAAGAAAGTATTTAGAAGAAAAAACACCAGACTTTGCTAAGTATGAAACCCTTAGAAAGTAGACTTTATACAGGAGGCTTAGTCTTCCTCTTATGACTAATCAAATTCATGATATATCAATTGTATCATAGCAGCATTGGCATTAGATAGCTATAGTAACTCCACTTACTTTTTAAATAAATACCCCCCTACTTTCTACAAAAGAAATAAGAGGATGATAATACCATCTCTAAAGAAATGCCCCACTCAAAAGGACACTTCTTCTTACCCCCTCATTAACTGCTAGCAAAATTCCACCCTGCTTCGCATGACACCTTTCCAAGTTTGGCTAACTTTTAATGTTTGCTTCCTAAATATTTAAAATCTATGAAACCAAGAGAAGAATACCCACAGGATAAAACTTGTTTATTTGTTGTCAGTCATAATGGAAAGCTTGGGATTCTGCATACTCCATTTAGAGCTCAGTTTAGACGTAAAACATCAAAGCATAAAAGGAACGCCTGGGTATTTGTACGAGAAGTAAAAACTCAATTTGGTGGAAGATTGTTTTACAAAGTAGATGATGATTGGTGGGACTACTGGGTTTTCAAACTCTCTATTGCTCAGTAGAGAAAGCATCCTTTAATAATTTGATTGACTATTTTTTAACCAAGTCTAGTTACTAACTATAACACATTAAGTAGCTGGGTTTTTATTTACACATTATGAAACAAATTACACAACGAGTTGCGGAGCTGCGTGTCAGCTACCAACCAACAAAAAGCAAGAAAACCGTTATCCAAACATCTTTAGATGCTTATAACGTACTAAGAGAATTCTTTCCTACAGATACCATTGCTTTACAAGAACGTTTTGTTACAATGTACTTAAACAGATCAAATACAGTTCTTGGTATCTACGTGGCATCAAATGGAGGAATAAGTGGAACAGTTGCTGACCCAAGATTGATTCTTGCAACAGCTTTAAAAGTGGTTGCTACAAGCATTATTTTAGCACATAATCATCCTTCTGGGAATATGAAACCATCTAAAGCAGATGAGCAGTTAACAAGGAAGATTAAAGAAGCAAGTTTGTTCATGGATATTCAGCTCACTGACCACATAATCCTTTCACCAACTAAAGGTGAGTATTACAGTTTAGCTGATGAAGGTTTGATGTAATCAAGGTAAAAGTTCTTTAGGTGTCACACCTAAAGCTTCTGCCACTCTAAAGAGGTATGAAATAGTAAAATTTACTTGTCCAGTCTCCATCCTAGCTAATTGAGAATAATCCATACCACTTGTGTTTGCTAAGTACTCAATAGAAATACCTTTTGCAGATCTTATTTCACGCATTCTGACTCCAATTGGATATTTCACTCAAAGTTTACCAGCATTTCAGTGCAAAGTTTACCACCCGAAGGGAGGTGTTGACGCGGATATAAATCTAGTTAACTTTTTTGGTGCGTAAGGAATCTCCTTTTAATTCTATTTTATGAGCATTAGCTGTCAGTCTGTCGCAGATCGCATCAGCGAGAGTTGGTTCATTTATGTATTCATACCATTTATTAACGGGTAGTTGTGATGTTACAATGGTTGCGCCTTTCGCGAAGCGATCTTCTAGTATTTGCAATAATGACAACCTCATATCTGGGCTTAACGGTTGTAATCCAAAGTCATCAATAATAAGTAAAGGTGTTTTTGCAATCATGTTAAGCCATCGGATATAAGTACCATCTAATCTTGCTGCTACCAATGCTTCAATGAGCCGGTTCATAGAATAATACACTGTTCGGTGGCCAAGTAAACAAGCGTTTCTTCCCATAGCACATGCTAAATAACTTTTACCGCAACCGGTAGATCCGGTGATGAGTAAGTTTTCTGATTTTTCAATGAAGGTGCCATCGGATAAAGTGGCCAGTGTTTCTTTGCTGATTCCTCTTCCAGGCGTACAGTTAATTTGTTCGGGCGAAGCATTGTAGCGTAGCTTGGATAGGCGTAAGTAAAGCTGTGTTCTTTGGTGTACTCTGTATCCAGCTTCTGCTTCTGCAAGTAATGCAACAACTGTATGTGGTTCTGGTTGTTGGTGTACAGGTTGTTTAATAATGGCTTCGTAGCGTTTGGCCATACCAATTAATTTAAGTTCCTGCAATTGCTCTAGTGTACTTTGTTGGTTCATGTGTTTGTTGGTTTATGTGATGTAAAGAATATTGTTTTATTGATACGCATCTGGCCCACGCAGATTAGAATGCTCTGGTACTTTGAATAAATCATTTTGATGGATCTGATCTTGTTGGTCAAGATGGTTGATGAGTATATTTTGTACCGTCCTGTAGTTAAAAGTGTTGCCACTCAATGCCCTTGTGCATGCTGCTTCTAACCGAGTACCACCATACTGTTTATGAAGCCTAAGAATACCTTTACAGGCATTATAAGATTGTTCGGTAAACACTCTTGCTTTTAATACCTTATCCATATACTGGTACACGGGTTCTCCAATATGGGAAGCCTGTTCCAAAAAATAAGAAGGTGTTAGACCCAATTGTTCATAATAATGCTTGTGCCCTGCTGGCATATGTTCACCAGTGGTGGTGTAGTCATGCTTTTTATAGGCACGTCTATGTAACGCAATACGGTTGTGTTTGTAATAGACTTCTACAATATCTGTGTCGTATACAGCACTCACCTGTTTGCCAATATATTGATAGGGTACACTATAGTGATGGTAGTTTTCTCCTAGTGTAATATGATAATTCTTTTGCACCTTGGCAGATACTTGGTGCTTTATAACAAAGCTTACGTTTGGCAGTGGCTGTAAAAGAGATTGTTCCTCTTGTTTAAATTGCTGCAGTCGACTGTGGTCTTTTAATTGAAATAATTTTTCATTATGCAATGCC
>JBAXXT010000133.1:0-3199 GCA_037127755.1 Bacteroidota bacterium
AGCGAACATGAGGGGTACTTCACTTCCTTTTTTACATTCACTTTTTTAACTTCCATTAACCTTACATCAACCTTAATTAATATTGCATCCTATTACATTTGGTTATTCAAAACTTAAAAAAATAATCAAATGAATACTAGACATTTTAGTATGCTTTTACTAGCTGCAACTATAAGCACCGCCGCTTTTGCACAGAAAGAAGAAAAGAAAACCGAAACCTTGACTGTAGTTACAGATGGCGATAAAGTTATCATCAATGGAGTTCCTGTTGAAAAATGGAAAGAAGAAGACTTAGAGAAATTGAGCCATAGAAAAGTTAAAGTAAATGTTCATGGCAAAGATGGCTTTGAGTTTAACATGCCTCCTTTTGAATTTGAAACAGAAGTAAAGATGAGCAACGGTGCATTTTTAGGGGTACTTACAGAGAAAGTTGATAAAGGAGTAAAAATCACAGAAGTAACCAAAGAAAGCGCTGCAGCTAAAGCCGGACTTCAAAGCAATGATATCATCACTAAAATAAATGATACTAAGATAGAAACTAGTGCAGAACTGGTAGAAGCCATTCATTCTTATAAGCCAGATACAAAAATAAATGTCAGCTATCTACGTGATGGAAAAGAAAAGACTACCTCTGCAGTTTTAGGTAAGCGCAAGGAAACAAATATTAAATCTTTCAAGATGGACGATGGCGATTTTAATTTTCATATGCCTAAATCGATAGACTTCCCCAAATCCTTTCCGTTTGAATATCATGGAAACAATAGTGGTGGAAGACCAAGATTGGGTATTGAAATCGAAGACTTAGAGGAAGGTAATGGCGTTAAAGTTACTGATGTAGATGATGAAATGGCGGCAGGTAGAGCAGGACTGAAAGAAGATGACATTATCACAGATATAAATGGTAAAGACATTAAATCAGTAGATGACTTAAAAAACAAACTAAGAGATTTGAAAGAGGGTGAAGCCTTCAAAATCGGAATCAAAAGAGCGGGTAAGTCTCAGAACATTGATATTAAGTTTCCTAAAAAAATAAAGACTGCAAATTTATAACAAGAACGTCTTAAATATTTTTCTCATGTTTCTTCTACCACGCTATTCTTAGCGTGGTTTTTTATAAATAAAGCATAAATCCACTTTGGTCACACTGCTTATGGTGTTAGAAAGCTATTTTTGCAGCCTATGTCATGGATTGAAAAATACGATGTGGTAATTGGACTAGAAGTGCATGCCCAATTGGCTACCAACAGCAAATTATTTTGTGGAGACAGTGCCGTATTTGGAGCTGATCCAAATACGCATGTGAGTCCTATTACTTTAGGTCACCCCGGAACCCTCCCAAAGACCAATAAGAAAGCAGTGAATTATGCCATTAGAATGGGGTTGGCATGTTCATGTGAAATTGAAAAAGACAACTATTTTGCACGTAAAAATTATTTCTACCCAGACCTTCCAAAAGGTTACCAAATATCTCAACACACAACTCCTATTTGCAAAGGAGGTTTAGTGCGCATAAAAACAGATGATGGTAGTTTTAGAAATGTACAATTGAACAGAATCCATTTGGAAGAAGATGCAGGAAAAAGCATTCACGATTTAGATGACCAATTTACTTGTATCGATTTAAATAGAGCCGGCACACCACTCATTGAAATTGTTACAGAACCTGATATTTTTTCTGCAGAAGAAGCCTATCAATACGTTACTGAAATCAGGAAACTAGTTAGGTGGTTGGGGATTTGTGATGGCAATATGGAGGAAGGAAGTTTGCGATGTGATGCTAACATTTCACTTAAACCTAAGGGCAGTTCTAAACTTGGCACTCGCGTTGAAGTTAAAAATGTAAACAGCATACGAAATGTAAAAAAAGCAATTGAGTTTGAAGTAGAACGATTGGCTTCGATATTAGATGCCGGAAAATTAGTTCAACAACAAACCAGAAGTTTTGATGCATCTAATGATACTACTTTTGCAATTCGCGATAAAGAAGAAGCAAATGATTACCGTTATTTTCCTGATCCAGATTTAGCCCCTTTTCATTTAACAGATTCATTTATTAAAAGCATTGAAGCAGAACTACCCGTTTTGCCAAATGTATTGCAGGAAAAATATCAGCATGAGTTAGGATTGAGTCAATACGATGCCCATCAATTATCAGAAGAATTGGCAACCGCTCAATATTTTAATGCAGCAATTCAATTTACTAAAAATTACAAAGCAGTTGCCAATTGGATTCTTGGACCAATCAGACAATGGCTACATGAACATCATCTCACTATTGATCTTATAACACTAAGTCCGGAGAAATTAGTTGCATTAATAAAATTAGTGGATGAAGGAAAAGTAAATTTTTCAATTGCTTCTTCTAAAATAATGTCTGTACTAATTGAGGACAGTAATTCTACTCCCATTGCGATAGCTGAATCTCTTAATTTATTACAAGTTAGCGATAGTAATGAACTAGAGAAATGGGTGGAAGAAGTAATCGCAAAAATGCCAGATAAAGTTGCTGAATATCAGAAAGGTAAAAAAGGGTTGATTGGCCTATTTGTAGGTGAAGTTAAAAAACTGAGCAAAGGGAAAGCAGATCCCAAAATAGTTACCAGCCTACTCGAACAAGCATTACAAAAATAAAATAGACCCATATGGGCAAACACAAATAATATGAAAAAAATACTCTGGCTTTGTTTATCAACAGTCGTTTTAATTTCTTGTGCAGAAAAAAAACACGGTCCTTTTGTTGTGAGTGGAAGAATATTAAATGCCCCTGAGCAAAAAATATTTCTTCAGGAAATTCCTTTTGCAGGTGAGCAACCTGTTGTGCTTGATTCGGCCACATTAAAAAAATCCGGAACATTTGAACTGCGTTCTCACGCTAAAGAGGAAGGTCTTTATCGTTTGCAATTAGAGAAGGGCCCAGCTATTCTTGTAGTTAACGACAGTAAGGGTATTCGATTAAAAATTGATATGGCCCATTTCCGTATGTATGAAGTAGATGGTTCTCCTGCAACTTTAGCACTACATGAATTAATGGAAAATTATCATGCACATGATTCTTTATTATATACTGCATTTGGGCTTCTTGATAGTTTGCAAAAACAAAAAGCAAGTGATAGTGCATTAACTGTAGCAGGTTTAAAAAGAGATAATCAAGTAAATTCAATTAATACATTTATTACTGAGTTTATTAAAAAATCACCTA
>JBAXXT010000134.1:0-3170 GCA_037127755.1 Bacteroidota bacterium
CCGGTATCGAAGTATTGGCGCATTTGTTTGAGTTGCTTCACTAATTCGGTAGTCATATTTCTTTTTTTTATATGGCAATAGTATGAATCTTAAAGATACAGTTTGTGCCCTTCATTTAATAACAGAGAAATGTCAGTTTCGTTTAAATAATTATTCCGCAAGTATGTAACTATTTCAATAAATTCATTCCTTAAATTTCCTACTATAAACACCAACGATTCTTCCATGAAAAAAAATGAACCCATTAACAATTCGCGCCGCGGTTTTATTCGCAATGGTGCATTGGCTCTTGCAGGTTTTACCATCGTTCCGCGCCACGTACTTGGTCGTGGATTTGTTGCCCCGAGTGATAAATTACAAGTTGCCGGTATCGGTGCAGGTGGTAAAGGCGAAAGCGATCTTTGGAATTTCTATAAAAGCGGAAAAGCAGATATTGCTTTTTTATGCGATGTAGATGAACGCCAGTCAGCCATGAGTCGCAAGCGTTATCCAAACGCAAAAGTGTATAAAGACTACCGCGAAATGTTGGATAAAGAACATAAGTTGATTGATGCAGTGTCTGTATCCATTCCGGATCATCAACACGCAGTAGCTGCTATGGCTGCCATGCAATTGAACAAACACGTGTATGTACAAAAACCTTTAACACACGATATTTATGAAGCTCGTATGCTTACCCAAGCTGCGCATCGTTATAAAGTAGTTACACAAATGGGCAACCAGGGATCTTCAGGCGATGGTGTTCGTCAATTAGTAGATTGGTACAATGCTGGTTTAATTGGTGATGTACATACTATTTATTGTTATACTGATCGTCCAGTTTGGCCACAAGGCATTGGCTGGTCGAAAGACAAACCTGCTGTTCCAGCTGGATTGGATTGGGATCTATGGCAGGGTACTGCTCCAAAAAAAGATTATGTAGAAGGACTGATTCCTTTTAACTGGCGTGGCTGGTGGGATTATGGTACCGGCGCTTTGGGTGATATGGCCTGTCATATCATGGCTCCTGCTTTTGCAGTATTGGGATTAGGTTATCCTGATGGTGCTGAGTGTAGTGTTTCTACTCCTTATATCGCTAACTGGACCAAAGCTAACTTCCCTGAAAGCGGTCCTGTTTCTTCTCATATCATTTTAACCTTCAAAGGCAAAAATGGTAAACCAGATTTGAAATTGCATTGGATGGATGGTGGTATACAACCGGAGCGTCCAGAAGAATTGGGGCCTAATGAAATAATGGGCGACGGTGGAAATGGTGCTATTTTCATTGGATCGAAAGGTAAAATGATGTGTGGCACTTATGGTCTTAACCCACAATTATTACCTACCTCTTTAACCAAATCAACCATCGTTCCTCAAACAGTTACTCGTGTAAAGGGCGGTGAAGGTGGACACTATGCTGCATGGGTGGAAGCATCCATTGCTGGATATGGTACAGATTTGGCAAAAAACTTAAGTTCTCATTTTGATATCGCTGGGCCACTTACAGAAAGTATCCTAATGGGTAACCTGGCATTGCGTAGCTACAATATTGAAAAGAAAAATTCAAAAGGATCTATCGAACATCCAGGCCGTGGCATTAAGCTACTCTGGGACGGACCGAATATGAAGATCACCAACTTTGATGAGGCAAATCAGTTTGTGAAGAGAGAGTATCGCGAAGGATGGAGTTTAGGAGTATAATGAAAATGTTAACCCTGGCCTTTAGGCTAGGGCAACAGTCATCTTAGTAAAAACTAAAAAGGGGATGCGTCTATCGATGCATCTCCTTTTTTTTGAAATTTGAATTTTTACTTTTGATTTTTTTTTGAACTACCTATTCATGTTTAAAATAAAATCTAAGTAGCCCAAGCTTTATCTCCTTTTTTATAAGGGATACAACCTTCGTATTTACCAGGCACTGCTACATAACGCAATGCTTTGGTAGCACCTACTTCAGAAGTAAAGAAACCTAATAAGGTTAATTCTTTAAGCATTCTGAAATAATGATTAGGATCTGTATCTTTTTTAGACTTCTGATAGTCTTTCATTTCCTTATCTAAGTCAACCAACAGATCATGTCTCTGCGCTGGTGTGCTGTCCATAAATATTTTACCAGATTTTTTCTTAGATGCCTCGTCGAGTTTTTTCAAACCTTCCGTAAAAATGGTTTGATCTTTTGGATCGTAACAGTCTTTCACATATACGCTCATGAACTCGCCCACTTTTGCTTCTTTAGCACCAGGAGTTGCAGTTGCTGGCAAAATGGTTTCACCAACTTCATTCAAAAATGCAATATCATCTTTGGTTAAGTTGAATCCTGCTGCTCCTTTATCTGAAGTTTTACAACCAGACATAAATGCACCGGCACCTATTAAAGTTCCGCCCAACAGTATGGCAACACTGGAAATGGCTTCTCTTCTATTCATTCTTTTTAATTTAAATGGTTTTAAATTTTGCTCCAGTAATTTACTGAACTACAATTGATTTTAAATATTTTGTTTTTTCAGTTCTTCCACAGCGAATGCAGCAGCTCTTGCTGTAAACGCCATATAAGTTAATGATGGATTTACGCAAGATGATGATGTCATAAACGCTCCGTCTGTAACAAACACATTAGGTGCATCCCATACCTGGTTATTTCCATTTAATACAGATGATTTGCGGTCTCTACCCATACGAGCAGTTCCCATTTCATGAATACCTTTTCCTGGAGTACCATCACCATCATGACCCTTCACATCTTTTACTCCAGCAGCAGTAAGCATTTCAATAGCATCATCCACACAGTCCTTACGCATTTTCTTTTCATTCTCTCTCAACTCACAATCGATAGCTAAGACATTCATGCCCCATTTATCCTGTTTGGTTTTATCGATCGAAATTTTATTATCATGATGAGGTAACATTTCTCCAAATCCACCCATACCCATTGTCCATCCACCTGGTTCTGTTAAGGCATCTTTGAAATCAGCACCAATGCTAAATTCAGCTACTTGATGATTCCAACCTTCTCTGGTTCCACCACCCTGATAACCAAATCCACGTACATAATCGCGTTTATCGTTACCCACATTTCTATAACGTGGGATATAAATACCATTAGCACGGCGACCAAAATAATATTTGTCTTCATACCCTTCTACTCTTCCACTGGCACCTGTTCCTAAATGGTGGTCCATTAAGTTATGACC
>JBAXXT010000135.1:0-3136 GCA_037127755.1 Bacteroidota bacterium
CTTCTCAGGAAGAACATTACCATATTGAAGTTATCAGTGATGAGAATATTAAGAAAGTAAGCTCGGCAATTGCCAATATTTTACCTGATATTCTTGGCGCCACACTCAGCTCCATATCTACTGTTCTTATGATGTATCTGATTCTCTATTTTATGCTAGTTGGAAGCAAGGAAATGGAATTTTGGTTGGAAGATAATATTCCAATGAAAAACAGAAATGTTGATTTATTGGGATCGGAATTAAAAAAACTAGTTATAAGTAATGCAATTGGAATTCCGCTTACAGCAATTGTTCAGGGTATTGTGGCGGTTCTAGGTTATTGGGTTGCCGGGGTTGCCGATCTTGGTTTCTGGTTTGTATTTACATGTATTACGTCAATGGTTCCATTAATTGGTTCTGGATTAGCGTATGCTCCTATATGCATCATATTATATACTTCAGGACATATCACTGCAGCTATCATATTATTGCTTTACTGTATCGTTGTAGTAGGCATGTCCGACAATATTTTCCGATTTGCTTTACAAAAAAAACTGGGAGATATCCATCCTTTGATAACTATTTTTGGTGTGATAGTCGGACTAAAACTTTTTGGATTTATTGGTCTGATTTTTGGACCAATCTTAATTTCGCTTTTTATACTTTTGATTCGGATCTATCTTAATGAATTCAGCACTGAGCCTCGTAAAACATAATTTACATAATAAACAGGTATGCAAGCAACTGGCAACCAATTCCAACGGCTAACCCAGTATAAATTTCTTTGTTGGTATGATCACTCACCAAAAATCTGCTACTGCAAACTATGCCGCTTAATAAAATACAGATACTTATGATCCCTCCAAAGTTCAAATGATAATAAATAGAGAATAAAATGATGGCAGTAGTTGCTCCTCCTACCCCCATTCCATGCAGACTGATTTTGAAATAATTATTCAAAATCAATCCGAAGACAGTTGCTATAAATATTCCCATAAAGAAAAAACGCAACACGATTGGCTGATCGTGAAAATTGCGACTCAAATAATACATCCACCAATAAAAGAACATCGAGATCACATATGGAACTATACGTTCTTTTTGGGTACGAAGAAATATACTATCGCTAAATTTTAATCGCCATAAAAGAAACACAGAAAAAGCTGGAAAGAAAGCAGTTAACCAAAATACACCAAACAATTTCATTTGAAGTTGCCATTCGGTTATATCGGCAAATTCATAGGGCAACACTTTTAATAAAAAAACAAAAACATAGGTTGGAATAAACAGAGGATGAAAAATATAAGAAATAGCAGATGCCAGCCATCTTAAAATAGGACTCACATGTATTGTTGAATTGTCCTTAATATTTTCAGTTTTAGTTTTTTCAGAAATCATTATAATTCTTTACGGAGTCTGGCAACTGGTACATTTAATTGTTCGCGGTACTTGGCCACTGTTCTTCTTGCAATATTATAACCTTTTGCTTGTAACATATCTGTCAATATCTCATCACTCAGTGGCTTACGCTTGTCTTCTGCTTCGATGATATCGTTTAAAATTTTCTTAACCTCTCTAGTACTTACTTCCTCCCCACTATCAGTACTTAATGATTCACTAAAGAAATATTTCAATCGATAGGTTCCAAATTCAGTCTGCACAAATTTGCTGTTTGCTACCCTACTTACTGTAGAAATATCTAAGCCAGTTAACTCTGCAATGTCTTTAAGGATCATTGGTCGCATATTAGTTTCATCACCTGTTAAAAAGAATTCTTCCTGGTGACTAATAATAGCACTCATAGTATTAATCAAAGTTTCTTGTCTTTGTTTAATCATATCGATGAACCACTTTGCCGAATCAATTTTCTGCTTGATGAACAATACTGCTTCTTTCTGACGCTTGTCTTTTTTACTACCCCGCTCATATTCTTTCAACATATCACGATAACCTTCGCTGATTCTTAAATCAGGAGCATTACGCGCATTTAAACTCAGCTCTAATCTGCCATTATTATTGATAATGTAAAAATCTGGGATGATATATGTTTCAGCCTTATTTATCTCACCAATATTTCCACCCGGTTTGGGGTTTAATTTGATGATCTGATTGATTACATCCTTAATCTGCTCGTCGGTTAAATTTAAATTATGCTGAATTTTCTCGTAGTGCTTTTTAGTAAACTCCTCGAAGTATTTACTTAAGATTTGAATCGCCAGAGCAACACTTTTACCTTCGCCCAGTTTTCTTTTCAATTGTAATAAAAGGCATTCCTGCAAATTCCTGGCACATATTCCAGCCGGATCAAATTGTTGAATTTGTACCAACAGTTCTTCAATTTCCTTTTCGTCCACTACCATACTTTGACGGAAAGCAAGGTCATCCGCTATAGAGGATAACTCCCTTCTCAGATACCCATCATCGTCTAAACTCCCTACAATTTGTTCTGCAATTTTAAATTTTCTTTCATCTAACTCTAACATGCCTAATTGATCAACCACTAAATCGTGAAATGTAGTTTCCACTCTAATAGGCATCACTTTTTGATCGTCCATTTCGGGATAATTATCATCCCTTGTTTTATAATCGGCAATTTCTCCATCGTCGTCAACAATATATTCGGTCATGTCGGCATTCTCATAATCATCTTCACTACCATCCATCAATTCTTCATTCGAGTCATCGATTGACTCTTGCGTATCTTCTCCGAACTCATCCTCATTACCTTCTTCCCCCATTTCCAAAGCAGGATTCTCTTCTAATTCTTCTTTCACCCTTTCTTCCAAATTAGCAGTAGGCACCTGCAACAACTTCATTAACTGAATCTGTTGAGGAGATAGCTTCTGTAATAATTTCTGTTGAAGAGATTGACTTAATGACATACCACTTAGAACTTTCCAATAACTTTTCTGATAGCCGCAGCCAATTTTTCTCCTTTTTCTTTGATTTGTTCATCAGACCATAACAAACTGATTGCCGTAGAAATGCATCGACTCATCACTGCATCACTAGCAGGAAACTGGGTTTGTTGCAAAGCCAATAATTGTTGTTTTTGTGCTTCTGAAGCGGGATTTAAAGTAACTGCGTGTTTTAAATGATCCCATTTACTGATATAGTGCCAATTATTGACAAACCAATAAAAATTACCTGCCAGAAT
>JBAXXT010000136.1:0-3108 GCA_037127755.1 Bacteroidota bacterium
AAGAAAGCTACAGAGGCAACTCCTAATGGTTTCTGGTTATTTTTATTAAAAGCTAAAATCGAAAAAGAAAGTGGCGATAAAATTGCTGCAAAAGCAAGTGCTGAAAAATGTATCGCTTTAGCAACCGTAGCTAAAAATGATGACTACGTTAAACAAGCGAATGACTTAATTAAGAAATTGTAGAAGAAGTCAAAAAGTGAAAATTCAAAATTCAAAAGTAAAGCCTCTGATAATTCAGAGGCTTTTTATATTTTCAAAATATGTAACGCTAAGATATTTTTAGACCTTCCTATTTTTACTTTTTACTTTTTACTTTATCATCTATCCTATCCCGCCATATCCGGAATAACTTCCGATTTATACGCACCAGCATCAAGCTTTGCCTTAGTTTCAGTAAATGCGATAAGGGTTTCATTAATATCTGCATCAGAATGTGCTGCTGTTGGGATCAATCGATAGATGATATGTCCTTTAGGGATCACTGGATACACAACAATGGAGCAGAATATTTTATAATTCTCTCTCAAATCCATCACCATTGCTGTGGCTTCTTCTACCCCACCTTTCATATAAACGGGTGTAACAGGTGTATCTGTATTTCCAATATCAAATCCTCTTTCTTTTAAACCAGTTTGCAATTTCAATGCATTACTCCAAAGTTTTTCTTTAAGTTCTGGTTGGGTCTGCAATAATTCTAAACGTTTCAAATTGCCCAGTACTAATGGCATAGGAACACTCTTAGCAAATATTTGGGATCGAATATTATAACGGATAAAGTCAATAATTGCTTTATCCCCCGCCATAAATGCACCAATAGATGCCATCGATTTTGCAAATGTTGAAAAATATAAATCAATCGCATCCTGGCAACCTTGTTCTTCCCCGGCACCAGCACCTGTTTTACCAAGTGTTCCAAAACCATGCGCATCATCTACCAATAATCGAAAATGATATTTGCTCTTTAATGCAGCAATTTCTTTTAATTTACCTTGATCACCCGCCATTCCAAACACACCTTCAGTAATCACTAAAATACCACCTGCAGGTTGCTTTTCAATTAATGCGGTGGCTCTTTCCATTTGTTTTTCGAAATCTGCAATATCATTGTGCTTGTACACATAGCGGTGACCTGTATGTAAACGTAATCCGTCAATAATACAGGCATGAGATTCTGCATCGTATACAATAACATCATGTCTGCCGCAAATAGCATCGATCGCACTCATAATACCCTGATAGCCAAAATTCATCAAAATGGCATCTTCCTTATGTTCGAATGCGGCAAGCTTTGCCTCCAATTCCTCATGATAATTACTATTTCCACTCATCATTCGAGCACCCATTGGTGTTGCTAATCCGTATTTAACAGAAGCCTCGCCATCAGTTTTACGAACTTCAGGATGGTTAGCCAATCCCAGGTAATTGTTCAAACTCCATACGATCATTTCTTTTCCACGAAACTTCATTCTGCTACCAATCTCACCCTCAAGTTTCGGGAAAGCAAAGTAACCATGTGCTCTTTCACGGTGCTGACCCAAAGGGCCGTAATTTTTAACCAGTTTTTCAAATATATCTGCCATAATTGCACTATTTCTTAATTCAATAGGGCGCAAAAATAAACTTTTAACGCCTATGGGCAAAGCCATTTATTTAACAAACCTTAATAACCTAATGTTTAAATGAAATAAGCGGCCTATGACCTATTTTTACAAACTTAATATCTGTTCATGAAAAGAATCTTTGGTTTTCTTTGTTTCCTATTGTTTTTTGCTGGTGCTCATGCACAAACTAAACCCACAGGAGTTCAACGTCCGAAACTGGTTGTTGGTATCGTAATTGACCAAATGCGTTGGGATTATCTGTATCGATTCAACTCCCTTTTTGCTGCAAATGGTGGTTTTAAGAGAATGATGGGAGAAGGTTTTACAAGTAATAACACCTTAATTCCATATGCCCCAACAGTTACAGCCTGTGGGCATACTTGTGTATATACGGGCTCTGTTCCTGCTATCCATGGTATTACTGGAAATGCTTGGTGGGATAATCAGTTAATGCGTAACGTGTATTGCAGTGAAGATAAAACGGTAACCAGTGTAGGAACTACTACTGATGCCGGACAGATGAGCCCTAAAAACATGCTGACTACTACTGTTTGTGATGAATTAAGATTAGCTACTAATTTCAAAAGCAAGGTTATTGGCGTAGCAATTAAGGACAGAGGATCTATATTACCTGCAGGACATTCAGCGAATGCAGCATATTGGTATGATAGTAAAACAGGCGATTTTATAACTAGTTCCTACTATATGAATGAATTACCAGCTTGGGTAAATCAATTTAACAAAAGAAAAATTGTTGATTCATTTTATCAGATTGGATGGAATACTGTTTTAAACAAATCTGTATATACTGATTATGCTACTGAAGATATCAAGACATATGAAGCAACCCCTTTTGGAAAAGAAATGAACGCCTTCCCATACGATCTTTCAAAGTTTAAAGGCAAAGATTATGGCAAAATAGCTACAACACCTTATGGCAATAGCTTAACAGTTGAAATGGCTAAAGCAGCAGTGATCAATGAAAAATTAGGCAAAAATGGTGCTACTGATTTCTTAGCAGTTAGCTTCTCCTCACCCGATTATATAGGTCATTCATTTGGCCCTAATTCCTGGGAAATGGTGGATGACTATGTTAGATTGGATGCAGAATTGGGAAAACTATTGTCATTTTTAGACGCATCAGTAGGTAAGAACCAATATACTGTTTTCTTAACAGCAGATCATGCAGTAGCGCATGTGCCAGGTTTTATGAAAGAACATAAATTGCCAGGAGGCTTATTTGATGATAATACAACTCGTAAGGAATTGAATGATCAAATCAAAGAGAAGTTTGGAGTATCTATAGCCATTGAGAATTTTTTTAATTATCAGGTAACGTTGAATCACAATAAAATAGATTCTGCAAAAGCGGATATTGACGCCATTAAAAAATTAATCATTGCTGGACTATTGAAAAAAGAAGCTGTCGCAAATGCTGTAGAAACCAGCAAAATCATGTCGAGTACGCTGAATAAAACACAAAGAGAAATGTTTGCCAACGGTTATT
>JBAXXT010000137.1:0-3031 GCA_037127755.1 Bacteroidota bacterium
TTATCTTCTTAAGATAATTTTTCTCAATATCATGCTTCTCCCCACCCCGTCTGTTCGCTCAGTCGCTCCAGCCACCCCTCCCGGGCATGCCCGGGAGGGGAAACTTTTTTATTTTCTAGATGCTTCTTTATACATTTTAATTTTCCTCACATCCAATCGGTGCTCCAGGTGCGATTGTTTTTGCAATCGGAACGATGATGTCTTTTGGTTTATTGATTCTTTCAATGGCGTAACTATAATGCGCTTTTAAGTTCGGATTCGATTTTGCTTTTTCTGTGGCAAACTGTTTTAAGGATTGTAAACGATCAAAGCAAATTGACTTTACTTGAAAGTTAGCATTCTCGTTCATGCTTAAAGAAATAAGCCAACTCAAAACCATTTGTTGTGTTTGCATTGAAACTTCTTGTTTTAATCCCTTTTCTGGAGCGGCGTTCCATGTTTTTTGAATGATGGCATCAAGAACATCATCCCAGCCTGGTGTTGCTGCTTCAGCCTTTAATTGTACTAAACGATTGGCTCTTTCAGTATTAAATAAAAATGCCAATTCATAATTAGCTAAAGCCTCAGCCGCGGCCAAAGGATCAAAACTCATACCTGTTCTTTTTTCAAATAATTCCCCAATCCCATAATACATTGGCGGACGTGGAGGGATCATTTGAATAATTTTTTCCGATAGTGTTAATGTTTCGGGATTCAAACAGTCGAGTGCTGCATTTAAAGCTTTTGTTTGCACTTCCTTCGACAAGATGGTGGGTTTCACTTGTGCATCTCCTTTAACACTATAACTATAATTCATGCCACCTATTAATTTGCAAGTGGCTTCTAATTGATAGCGATGATAGTTGTAAACAGGTACTAATACATCTTCCAATTTTGCTAAAGGAGTATTGGGTGCGATAGCATTGGAAGAAAAATGTTCGAGTGCAACTTTGCGGACAGACAATACCTGTTTTAAAGCATCAGCTGCATCAGTGCCATTATCCCATAAATGAGCATATGGATGCAATCCACTTGCTGCACGAGCATCTGCATCTGCAATAAACAGCAATCCCATTTTAGTATTATCTTCTAAAAATTTATTTAATGCTGCAGCTTCATTAGTGCCGGGAGCAAAATCAGTATACCCATATTGAATGGCACGTTTATCCCAAGCTCCGATTTCATTGGTATACACATCAGAGAAATCTATTTGTCCCTTGCTATTCAACACCACATTGGGATGCGGATAATCCATCACAGAGGCACGATTGTTTACACTGGATGCGTAATTATGCTGTAAGCCTAATGTATGACCCACTTCGTGTGCAGCTAATTGTCGTAAACGTTGCAGTGCCGCAAGTTTCATGGTTTCGGGAACAGGTTTGCCAGTTTCGAAGGGCGATAATAGTCCGGTGAAAATTAAATAGTCTTGTCTGATGCGAAGAGAACCAAGTGTTACCTGTCCCTTTATAATTTCCCCTGTTCTTGGATCTGTAATAGAAGCTCCGTAGCTCCACCCACGAGTGGACCGATGCACCCAGTTAATTAAATTATATCGAACATCCATTGGATCTGCTGAATCGGGTAAAACTTTTACGATAAAAGCATCTTTAAAACCGGCAGCTTCATAAGCTTGATTCCACCATTTAGCACCATCTAATAATGCAGAACGGATAGGTTCTGGCGTTCCATTATCAACGTAGTAAACGATGGGCTTAATTGCTTCGCTAATAGCAGCAGTAGGGTCTTTTTTCTGTAACCGATGGCGCGAAATATACATTTGCTCGATGGGCTCCGTAAATGCACTACTATAATCGAAATAGGTGATACCGAAATAGCCGCTACGGATATCGTATTTTCTTGGTTGATATTGATTGTCGGGTAATTGCACAAAAGAATGGTGCATACGTAAACTAATGGCTTCACTAGAAGGCGTTACACTATTTACAAACTTTCCTGCATCATTTCCACCTGTAAAACTGATAGTAGCTTCGAATTCGCTATTCAACGGGAAGTTCTTAGTACCAGCCAAATAAATAGCAGAACGGGCTTCATTAAAAACATAGGTTCCTTGTTTCATCATACGAATGCGGTCTGCAACTCCTTGTGCATCTCGTAGAAAAAAATTGGTAGCATCTACCAAAACTTTACCGCTTTCTTCTTCTTCCACTCCAAAATTTCCGATAATTGATTGTGCAAATGATTGGCGAACCGCCCGCTGTTCATTGGTATTTTCAGTAACTGCACGGTATTCGTAGTTTGGCTGCACCATCAAAACTTTCTTGCCAACTTTGTTGAAATAAACTATTCTGGAGTTGCCAATTAATCCTCTGTCGAGTCCAATGTCGTTTGAGCCAAGACCTGCAGGTAATGAATTGACATATAAAAATTCTGTATCGAATTTGTCGATCTGTAACCATATTTTTCCAGAAGATGCATCCCACCAAAAATTAAAATAGCCATCAAATTTTTGCATATTTTTTGTTTTCTCACCAATCTTTGAATTGGATTGAGCCAAAGAAAAAATACTAAATAAGCAAGCAATAAAAAGGGTCGTTAAACGCATACAATTTATTTTAAAATAAAATTCTTAAAGGTTCAATAAATAAAAACTCCTGCAATATTCTAAATGAACAAGGCAGGAGTAAGATATTTTTAATTGAGAGCTAGCTTATTCTGCAGCAGGTGTAGCAGGAGCTTCTGTAAATGGAATTTCTACAGGAGCAACAGGCGCAACTACAGGTGCAGCAACGGGTGCAGCTACTTTCTTAGTGGCTTTTTTCTTTTTAGGAGCTACTTTTTTAGCTACTGGTTTAGCAACAACTTTTTTTGCAGGAGCTGCTTTTTTTGCAGGAGCTGCTTTTTTAGCTACTGGTTTTTTTGCAACAACTTTTTTAACTGCTTTAGGAGCTGCTTTTGCAACTGCTTTTTTAACAGCTTTTTTAGGAGCGGCTTTCTTTACAACTTTTTTAGCTACTGCTTTTTTAACAGCTTTTTTAGCAACTGCTTTCTTAGCGGCTTTTTTAGGAGCTACTTTTTTAACTGCTTTTTT
>JBAXXT010000138.1:0-2959 GCA_037127755.1 Bacteroidota bacterium
CACTTCTCACTCCTCACTTCTCACTCATCACTTAGCTTCTTTATCTATCGTAAACTAGTATTCTTTTACCAAGGTCTCAAAAGAGATGTTTAAATGTGTATGTAGCTTACGAATCATTCCTAAATTCAATTTTCTATGACCATTAAACAGATCCGTAACCCTGCTTTTGTAACCAAGAATACCAGCCAGATCTTGCTTACTCATCCCTTGTTGCTCCATACGGTATTGAATAGCTGACAATGGATCAGGTGTGTCGATTGGAAAACGATTGTCTTCATAATTTTTGATCAATAAAGCTAGAACATCCGCTTCATCGCTTTCTGGCGTTCCCATTTTCGCCTGAAATATTTGTTCAAAACGTTGTAATGCTACAGCGTACTCTTTTTTTGAACGGATAATTTTCAGTACCATATAACAACTTTTTTTTTACTGTAAGTTTATTGATGAAGCATCTACTTTGTCATAAGCCGCATGAGTTCCAATAAATTTGATAAATACCCAGCCTTTTTGGTAATTAATTTCAACAATTAATCGGTAATCATTTTCATTTATTTTAAATATCGCTCTGTTATTTTTAACAGTTCGGGCAGTATTAAAATCTTTAGTTACATCTGCGGGCTGCTTCCATTTTTTTGCCAAAACATCGCCATACCATTTTTCAAATGTATCCTTACAATCAGGGTGCTTTGTGTAAAAAACAATGATTGTACTACGGTTGTAAATGTTCATGACTAAAACTAGTTTTACGAAGATACTAAATAGTAACCAAATTGGTTACTATTTTCAAATTTGAAAATAAAACATAGGGAGCGCAGTTTTTTCTTTCTCTCAGAAAAATAAGAAAGAACTTTAAATAAACTCCCACCTCTAAAATCTTTTAACCAAGCTCTTCCGTCTGCATTTCATATTTTTCACACTTCTCACTTCACTCTTCACTTCTTTATTTATCTTAGCAACATGCCAGAATTTGATGACATTTATTTTATGCAGGAAGCTCTGAAGGAAGCACAGAAAGCTTATGATGCAGATGAAGTACCGGTGGGAGCTGTTGTTGTAATGAATAATAAGATCATTGCGCGCGGGCATAATCAGGTTGAATTACTCAATGATGCCACTGCACATGCAGAAATATTGGCCATTACATCAGCCTTCAATCTACTGGGATCGAAATACTTACCAGAAGCCACACTCTATATAACATTAGAGCCCTGCCTGATGTGTGCTGGTGCTATCTTCTGGGGCAAAATCAGAAGAATTGTATATGGCGCATCTGATGCAAAAAACGGATACCTCCACCATACCAAAGAGCCCGGCCCATTCCCTGCAAAAATAGAAATCACTAAGGGCATCCTGGAAGCTGAATGTGCATTCATGATCCAGAGCTTTTTTAGAGATAAACGATAATCGAAGGGTTAACCCTAGGCTTCAGCCTAGGGCTGAGATGACCACTGTGATTGGGCTTCAGCCCTTACGCTCCACATTTTCATTTTGTGTATAGGCTATCAACTAGAAGTGAGCGCAGCGCAGGGGCTGAAGCCCCAATCTAACCTCCTATATCCAATCCCCAGCCTAAAGGCCGGGGTTAACATAATTTATCTGAGATGTTAACCCTAGGCTTCAGCCTAGGGCTGAGATGACTTCTGTGATTGGGGCTTCAGCCCCTACGCTCCACTCATCCACTTAGTGATAAGGCATCAATGAGTTTTCGAGTTCAGAAACAAATGATATATGTAAGAATAAATAGGATTTAACCAGTTAAATTTGCACCTCATCACCTTAAAAAATAAACTATGTCATTTACACTTGCAGCATTACCCTACGCACACGATGCATTAGAACCACATATTGATACGCTGACCATGCAGATTCACCATGGCAAACACCATCAGGCTTATGTAGATAATTTGAATAAAGCCGTTGCGGGTACTCCTAATGAAGGAAAATCATTGGCTGAATTGGTTGCTGTAGCAGGTACGATTAGTCCGGCAGTTCGCAACAACGGCGGCGGACATTGGAACCATACTTTCTTCTGGGAAAGCTTAGCTCCATATGCAGGCGGTGCTCCTTCTGGTGCACTTGCTGATGCTATTACTGCAGCATTCGGATCATTAGATGCCTTCAAAGAAAAATTTGCTGCTGCAGGTATGACTCGCTTCGGAAGCGGCTGGGCCTGGTTAATTGTAAAGGATGGCAAACTTGAAGTTTCTTCTACTCCTAATCAGGACAATCCTTTGATGGATGTGGCTGATGTAAAAGGTCAACCAATACTTGGTGCAGACGTTTGGGAACATGCCTACTATTTAAAATATCAAAACCGCAGAGCAGATTATTTAGCTGCTTTCTGGAATGTAGTAAACTGGACTAAAGTTGCTGAGCGTTTTGCTGCAGCAGTTTAATTCACATAAAAGAATTAGTTTTAATCCCGTTCCGAGTTCTCGGGACGGGATTTTTATTTAAATAGAAACTATGAGAAATATTGCAGTCATTTTATTCGCTTTTGTTTTATTTGTTTCCTGCGCAGGAAACAATAAACGCATCTATATCATGAGCAAGGGACCGGCACAATATGACGAAGCTGCAAAAACTATTTCAGCAAAAGATGGTCGCGGACACGAAGAAAAAATCATCAATATTTCCAGCGCTGAAGTAGCTTTAAAACTAAACGGACCAACAGGTGATGCGTCAGTTACATTTAAAGAAAATGGATTGTACATCATCAATATCAAAAATGATACGATCATTGGAAGTAAGCAGAATTATATAACACCAAAACTGCTGAAAGATATGATGACGCAGGATGAATTAAAAGTAAAAATCGATTCCTTATATCAATTAACAGCAGCTAAAAATATCAGTGCAGCAAATCATAACTTTTTTATTCTTCCTAATCAGGCAGTAAAAATCACAGACAATTTAGAGGCCATTATTGTGGGACCCTTTCATCAGATGACAACAGCTG
>JBAXXT010000139.1:0-2871 GCA_037127755.1 Bacteroidota bacterium
TGATCGATAGCCGCATTCATAAAAAATGCAAGTACAATCGTGGCAGGACCGTTAATTGTCATGCTCACAGAGGTCTTTGGATCACAAAGATCAAATCCACTATATAATTTTTTTGCATCATCTAAAGTTGCAATACTTACACCACTATTACCCACTTTGCCATAAATATCCGGTCTTGGCGCCGGATCTTCTCCATAAAGTGTAACACTATCAAAAGCTGTTGATAATCGAATGGCCGGTTGTCCTAAAGAAACATAATGAAATCGTTTATTTGTTCGCTCTGGTCCACCTTCACCAGCAAACATTCTCGTTGGATCTTCGCCTTGCCTTTTAAGTTCAAATGAGCCTGCTGTATAGGGAAATTCTCCAGGTACATTTTCCTGTAACTGCCATTTTAAAATATCGCCCCAGTCTTTATATTTAGGCAAAGAGATTTTTGGAATTCTTGTTCCACTTAAAGATATACTTACCAAAGATTGCTTAATGGTTTTATCTCTTACCTGATATTCAAAAAAGTCGGAATTATATTTTTTAACAATAGAAGGCCAATGATCAATTAATTTTTTACAATCAATATTCAATTTTTCCGCAAATTGTTTTTTCATGGCAATCAATATATCCAATGCATCCTGTTTTTTAAAAGCAGGATTATTTTGAATCATTTCGATTGTGCCATTGATCTGATACAATTTACTGGCAAGTAAGGATTGCTCATTTGCCCAAGCATCATAACTTCTATTCTGTTCTGCAATTTCAGATAAATAGCGGATACGTTTAGGAGGTATAATTTGTGATTGTGTTACAACCTCTCCCTTTAACCATGTATCCGGATCAGACCCAAAATGTATACCTGTTTTTGAGGCGATTGTATTAATGAGTCGAATAAATAATTCGTTTACACCTAGATCATTAAACTGTGCTGCAATAGTTCCAACAATTGGCAATTCATCGTCTTTTGCATTCCAGAGATTATGATTTCGTTTATATTGTTTTCTTACATCATGCAAAGCATCTAATGCACCAGCTTTGTCAAACTTATTAATACAAACAATATCTGCATAATCCAACATATTTATTTTTTCAAGCTGAGAAGCTGCTCCATATTCAGGAGTCATAATATATAAACTTAAATCGCAGAAATCCAAAATACTTGCATCACTCTGACCAACACCAGCACTTTCTAAAATAATAAAATCAAAGCCCGTATGTTTACAGATATCTATCGCATCTTGCATATAGGCACTTAATGCAGTATTGTCATCCCGGGTTGCCATACTTCGCATGTATACCCTAGGGTTTGAAATAGAATTCATTCTTATGCGGTCGCCCAACAATGCACCACCTGTTTTTTTCTTAGATGGGTCTACAGAAATTACTGCGATTGTTTTATCAGTAAAATGTTGCAAAAACCTTCTTACTAATTCATCGGTTACTGAACTTTTTCCAGCCCCACCTGTACCCGTGATTCCTAATACGGGTATTTTTTTCTGATCCTCCGTAAGTATAATTTTTTCAAAGTTTTTGGCATTCTCAGCATTGGTAATTTGTCGAGCAACTTTGCGTATATCTTTTTTCTC
The DNA here is from genome assembly GCA_037127755.1 of Bacteroidota bacterium. Lineage (GTDB taxonomy): Bacteria > Bacteroidota > Bacteroidia > Chitinophagales > Chitinophagaceae > Sediminibacterium. Next base: position 1,578 of record JBAXXT010000139.1, read on the forward strand.
TTCTAATTTCAAAGCTTGGGAATAATGGAAAGAAGATGGTAATTCAAAATCGCATTGTTGAATTACATCTTCAATCATACCCTCAAGTCCCATGTGGCGGCCATCATCCGGACTATAAATCCTACTAATTCCGTATTGATGCAGTTGCCTCATTTCTTCAGGCAAAATGGTACCCCCACCTCCCCCAAATATTTTGATATGGCTGCATCCATTCTGATCAAGAAGATCCTTCATGTATTTAAAAAACTCAAGGTGCCCACCCTGATAAGAAGTAATAGCAATACCTTGAACATCCTCTTCGATGGCGCATTCAACAATTTCTAGGACACTTCGATTATGGCCTAGATGAATAATTTCAGCACCTTTCGATTGTAAAATCCTACGCATCACATTGATAGCTGCGTCATGCCCATCGAATAAACTTGCTGCCGTTACAATTCGAATTTTATGCTTTGCTGTATACGCCATTTTTCTGCTATGTTGAGCAGTAAAATTACAGGATTGGAAGCAATAGTTAACACTCGTTAGTTTTATTTAGAGATTATAATTTTGTCCAGTAGAGTGTTTTTGAAAAAAAGCCTTTCCAAGCGATGATCTTAATACGGTTTCCCTCTAATAGCAATTCGCAATTAGCGGTTTGATTTTTTGTAGGATTAGTCATTTCAGACACCCATTTCCCATTTTTGAATTGAAGGTCTTTTAACACTACTATTTTTTTAAGCACCCCAACTCCAATAAAACCTGCTTCTTTTCTAGAAACCTCAATAGTGCCTCCTTCTTCGGTTTTCCATTTACCACTAAAATCATCTGTTGCTTTCTGGGAAAAAGCAAGATTGCAAAACAATATCGAAAATAAACATAACATGACTGATTTGTAAATACGCATAGTTAATATTAGAAAATGAATTAATTCAGTATTTGATATTTACAAGTACCCCTTTTTGACAAAATAAAATATATGAAAAAAAATAGTTTAAAAATAATGCCGCCAATTAAATAATACTCTTGCATTGATATTCCAGATTGGCTTTATTACCGTGCATAAAAGACAACAACTGATGATGAGTCGAGCAATGATTTTCATAGCTTTACTTTTTTTTGCATGCAAACACTATTCTCAACATTTACATACGGTCCATAATTAGGAATTATTTGAAATCCGATCTTTTGATAGAGTTGAATGGCCTCGGGTTGATTTTTTCCTGTTTCAAGAATACACTTTTTATATCCTAATTCATTAGCCCATGATTCTAAGTTTTTTACTACAATTTGCGCAAAACCTTGTCTACGAAAA
>JBAXXT010000140.1:0-2855 GCA_037127755.1 Bacteroidota bacterium
TAGAGCACGACCTTGCCAAGGTCGGGGTGGCCGGTTCGAGCCCGGTCTTTCGCTCTAAGTCCCGTCCGCGTTGGCGGCTCGGGATTTTTTTTTTGGGACGCGCCTTGGTGGTGGAACTGGTAGACACGCAGGACTTAAAATCCTGTTCGCCGCAACGCGAGTGCGGGTTCGATTCCCGCCTGAGGCACAATCGATAAGCCACATTAGATTGAAATCAATTTATTGTGGCTTATTTCATTTCCAGCCCTCTATATTATTAGTTATTTGTGTTTGAACCAGCATGAATTATCTTCCGTATAACTTTTAAATTCGGTGTTCACCGGTCTTCCATGTATCACTTTTTCGTGATACCTTTTGTTAATCAAATAATTAAAGGCTCCCATATCACCTGTATAAGGGGTATTATTATCTGCATTGAACTCTTGATGAATCGAACTCAATTCTTTTATAAATGGGTGCATGATTGAAATGTTCCCTCCCATGATACCACAATTTAATAAAGTGCTGTTTTTGAATTTTGTTTCATAAACAATGTAATCGGGGATTTTACTCCTCAAATGTTGAGAATGTAATTGCATCCACTCATTGTCTAAAATTTTGGGTTCGTCTCCACAAAAAATAGCGGATGGATTATTGAGGTATAAATCTTCTAGAAATGGATTTATTAAAACCTTGACATCGGATATATCTGTAAAAAATATATTTTTTATACTACCAGAGTATTGCTCTAAGAATTGAGCATAGATCAAATACCGAAATACATTGGGATTATATTGAACCTGGTATTCAACTTTTATAAAATGGATATGATTACTTTGATATAATTGGCATGTTTTTTCAGAAAAATTATTGTGAAATATGATGCCCTGTAAACCTAATGAAGTAATAGAATCGGCCCATTCAGATACCAATGTAAAATCATCGTTTGATAATATGTTATTTCTATTTACGTCATAGATTCCAGTGATATGTGATGCTGCTATAACATTATTAGGTATTTCAAAATCAATTTTCAACTGTACTATTTGTTTTAAATTTTGCAGTTAAACTATCTTGATTATTTCTATAATAAATATAGGTTCTCAAATCCAGCTTCTTTACAAAAAAATGCTGTTCTGCTCTTTCATAAAAATGAGCATCTGCTGCATACATTTTTTCGAAATTCAACATTTTAAACACTTCTTTTTTTCCAAATAATGTAGCAAACAGTACACAATCATCTACATGAATTACCTGATTCTTGTCAAAGCGGTCTGGTACATAATAATCAGATTCATTCTTAACAATAGTTTCGGTAGTTGAAGCAATTAAATCGTATGTTTTTATTTCAGCTAAACACTTACTCAAATGGTTGGGTTTATATTCATCATCTGCATCTATCACAGTAATGTATTCACCGTTGCTAAAGAGAATCGCCCTGTTGATAGATTCAGATTGACTCCGATTTTTATGTCTCAGATAAGTCACCTTATCCTCATGCTGAATGGTATAATTCAGGATATGATGCTGCGTATCATTATTGCTCCCGTCATCAATGATAATCAACTCGAAATTTTGAAAGTCTTGATTCAATACAGAATCTAGTGCTCTTTTTATTAAATGAAAAGGGCAATTGTAGACAGACATTATCACTGAAATTTTATTTTTAAAGCTCATGGTCAACAAATTGAAATATAATGTCTTTTATTTTTTAGTATTCATATTGGTATTCGATATTTCCTACTAATATTTTTTTATTGTCGCTGCAGGTCTCAGATATTTTTAAACCTTTCTCGTTGTATCGATATTTCCAGACAAAATATTTTCCATTTGCGGCTAATTGAACCATTTGTATGGGTCTGCCTTTTTCGTCATAATCATACTGATAATCTGGGATTAATTTCTTTAATCGAGTATTGTATCGAACAATATCGGTTAATTGATGCGCATTGTTATAGTAGTAATAATAGGTTTCAATCTCTTTATTTTTCTTTCTCCAATGTTCTTCCACTAAGTTGCCCTCTTCATCATACACAAAACTTCCCCAACTTGAATCTGTACCATTCTTAATTTTAAGAACATCTGTATAATGTAAACTTGTATTGGAATGCCATTCCCGGATTTCTACTGAATGATAATTCATGGCAGTATCAAGAGTGGTTAAAGTAAACATTTGAATGGCGCCATTGGCATCATACCCATATTCCATTTTATTTTCAATGCCATTACTATAAGATTGGGTGCTCTTTAATTTTCCTTGTTCAAAGTAACTGGTAGTTTCAGTGGTCTTCCCCGAAATATTTGAAGTACTGGTTATTAGTTTTTTTCCGTCATTGCTCAATTCCTGGGTTAATTTAAAACCTTCTGTAGGAGTTCTGTCGTCTTCATAACTTGTAGCAACTATTTTTTTTACCTTGTTAGCCCTCAATAATTGATATTGTAACTGACTTTGTTGGGTAGCCAGAATATCATTATAATAATATTGACCCATTACAGAACCGCAAAAGAAAAGGCCAATTAATACCGAAATTGCTCTCATGTCATTGTTTTAATGGGTCAAATGTACAATTTTGAGTTTTCAACATTCAAAATAACATCATTGCTTAACGCCATTCCAATCAATTAGTTCTGTATTTTTAGTCAAACGTTAACAAGTGTCGCACTACCAAGAAAGAAAAGAAAAGAATTGTCTCAATTGTAATGCAGAAGTAGCTGGCAGGTTTTGTCAGGTATGCGGACAAGAGAATATTGAACCAAAGGAGTCCTTTTGGACTTTGGCTACCCATTTTATGCATGATATGACGCATTTCGATGGCAAGTTTTTTAGTACCCTCAAATACCTGTTGTTTAAGCCAGCATTTCTTTCTAAAGAATAT
>JBAXXT010000141.1:0-2826 GCA_037127755.1 Bacteroidota bacterium
GCAATATGTTCTGAGAAGTCGGTATGAAATATAGTACGATCATGATCGGGGGCAAAACGCATATAATGATAATCCACAAATAGCCATGAGCTTGCAATTAGGATCACTGCAATTGTAAGAGTAGCAACTTTTTTAACCCAATTCCATTCCATTAAAAATGCAAAAATAATTCCCACTATTAAAGCCACCCATGCACCTCTTGAATATGAAAAGAATAGCCCAGTCAGACCTACCAGTATTGCAAGGCTGATCCATTTTCTGTTCTTATTTTCTTTTGCTGTTAAAAATCTAAGCGCAATTGCCGGTGCTAATAAACAAACCAGCATCGATGAATAGTTTACATGATTCCGAAAAAAAGGGAATACCGTTTTTTTAATATCTACAAAACTAAATCCATACCATGCATGTCGCAGCAAAGTTTGTACTACTATAAAAAACATAGGAATTAAAATTAGTAGTGCAAATTTTTTAATTCTCACTTGTGATCCCAACATCAACTGAGGCATCAACACAAAGGGAATGATATACCAGATTCGGGCAAGAAAAAATTTCACAGAAATAAGACTGTTATTAGCAAAACATGCGCTAACAAATGTCCACCCCATAATACAAATAAGCAGAAGATATAGTGGCTCTTTAGATAGGTTTGAAGGAAACCATTTGGGCTGATGAATAATTTTAATCAATACCAATCCCGTTAACAACATCATGAACAACTCATCGGGAAAATCAATCCCCAGAGCGGATGTGATATTTAATTCAGTAGACAAAGGAAGGGCCAAGATCAATAGCCAAAAAAGGTCTTCTGTTCTATGCACGCAAAATTCGAAAGCAAATGGTAACAGCAACCAAAGAAAGGGTATCGACAGTATTAAATAGGAATGAAAAAAAATCGATCCTATAATGCAAATGAAAAATAAGAAGATCGCAGTATAAAATTGATATGATATTTTACTAAAAAACATTACAGTGAATCTTCTCTATGATATATAAGAAGTACCAATACAGCAAACACCAAACTAACTATTGCGGTTAGAATCAGCACTTCCGGAATATTGGGTTTTTCTGGTTTTGCAGCTGCAACTGCTGTTTCAAGTACAAACAAGGAAGGTGCGTTATTGTCGATCGCTAATTTAAGTTCGGATGCGGCTTTTTGCTGTGCATTTATTTGTTCATATAAACTATTGGATTTTACATAGTATATCTGAGATGCATTTTCTTTTTCCATTTTTATTGCTGTACTCATTACATCATAAATCTTAGTCAATGAGTCGATCGACCTATTAAAATTCACCAGCATTTTTTCATATCCAGATTTCCAAATCAATTCTTCTTTTAATCGAGTGATCTCCACCATTCTATTTACAATCTTAGCCGAGAGTGCTGCATCTTTGGTCCATATAGAAATCTTCAACTGAGCAAATTCTGTTTTTTGAATACTGATATCCTCCTTTAATGCTAGAACAGCTTTGCGACGTAATAAGTTGAAGTTCTGTGGCACCCGATTTGTATCAGCACCTGTTAATTGGTAGTAACTAATTAAATTAAACTCGTCAACCAATTGTTTATAAACCGTATCCATGCTGGCAATGCCATAGATTCTTTCTAAATCATCTCCGCTTCCAAATACCGAATATAGGTTTTGAATATTTTGGTTGAGCAAGTGTGCTTTATCTGCGAGACTAGGATTTGCAGAAACTACAGTTGAAGCAGCATAATATTGTTTGGGTACAATAAACAGTGTGATGGATGCCACCAGTAAAGAAACCAGCACAAAAAATAGCAATTGTTTCCATTTGGTTTGGAGCAAATGCACTGTTGACTGAAGATTAAAAGAATTGTTTTGCATGGTTCAAAAATTCAATGAATGAAACAATTGTCTAAGGAGCAATTACCACATTTCTAATTAAGCTTTCATCAAGAGAAATAAAAGTTTCAGTCCTTTCAATTCCCTTAATCTTTTGTAATTCGTCGTGTAAAACAAATCGTAATTGCTTAATATCCTTACAAACAATTTCCGCAAACATACTATAGTTACCTGTAGTATAGTTTAAACGAACAATTTGAGGAATTTTCTTCAATTCTTTAGCTACACTATCGTATAATGAGCTTTTTTCTAAGAATATTCCAATAAAAGCGATTACATCATAGCCCAGAATTTTGAGGTCTATCGATAATTTTTTACCTTTAACTATACCAGATTCTTCGAGCTTCTTGATACGTACGTGTATTGTTCCGCCAGATACGAAAAGCTTCTTACCCAGATCAGCGTAAGAAATCTCTGCATCCTCCATCATTTCCTGAATAATTTGCAGGTCCAATTTGTCTAAGTTCAATTTGGGTGTCATAATGATGCGTAATTTTAAATATTATCTAATAATTAAAGCAATATATTAAAGAATATCTATACTTTATAAATTTTCATTAAAATATTTGTAAAAATGGGATGAACGGTTATATATTTGTCTTCCAAACAAAGAAATAGTTCTTTACACTGTGGGGTGATGAAATTTTTGGCAGACATGCCCTCTTGTCTCGGGGGTGAAGATCACAGGATAAACGTAGCATAGAGCCGCAAGGGTAGCAATACTTAAGCGACCAGGGTCGACCACTGAACTTTGTACTATGGCTAACTGCTTCGTGGAGGTTCGATCCCTCCCCCTACAGCACTAAAAATCTCCTATTAGATTGTATTACAATTTGATAGGAGATTTTTTATTTTAGGTAGTTTTACTAAATAATTTAAATATCGAATTTTGGTGCAATGAAGTAAGGATTCTAAAATACGAGCCCCAGGTACTCTAAGTATATTTAACTTTTACATAT
>JBAXXT010000142.1:0-2818 GCA_037127755.1 Bacteroidota bacterium
CATCGTACCAAGAAGACCCGCCTTCGTTTTTGTACTGTATGAAGCCGGTGAAGGATTCATTATTCATTATAGATGGGTAGGCAGACTGTCCAGCAAAGGAATTTTTATAACCTTCAACCACACTAACATCTAAGAACGCGCCAACGTCGTTCATGGCACTTGATCCTTCAATAACTGGAACGAAACGCTCTCTGTATGTACCTGCACCAATACTGCTAGGGGCCGTAAAGTTGATGTTGAATTTAACTATTTGACCAGGCCGTGCAACATGCTGGTCTGCAGCTAATGTTGTGCCATTTGATTCATAAACTGCGGCAAAGTTAACGGATGGTCTGTTCTTATCTCCACCCCATGATGAGCCAAAAGCGCTAGATCTGTTTATGGGAGAAGTTGTTGCTAGATGTACAGGCTTAGTTCCAGAAGGGGCCGTACCAACAGAGGCGTCATCGTACCAAGAAGACCCGCCTTCGTTTTTGTACTGTATGAAGCCGGTGAAGGAGCCCCCTTGCGCCATAATAGGATAAGACGATTGGCCAGCAAAACCTGAAGCATATGAAGGCATCAGCACGCTACCAAAGAATGATTCAAATATGCCCGGGAAGCTAGACGGTACATGTGGTGTGTAGCTATATATAGAAGCAGTTGCTCCAGTATCCATATGCACCTGAACTCCATCGATTGTGTAATACCCATCAAAATAAACTGTTTGGCACGAATTACACCGCTTTCGACTGCCCTGTGTCATATATCCGCCGTAGCCAATATCTCCATTACCCTGCCAGTTCACGTTACCATTTGCAGTCTCTTTATTGAACTTAAGCTGAAAAGATCCTTTTGTGACTTGTTGGCTAAAACCTGCATAACCTGGATTGCAGCCTGTAGTATCTGGGCAGTTATAGCCCAAAGCGCTGTTATATCTCCAGTTATCACATCCAGCATCACCCTTTACTAGGGACTCTTCTTGTTGCAGCTTAGTAAGTATCACTTGCGGGTTTAAACCCCATAAATCAGCGGCTCGCCTTATTATGGTTGCGGCACTTGCCGATCCGCTATAATTAAAATAGCTGTCTGGATAGGTTGATGAGTAGTTTTTTAAACAACTGTTGGGAAATTGATTCAAGAAATTCTGAATATCTACCGCACTCATAGTTCCAGAGTTATCAAAAACAGTATCATCGATTAGCCGATTGTTTGAATAGGCTTTAGCGTGTGGTGCAAAAGTTAATAGCGATAGAACAAATAAGACTAGCGATAATAGTGGGAATATAATTTTTCTCATAGTATTATTGTACCTCCAAATTAATATTTGATGAATCGCTAGTGACACTACTTGGATTTACGCTACGGGCGCTAACTTTGTAATTACCAGGTACTGAGGTCCAGTAGAATGAAGCAAAATTATCTCCTCTTCCGTTGTCAGTAATCTTGGTAGGCCCAAGAGTCGTTTGTTTGCTCCCATTTGTCAGCAATATACTACACTGGCTGTTAAGTTCAGATCTACATATGAAGTTCATAGTAATACCAGCAGGTACTGGACCGTTATTGCCACTACTCATTGTAAGACTTGGCTTCGATAAGCTTTGGCTAGATATATTATTATTTGCAGCACTATTGGGGGCTGGATTATCACTCGAATTGTCTGTAGCTTGGGTAGCTGAACTTGCCGAGGATGCCCGACTATTAGAGCTAGTCTTCTTTTTGGAGTTACTAAGTCCTAATACCAAGGCAATAATAATAACCAATATTAAAGCAGCTAAAATAACAAACTTTTTATTTTTATTTTTATTTTTCATATAGCCATATTATAGCATATAGGTCAATGCTTATGCTTGGTAAACTAATAGCCGTTGGGGTTGTTGGACTGCCAACGCCATTCATCCTCACAGGCCTCTTGAAGCCCCATATTTGCCTTCCATGCAAGCTCGGTATTGGCTTTGCTTGGGTCGGCATAACAGGTGGCTATGTCGCCCGGTCTTCTTTTTGTGACTTCATAGGCTATATCTCTTCCTGAAGCTTTTTTGAACTTGTTTATGGCATCCAAAACCGAATAACCCTTACCCGTTCCGAGGTTATAAACATTACATACGTTTTCGGCTGCAGGCTTTTCAATTGCAGAAACATGTCCTCGCGCCAAATCAACCACATGTATGTAGTCTCTAACGCCAGTACCATCCTTGGTGTCATAATCATCCCCAAATATCATGACTTTTTCTAATTTACCTACAGCTACTCTAGAAACAAAGGGAACTAAATTATTAGGCGATCCATTGGGATTCTCACCAACCAACCCAGACTTATGTGCGCCTATAGGGTTAAAGTATCTTAATGATGTAATTTTCCAACCATCATTACTAATAGCTAAGTCTTTAAGTATTTGTTCAATCTTGGCTTTTGTATGGCCATATGGGTTGGTTGGGGTTATTGGATGATTCTCATCAATAGGTAGATATTGCGGGTCACCATAAACAGTAGCAGACGAACTAAATACTAATTTTTTTACCCCATTCACTAGCATAGTCTTGAATAAATTAATGCTTGAATAAAGATTGTTCTCATAATACTCTAGGGGCTTACGCACCGATTCGCCAACAGCCTTTAAGCCGGCTAGATGCACTACAGAATCAATCTTATTTTCCTTAAAGACTTCGTCTAGCTTTCGAGCGTTCTGTACATCAAAAATATAAAGCTTTGGTTTTTTACCGGTTATTTTTGGTATCCTATTAACTGACTCTTTATTGCTGTTTGATAAATTATCTACTATGACAACATCGTAATTTTTATTGATTAGCTCTATCGCTATGTGAGTACCGATATAACC
>JBAXXT010000143.1:0-2815 GCA_037127755.1 Bacteroidota bacterium
GGAAAACTTAGTTGTAAAGTATATTCGCTGGCAGGCAAACTAGGTATCAATAAATATCCTTTCTCATTAGAATGAAAAGTTTTTTCGTCCAATTGAACCGCAAATGGCATTTTCTGATCAGAAAGGATAAAAATAAAGTTTGTTGTTTGTGCAACCGCTCCCATCGTCAGGCATAGACCCACGAATAGCATCAGAGTTTTAGATAATAGGGTAAAACGGTACATCATCAATCCTTTATGCAAAATTAGAAGAAATATTCAAAGCACACTTATCCTTAGTTTTTGTCGAAAATCAACCCAATTTTGCCTTTTACTTAATTAGTAACGTTCAAATGATGCGCACTATTATCTTTATGTTCAGATAAAACCTTGACAATGAAGAAATTTATGACAGTTTTGGCCCTTTTCCTGGTTCTAGGATCTATGGCCCAACCAGCTAACGATGGCTGGAAAAAGATTTACCGCGAAACCTCGTTAAAAATTAACGACCTGGTGCATACCAAACTAGATGCCCGTTTCGACTATAGTAAATCATATTTGAATGGTAAAGTTTGGCTCACTTTAAAACCTCATTTCTATTGTACCGACTCTTTACTGTTAGATGCAAAAGGAATGAATATTAATGCAGTTGAACTGGTTGGAGTTGGAAAAAACACCAAACTATCCTACAACTATGATAGCTTATTCTTACACATTAAACTGAATAAGACCTATCAAAAAGATGAAAAATATACCATCTATATCGATTATACTGCTAAACCAAATGAATTCAAAACGGAAGGAAGTGCTGCAATTACGGATGCAAAAGGATTGTACTTTATTAATCCAACAGGAGAAGATAAAAAGAAACCTACCCAAATATGGACCCAGGGCGAAACCGAAGGAACTTCTGTTTGGATACCAACTATCGACAGACCGAATCAAAAATGTACCGATGAGTTTAACCTAACAGTTCCAGAAAAATATGTAACGCTTTCAAACGGCAAATTAGTTACTCAAACTAAGAACGCGGATGGAACAAGGACCGATAGCTGGAAAATGGAATTACCCCATTCACCTTATTTATTCTTTATTGGTGTTGGAGACTTTGCTGTTGTAAAGGATTCTTATAAAGGAAAAGAAGTGAGTTATTATGTAGAGAAAAATTACGAAAAAGTAGCGCGTAAAATATTCGGACTCACTCCAGAAATGATGCAGTTCTTTTCTGAAAAAGTTACCGGAATTGAATACCCCTGGAATAAGTATAGTCAAATAGTTGGTCGCGATTATGTTAGTGGAGCAATGGAAAATACCACTGCTACTTTGCATCAGGAAACAGCACAGCAAGATGCACGTCAACTGGTTGATGAAAATAACTGGGAAGGAACTATTGCACATGAATTGTTTCACCAATGGTTTGGTGATTATGTAACTGCAGAAAGCTGGAGTAATCTAACTGTTAACGAAAGCTTTGCAAATTATAGTCAATTGCTATGGGAAGAATACAAGTATGGTGCCGATGCTGCAGGATTTGAGCAATTCAAAGAAATGCAGAATTACTTAACTAGTGGCGCTAGCTCAAAAGATCTGGTTCGTTTTTATTATAATGATAAAGAAGACATGTTTGATCAGGTGAGTTATCAGAAAGGGGGCCGCATTTTACATATGTTGCGCAATTATGTAGGCGACCAGGCCTTCTTTGCCTCTTTAAATAAATACCTCACTACCAATAAATTTGGAAATGGTAGTGCCCATAAACTTCGTTTAGCATTTGAAGAAGTTACTGGAAAAGACTTGAACTGGTTTTTTAATCAATGGTACTTTGGTAACGGACATCCAAAATTAGAAATCAATTATGGATATGATTCTACAGCACACCTAGCAAATGTGTATGTGAAGCAAACTCAAACAGGAGATAAGATTTTCCGTTTGCCTATGGCGATTGATATTTATTATGGCGCTCAAAAAACAAGACACCAGGTTTGGGCAAATAGTAAAGCAGATACTTTTTCGTTTGCTGCACCAACCAGACCTGACTTGATTAATGTGGATGGCGATAAAGTTATTCTTGCAGATAAAAGAGACAACAAAACTTTAGCTGAGTTTATACATCAGTACAATTATGCAGGTAAATATTTAGATAGAAGAGAAGCAGTTGACTTTGCTTCAAAGAAATTGAGCGACCCTGCTGCTTATCAATTACACATTAAAGCTCTAAGTGATCCATATGATCGTATTCGCGCTAAAGCAATTCAAGGATTAAACTTAGCAAAACTAGATGCTGCAGCTTATTCAAAATTAGAGTCGATTGCTAAGAACGATCCCAAGAGATTGGTAAGAGCAGAAGCAATTGATCTATTATCAAAATCGAACGACAAAACCTATAAAGATTTATATCTGGCAGCCACAAAAGATTCTTCTTATTCTGTAGCTGGTGCAGGGCTTTTAGCTTTATCAACTATTGATAGTGTATTAGCCTACAAGATCGCAATTGATTTGAGTAAACAACCTTCAAAAGGAAGACTAACTGCTTCGATTTCAAATGTGATTATTAAACTCGGAGATGAGTCGGCTTATGATTATATCATGAGTAATTTTACAAGCATGCCTTTGTCGCAAGAAAAATTCGGATCATTAAGCTCAGTTGCAGATTTTCTTGCCAAACTAACTGATCAGAAAAAATTTGAAAAAGGTGTGGACGAATTGGTGAAATTCAGAGATGAAATTCCTGGTCAGATCAAAGTTCAAACAGATCCTTTTATCAATAATATGATCTTAAAGGGACTAGCTACCAAGAAAGAAAAAGCCGGCGAAAAAGCTATGGCGGATTATGTGAA
>JBAXXT010000144.1:0-2712 GCA_037127755.1 Bacteroidota bacterium
CCTGTTGAAGTCATACAGGCACCATCCGTTACAAATACATTTTTACAATGATGCAAAGCGTTCCATTTATTTAATAAAGAAGTTGCAGGATCATTACCCATTCTTACGCCTCCTATTTCATGGATATCCAATCCGGGTGCTTGTTTGGTATCAATCGTTTTAATATTAGTGCATCCAGCAGCAGCGAGCATTTCTGTGCCGGTTTTAAAGAAGTCTTGCAATAACTTTTCATCATTCTCATCATAGCCAACAGAAGTAATGAGCAAGGGCATACCCCATTTATCTTTTTTATCCTTACTGAGTCTTACATGATTAGATGCTTTAGGAATTGTTTCTCCCTGCATCGACATATTTATTTTCCAGCTACCGGGTTCAGTAATAGCCTCTTTGAATTCAATACCAATTCCTTCTGTGATGGAACCTTTTGGACGGGTGGCATCAAAAAACATCATGTAACCCCGCAGAAAATCTGTCTCCTGTTTTTTAATATTCCTGAAATTGGGAATCATGGGTTGTGTAGGCCTTCGACCATAATAATATTGATCAAGTGGTCCATCAAAGTCGGCCGAAATATTACCACGATAATTTTGGAATGCGATGTATTTGCCTAGCAATCTGTTATCATTACCAAGTCCGTTTGGAAACCTTGAAGAAGTAGAATTCAGCAGGATCAGATTTGTGTTAAGACATGCGGCATTAATAAAGATCAGGTCTGCATAGAACTCCTGTTCCTGCATGGTTTCTGCATCAATCACACGCACTCCTGTTGCTTTTCCAAGTTTGTCGTCATAAATTACAGAATGCACTACTGAATGAGGACGTAGTGTAAGGTTGCCTGTTTTATTAGCCCAGGGAATGGTAGATGAATTAGAGCTGAAATAGCCGCCAAAAGGGCAACCTCTTTCGCACTGATTGCGGGCCTGACATTGTCCACGTCCTTGTTCTAAGTGAATGGGATTAGGTTTGGTGAGGTGCGCACATCTTCCCTGTACTACTTTTCTATCAGGGTATTTTGTCATGATCCGGGTAGCAATATCTTTCTCGGTGCAGTTCATTTCCCAGGGAGGAAGAAATTCTCCATCTGGAAGAATATCCAGGCCATCATGATTTCCACTGATGCCTACAAATTTTTCTACATAAGAGTACCATGGTGCAATATCAGGGTATCGAAGCGGCCAGTCAACGGCATAACCATCTCTGGCAGGCCCTTCAAAATCGTGCTGACTCCAGCGTTGTGTTTGTCGCCACCAAAGTAATGATTTGCCACCTACCTGGTAGCCACGGATCCAGTCGAACGGTTTTTCCTGTTCATAAGGGTGCTCTGTATCCTTCACAAAAAATTGTGCAGTTGATTCATCAAAAGCATAGCACCTTGAAACAATGGGATTATCTTTTGTAATAGAGAGGGGCATTTGCAAATGGTGTGGGAATTCCCAGGGTCCTTTTAATGCTGTGGGATAATCTTTGAGGTGTTCAACGTTTCTACCACGTTCCAGTACTAAAGTTTTTAAACCCTTTTCACAAAGTTCTTTTGCAGCCCAGCCACCACTGATTCCAGATCCTACTACGATAGCATCGTAACTATTCTTTCCTTTTGCTTGATTGTTTAAATGAGGTGCGTCTTTTGGAATATCTGATCCCATATAGCAAGATTGTAAGGTAAAATATTAGTGATATTACCAATAATTTTACAATCGCTGCAATAATTTCCCGGGTAAAGTGATAATTCCTTTCAATAATCCAAACACGCCATCCATTGCAATACCCAGGATGCGAAAAGGAATGGAGATGAGCCAAAAAATAGGATAGAGTACTATAGCAAGAATGGCTAGTGGCCAGCAAAGTATAAAGAGTATGATCCAGAAAATAAATGTAAGCATGTAGTAATTTACTTCAAGATCTTTTGAGAAACAAAGTGATTATTTATAAACGGTAAGCTTTGAATGTTAGCGGAAATGTTGATTAGTATATTATGACTTTCTATAAAATCGCCTAATCGAACTAATCAAGATCATACCAGTGATCGCACCAACAAAAGCAATGCCCATATCTTTTTGCGCATCCCAGATATCCCCTTGGGTACCCAAATAAGCATCACCCTCCGATGGGAAAAATAGGTCTGCCACCATCCACTCTATTAACTCATACATCGCACTGAACGATAAAGTTATTTCGCAAGGAAGCGTCCAACAAACCCAATTTGGCCAGTCGAAATGATTTTTAAAATAATCGCGCATGGGATAGGTTAATAAAAATCCAAAACTAAAATGCACGATACGGTCATAATAATTTCGATTGATATGTAACAGATCTTTTAACCAATAACCAAATGGATTTTCAGCGTAGGTATATTCAGCACCATAAATATGCAATAACAGATACACCGTCATCATCGTATAACTCAGGTCGCTGAATTTAAATTTCTTATGGCTTATCCAAAGAGAAATAAGGGAGATAAATGTCAAAGCGTTTTCGGTAAACCAATTGGCGCGATTTGGAGTAGAAATAAAAGTCTTTAACCAGCAACAAAAAAATATCAATAAAAATATTTGTAAGAGGGTGTTTTGTTTAAATCCTACTCTGTTTGGGGATGAGGCAGTTGTAAAACTCATTAGTCTGAATTATCTATTGAGTGTAAAATATAAAAAGTCTACCACCTTTAAATAATTTATACCCCCCGGTTTAAAATATCTTTAGTGATAGACTTTTTTA
>JBAXXT010000145.1:0-2663 GCA_037127755.1 Bacteroidota bacterium
TCACAATCTTCTGGCGCATTCCAAAACGCCATCACCGAATCGCCTATGTACTTATCCACCGTCCCATCCAGCGATTGAATGATGTTGGTACACATCGCAAGATGATCACCGATCAACTTCACTAGTTTATCTGGTTCAAGCGATTCTGATATGGTTGTAAAGTTCTCTAGATCCGAAAAGAATATCGTTAGTTCTTTCTTTTCTGCAAACGGTTCTGCAGTTTTTCTTGACGCTAATACCTGATTTACCACCATATACGGAATGTATTTTCTGAATGATAGCAAACCTGATTTCATCTTTTCGATACCATCACTTAATTGAATTATCTCCGTGTAGCTTGACTTTGGATTATCAGAAAAAGAGATATCTCCCCTGCCAATTTTAACAACATCGGCTGCCATTTTTTCAAGAGGTTCACCAATTGATTTTCCACTCTTAATACCAATGGGAATCATAATAATAATCATCCCTATAAGACTTAAAAACACTAATCGACCTGTAAAAATTGAGTCTGCACTTACCGCTTTTCGGCTCACACACACCCCGACAAGCCAGTCTGGTTTTTGGCCAGGTTTGATTGCTGACCAGGAGTAAACCCAAATTTCACCATCAGCATCAGCATAAGATTCAATAAAAGTATCTTTTTGATCAAAAATAGCATTTCCAGCATTACTTTGAATTTGAAATAACTTTGCAAAAGTTTGAATTCTAAAATCCGGGTGATTATGAGCAAGAAAAAGGTTGTTGGTGTAATCATTAGCTCCTATGGGATGGGGCAATTCATTTTTGTCGTGATCATGGGGATAGCCTATGACCAGGAGTTCATCACTATTTTGTTTTTCCAATATAAATGGAACACCCTCATACAATTCAGAAAAGTTGGACTTTTGGTGTGTTATTTGCCCCAACAACTCTTCTAATTGCATAACTCCGACATCAAGGGAAACCAACCCCAGGAACTCCCCATTCGCATCATTGATGGGCACGACGTAGCTTAAAAACGGATTTGCTTTTTCTAGATACTTGATATTTTTTACCTGTCTGGAATTAAACCAAGTACTCTTGTTATTTTCCTTCATTTTTAAAAAGAAAGGAAAGGTTCGAGGATCCATTTGATTTGGATCATTATCAATCTCCTCCTGTTTAGGGGTAAGAAATTCTTTGTATACACTAGTAGTAAATAAGTCTTTCCCTTTGGTTTTTACTTCGACAACAAGAACATTTTGGTCTGTGTCTTTAACCATGCGGAACATTATTCCTGTCTTAGCGTCAAAATAGGCAAAGCCATCATAATCTTTGTTTGATTTAAGGTTCTCCATGACAAAAAGAAGCAGCCCTTTTTTCTGCTCTTCATTATTACTAAATGTTTTTTGAAATAAAGATGCATACATTTGTGCATCAACCTCTACCCCATGCATCATGAATTCAACTTTTTCCTTAATACTTTCTGCATTCATTTTTAACACAGATTGAATCAGCGCTCTTGTCTGCCAAAGAGTTACCCCCAAAGAAAACAGAGTCAGCGTAATACCAATGGTGAAAACCGCGAGTACAATACGAAAAATCAGTACTGTTTTTAAAGAAGATCCTTCATTTCCAGATTTGATAAAGAAAGGCATATACTACTACTCATTTAAATAAAACTGAAAGAAACCTTATTTGTTTATACATGGAAAACAGAGTAGAATCAAAAACGCATTAAGTATTTTACTTGGATGTACTAACATATGTTCCATCCCAATCGGAAGAGGGCGGGAAAACCAAAAAACCCTTGCAGCGATCGATGTAATACGATGCCAAGCGATCTTCTTTGTTTAACCCAAGGATTTGGGTATAGCAATCCTTCGCCTGTTGAAATCTCTGGGCTAAATAATGCTCAAACCCCAATACGGTTAAATCAATTATCTTCCTTAGTTCAGGGGTTTCGTTTTCTATTTTGCCTAGAACTTCATGAATCAAAATCGCATTGGCTTTGCCCTTCACCGCAACTTTATCCACAGGTCGGGTTAGAATTTGTTCCCGAATTCTAGCCGCCGTCTTATCGGAAATTAGGACACAAGTTTTATAGATTTTATTCGTGCCTTCCAACCTGCTGGCTAAGTTGACCGTATCGCCCACTGCAGTGTAATTCAGCCGATCGTCACTGCCTATATTCCCTACAAAAACTGTTCCCGTACTTATCCCGATTCGCATTTTCAAATGAGGCAGGCCCTCTACTTTATTTCTCTCATTAAACAGCACCATTTGTTCCTGACACGCCAGCGCTGCCTGGCACGCTTTCAGTTCATGATTTTCGCAATCTTCAGGCGCATTCCAAAACGCCATCACCGAATCGCCTATGTATTTATCCACCGTCCCATCAAGCGATTGAATGATGTTGGTGCACATTGCAAGATGATCACCGATCAACTTCACTAGTTTATCCGGTTCAAGCGATTCTGATATGGTTGTAAAATTCTCTAGATCCGAAAAGAACAGCGTTAGTTCTTTCTTTTCTGCAAAAGGTTCTGCGGTTTTTCTTGAGGCTAATACTTGGTTTACCACCTTATATGGAATGTATTTTCTGAATGATAGCAAACCTGATTTCATCTTTTCGATACCATCTTTTAAATCAATCATTTCCTTGACTATGATATTTGGGTCGGATGCAAAAACGATATTTC
>JBAXXT010000146.1:0-2615 GCA_037127755.1 Bacteroidota bacterium
TTATTTTCTTTAAATCCAGATTCTGCATAATTCCAAATATCTAATGCTACTTTCTTATATGATGCATAGTTAGATTGAATATTTAATGCCGCTTCTTCTTTTATAAGGTTAAGAGGAACTGATACAGCCTTTTTTTGCGCTACACATGTGTAAGACAGGGCTAATAATAGAATAAGTGAGGAGTATAATTTCATATATGAATCTTTAAGCGGCTATTTATTTTTTAAAACCTTTGATAATACTCTTTTTGCGTTTCCACCCATAATTTCTCCTGTTTCCGATGCTGAAAAACCTTTTGACTGAAGTGCTTCTGCCAATTTTGGAAATTCGCTATACTTACTTAGTACAGGTTTAAAATTGGCATCCATATCTGTTCCAATTCCAACATGATCAATACCGATTACATCTATCAGCCTTTTAATATTATCTACGTATTCATCGAAATTTTTATTAAAACCAGAAGGCCATGCGCCAACAACTCCGCCGGTATCAGCAATTAGTTTGGCATGTTCTTTAGAGATGGCACGTTTTGCAATGGGTCTATCAGGTTCCATTTCTAACATGCTATGTGAAAGTATGATCGGTGCTTTTGTTATGGCAGCTACATCTTTAGTTGTTTGATAAGATGCATGTGCTAAGTCGATGACCAATCCCAAGTGATTCATTTTCTTTATCAGCTCTTTACCAAAAGGGGATAATCCATTAAAACTAGCATCTGCAGTTTGAAGATCACCCACTTCATTTGGTGCGTAATGAACCAATTGAATAGAACGAACTCCATCCTGATAGGCTTCCTCTAATTTATCAAAACTTCCTTCTAAAAAATCGCCTCCTTCTACAGAAATATAGCCAATTGTCTTCGCATTAGAAGTCTTTAAATCTTTTGCATTGGTTGAGAATTGAATGTCAACCGTATTGAATAAGTTTTTGAGTTGATTAACCTGTTTCTTATAGGTAACCCATCCTTCACCAGAAGTATATTTTCCAGTAACTATTATACCAGTTGAAGTAGGTTTTAATAAGCCAGCATCTGCAACTATAGCATAGAATGCACCTGTAAGATGTCCTTCGCCCATATTAGCCACCAGCTTTGTGATGGAAGCATCGGTATTATCTCCAAAATTTTTCTTTGCAAAGTTCCATCCCGGGTGACTATGCAAATCAAAATAGACATGTTCGCTTGCAGAGTTTTTAAAATCAGCAAAGGATTTCAAATTTAAAAACGGACTTACTGCAGCAATTGTCATTGCTGCTCTTAAAAACTCCTTTCTTGATTGCATATATTTCTTGATGAATTATTTGATCATGGGGAGATATTTCTCATGATTATCTATAATGACCCAGATCTCGATGGCGAATAAAACTAGAACAACTGGTAACCCTTTAGGATCTGCCATAATGTGAGTTAATAAAACTCCTAAAAGAATTGGTAAGATCATTATTGCTGCCAAGGGCCGGAATTTTTTGATAATAAAAAGGACTCCTCCAATAATTTCGACAATACCAATAAGTGGGATTAGCCAAGTGATATTAGCCATTGCCTCATTCAATTTCAACATTTTTTCAGGCAAATCTGTTGGAGTAGGTATCAAATGAAAAATCTTAACAGCGCCTGAGAAAATAAAGAGGAGGCCAAAAACAAGGGAGAGTGCGAATTGAATTTTATTTTTCATAGTGGGGTATGTTTTTTATGAAGATAAATTTATTTTTTCAATTTTTTTACCCCAGCTAATCATCTATTATACAATTATACCCAATCCATTATGGTAGGGATAATTGTAAGCTTTCTTGCCTGTATTTTTTGCAATATCGTAAACTGCTCTTTTTACAGATGGGTAGCTTTCTGTGTCATGAAAAATACAGCACTTGCTATGCTGGGCTGCCCAAAAGCCGCACTCATAAGTTTCTTTGTAATTATGAACAATGTCGACATGCGCAAAATCGTATTGTAGGTGGTCTTTTTTAATCCATTCCTGGTAATCAGATTTAAACAATTCAATATTCTTAAATTCTTCTAATGATTTCTTTGTTTGTTCATAATGATCTCCTTTATGCTTTGTATGTTCATCGCCAATAAAAATATCAATGCCGTTTACTTTTTTGAAGTAATTAGAAAACACAACAGCAGAATACCCAAACTCTACTCCAAACTCTATACAAGATTCTCTACCAATATTAAATTGGATTAATATGTCTTCTATAATCAATTCCAGACCCTTCCAGGCAGTTGGAATTTCAATCATTTTTTCAGGAGTGGTTTTATTTTGTGGCACATAAATAGCTAAAGGATATAATTTACTTGCTATGAACTTTTTAAGACTTGACATATATGATACAGTATTAGTATGCGATTTATGTTGACTGAGAATTTAAATATAAGTAACTTTTTAGAACAATCCACTTCACATTATTTAAAGACTGCCTTTTTTACTTTCAAAAGAATGGGCCTGATGAATCTATAAATAAGAAACCCTACAGTTGCGAATATCAATATAAAAATTGTGGGTAAAATAGCACCGAATGTATAAGTCATTCCTAATATAAAACCCAGGATAAATTCAGCATAATATATAGGAATAAACAAACTAAGTAGTAAAAAGGTATAAGGAATATTG
>JBAXXT010000147.1:0-2588 GCA_037127755.1 Bacteroidota bacterium
CTAAATAGTTTCCAATTCCACCACCAATGGCACCCCAATCTTTATAGAATGATGCAATAGCCATTAAATCGGGAATATAAACTTGTTCAATAAACTCTTTACCCTGTTTCAATAACTGTTCTACCTCAGCTAATCTTTCCGCATTAATACCGCTTACATCATCAATTCCAATAGAACAAGCCATACCTCCAACCAGATAGTTTGGATGTGGATTCTTACCTCCGAAAATCGCGTGTACCTTTACAATTTCTTTCTGCCATTCTAATGCTTCTAAATAGTGTGCTAGTCCAATTAAATTAACCTCTGCTGGTAATTTATAAGCTGGGTGTCCCCAATAACCATTTGCAAAAATTCCCAATTGGCCACTTGCTACAAATTTTTTAACACGTGTTTGAATATCACTAAAATATCCAGGAGAACTCTTAGGCCATTTTGAAATACTTTGAGCCAATTCAGATGTTTTCTTAGGATCTGCTTGTAAAGCATTTACCACATCTACCCAATCCATTGCATGCAAATGATAAAAATGCACCACGTGATCGTGCATATATAAAGCACAGAACATAATATTACGAACCAATTCTGCATTGGCTGGAACATTAATCCCTAGAGCATCTTCTACACAACGAACAGATGCCAATGAGTGTGTGGAAGTGCAAACTCCACAAACCCTTCCTACAAAAGCCCATGCATCTCGAGGATCACGGCCTTTTAAAATTTCTTCCAGCAAACGCACCATCGTACCGCTGCTAAAAGCATCTTTGATTTTACCATTTTCGATATCTGCTTCTATGCGCAGGTGTCCCTCTATTCTGGTAATCGGGTCTACAACAATTCTCTTACTCATAAAGTGAATTTGTATAATTAGTTATTAAGATTTTAATTCGTGTTCGCTTTGTTTGCCTTCTTCCTCAAGACCTTGAATCAGTTTTTTCTTGCGGACATTGGTCATTACAGCGTGTCCGGCTAAAGCAGCTGCGGTTACACCCAATGCAACTTTTCCTACATTATCGGCATTGGACTCAATTCCAAATCCCGCAAAGGAAGACCCTCTTTCATATAATCTACCATTATCCCAATAGTTCTCTTCGCTGCAACCAATACATGGGTGGCCAGATTGAATAGGGAAACTAGTTCCATTGTTCCATTTCATCACTCCACAAGCATTATAAGTTGAAGGTCCTTTACAACCTACTTTATACAAACAATATCCTTTTCTTGCATTTTCATCATCAAAGGTTTCTACATAAAGACCCGCATCGTAGAATGGTCGACGATAACATGTATCATGAACACGCTTGCTGTAGAATGCTTTAGGGCGACCTAATTTATCTAATTCAGGGATACGTCCGAAAGTAAGTAAGTGAACAATTACCCCAGCCATTACTTCACCTATAGGAGGACAACCTGGAACTTTAATCACTGGTTTGCCTTTCACTAATTTATGTATCGGAGTTGCTTTTGTTGGATTTGGTTTTGCAGATTGTACACAACCGTTGCTAGCGCAACTACCCCAAGCAATAATTGCCTGAGCATTTTCAGCTGCTTCTTCCAGAATTTGAAGAGAAGTCTTACCACCAATCATACAATAAACACCATCAGCTCCTAATGGAACACTGCCTTCTACACAAAGAATATATTTTCCTTTGTATTTAGTCATGGTATCCTGTAAACATTTCTCTGCCTGAAAGCCAGATGCAGCCATTAATGTTTCAGTATAATCTAATGAAATCTTATCTAGCAGAATATCTGCCACGATCGGATGTGATGATCTGATAAAACTTTCACTACAACAGGTACACTCTTGAAAGTGTAACCAAATTACAGGAAGCCTTGGTTGGGTTTCAAGTGCTTTTGCTACCTGACCCATGGCAGAATTTTCAAGACCGATAAAGGCAGTCATCATACTTACAAACTGAAGAAAGTCGCGTCGGCTATAACCCTTACGTTCTACCTCTTCATAATAAGTAGGCTGTTTCATTGGAACAAGCTCGTTAGACATATGTTTAGGTTTTAATTGGTAAATGCTCTTACAAAGTAGTTCTCTCTATAAAGTTCCAACATGACTGTTATCATATATATCTATGACTTAAATCATGTTTATTGGGTACCTGTTTTATTACATTGCAATAGAAATCATATAAATTCTTACGTATGAAAAGAATAACCGCATCTCTAGCACTTCTATTACCAGTAATTACTTGGGCACATCCAGGACATGGTGAAACTGATGGTTATACTATTATTCATTATTTTTCTGAGCCGCAGCACGCCATTATCACATTAGGTGTATTAGCAGCTGTAACTGTGTATATTATCAGAGAACGCAGAAAGAGCAAATCTTAGTAAAGTAGCGCTCCCATGCACGAATTATCCATTGTGATGAGCATTGTTGATTTAGCTACCAAAGAGGCAGCAAAACATCATGCAACTGCCATTGAAGAAATTGAATTAGATATTGGTTGTCTCACTGGCATTGAAATGGATTCTTTCGAATTTGCCTGGAAACAGGGCATAAAAAGAACTATATTAGAGAATGCAACAAAAAAAGTAAATCGCATTGAAGGGAAGGCAAAATGTTCTGACTG
>JBAXXT010000148.1:0-2541 GCA_037127755.1 Bacteroidota bacterium
TGCCCGATTTCACTTGAGCTGACCCCCCACTTTTCACGAACTGACCCCAGGCAGTTTTCAATAAGCTGACCCCTGGGTTTTCATTGTAATGACCCCAGTATGTTAGTCAGGTATTGGAATACTATTGCTTCGCATGATGCAGTCAGATCAAGGAGACCCTTGATTATGATTGGAGAGCGTAAAGCAATGTCGATACACACAGAAATTTTAAGATTACATTCACTCGGAACCGGAAAGAAAAAAATTGCACGTGCACTTGGAATTTCACCAACCACTGTTCGCGGCATTATTAAATCAAAAGGTAAAATTTTTACTGAGAAAATTACTGAATCCGTGCCCAATGTTAATGAACTATGGGTTGATAAAATGCAGTGGAAAACAATTGAACTGGAACTGCAAAAACCCTATACCACGATCAAGCAACTTCACCAAGAGCTGGCACCAGAAGATGTTCCATATTTAAAGTTTTGGCGAGCTCTGAAAAAAAATACAACGATAAATTTATCCACGAAAACTAGAATTAGGTTTCACTACAAACCAGGTGAACGTTTTGAAATTGATTACTGTGATGGATTCTTAGTTCACGATAGAAAAACTGGGAAAACGAAAAAAACTCATTTATTTGTCTGTGTGAGTTCTAGTTCGGATTATGTTTTTGGAGAATTTGTTAACACACAAAAAAGCGATGAATTTATCAGCGTTCAGGATCGGTGTTTTACATATTTTGGTGGAATTCCAGAATCGGTGATTATTGATAATCTCAAAAGTGGCGTTAAAAAAGCACATCGTTACGATCCAGAAATAAATCCAGTATATTTTGATTATGCAAAACACATGGGTTTTATAGTGATTCCTGCACGACCATACACTCCCAGAGACAAGGCAACTGTTGAATCGACTATTGGGGTGATTCAACGGCAATTTTTTGCAGAATTCCGTAACCGTATATTTTACTCATTGAGCGAGATGAACCTGGTGTGGAAGCTCTATCTTGAAAAACTAAATTCATCGATCATGAAAGATTATGGTGTGAGTCGCAAGGAACGGTTTGAACTTGAAAAGCCAGCGCTGAAACCACTACCATTAAATCGCTATGAGCTAGCTGAATATAAAACGGCAAAAGTTCATAATGATTGCCACATTCAAGTGAATAATAATTTTTACTCACTACCATACAAATTAATTGGAAAAAACGTTCGAGTGAAGATCAATTCAAAGTTGGTAGAGGTGTTTGATTGTGAGAGTTATGAATCCATAACAGTTCACAGTAAAATGAAGGGCCGTGGTGAATTCAGTACCAATGAATCTCATTATCCAGAAAACAAAATCATCTCTAATCGCCTTGATGTTTTGTCACTAAAAAGAGAGGCGGAAAGAATTTGTCCGGAGTTACTCAGAGTCGTGGATCACTTGCTAGCGGCCTCGCATCCACTGCGCTATTTTAGGCGTATTCAGGGGTTATTACGATTAAGTAAAGCCTATACACGAGAAGCTATTATCTATGCTTGTACTCAGGCATTTTTGTTCAATCGATATGATTATAATTTTATAAAAAATCTGGCGAGCCGCCATTTGCAGCAGAGAGGTCGCGTGATTGGTTTGTCATTGGTTCCAACACGAGATCTTTCGGCTGTTTTTTTAAAACCAACAAAAACTGATGAAGGAATGAATTAGTATGGGTGAAAGTAATTTATCAGTTACAATGAAAAAAGCATGTAGCGAACTACGGTTAATTGGTGTTTATCAAAGCATTGATCGCTTATCAAATATAGCGGTGAAAGATGGATTGCATCCACTTGAATATTTGCGGCTAGTGTTAGAAGAAGAAAAACGGCATCGCAAAGAGATGTCTGCAAAAACACTTAAAACAAAGGCTAAATTTAGATCAGATGCAGAACTTGAGGACTGGGATCATGAGTTTCCACGCGGATTAACCAAGGCACAGTTTAAAGAGTGCGCCAGTCTTAGATTTTACGAGAACCGTGAAAATCTACTCATTTTAGGTTCAACAGGCATGGGTAAAACCCATCTTGCAATAGCTCTGGGTAAAAAACTTTGCAGTGAAAATATTAAAGTTCAATTTTATTCAGTAAATTTTTTATTTGAAGAAGCATTTAGTGAAAAGGTTTCTGGAAGATATCTACAATTTATTAAAAAGGTAAGAAATGCATCAGTCATTATCTTAGATGACTTTGGTTTAAGATCGTACACACATGAAGAAGCTCAAATTCTGGTTGATATTTTAGAAGAAAGATATTTGAAAGGATCTATAATTATTACTTCACAAGTTGATATCGGCGGATGGGGAAAACTATTCGCTGATCCAGTGATCAGCGACGCAATTATCGATCGTCTTTCACAGCCATCACAAAGAGTCGTGATTAAAGGCGCTAAATCTTACCGTGAAAAAGCACGACCAAAAAAAGTAGTTGAAACATCACCAACACTCATGTAACAAATCGCAGAGAAACTGCGTCATCCGAATCTCAACCTGGGGTCAGTTCGTGAAAACCCTGGGGTCAGCAGAAGTGAAAACGAGCA
>JBAXXT010000149.1:0-2489 GCA_037127755.1 Bacteroidota bacterium
GCATAGTGTTCCTGTTCAGTTTGACCGGCTAAAAAACCACCCAATCCCATCGCAATGGAACCTGCAGCAATTTCTGCAATACCTGCCACTATGATCAAATGCACATTGGAAACAGCACCGCTTAATCCCGCGGCAAGCGCAAATGGAACAGTTAAACCATCAGACATTCCAATTACAATATCAGTTAATGTTTCAGAACTGGTTAAGTGTTTTTCTACGTGATCGTGGTGTAAGTGAGTATCCATTGGATAAAGATAAAAGATAAAAGTGAAGAGATAAAAGTGAAAACCAAAACCCTTTCTTAAAAGGAGTAGGAGTAGGTAAATAGATGAATTTTAATGAAAACCTGTAGAAATTCTGAATTTTATATTATTAAATTATTAACCAGGTTAATTAATTGTTACCACAAGGTTAACAAATTGATATACTAGGTGAAAGAAAACTATTCTTTTTAAGTAGACTTCATATTTGCAGCTTATATAAATAAATCTGTTTATGAGTGTATTATTTAAAAAGTATCAAAAGACCCTGTTTCTTTTTTTACTTTCAGCATTTTTAGGGTTAACGGCTAGTTATGCTCAATCTATTAAAGGAACCGTAGTTGATGCGCGTTCAGGTGAGCCATTAGTTGGTGCCAATGTTTCCATTAAAGGAACGGCTTATAAATCCATTGTAAAATTAGATGGTAGTTTTTTGTTTAAGTCTGTTGCTCCTGGCACTTATGAGTTAACAGTTGAGTATATAGGTTTTCAGACTGAAACTTTTGAAAAATTTACTCTTTCAAAAAATAGTACAAAAGAAATCAATATAAAACTTCATGAGGCTGCATCTAAGCTAAATGATGTTACTGTTGTTGGTGCTACTAGTAAAGAATCAGACAACTTCGCAAGACGTTTAGAAAGAACTGCTGAGCCTGTAATGAATGTAATGTCTGCGAAGACTATACAGTTATTACCTGATATCACAGTTGCCAATGCATTACAAAGAGTAAGTGGTGTAACAATTGAAAAAAGTGGTTCTGGTGAAGCACGTTATCCGATTATTCGTGGTATGGAAAAAAGATATATTGCTACAACTGTTAATGGAATAAAGATTCCAAGTCCGGATAACAGAAGCAGATACATTCCGCTTGATCTTTTTCCTTCAGAATTATTAGAGCGTTTAGAAGTTAGTAAGAGTTTAACTCCAAGTATGGAAGGTGATGCCATTGGAGGTTCTATCAATCTGGTAATGAAAGATGCACCTGCAAAGTTTTTATTGCAAGCGAATGTGTCAACAGGTTATAATAATTCTTTCAATTCTGGTGGTTACGATAAATTTAATCCAGGCACTATCAATAAACAATCTCCAGCAGAAATTAATGGTAGCACATACCAAGCAACTCCTGCTGATTTGTCGAATCAACATTTGAATTATTCAAATGTAACCAGGCCCATGAATACAACTGCTGGTTTAACTATTGGAGATCGTATTGGAAAGGATAAAAAATTAGGCTTTATAGTTTCTGGTTCTTACCAGAATCTTTATAGAGGAACATCTTCTAATTTCTTTTTACCTAGTGCACAACCAGGATTAAATAATATTCCATTATTTTCTGATTTACAATTGCGTGATTATTCAGTACAAAGTAAGCGTGTTGGTGTAAATGGAAAGTTGGACTATCAAATTAATAAGCACAATAAAATTGCGCTTGTTAATACGTTTGTTCGCTTAGATGATTATCAAACAAGGATTATCTGGGATACAGTAGCTCTGAATTCTGTGGTTGATAATTCATTCAGAAGCCAGTGGCAATATCAAACAATTTATAATAGTACTTTAATAGGTACGCATGATTTAAGTCCTACTTTAAAAATTGATTGGAACCTAGCTTATTCAAAAGCCAATAATCATATTGCAGATCAGGCTTCGTTCACGCACCAATATGCTATTGTTGCAACTAGTTTAACTACTGATAAATTGCAATCTAGTTCGCACTTGTGGCAGCATAATAGCGATCAGGATTATTCTGGAAGTTTTAATATTACAGAAAACAACGAAATCTTCGGAAAATCTTTTGAATTAAAAGTTGGGGGATTGTACCGTGAAAAGAAAAGAGAAAACTTTTATAACAATTATAGTTTAAGTCCGGTTTTGAATGCAGTTTATACAACTATCGATGCAGCACAATTTATCTTTAAAACACCTGCAGATGGGATTCCTTCAATCACCGGTAATAATTACAGCTTTAATGAATATATAGGAGCGGGTTATGTTCAAGGTAAGTTAGCATTGTCTAGTAAGCTAGAAGCTTTAGGAGGATTTAGAGCTGAAATTACGCATCAAAGTTATAATACTCAGTTAACACAAGATGTGTATGCAAAGTCTGGAACAATTAATTATTCAGATTTGTTACCAAGCTTACAATTCAAATATTCTTTATCGCGCAACCAAAACTTACGTTTCTCTTATTACAAAGCATTGGCTCGCCCGGGTTTTGCAGAATTAAT
>JBAXXT010000150.1:0-2482 GCA_037127755.1 Bacteroidota bacterium
CCTGCCACATGACAGTATAAAAGTTAAACTTAAACTTTCCGGATCTAGCGAAACTAGTGATGCCCAAGAGTAATTTATGACGATATCAGAATCAGAATAAATGATGTTCCCTCGTCACCCTTCATGGTTATGGCTTAAGAAACCCGACAAGGCTAAACTCCCTCCGATTGTCGAAAATACTCAGGCCATGTTTGACACAGGCCATATGTTTGAGCAATATGCAGAAAAAAAATTCCCAAATGGAGTAACATTAGGATTTAATAGCTACAATGAATACTTAAGCCTACCTAGATGGACTAGCGAAGCGCTAAAAAGTGGCGCTAAGACTATCTTTCAAGCTAGATTTGAAGGCTAGATTAAAAGCTGTTAATATTAAAATATGAATAGTGAACATAATGAAAATGTCCCAAATTTAGTTGATCCTGAAAACCCTAATCCATCTACACCTGATACTGTGGAAGCAGAACCAACTTCGTCTGATCCATGGGAAAACTCCCCATTTGGCTCATCACTTACCGGTGATGGATCCAGTACAGTAATAGATGTACCGCCGACGTTTGCGCCAGTTCCAGTATTACAAGAGAAATCCGTTCCAGAAGAAGTTACTGATGAAAAGCCTATGTGGCTTATTAGAGAAGAACAAAAAGAGCAAATCACGAGTGCTGAATTTGATGTAAGAATAGATACTGAAGCAATTTCTAGCATAATAAGAGATCATCCCGAATTATTACCACCCGATAAGCGTATCAATGGGATTCGGGGGCCAATAGACATTGAAGAACGTCGAGTAGAGATACAAAGGACTTTAGATGCCTTAGCTGCACTACCTGAACGATTGCACTTTGAAGTTGGCATAACTCTAATTGTAGGAGAAAACGGTATTGGTAAATCTACTCTTGCTCGAGCTCTCAATGCATCTGCTGGTCTTCGTGATTGGGAGCAAGATCACCCTGATAAATCTGAAGAATCACTTGAGAGCATGCGCTCATTCTTCACAGGAGAAAGTAACAGCGGGGGCAACGCCTACGATGTGTTGCCATCACCTCTTGTAAATCTCATTTCTCCTTTGGTTACAGTAGATAATCTTTTAAATTTTGGACATTTAAGATATCATGACCTGACTATTATAATGGGTTCAGATGCTCGTAGAGGCTTCGCTACTGACAGGGACTCAGACGAAGCGAGTAACCTACTTAAACCTAGATCCCATCGTCAATCTGTTGATACCTTTTTTGAATGGAAAAAATTAGAAAAGGATAGAGAAATTGAAGCTCGAAATGAAGGAAAACGAGTTAGTGAGGGACCACAAGTTTACTTTATTGATGAACCTGAAACTGGACTTAGTCCTAGGCGCCACCTCAAATTGGAGGAATTAATTCACGATTGCACTTTTGAAGGATCAATCGTAATTTTACCAACCAATTCTACAGTATTGTATGGATCTGATTTGCCTAGAATTGACCTTGAACACCCAGAACGTGGTATCTTCAGGCCAAGTGATTATCCTGAGGATATTAACTAACCTGAACCAGCTCGTCAAAACTTGGCACTAATTCTCTAACGGTAGGACCTTTCTCTCTTCCATCCATGACGGTCGCATCGGCAACTATTTTAAGAACCTGATCCATGTACTCGCTAGTTACATCAAATCTTTTTTCACCACCAACAGGCCTGTACCATGCAACAAAAGTAAAATCTGCCTGTCGAACTGGTACTGTTTCGGCCCCAGCTGTAAACATAAAATCTTGAAATCTTCTACCCTGAGCTTGTGCTTGAATCGGATTATTTGTAATTGGGATTCCAGTATCTAAGGGCCATTCGCCACTAAGCATGAATTCAGCTGGCATGGAACCGTCTTCGTTGGGCTTATAGATAAGAGACATGCGATAAGCAGAACTGTCGTCTTCTCCCACAAAAGTGCGTAACTGAATTGTTCTTAAACTAGGATCGCCTGTATCGACATCAATATTTCTTTCAATAATTGATCCCTTATGACCGTTTTCTGGGTCTATACCATTTGGGTCAAATCCATGTTCTACACGTCGAATATCACGTTCAAAAGGCTGGCTATGATCGGATGCTTCACTATAAAGTCTGCCTAAAGCTGTTTGAATTTCAGCAATTCTCTCTGCTGAGGGTGATTGCTCAGCGACTTCTGGAGATTGTATGATATTTTCTCCATTGCCATTTTCATTCATTTTTATATTCCTGTTTAATACTACTAATTTAACATAGTTTTTATATTTAATACAACTTAATGACTACTCAATCATATTGCTAAAAATCAAAAAAATTTAGAAAATTAGTAATGGCATTAATTCGATTATAAGGAAAATTTTCTATATATATTTCGCCAGAATTTATTCATACCAATTTATTAACAAAATTTGATTAAAACAAACGAGTTAGTTTCAATAGGTTTTATATAATTTAAGATATTTCAATTTACATCCTCACTATTTAACACGTCTTCTATTTCAGA
>JBAXXT010000151.1:0-2480 GCA_037127755.1 Bacteroidota bacterium
AATAACTCATTTACTTACAAAAACTTCTCATTGGATATCTTATTTGATATCCGTGAAGGTGGTGATTTGTATAGTAGAAACTTGGCCGATTTAAGAAGAAATGGTGTAGTTGTTGAAACTGCAGAATTGCCAAGATTTGAAAAAGATAATGTAACACCTACTCGTAATTATCAGTTTTCTGGTGTTGATGCAAGTGGTAACGTAGTTAACGTTCCTATCCGCGCTGATCAGTACTGGGGTAACGCTGGTAAGTATGTTGCTGCTGAAGGATACATGATTCAAACAAGCTGGTTCAGAGTTAGAGAGATGAACTTAACCATGAAAATGCCTAAGCGCTTGATTGATAAGAGTCCATTCAGTAATATAGAGTTTGGTATTTTTGGACGCAACCTTTACCTGAAAGCTAAAGGTGCTCCGCACTTGGATCCAGAACAGAATGCATTCGGAACAAACAATATTTCCGGATTGGAATTCAACGCGAATCCTTCTACCAGAACCTTTGGTGCAAATCTGAGATTAACTCTGTAATAAAACATTATCAAATCAATAAATAATTGACAATGAAAAAAATATTAATAACAATATCAGCAGCCGTTTCGCTTTTTGCGCTCAGCTCTTGCCAGAAATGGATGGACATCAACAAGGACGGAGATAGAATTGCGGAAACTGCAGCTCCTATTGATCTTCTGCTCACTAACGTTACAGTGAATACTGGCTTTGCTGGTGGTTCTGATTTGTATCGTTATAGCAATTTGATCATGCAACAATTTTCAGGACAAACTACTGGGGGTGAAACTCAAACTCAGCAATACGAAAAATACCTGATTCAATCAGCCGATGTAAACAACCTATGGGGTTCTGCTTATGCTACAACACTTAATGACTGTGAAGTAATTATTCGTTTGGCGAATGCCCAGAATCTTCCTTACTACCGCGGTGTAGCTAAATTGTTGAAAGCATATAACTATCAACAAATAGTGGATGCATTTGGTGATGTGCCTTTTTCAGAAACGCAACAAACCAGTGCAAATACCTCACCTAAATATGATGCAGGTGCTACTATTTATACTTCATTGTTGACAATGATCGATGAAGCCTTAACTGATTTGAATACTGCATCTTCAGGTATTGCTCCAGGAACCAATTCAACCATTTATACTGGTGCGTTTGCTACTACGAAAGCAAACTGGATTAAGTTTGGTAATACTTTAAAATTGCGTTTGTTGATTCACTATTCAAAGATGAACAAAGCTGATTGTGTTGCTAAAATCAATGCCGTAATCGCTGGTTCAGGTGTAACATTCTTTACTGCCAATGCAGACAATTTTGAAATGCCTTTCTTTAATGTTACAAACCGTCAGAATCCGATTCATCAGTTTGAAATTAATAGAACCAACTATTTGTTCCCTAACAAATTCTTGGTAAATGCAATGAATGCAAAGTCTGATCCTAGAAGAGCGTTCTACTTTACAGCATTCCCTTTTGGTTCTACTTCTTATGTAGGTGCTTTAGCTGCTGATCCTGCTTCTCAGAAATACTCTAGAATCCACACCTATTTAAGAGGTGTTGGAACTGGTGGTACGGCTAAAGGTGATGGTTCTCTGGATCCTTTACCTGCAACAGGTGGAATATTGTATGATGGTACTGCTCCTCAAAGAATGTTAACATTTGCTGAGTACAATTTTATCAGAGCAGAAGCTGCACTTTACGGTGCTACAGGCGATGCTCAAGCTTTCTTTACTGCGGGTGTTACTGCTAGTATGCAAGCTGCTGGTGTTGCTGCTGGTGACATCACCACTTACTTAGCTGCAAATGGCACTTTAACTGGTACTGCAGAACAGAAATTAGCTCAGGTTATTGGCGAGAAATATATAGCTAATTATGGTGTTCCTATGGAAGCTTGGTCTGACTGGAGAAGAACTGGTTACCCTGCAATCACAAAAGTGTCTAATGCAGTAACTGGAGATATTCCTCGTTCATTACCTTATCCTCAAAGTGAGGTGGATGCTAATAGAAATTTCCCTGGACAAAAAGCTAGTATACTAGTTCCAGTATTCTGGGATAAATAATACTATAACTTATAACTAATAAAAAGGCTGTCTGTAAAGACGGCCTTTTTATTAGTTATCATTCTTTACATTGAATTAGTTATTTCTTAATCAATAGTTCCGTAAGTATCTTATCTAAATCAGAACCCCTTAAACTGCTTGCGATAATTTTACCAGTTGGGTCAATCAATACATTAAAGGGGATACCATCAAATTTATAAAGTTCAACTACATTGCTTTGCCATTTTTTTAAATCACTGATTTGTGTCCAAACTAAACCATCATCTTTAACAGCTTGCAACCATTCTTCTTTTCCTTCGTCCAATGACACCCCAAGAATGGTAAAATTTTTATCCTTAAATTTTTGATAAGCAATTACCACATTTGGATTCTCTTTTCTACAAGGGCCACACCAGCTTGCCCAAAAATCTA
>JBAXXT010000152.1:0-2455 GCA_037127755.1 Bacteroidota bacterium
TTGTTAAGTATTATTTCATTTTCAGGTGATCTGGGATCGATCACTTGTGGACCTTCATTGAAACCAACACGTGCATGTAAATGATGCGTATGAGCTATAGCAGCTTGTACCGCTTCCTCCTGGTCTTCCAATAAACTTTCAGCCACATTGCACCAATGAGAAATATCGAGTGTTATTTTTAGTTGTGGCGCTAATTGTAAATATTGCTGGGTAATATGTGCTGCAAAGGACCACTTACCCCTATGCGTTTCATGCAAAGTTTCTACACCTGTTTCCTTGAAAATTTCATTTGCAATTTCAAACAAGAATAGATTTTGCTCCAAGGAATAATAATCCTTACCCGTTTGTGAATTAATAAACAATGGTTTTAATGATGCCAAACTGTATAGGTGTTCTTTGAAAACTTCTTGATGGCTAGAAAAATCTTTTTCTATAGTCTGCCAATGCTGCCCAATCACCTGCAGTTCGTATTTTTTTAATCCGTTTTTGATCTCTTCTTTTTCACTTTCTGAAAGTGTAAAAGGGAAACCCATTTCCACACCATCATATCCTGCAACTTTTACTTGTGAGAAAAAATCATCCCAAGCAATATTTTCGCATCCCCAGCGAGGGCAAAAAAATAGTAGTTCCATTTTCACAGCTATTTAATGTTTGTGATTATTTATTTAACGTGTAAAGTGATCTCCTTTTCTTTGATCAGAAAATCTGCATCCGTTAATTTCCTGATACCACTTTCTAATAACAGATGATCTGCTACCACTGCAATGGGTTGAATACAGGACATGTTTTTTTCTCTGAAGGGAATATTATAACTCAGGTTGTAGGCTGAAATAATCGACCATCTCGATTTATCAGAAGTATTAGCTGCGGACCGATGAAGAATATTACTGTGAAAAAATAATGCATCACCAGGATTTAATGCAACATATACTAATTCACAAACTTTTTCTGCAGCAGCTACAAAATCCATGTCAGCACCCTGTTGCTCTCCTGCAAAACCGTGTTCAAATCTTTGCATTTTATGACTGCCTTTCAATACCTGCAGACATCCGTTTTCTTTTGTTGCCTCTGTTAAAGCTACCATCACAGAGATCATGGCTTCAGGGTATAAAAAACCATTTTTATACCAATAACCATAATCCTGGTGCCACTCCCATGCTCCACCAACTTTGGGTTCTTTCTGCATTACTTTCGAATGAAAATGGCAGACTTCTCCTTCTTTTCCTAAAAGAGCTGCAACTGCATTTACCATCCTTTCTGAACGAGACATTAAACCAAAAGAATCATCACCTGGAGTAAACCACAAAGTAAGCCTGGTACGATGGCCACTCTGGTCATTAAAATCCATGGAATTACCTATTACTGTATCATCAATCGAAAGGTTGTATAATAGGTTGGTTTCTTCTGCTGAAAAAAAATTTCTTTTAATCAGGTAACCATCCTGATGATAAGCCCTCTGTTCCTCCGGCGATAACTGGTAGTTCATAAATAATTCTTTAAGTTGTTATTTAGCTAATAATAACTGACTAATATGATTTGTCAATAGAAAGTTTCTATTGATTTGCATACCCAATTTAAAGATTAATTCAGATACTTCATGTCTTCTTCAGATAAATCTATTTGGATAGATTCACAATTTTCTTCAAAGTGGTTTAAAGATGATGTGCCGGGTATTGGCAAAATGAAAGGGGAACGTTTTAACAACCATGCAAGATTAATCTGTGCTTCAGTTTGATGATATTCTTTTGCCAGTTCGCTAATTCTATTGTCTTTTTTTGGAAGCGCATTCATTAATGAGAAATAGGGGATGAGCGGAATTTTATTTTCTTCACAGATTTTCAAAATTTCTTCTCCTCCTCTGTTTTCTCCATAAGGAGTTTTTAATGTGGTACGTTGCGCATGTCCATACATATTTTCAACAGTTGCAATTTTACCCATTGAGATAGCAATATTTAATTCATCAACAGTAACATTACTCACACCTACATGTAATATTTTTCCTTCCTTTTGTAATTCGAGCATGGCATCCATAGATTCTTTAAAGGGTGTATCGCTGTGGTGCATTACTCTGAAGTGTACTAGTGAAATTTGTTCCAATTTAAGAGTGTGTAGATTATTGTCGATGCTTGTTCTTAAATTTTCAGGACGATTAAAAGCGATCCAACTTTTGTCTGGTCTGCGGGTAGCACCCACTTTAGTGCAGATGATAAGATCTGATTGATAAGGATATAAGGCTTCAACAATCAGTCGATTCGTTACATCTTCTCCATAATAATCTGCCGTATCTATAAAATTGATTCTATTTTCTCTGGTCTTTCTCAATATTTCCAGGGCTTCCTTTCTATTGGGTGGTTCTCCATATATTCCTTCTCCTGTTAATCTCATGGTGCCAAAACCCAGTCTATTCGCTTTTAAAGGACTATTCGAATCTGGAGCAATAATAATTTCAGATGTA
>JBAXXT010000153.1:0-2418 GCA_037127755.1 Bacteroidota bacterium
GCTGATTTTCGGGTTTCACTTTCTCAATGGGCAGATAAGAAAATCCTACAATTTCATCATCTCCTTTTTGTTCCTCCATTTTACTATAGTCCAAACTGCGGCCATCCACCCTTGGAGGTGTTCCAGTTTTTAATCTATCTGATTCAAAACCTAAGGAGACTAATTGTTCGGTAATACCTGTGGCAGCTTTTTCAGCTACCCGCCCTCCGCCAAAACGCTTCTCACCAATATGGATCACCCCATTTAAAAAAGTTCCACTTGTAACTACCACAGCTTTTGAAAAGATTTCATTCCCCATACCGGTAACCACTCCAGACGCTTTACCATTTTTGATGATAATCGATTGAACCATATCCTGATAGAAATCTACATTCGGGGTTAGTTCTAACATCTCTCTCCACTTGGCAGCAAACAACATTCGGTCTGATTGTGCCCTCGGACTCCACATGGCCGGACCCTTACTCCTGTTTAACATCCTAAATTGGATAGTACTTAAGTCGGTAACAATTCCACTATATCCCCCGATGGCATCTATTTCACGTACTATTTGTCCTTTTGCAATTCCCCCCATTGCCGGATTACAACTCATTTGGGCAATATTCTGCATGTTCATAGTCACCAACAAAACCTTGCTACCCAAGTTTGCTGCTGCAGCTGCCGCCTCACATCCGGCGTGACCTGCACCTACTACTATAACATCGTAATCTGGAAACATGCTTTTTATTTAGTGTCGCAAAGATAAAGAGAATGGGTTCTGTTCCACGTGGAACAATCTGTACAGGTGAAGGTTTTCCTTCTTTAGTAAGCCATCACCCACCATATGTTTCTACTAGCGCAAAATAGCACCCCTCCTGGCGCTTGCGAATAGGAGGGGCAGCCGATGCTGCGAATGCGGCATTCGGCGGGGTGGTTGCTCATCATGAAGATTATGAATGTTTGTCTTGAAGAGTAACCACCCCTGTCATCGCTCAGTCGCTCGACTTTCCCCTCCTATCCGCAAGCGGCAGGAGGGGATTTGGTCTGATGTTCCACGTGGAACAACGGGGTTTGGACCTATTATTGCTCCAAACTTAGCTTGTATAGGCTCAAATAATGTTCTTCTTTCTTCCTCATCTTAGTTATTTCTGCCTTGGACTTGTCTTTGTACCCGCATAAATGAAGGGCGCCATGGAAAAGTACCCGGAGAGTTTCTTCTTTTAAGCTTGTATTCAGCGTTTTTGCATTGTCTTTGATCCTTTCAATACTTACATAAATTTCCCCGATAATCTGTTTTGGGTTCTCGGATAGGTCGAAAGTGATGATATCAGTGTAATAATCGTGTTGGAGAAAGTCGCGATTTATACCCAAGAGGTATTCATCAGAACAGAAAACATAGGTTAACCCATACAAACCCTTCTTCTCTTTTTTAAAAAGCAACTCTATAAATTGCTTGAGTCCTTTTTTATCTGGGAATAAAAAGTTCTTGTCTGCGTTTCTGAATAAGATGGTTTCCATAATGGTACTTGCTAATACTACAAAAATCGTAACTATTTGCACAGCAACCGTATTACCTTTGTAAAATATATTGATTAGATGAAGAGATTGTCAGAGTTAGCGATTGGTCAGAAGGCAGAAATTATCTCATTTGAAAAAGATGAGATCTTTATTAAGCTGATGGAAATGGGTTGTGTACCAGGTGAGATTATAAAAATGGAGCAAAAAGCCCCTTTGGGAGATCCCATTAGTATCTCCGTTGCGGGCTATCACCTTAGTCTACGAATCAATGAAGCGAATAGTATATTCGTCAAAGAAGTATAAACGATCATAAACGATAGCCAAATCACCGCATGAATATTGGACTTTATTTCGGCTCCTATAATCCC
The DNA here is from genome assembly GCA_037127755.1 of Bacteroidota bacterium. Classification (GTDB taxonomy): domain Bacteria; phylum Bacteroidota; class Bacteroidia; order Chitinophagales; family Chitinophagaceae; genus Sediminibacterium. Next base: position 1,863 of record JBAXXT010000153.1, read on the forward strand.
ATCCATATTGGCCATCTGATAATAGGTAGTCATGTGGCCAATCATACCGATATTCAGCAGGTATGGTTTGTGGTTTCGCCACAGAATCCTTTGAAACCTTCATCTGTTTTGTTGAATGAATACCATCGCCTTCATTTGGTACAGCTTGCTTTGGGCGATGACCCTCAGTTAAAAGCTTCTGATGTGGAGTTTAAATTACCTCGTCCTTCTTATACCATCGATACGCTAACCTATTTGAATGAGAAATATCCGCAGCATCAGTTCTCCATCATCATGGGTAGTGATAGCTTTCAAAACCTACCTCGATGGAAGAATTTTGACTTGTTATTAAAAAACTATTCTTTTATCATTTACAGACGACCGGGATTTGAAATTACCGAAAGCTATGCAGCGAAGGTTCAAATATTGGATGCTCCTCTACTAGAAATTTCTGCTACCGCTATTCGTCAATTTATTAAAGCGGGTAAATCAGTACGTTATCTTTTAACGGATGCTGTACGCGAAGAAATAGAAAAAACCGGCTATTATAAATAAACAATTATTGGAGAGTCTATTC
>JBAXXT010000154.1:0-2384 GCA_037127755.1 Bacteroidota bacterium
TGGCCAAGACAAGCGGCACTACTAGCGGTGTAAAGTATATACCTATTACAAAAGAATCGATCCCTAACCATATCAATACGGCCCGTAATGCCTTATTATGTTATATGAGCGAAACCGGAAATACAGCTTTTGCGAATGGGAAAATGATTTTTTTGAGTGGATCTCCCGAATTAGAACGTGTTTCGGGCATCCCAACTGGTCGATTAAGTGGTATTGTAAATCACCATATACCTAGTTACCTGCGCTCTAATCAACTTCCTAGTTATGAAACCAATTGTATTGAAGACTGGGAGACAAAGCTCGATAGAATTGTGGCAGAAACGCTGCATCAGAATATGACCCTGATTAGTGGCATTCCGCCATGGATGCAGATGTATTTCGACAGATTAATCGAAAAAGGCGATAAGAAAATAGCAGATCTATTCCCCAATTTTAGCATTATGGTGCAGGGAGGGGTAAATTTTGAACCCTATAAAGCCAAACTTTTCGAAAGTATTGGTAAGAAGATTGATTCTATTGAACTTTTTCCGGCAAGCGAAGGGTTCTTTGCTTTTCAGGATAGTCAGCATACGGAAGGATTATTATTAAATACCAATAGCGGCATTTTCTTTGAATTTATACCAGCAGATCAAATTTTTTCTGAAAATCCAACCCGTTTAACCCTTAGAGAAGTAGAACTTGGCGTTAATTATGCCTTGATTATTAATAGTAATGCAGGACTTTGGGGTTATAATTTAGGGGATACTGTAAAATTTGTAAACCTGAACCCCTACCGTTTAGTGGTAAGTGGCAGGATTAAACACTTTATCTCGGCCTTTGGGGAGCATGTGATAGGGGAAGAAGTGGAATATGCCCTTTTAAAAGCTGCCGCTGAACTTGGGGTGAGCGTAACTGAATTTACAGTAGCTCCCATGATTCAACAGGGTGAAGGGAAAAGTTACCACGAATGGTTCATTGAATTTGAAAAAGAACCTGCATCCATGGCTGAGTTCGCAGAAAAGGTAGATCAGCAATTGCGCATCAAAAACGTTTATTATGATGATTTGATTAAGGGGAATATTCTAGAGAAATTAAAAATCAGCCCAATTCGCAGGAACGGTTTTATCGATTATATGAAGAGTATTGGGAAATTGGGCGGACAAAACAAAGTGCCCCGTTTAAGCAATGATCGGGCCATTGCAAATGAATTGTCTGTATTTCTTCAGGTATAGACGCCTTTCAACTATAATTCAAAAGTTTCCAATGAGATTCACTTATTTTGCAAGAATCTTAAAGGAACGCCCAAATCAATTGAATGAAGCAAAAACGAATAGCCATTTTCGGGTCAACAGGATCGATAGGCACCCAGGCATTGGATGTGATTGCTGCGCATAAAGATTTATTTAGCGCAGAGGTTTTAACAGCTCAGACAAATGACGATTTGCTTATCAAACAAGCTTTGGCATTTAGTCCGAATATGGTTGTGATTGGAGATGAAAGCAAATATCTAAAAGTAAAAGAGGCTTTAGCAGGAACGGATACAAAAGTTTTTGCTGGAGAAAAAGCATTAGAAGAAGTAGCTGCATTAGATTGTTATGATATGATGTTAGCTGCAATTGTGGGATATGCTGGATTGCGTCCAACGTTACAAGCAGTTAATTTAGGTAAGGCTATTGCTCTGGCAAATAAAGAAACATTAGTGGTGGCTGGGGATATAGTTATGCAACAGGCTATGGAAAAAGGAGCAGCTATCATTCCTGTAGATAGTGAGCACTCTGCTATTTTTCAATGTTTGGTAGGCGAATCGAATAATCCCATTTCTAAAATTGTACTTACAGCCAGTGGCGGTCCGTTCTTTGGTAAGAAACCCAATTTTTTGGTGAACGTTAAACGGGATCATGCATTGCAACATCCGAATTGGACAATGGGAGCGAAGATTACAATCGACTCTGCCACACTCATGAACAAAGGTTTGGAAATGATTGAAGCCAAATGGTTGTTCAATCTTACCCCTGATCAAATACAAGTGGTGATCCATCCACAAAGTATTATACACAGCATGGTGCAGTTCCAGGATGGAAGTTTGAAAGCGCAGATGGGATTGCCAGATATGAAATTGCCGATTCAATATGCGATGGCTTTTCCTCAAAGAATTGCTAACGATTTTCCGCGCTATGATTTTAAAAAGCCTCAAAACCTAAGCTTCGAAGAACCCGATATTAAAACCTTCAGAAATCTGGCATTGGCAACTGAAGCTTTGAATAAAGCTGGTAATATGCCATGTATTTTAAATGCTGCTAATGAAATTGCTGTGTATGCTTTCTTAAAAAACCGCATCGGATTTTTAGACATGACCGAAGTAGTTGAGCAGACCATGCAAAAAATCAGCTTCATTGAAAAGCCGA
>JBAXXT010000155.1:0-2384 GCA_037127755.1 Bacteroidota bacterium
TGGCCAAGACAAGCGGCACTACTAGCGGTGTAAAGTATATACCTATTACAAAAGATTCGATCCCTAACCATATCAATACCGCCCGTAATGCCCTATTATGTTATATGGGCGAAACCGGAAATACAGCTTTTGCGAATGGGAAAATGATCTTTTTGAGTGGCTCTCCCGAATTAGAACGTGTTTCAGGGATCCCAACTGGTCGATTAAGTGGAATTGTGAATCACCATATTCCTAGTTACCTGCGCGCTAATCAACTTCCTAGTTATGAAACCAATTGTATTGAAGACTGGGAGACGAAGCTCGATAAAATTGTGGCAGAAACCCTGCATCAGAATATGACCCTGATAAGTGGCATCCCGCCATGGATGCAGATGTATTTCGACAGATTAATCGAGAAAGGCGATAAAAAAATAGCGGATCTATTCCCCAATTTTAGCATTATGGTACAGGGGGGCGTTAATTTTGAACCCTATAAAGCCAAACTTTTCGAAAGCATAGGTAAGAAGATCGATTCTATTGAACTTTTTCCAGCAAGTGAAGGGTTCTTTGCTTTTCAGGATAGTCAGCAAGCAGAAGGATTATTATTAAATACCAATAGCGGCATTTTCTTTGAATTTATACCCGCTGATCAAATTTTTTCTGAAAATCCAACCCGGTTAACTCTCAGAGAAGTAGAACTTGGCGTTAATTATGCCCTGATTATTAATAGTAACGCAGGACTTTGGGGTTATAATTTAGGAGATACCATAAAATTTGTGAACCTGAATCCTTACCGCTTAGTGGTAAGTGGCAGGATTAAACACTTTATCTCTGCCTTCGGGGAGCATGTGATCGGGGAAGAAGTGGAATATGCCCTTTTAAAAGCTGCCGCTGAACTTGGGGTGAGCGTAACTGAATTTACAGTAGCTCCCATGATTCAACAGGGTGAAGGGAAAAGTTACCACGAATGGTTCATTGAATTTGAAAAAGAGCCCGTATCCATGGCAGAATTCGCGGAAAAAGTAGATCAACAATTGCGTATCAAAAATGTTTATTATGATGATTTGATTAAGGGAAATATACTGGAGAAATTAAAAATCAGCCCAATTCGCCGGAACGGTTTTATAGATTATATGAAGCGTATTGGAAAATTAGGTGGACAAAACAAAGTGCCCCGTTTAAGCAATGATCGGGCCATTGCCGATGAATTGTCTGCATTTATTCAGTCATAGACAACTTTCAACTATAATTCAAAAGTTTCCAATGAGATTCACTTATTTTGCAAGAATCTTAAAGGAACGCCCAAATCAATTGAATGAAGCAAAAACGAATAGCCATTTTCGGGTCAACAGGATCGATAGGCACCCAGGCATTGGATGTGATTGCTGCGCATAAAGATTTATTTAGCGCAGAGGTTTTAACAGCTCAGACAAATGACGATTTGCTTATCAAACAAGCTTTGGCATTTAGTCCGAATATGGTTGTGATTGGAGATGAAAGCAAATATCTGAAAGTAAAAGAGGCTTTAGCTGGAACAGATACAAAAGTATTTGCTGGTGAAAAGGCATTGGAAGAAGTGGCTGCTTTAGATTGTTATGATATGATGTTGGCTGCCATTGTGGGTTATGCTGGATTGCGTCCTACATTACAAGCTGTTAATTTAGGTAAGGCCATCGCTCTTGCCAATAAAGAAACATTAGTGGTGGCTGGGGATATAGTAATGCAGCAGGCGATGGAAAAAGGAGCCGCTATTATTCCTGTAGATAGTGAGCACTCTGCAATTTTTCAATGTTTGGTAGGAGAATCTAATAATCCCATTTCCAAAATAGTACTTACAGCCAGTGGTGGTCCGTTTTTTGGTAAGAAACCCAATTTCTTGGTGAACGTTAAACGGGATCATGCTTTACAACACCCGAATTGGACAATGGGAGCGAAGATTACAATTGACTCTGCCACACTGATGAACAAAGGTTTGGAAATGATTGAAGCCAAATGGTTGTTCAATCTTACACCAGATCAAATTCAAGTGGTGATTCATCCGCAAAGTATTATACATAGCATGGTGCAGTTCCAGGATGGAAGTTTGAAAGCACAGATGGGATTGCCAGATATGAAATTGCCGATTCAATATGCGATGGCATTTCCTCAAAGAATCGCTAACGATTTTCCTCGCTATGATTTTAAAAAGCCACATACCCTAAGCTTCGAAGAACCCGATATTAAAACGTTTAGAAATCTGGCATTGGCAACGGAAGCTTTGAATAAAGCTGGTAATATGCCTTGTATTTTAAATGCCGCTAATGAAATTGCTGTGTACGCTTTCTTAAAAAACCGCATCGGTTTTTTAGATATGACCGAAGTAGTTGAGCAGACCATGCAAAAAATCAGCTTCATTGAAAAGCCGA
>JBAXXT010000156.1:0-2351 GCA_037127755.1 Bacteroidota bacterium
AACCCAAATAGCACCAAACACAGGCTCTTCATTTGCTTTTTTGCGAATCGAAACTGCCGCTCTTCCAGAAAGCTTAACACCTACTAATTTTTCTGGCTGCGGTTGATAAATTGTGATCTTACCTCCATTACTAATAGGTATTTCTTTTGGCCAATCACTTTGGGCTTGTGCAAAAAAAATGAGGCAAGTAAAAAATGAAAAAAGAATCAACTTACGATATTGCATAAGATTGTTTTTGATTGAAGATAAAGTTAACGAATACGGTTTTTCAATATTGTTAAAATCGGCCAAACAAAATGCGATTATTGAATCAGATCAGCTATTTGCGGATCAAGCGGAGATATAGATTGCGCAAAAAAATGTGTAAGCACCCCATTCCCATCCACTAAATATTTACAAAAATTCCACTTAGGTTCCTGGTTACACCAACCATTCTTTTCCGGATTTGATAACCAGTTAAAAACAGCATTTTGTTCCACGCCTTTGATTACTTGTGATTTTTTAGCAAGATAAAATGTAACCCCATAATTGATCTTGCAAAACGCTGCAATGGCAGCATCATCTTTTTTCTCTTGCTCTTTAAAATCATTCGCCGGAAATCCAATGATGATCAATTGATCCTTGTGTTGTTGATATAGTTTTTCTAACTCAGCGTATTGTGCCGTATAGCCACAATCACTTGCTGTATTTACCAAAATAACTTTCTTTCCTTTCAATTGATTTGCATCTAGAACACTGCCATCATTCAATTCGATTTTTAAAGAATAAAAATCGACAGCAGGTTTTATATTGTTTGTGTTTTTTTGAATAGCACTTTTAGAACCAAATACTTTCCCTGGTAACATAATCAGGGGATATATCGATTTTAATACCGATTGTCTATAACTCATATCTTTCTTTTTCATTAACAATACCGCCACTACTAATAATGGAACAACTATGATCACTGTTTTCATGAGCCCTTTTTTCATTTTATCGAATTACCAGTTTAAACATACCCAACTTGCCTTTCAAAGGTGGATATTTTATAGCCGGATCAAACCAGGTGGGTGTTTTTAAAACAGATTTTCTATGACTGAATGTATCAATAGAAGTCTTACCATGATAAGCTCCCATGCCACTATAACCTCTGCCCCCAAAAGGCAATTTATGATTGGTTAAGTGCCAGCTTGCATTGTTTACACAGGCACCTCCTGAAGGCACTGCATCTAACCAGGTTTGCTCAATAGCGCTACTTTCTGTAAATACATAAAAGGCTAATGGGTTAGGATTCTTAGCAATGATGTCTTTTGCTTCTTCCATGGTTTGAAAACTAAGAATAGGAAGAATGGGTCCAAAAATTTCATCTTTCATCACTTGCATGTCCATACTCACTTCATCTAATATAGTTGGTTCAATAAATAAAAGATCTCTATTGCTTCTTCCACCCTGAATAATTTTTCCATCATTCAAATAAGTTAACAATCTATCAAATTGTTTGTGATTAATGATCTTCCCAAAATTTTCGCTTTCTTCTGGTCGCGCTCCAAAAAACCGATTGATCGTTTCGAGCATTGCCTTTACTAAAGCCTCTTTTTTTGAAACATGCACCAATACATAATCTGGTGCCACACACATCTGACCAGCATTTGAAAACTTCGTCATTACAATTCGCTTTGCAGCAATTTTTATATTGGCATCAGATTCTACCACACATGGACTTTTACCCCCTAATTCCAAAGTAACAGGCACCAATTCTTCTGCAGCCATTTTATAAATAATCTTTCCTACAGTGGTACTTCCAGTATAAAAAACATGATCAAATCTAAAATGCTGCATCATCGCAGGAATTACTGTTGCGCCATCGCCAGGAACATATAAAATATATTCTTTAGGAAAAACAGATTCAATAATTTTTTGCATCAGTTCCGCAGTGGCGGGAGCAAACTCACTAGGCTTTAAGACCACCGCGTTACCCGCAGCTATTGCACCTATCAAGGGTGCAAATAATAATTGAAAGGGATAATTCCAGGGGCCAATAATGAGCACCACACCCATGGGTTCTTTTTCAATCCTGCTACTTGATGGCAGGTTTAGCATATTGGTGGAAACAGACTCTGGTTCCATCCAGGATTTTAGACCATCCAGCATAGCACTCATTTCAGCCATAAAAAAGCCATTTTCCGTTACCCAGCATTCTTCCTTGCTTTTTTTTAAATCAGTATATAATGCGGTATAAATTTCTTCTTCATGGTCTTGTACAGCTTGCTTCAAAACCTCTAATTGTTTTTTTCGAAATGCATAGCTACGAGTAGCACCGGTATCGAAGTATTGGCGCATTTGTTTGAGTTGCTTCACTAATTCGGTAGTCA
>JBAXXT010000157.1:0-2344 GCA_037127755.1 Bacteroidota bacterium
TTTTTAAAAAAAGCATTTCATTATTTTAATACAACAGATACCATCCAATGGTTTGCAGATAGGAATGTGGAACTTGTTGCAGAAGCTGATGGGCGTATGTTTCCCGCAACGAACGACTCCCAGACCATCATTAATTGTTTATTAAACGAGGCAGATAAATATGGAGTAAAAGTTTTCATACAAACTGAAATTAAATTCATTGAAAAAAAAGAAAATCAGTTTGTACTTTCTGCTGCCAATGGCAAAGAATTTTTAGCTGATGATCTTTGTATAGCCTGTGGAGGCTTTCCTAAAGCTGGCATGTTCGATTGGCTTACAAATTTGGGTCACACAATTGAAGCGCCAGTGCCTTCTTTGTTTACGTTTAATATGCCGGGTAATAAAATAAGTGATTTGATGGGGCTTTCTGTACCAATGGCAACCGTTAAAATAATGGGAACTAAATTAGTAGAACAAGGGCCTTTATTAATTACACATTGGGGTATGAGTGGCCCTGTTATTTTAAAATTATCTGCCTGGGGAGCTCGAATACTGGCTGACAAAGGGTATCAATTTACAATCATGGTGAATTGGCTAAGTGATGATACTGAGCAGCGCTTACGTGAGTCATGGCCTCAACTTCGAAATGAGCTTGCTGCACAAAAAATGGCCAATAAAAATCCGTTTGGATTACCTAATAGACTCTGGAATTATTTGTTGCATTTGTCTGATATAAAAGAAGAAACCCGGTGGGCTGATCTGCCATCTAAGGAACAAAATAAATTGATCAAAAATGTAACGGCGGGGGAATTTGTCGTGAATGGTAAAACAACATTTAAAGAAGAGTTTGTTACCTGTGGCGGTATTAAATTAAGTGAAATTGATCCCAATACGATGCAGAGTAAAAAAGTAGAACATTTATTTTTTGCAGGAGAAATCATGGATATTGATGGGGTGACCGGGGGATTTAATTTTCAGAATGCCTGGACCAGTGGTTGGATTGCAGCAAATGCCATTTCTAAATCATAAAAAAGCGCCCATTTCCGATTGCTCAGAAGGGCGCTTTTTATAAACCAATAACGGTTATCCTTTTTTCTTAGGAGCAGCTTCTTTGTTTGCTTTATAACGCATATCTGGTGTACCATCTTTTTTAGTTGGACCAGCTGCTTTTGGAGCTTCTTTATTTTCTTTATAACGCTTATCTGGTGTTCCGTCTTTTTTAGTTGGACTAGCAGCCGGTGCAGCAGCAGGAGCTGCGGCTGGTTTAGCAGCTGGAGCAGCCTTTTCAGTTTTAGCTTTTTCGGCTGGTTTAGCTTTTGCGGCTTCTTTTTTCTGTGCGAAAGTGAAACTAGTCATGAATGCAAAAGCCGTTAGGGCAAGTAACATTTTTTTCATATTGCTTATTTTTAAAGTTTTATAAGTTTAAGGTAGGCAACATGTTTGAATACCCCAATTTGTTTTGAATAAATTTTCATTAAAATATATGGAGGTAGCAACTTATCCAAATCCAGGTTTATTGTTGGCTCATTGATTTGCAAAAAAAATCTTGTAAAAATCCAATAGAATACTTAAATTAAAGATTCAAAACCAGCTTATGAGAAAAGTTAACGACATACTTAAAAGGAAAGGAAATAAAGTAAGTACCGTGTCTCCCAGTTTGTCTGTTATAGAAGCATTAGAGATAATGTCGGAGCAGAATATTGGCGCTTTAGTGGTAGTTGAAGATGAATCGTTTATTGGGATCATTACAGAAAGAGACTATTCTCGTAAAATTGTTTTGAAGGGGAAGAGTTCCAGTGATACTCCTGTATCAGAAATCATGTCCACAGAATTTCCTCCAGTTCAACTAAACGATACAGTTGAGAAGTGTATGCTGCTGATGTCGTCTATTCGCATTCGTTATTTGCCAGTAATAGAAAAAGATAAGTTAGTAGGAATCATTTCTATGAATGATGTGATAACAGAAACCATTCTTACGCAGCAAGAAACAATTTCACACTTGCAAAGTTATATACAATCATAAAAAAACTTTTTAAAGAGGTAGGCCTAAATGATGAAAATCTTCGTCATTTAGGCTTATTGGTTTCGGATATAGAAATATCTCTTATAAATCAATTGTATTCCTAAATAATTCTTTATTTTCTATTTCATTGACATATTAGAAACGTACTCAATTAGTAATTATGTGAAATTTAACCCCAGCTTTCAAGCTGGGGATGCTATAGCAAGTAACAAATGGGCTTTAGCCCCTGCGATGTGGTTGTTTCTAGATGAATCGAGTCTATACTTGCATCTGTCACAGCGTTAGGGCTAAAGCCCAATAACAGCTAGACTCCCAGACCCTGGGCTGAAGCCGAGGGTTAAC
>JBAXXT010000158.1:0-2231 GCA_037127755.1 Bacteroidota bacterium
TGGTGTAAGAACACAAGGCTCAGGTGGTTCTTTTGCAGGATCTGCTATTCTAATTAGAGGATATACATCAATGACAGGTTCTAGTGCTCCACTATTTGTGGTTGACGGAGTGCCTATCGATAATGGCGGTGGTGGAGTTTCATTACAAAATGGTGTAACTAACTCAAACCGTGCTGTAGATATTAACCCAGACGATATTGATGACCTAACAGTATTAAAAGGTGCAGCCGCTACTTCATTGTACGGTTCACGTGGTGCTGCTGGTGTAATCTTGTTAACTACCAAAAAAGGAAAGCGTAAGTCAAAGAATAGCATTGATTTCAATTCTTCTTTGTCTAATGTAACCGTGAATATGTTGCCTTCTTACCAAAACGAATATGGTCAGGGTACATCTTCAGGTGCTGCTGCTGCAACTGCAACAGTTGGTCTTTATAATAATTTGGCTTCTACATCTTGGGGTCCAAGAATTATAGGACAAACAGTAACCAATTGTTTTGGTAAGAAAGAAGTGTTGAACTCTTTCCCAAATAACGTGTCTGATTTGTTTCAAAATGGACTAAGCCGTGTTAACACCGTAAGCTTCAGTGGTGGTAGTGATAAAACTACTTACCGTGTTTCTTATAACAATACCAAAGAGACGTATGTATTGCGTGCAAATGAATTAAATAAGAATGTACTTTCTGTTAATTTAAATTCTGAGGTTACTGATAAATTATCAATCAGTTCATACTTAAGTACCAATATTACTTCTTCAAACAGAACACAACAAGGTAATCAGTTGTCGAACCCAACTTTTAGGTCTTTGTTTACTCCTAGAAGTTATGACTTAACTGGTTTACCTTATTATAATACTGATGGAAGTCAATTATTCTTTGGCGGTGAAGACAATCCTTATTGGTCAATGGATAATGTTCGTTACAATGACGACGTTTTCCGTTTATTGGGTAATGTTGGATTACACTATCGCTTTAATAATTGGTTAAATGCAGATGCTAAAGTGGGTATTGATAATCAATCAGCTAAATCTCATGGATTTGATGAAATCGGTGCTAGAGGTGGTGGTAACACTAGTGCAAATGGAACTGGAGGTGTAACAGATGCAAGAAGTATGGTTAGAAATATCAACTCATATCTTACATTGAATGCACAAAAGCAATTCGGTAATTTCAATTTATCTGGAACATTGGGTAATGAAGTAATTGATAACTATTCAAACTCTATGTCTGCCAGATCTACTGGATTAGCAATCAGAGGGTTTGATCAAATTAGCAATGCTACAGTTTTAAATACCCCTTCTGTAGGTACTTCTCAATTTAGAACTTTTGGTGTATTTGCAGACTTCGTAGCTGATTACAAAAGATGGTTATCATTAAACGTAAAAGCTAGAAACGATTTCTCATCTACTTTAGCTCCTGGTGCTAGATCTATCTTCTATCCAGCTGCTGCATTAAGTGCTACAATAACAGATGCGATTCCAGAATTGAAAAGCAAAACATTGAGCCTCTGGAAAATGAGAGCTAACTATGGTGTGGTTGGTCGTGCAGCACCTGCATACAATACCGATAACTATGCTGCTACCGGTGGTGCTTCAGATGGCTTCGGACCAAGCATCGCATTTCCTTTTAACGGATTAGCTGGTTATACAATTTCGAACTCAGCAGGTAACATTAAATTGAAGCCTGAGTTTACAACAGAGTGGGAAATTGGAACAGACTTAGCTTTCTTTGATAATCGTGTAACTATTCAAGCCAACTATTACGAACGTAAATTAACAGATGGATTGTTCGGTGTGCCTGTATCTTCTACTTCTGGTGTAACTTCTGTGTATCAGAATGCTGGTGAGATCACCACAAAAGGAACTGAACTTACTTTAGGCTTAGTACCAATAAAATCAAGAGACTTCACCTGGACTATCAATGCCAACTATACTCAATTCAAGAGTATCGTTACTAAATTGGCTCCTGGTGTAACTGTGATTACTTTAGGAGGTTTTACAACACCTAACGTAAGATTAGTAGAAGGTGAAGAATTTGGTGCTATTTATGGTAACATGTATCAGAGAGATAATTTAGGTCGTATGATCTTACAAACTTCTGGTACTAACGCAGGTTTACCTTTACCAACTTCTGGTGTATTCAAAATTGGTAATAGCAATCCTAAATATACTATTGGTATTAATAACTCATTTACTTACAAAAACTTCTCATTGGATATCTTATTTGATATCCGTG
>JBAXXT010000159.1:0-2198 GCA_037127755.1 Bacteroidota bacterium
GTAATTGTTGCTGCTCCAACTGCTGGCTCCTGCGGCGGGTTACCTGGAGTTGTTTTTGGAACAGCACATTGTATTAATAATAATGAAGATGCCATTATCAAAGCCATGTTATCTGCAGGTCTTATTGGTGTATTCATTGCAGCACATGCTACTTTTGCAGCTGAAGTGGGTGGCTGTATGGCAGAAACAGGTTCAGGTGGCGGAATGGCTGCTGCTGCACTTGTAGAAATGAATGGTGGAAGTCTGAAACAATCTATTGCAGCTGCATCGCTAGCCTTACAAAATTCATTGGGCATTATTTGTGATCCGATTGGAAATAGAGTGGAAGCGCCATGTCTTGGTAGAAATGTGATGGCAGCTTCTAATGCCATCTCCTGTGCGAATATGGCATTATCGAACTACGAACATTTAATTCCTTTAGATGAAGTGATTGAAACCATGAAGGCTGTTGGTGATCAGATTCACCATACTTTAAGGTGCACTAATCTTGGTGGATTATCAATTACTAATACCGCAAAAAAAATTGAAGCATTACTGGAAGAAAATCCACCCGTGTTTTTCAAAAGTTGTTAGAATATTTAAAAGAGAATTTTTTGTAACTACTTTTTTCTTAAGTGATAACCCTTTGGTTTTGTAAATGCGCGTATTCCTGCATGCGATAAGGTAGCACCAAATCCTGAATTGCCTCTTCCACTCCAAGGTAAAGAAGCACTTACCCGATCACAACAATTCCAATAGGCACTACCAGCATTCATTTGTTCTAATATTTCCATTGCACGAGAACGAGTGGTACTATATACTCCAGCAGTTAATCCATAAGCTGTGTCTTGCATGAGCGCAATAGCTTCTTCATCATTACTCACTTTCATGATCCCAATGATCGGACCAAAAGATTCTTCTTTCATCACACTCATTTCATGAGTTACATTCACGAGTACTGTGGGACTATAATAATATCCATCTCCTTCTATTTTATTTCCTCCAGTTAGATTAGTTGCTCCCTTACTTACTGCATCCTGCACTTGTGCTTCTAAAAAAGCAATCTGCGATTTTCTACTTAATGGTCCTATGTAAATTCCGGCTTCAGTAGGATCTCCGATTTTCCATGACTTTACTTCCTGCACAAATTCTTTTACAAAACTATCGTACACATTTTCGTGTACATAGATGCGCTCCACGGAACAACAGCTTTGTCCATTATTATAAAAAGCGCCGTCGGCAGTTCCTGCTGCAACTGATGCGATATTCTCTATATCATCAGTGATATAGATCGGATCCTTACCTCCCAATTCGCATTGACATACTACCATTTTAGGAGCTACCTGCGAATAAATATATTGTCCGGTTTTATAAGATCCTGTAAAGAAGTAACCTTGCAATGGCATCTTTAATAACTGTGCTCCAACCGCGCCTGTTCCAATCGCTACCTGAAAAGTATCAGCAGGCACTCCTGCTTTTTTTAATAACCTTTCGATATGCAATCCGGTTAAAGTAGAAAATTCAGAAGGCTTATAAAATACCGCGTTCCCTGCCAGCAAAGCGGGTACAAACACATTGGTACCCACTAAATAAGGATAGTTCCATGCTGATATATTACAGATGATACCCAATGGTTCATAGGCAATGATTTCTTCCAGATCATCTGTGATAGTCATGACCTCATTTTGAAGATACTTACTGGCATTATCTGTTAACCAACTTATCCTTGCAATGGCACCATTGATTTCGTTTCTGGATTGTTGTAATGGTTTTCCCACTTCGGCGGTAAGTGTTTGCCCCAGTATTTCAATTTCTTCTTTTAATAAAATAGCAAACTGTTGCAATACAGCTATTCTTTCTGCCAATGGTTTTTTAGCCCATTGCTTTTGTCCTGATTGTAATTTCAGCAATTTATCTGCAAGGGTTTTTTCAGTGTCGATGGGTACTGAACTAATGATGGCTTCTGTGGCTGGATTGATAATTTCAAATTTTTCTATTTCTGTTTGCATCACTGCTTGTATAAAAGATTTTTTAATATTGATGGATATTTGATTTTGCTGTACGGATGGAATTCTTTCGGGATGCCATTGTACAGCTAACATAAAACCCAAACCGGATTTATTTTTAAATTCTATTCCTTCTATAATATTATCAGGACTACTACATGCATTCGCCAGTAAATTATGACCAAGCTGTAAGCTATCAATGGCCTGATGATG
>JBAXXT010000160.1:0-2155 GCA_037127755.1 Bacteroidota bacterium
GGATATACCAAAACCCTGTGGCTATTGATTTACCGGGCGTTTGGATGTTTGAACCACTAGTTAATTATTTATCGCAAAAGTTTATTGCGAACGAAAGAATGTGGAGTAGTTGTTTAGGCTCTAAATGCAACAAATGTCCCTACATTAATAAAGAATATCCAAATGGAGCGGGAAGTGGCTTGCACGAATGTTGGCGAGAACTTGCAAGATTATCTAGCACAGAAGTAACCCAACCACTAGTAACAGAATTATGGTGCGGTAATGGACCGAAAACAATTTTAAAAGAAGCCATATCACAAGAAAGATATTTATTACGCTATGTAGATGAAACACTTTATTCGCGAGGAGATGCTCCACCGCCATTTGGAGATACACTAGACGGTTGTGAGCGCAGAAATGTTCAAATTGAAAAATCAAATAATCAAGATTTCACACCCTATATTGATATACCAGGATTAACAGACTTATTCAATACACTACCTACCCCATATCATTTTATAGATTTTGAAACAACTATGGTGGCATTGCCATTTCATGCAGGAAGACAACCCTACGAAGCAATAGCCTTTCAATATTCTTACCACTTAATGGATGCACAAGGAAATATTGAACACAAAAATCAATACTTAAATTTTGAACAGAATGAATTTCCTAATTACGATTTTGTCAGACACCTTCAAGCAGATTTAAGCGGAAAACCAGGAACCATTTTTAGATACCACCAACACGAAAATATGTCCGTCGTCAAACCAATGTAGACTTTTGGTTGTAGAGCGTTTCGTTGTTTAAAAATAGTGTTTTTTCTTTTAAAAATAATTTTCTACGTCTTTTTAGGGACTCTTTTTTGATGATCTCTCTTTGTTTGAGTATTAGTTCTTGTCTACCATAATACATATCTGCCGGCGTGACATTTTTTAATGATTCATGGTAGCGTTCATGATTATAATACGCAACAAATTCTCCTATGGCATCCACTAACTGTTCTGGTAGGTAGTAGTTATTTAGTTTTACTACGTTTTTCATGGTGAGGTGATACCTTTCTATTTTACCCTGTGTTTGTGGATGCATTACTCGTCCGTGGATGGGTAGTATATCCTCTGTGGCTAAGTAATCCTTTAGTTCTGAGGATACATAACAAGAACCATTATCACTTAGTAAAACGGGTCTTTGCCCTTTTTTAAGCCCTGCTTTTTTTATGGCAGAAGCAACAGTGGATTGAACATCCTGTGCCTTCATGGTACTGCATAATTCCCAGTGAACTATATACCTGCTGTAATCATCAATAATGGTACTGAGGTAATACCATCCCCATCCAATGATTTTAAAGTAGGTAAAATCCGTTTGCCACATCTGATGCACAAACTGGGTTTTAGTATGGAACTCATCGCTTGCTGATAATAGGATATGCGCAGGTGAGGTGATCAATCCCCTTGCTTTTAATATCCTATACACGCTTGACTCTGATATGAATACACCCCTTTCATCGCTTAGCTTACAAGCCAGTTCCCTTGGGGAAAGTTCACTGTAATCTAAAGCTACTTGTACCACTAGTGTTTTTTCTTGTTCGGGGATGGTGTTCCACTGCCGTCGGTTACCTGGTGGCTTTGGTGATAATCCAACCAATCCCTTATCCCTATAAGCTTTATACCATTTAAAGAAAGTACTCTTGGCGATACCTAGGTGTTGTAAGCAGCGGTGTATACCCATATCAGACCCTTCCACCAACTTGATTATCTCTTGCTTTTCCTGTGCTGTTAGTCTCATATACTTTGGATACTTTTCTTTTAACCCAGCGCGGCTATACTTTTTTTTAAATGATTGTTTTGAAGTAGTAGCGTAGCTACGAGTTCTTTTAAGTCCCTGTTCTCACTGCGTAAATCACTTACTTCATCCGAACTAGCTTCCCTAACTGTATCGCCTGCAAGACGCTTTTTACCCGCTTCCATAAACTCTTTGTTCCACTTGTAAAAGGTAGCTTGTGAGATACCGTGCTTACGGCATATCTCTGTAACGGAGTTCTCGCCTCTTTGAGCCTCCATTACAATGATGAGTTTCTGTTCTGAAGAAAATAACCGCCTTGACTTACGACGGATGTCTTTAATGAAGTTCTCTGTAGACTGTTTTTGTTTCTGTTCCATGTCATTTTTGGTTTAAT
>JBAXXT010000161.1:0-2146 GCA_037127755.1 Bacteroidota bacterium
TGATCTTTCCTGAAACTGTTCGACCACTCTGAGCTGAAAGCTGAAAAATGGTACATAAAGTCAGAAAGCACAGAAAAAGGAATTTTCTCATGGGCATTTAGTTTTAATTTGTAAAGTTAACATTGGGATAACATAAAAGACATTAGAATGTTTATTTAAGCTGCTCCATCCATTCCTATCCATAAAACAGGTACGCAAAATAGCACAATGCGTTAACAAAACGTTTACAAATTCAGTAAATTTTAGCTTTAAGGCAGGTCTTCAATCAAATCAGACAATAATTAACCTGTAGAACAAGCACATTTAAACATTCACTATTTATTTTTTGGGGAAGTACTTATAATCAGCACAGGTAATAGCACCAGATTTGTTAGGGTGCCCACAACCAGTGTTAAAGAAGTTAGCCATCCCAACGCATTGGTACCTCCAAAATCACTCCAGACAAATATGATGAAGCCTGCAATCAGAACTAAAGAGGTATAAATGATACTGATTCCGGTATGTTTAATCGTTTGTACCAATGTGGCATCTACCTTATGATTAAAGTGCGGTAGCTCCTGTTTATAATTAATGAGGAAACGAATAGTTACATCAATGGCAATGCCTAATGCCACACTAAATACTAATACTGTGGAGGGCTTTAGCGCAATTCCGGTCCAACCCATTACACCCGCCGTTATGGTAAGTGGTACTAAGTTTGGAATCAAAGAACAGACTAAGATTCGAAACGATTTAAATAGATATAACATACATAGAGTGATCAGAAGAAAAGCCCAGAATATACTTTCTTTCAAACCCCTAATGATAAAGGAAGTGCCTTCTAAAAACGTAACGCTACTACCTGTAAACGTTACCTTATATTTTGTGCTATCGAAAATTTTAGCTGACTTAGCTTCCAGATCTGCTATTAATACAGGTAGTTTAATGCTACCAATATCTTTCATATTCACACTAATTCTTGTAGCCTGTTGGTTGGAATCTACAAACTGACTCACCAACTTCATGAATTCTGATTTGCCTTTTTCTTTTGAACGCATGGCGGTAGATAAGGAGGCAGGAATTTCCAAAGGCAATACATAACTGG
The DNA here is from genome assembly GCA_037127755.1 of Bacteroidota bacterium. Lineage (GTDB taxonomy): Bacteria > Bacteroidota > Bacteroidia > Chitinophagales > Chitinophagaceae > Sediminibacterium. The sequence goes on from JBAXXT010000161.1 coordinate 1,085, forward strand.
CAGTATCACCACCATAAAAACCCTGGTTGGCGAACTTTAATGCTTCAACAATACTTAATGGACGAGCAACTTCCGACTTAGTGGTCACATAATTACTAAATTCTTCAATATCCAACATGGTCTCCATCTTCAAAGCTGCTCTTGGCTTTTTCGCATCTATCACAATTTCTAATGGCAACAAACCATTAAATTGATTTTCGAACCATTTCAGATCAGTATATAATTTATCTTTTTTTGGAAGGTCATCTACCACAAATCCCTCGCTCTTAATTTTAGTAATTCCAATGATAGAAATGATGGTAACAATTGCAGTAATAGCATACACCCATTTAGCATGATGAAATGTCCACTTTTCAATTTTTACTAAAATATATTCTAAGTATTTATTGTCAAGATATTTGACATGCTTAGGTTTTGGCGCTGGTAAATAACTTAGGACAGATGGTATAAATAATAAAGAGATGAGAAATAATGCCATGATATTAATACCTGCCACTACTCCAAACTCTTTTAGGATTGCACTTTTTGTAAAAGCAAAAACGGCAAAACCTATAGCAGCAGCAATATTACAAAACAGGGTAACGATACCCATCCTTCCTACCATAGTAACCAATGCTTTTTCTTTGTCCGGTATTTCTTTAAAAGTGGTATGATATTTATTTAAAAAATAGATACAGTTCGGAATCCCAATTACTACCACCAAAATTGGAATCAAGGCAGTTAACAAAGTAATCTCATAACCACATAAAACAATGGTTCCTAAACTCCAGATCACACCCATGCCTACCACTAACAAACTCATAATAACAGCACTGATGGAACGGAAGAAAAGAAACAGGGTTAGCGCTGATAGTAGAAAAGATGCCAATAAGAATTTATTCATTTCATCTTTAATTCTATTGGCCATCACAGTTCTGATATAAGGCATCCCACTTTTATATACTTCTACCTGTTGTTTGTTTTCAAAGTCGGCAACAATTGTAAGTATGTCTTTGATCAAACGGGTTCGGCTTTTACTATTGATGGTATCTTTATTTAGACTAATCCCCATCAAGTAAGCAT
>JBAXXT010000162.1:0-2047 GCA_037127755.1 Bacteroidota bacterium
AACATTAAAGCCAAGTAGTACTAATTACCCGTAAGCTTTATTTTTTTATTCTTGTTTTTACTTTGCTCCCAATATGAATTTATTAAAGTCAGAAGTAAAAAGTCAAAAGTAAAAAGGCTGTTGTTATAAGACAGACTGGATACTGCAAATTTTGATTTTTGAATTTTGAGTTTTGAATTGCTTATGGTGGTTTTGCCGAGGGTGTTCACCTCTTCCCATTCCGAACAGAGAAGTTAAGTCCCTCATGGCCGATGGTACTCGCGTTAAGCCGGGAGAGTAGGTAGCTGCCATATTTATTATAAAAAACCCGTTCATTAATTTGAACGGGTTTTTTTATGCACCTACCCGAAAGATATTTTGATCCGCGCAAATCCGCTTTACCCGCGTCATCCGTGTGCTATAAAATACACCCCAGCTAAATGATAATATAAGCGTCTAAAGGCCTCTGTAAATAACAAACTCAAACATTTTGTTTAACACTTACTTACTTAAAAAAAAATAAAATCCACAGTTTAAAACATAAATGATTAATTTATACTTGTTGACGTTTCTACACTTTACAATCTTATGTATTAGTATAATTTCATTATCATATAAATCCTAACAGAATAATGAAGATAATTGCAAAGTTTTTAAATTTTGGAACGAGCACATCCCAGGACATGTCAGATGTTCAAAAGCAACGTTTTTTCAATATCTTTTTCATAATTTCAGTTATAACGAATACCATTGCATCTATTTATAATTTCCTGAATGGTAATATTATTATATCATACATTAATATATTTCAAATTATCATTTTCGCATTGGGGATTTACTTTACTTCCCAAGGGAAACATTTATTTCTACGGGAAGTCACTATGTTTGTTTTAAGTATTATGGTATTAATTACTGCTATTTTTTTTCATAACGGAATGGAATATCGGCTATTGATTCTTTTGGTGCCAGCAGTGATCTTATTTGAAAATTCTTTTAAATTTTTTGGGTATTTATTTTTAATGGGTATAGCTTTCACGTTTTGTAGAATAGCAGAATTCTCACATCTTGGTTTGAATCAGAACATGGTATTTTTAAAAGGGATACAGATTTTCATTCCTTTTATTTTCACCTATGCTTCATTATTCTATTTTAAAAAAATATATACAAATTCTCAGTATCATTTACAAAACGCGCTGAATGAAGTTTCGAAGTCAAATCAAATGAATGAAAAAATCCTGTATTCTTTGGTACATGATTTAAGAACTCCCTTAAGTAGTATAACTAGCATAGTGAATTTATTAAAGAAGCATAATGGTTTTTCCCATGATGAGTTAAAATGGCTGGAAATGATTGAAGTATCTTCTTCTAACTCCAACGCAATGGTGAATCAATTGCTAGAATCGAAAGAGTTAATGATAAATAATGTAGAACTCCAACTTATTGATCTTAATAATTTAATAGATAATGTGGTGATAGCTTCCAATTTGATAGCTGTAACAAAAAACATTACAATTGATTTACAAAAAGAAGAGCCAACCTGTTTCGCAAATGTAGATGCAATAAAATTTTATCGATTAATTTCTAACCTGATGAATAATGCGATCAAGTTTAGTTTTGAATCTGGTACTATTGAAATCAAAGTTTCAAAGTTTACTAATCTTGCCACAATATCTATCAAAGACTTTGGAATTGGAATCTCTGAAAATTATTTGCAATCGATCTTTGATCCTTTCACAAAAGCAAAACGTAAGGGAACCAATAATGAAATAAGTTTTGGTTTAGGCTTATCTATTTGTAAACAGATCGCGGAATTGCATGGAGGTACTATCAAAGTCATTAGCGAACCTGGTCAGGGCTCCGAATTTGTTGTTTCCCTACCCCTTTCTGTCTAAGCTATTTCTTTCAAATTCCTATTATCACTAAACGAGCGTTGCCCTTTTTAAGGGTATAAAAAAAGTCCGACAAAAATGTCGGACTTAAAAATGTAGTAGTAAGTGGAATTAATACCTGTTGTATCCACCGCCGCCGCCATTGCCACCACGGTAGCGATTATATCCGCCACCGCCGC
>JBAXXT010000163.1:0-2001 GCA_037127755.1 Bacteroidota bacterium
ATGTTTGAATAACTTATTTATTTAATAAGTCAATTAAAAGGTATTTTTTTGACAGTAAAAAATTAAAATGATTTTCCATAAAGAAATTTTCTAACAAAATGGAAAGAAACGAACAACAAGTGTTTGAATATTTACTAAATAAGTCTGGTTTAAATTCTCAAGATGGTGAAGGAAGCTTTTTTTCAAAGCTTTTACTTCTTGCAGATCCTGATGGAAAACTTCTTGATCAAGCAAGTTTTAATAAAATTAATCCAATGACTATTCCAAACACGGCAGGAGAACAACTTTATTATATTCCTTTAAAATATTTGAGTCTTTCTCGAAGATTAAAACATGCTATTACAGAACTTGAATCAAGATACAATGATGCTCATATTCTTGCATCTAAAATTCGTTATGGAGGAGCTATTAAGCTTAATCAAACTGATGCTGATGGAAAACCAGTTTCTGTTAATATTACTGTTACAAAAAGTGTTCTTTCAGAAGCAAAACACGAATTAAAATCTATGGCTGTCATTATTAACGACATTTATGGATTACTTTCTTCAAAAGCTGGAACTACCAATTATTCTCTTCAACAAATTATTCTTTCTAATGCAAATCAAGGTTTTATGCAAAGTTTAGTTGGTCCATCTGGATCACTAAGATCTATTCTTTCTAATGTAATCTTTCAAAATGTAGATTATCTTATTAAAAAGGAAACTGAATTTTTAAATTTTAGTGAAATTGGTCAATATGAGGGAGTAGCTGCTATGGCCAAAGCTCAAAAAGCTAATTATCAGAAAAAAGGTAGAAAAAATACTTATACAGTTTTCCCAGTCGCATACGAAAAAGTTGCCGATCTTGTTGCAAGTTTAATTAAAAAATGGTTAAGAACAAGCAAGCCAAGTTCTGATTCTTCTCAAATTGAAGAAAATAATCGTCTTAAAAAAGTTGGTGGAAAAAGAGCGGCTGACCTTGTGCCATTTGTTTACCAACAATTAGGAATCAATCCTGATGTTTCTGTTTCAGATTTACCTGAAAAAGTAATTGAAGTTGCACTTCCAGTTGATTGGACCCCAACAAATGGTAAAAATACTCCATTTCCAATTGGTACATTGGTTTCAATCTATGAACATTTAGGTGGTGATTCTAGAGTTTTACCACCTGTTGTTTCTATTGTTTCTGGAAATCAATTTAATTCAAAGACTCTGTCTAATGCATTAGATACTATCAGTAAAGCTTCGGCTTTCAATGAAAGATTTATGTTTGCTGCATTTAAACTTCTTGGTCTTGATGCTACTGTTGGTAGTAATTTTTTTACATCTCGTAAACCTTTACCTTTAGAAATTGAACTTGCATTGTTAAACGTCAATGGCATTGATTTAATTAATAAAGCTTCATCAGACACTCCTTCTTTAATTATTTCTGATGAAGCTTTCAGGCAAATTACACCTGGAACGGATTTGTATGAGCATTTTGTTTCTCGCCATGCTGAAAAATCTCAATCTGGTTATGTTCAAAAAGGATCAATGTCAATTTCTTCATTAATTCGAGGAGGTGCTAAAAAAGTTGATGTTTCATATGGCACAAATATTTTTTCTCAAGCTGTAGATATTAACAAAGCTATTGATCTTCTTTCTTTTGCTTCTGATTTGTACAAATTCCAAAGTATTCAACAAGTTGATGCTTTAAAGAAAGAAAGAGATACATTTTTAAAGGAAGAAAAGAAAGCTGAAAAGAATGGTTTGCCAAGTCCTGCAAGGCAAAGTGTTAATACTTTTGCTGCTCCAGCTCAATCTTTTGCTGCTCCAATGCAACCAACTTTTGCTGCTCCAATGCAACCAACTTTTGCTGCTCCTTCTTCATTTTCTCCTCCAGGTTCAAGAGCAGCTTCTCCAAATGTTTTATCTCCATCTAGACCTGTATTTGGATCTGAACAAAGTGGTGTAGATACTGATTTTGACAACTTTGACGGTCTCTAAAAAAATAAAAATATTAAATTAAACAATTGTTTAATTA
>JBAXXT010000164.1:0-1986 GCA_037127755.1 Bacteroidota bacterium
GCAAAAACACTTCCACCGCTTCAATATCCGGAAACAATTTATAATCGAACTTCTCTGTAGCCGTACTCAAATAGCCTGTATAATAATACGTGCAGCCCTTTGCAATTGCATGATCCAGTTTTTGTAAGATCAAAAATTTACCCAGACTATAGCTATGATACTCGGGATGAAAAAAATTCAAAATCCCAGCAATACTTTTCTCACCCTGATCAAAATATCCAACAGATACCAATCGCCCCGCATCCCGTACTTCAATCATCCAGGAATCAAATGGATTCACAGAACTTTCTTCATGCAAATAATCCTCACATCGGTCCGAAGTAATAAAATTGATATACTCCCAATACAACCCATACAATTCCCTTACCTCCTCATTGATCTCTGCGGGTTTTACGGTTACCGTTAATCCCGCACATTTCTTCCGGATCTTTTTAGCCGTACTCGACTCCCTTACTTTTTTCAAATCAAGTCGCAACCAAAACACAGGCAGCGCATAACTCTCTGTATGAAACTGCGTATAATTCGTAGTAAATAATTGATGCTGCATGCGGTAATAACCTTGCTGCAAATACGCATCTAAACTGGCGCCCTTAAAACCCGATTCACTTGCCGAAATATAAGTAGGAGGTCCAAACATGTGTCAAATTTCGGTTTTATTTTTCCATTCATCTAACGCTTCATAAGATCGATCGATTCAACCTCTCCTGAAAAATCTAACACAATCACCGAATCATTTACATCAGGTCGCTTACCCAATTCATTAATTCGAATTCCATAAGCGTCTTGCGTAAATTTCAATGCCGATCCATTTAAATATTGCGCACTATTCAATTGCTTTCCGGGAAGATTGGGTAACGCAAGAGCTGTGCCTTCTGTATTTAATAAATGGATATAAATTTTATTTCCCTTTCTGGTAGCTACCATATCCTTACTCGGTAAATACGGACCGCCCCTGGTTCCGTAAATGGATTCACCATATTTTTTTAACCAGTCGCCCATTTGTTGCAGCAGTTGCACTTGTCTTAATTCCATTCTTCCATCTGCCATCGGACCCACATTGTATAAAAGATTGCCATTGCCTCCCGCAGTGCCCGCCAGCGTTTGCAGCGATTCTTTCAAACTCTTCATTTTATCATTCGGCTTCCATGCCCACTGCTCACAAATAGTGATACAAGATTCCCAGGCATCCTTCATATTAATCTCTCCCACAAACTGTTCTGGCGTTGCATAATCTCCCACCGTTTGATCGTTCATTAATTTATGCGTGCCCTTTCCCAATCGATTATTCACCACCACAAGCGGATCTAATTTTTTGATATGCGCATACACTTCCTGTCCCATCGCCAGGGTCCACGGCGCTTCCCAGTTTCCATCAAACCACAACATATAGGGATGATAATTCGTAATGATCTCGGTAAGCTGATTCTTTATTTTTTCTACAAATTGTTTCATGTCTGCACCATCTTTCATTTTTCCATCCGGAAGATTTGAAATCGGATATAATGGATCGTGCCAGTCGAGTATCGTAAAATACACACAGAATTTAATGCCCTGCTTTTCACAGGCCTTACTCAATGCAGCCAGTATATCTTTTTTATATGGCGATGATTGAATCGTATAGTCGCTGTATTTACTCGGCCACAAACAAAATCCATCATGATGCTTCGATGTGATGGTGAGGTATTTCATCCCCGCATTCTTCGCTGCACTTACCCAGGCATCTGCATCAAATTGTTGCGGATTAAATTCTTTATACAGATTATCATAATCTGCAGTGTCTACGCCATTTCCCCGGCTCCAGCCGATTTCAGTTCCACGCAGATTGATGGGACCCCAATGGATGAACATGCCGAAACGCTGACTCATAAATTCTTTTACTGAAGCTTCAGGGGTTTTTTGTTGGGCATTTGATTGGATAATGATAAAAAGGGAAAGGAATAGAAATGCTTGGCGAACTATTAAAGGGAGCTTGTTCATTTTTAAAAA
>JBAXXT010000165.1:0-1920 GCA_037127755.1 Bacteroidota bacterium
CGATAAGAAAGTTTTTTATCGAGCGTTCCGAATCGAAGAATTTGTTTATTTAAATGAAATTGGTATTTACCAATTAGAATCGATTCTCCTAATACGGTTACTGGCTCTTCTTTTTTTACACGTAATGCATTTTCAATACGAACAATTAGTTCTTCCATACTGAAAGGCTTTTTAATATAATCATTCCCTCCAATTTTAAAGCCATGTACCAGATCTTCTGTGAGTGTTTTAGCTGTTAAAAATAATATTGGAATATCATCATTAATCTTTCGAATATCTTCAGCTATTTCAAATCCACTTCGATGAGGAAGCATTACATCTAGGATACAAATATCAGGCTGTTCATCTTCAAAACTCCTCAATACATCAGCGCCATCGGTTTCCATTACCACTTCAAACCCACGGCTCTCTAGTGTTTCCTTTACAATTTTTCCTAGAAATAATTCATCTTCGACGTATAATATTTTTATACTCATGTTGTTGGTAGTTTAATAATAAATCTACTCCCCTTTCCCAATTCGGTTTCAAGATTGATAGTTCCATTATGCTTACGTACAACTTCTGCCACATAGCTTAACCCTAAACCATAACCCTTAATATTATGATGGTCACCAGAAGGGACCCTAAAAAATTTATCAAATATCTTATCCGTATAATCAGGTGAAATTCCAATGCCATTATCTGAAACAGATAATTGCAAATCATCAGAAATTGATGCCAATTCGATATTTATGATAGGACTTCCCTTACTATATTTCAGTGCATTATCAATTAAATTATAAATGACGCTTGTAATATGCATCCGATCAGCAGATATCAAAAAGTTAGGCCCGAAAGTTTTAAAACTAATTTTAGCCTCATTTTTTTCAAATTGTAATCGCATACTATTAATAACTTCATCGACCAATTGCTTCAAATCAATGTTTTCTTTCTGAAGTTCAATATCCTTGTTTTCAAACATCGATAGTTTTAATACTTTATCAACCAACATACTTAAGCGCTGTAATTCCGCAGCAGAAATATCGAGATATTCTTTTGTTTTTTCAGGGCTTTCAAGCGCATTGAAATTACGTAGCGCTTCTATTGCCACGTTCACAGTAGCAATAGGCGTTTTTAATTCGTGTGTAATATTGCTGATAAAATCATTTTTCATCAATGCAAGTCTTCTTTGTGCAAGAAGATTACGGTATAAAAACAAAAATGTAATGGCTATAAATGCAGCTAGTAAAACTGACAAGCTCATTTGGGGCATGATATTTCCTAACAAGAAAAAGGTAGGTGCATTAAAGCTTGCCTGGTATGCGTTTTTGCTTAAAAATCCAACAGGCACTTTTGAAGTTGCAAAATCGCTCCCTGCAAAATTTTCTGGTTTAAAAATACTATCTTTTTTAATATGAAATTGAGCTGTGATTCCATTTAGGGCAAGGGCTTTTTTATAAACAGAATCAATTTGTTCAATAGAAATAGTATCGTTTAAGATCCTTGATCTAACCAGTACATCTTTAGCACCCAGGTTTTGGGGAAATGGGCGGCGCTTTTTATTTTGAGGACCTTCAAATTCTGGATGACGCTGAAACTCAACCCTTGTTTTCCTAAGTTCCTTTCCTGCCTCACTTAAACCCATATTAATTCCATCCTGTATCAGCTGAGTAATATTTATATTGGTCGACTTTATTTTTTTTGAGTGGGCGCTATCCGTATGATGTGTTATAACAATAGCTGAAGGCTTTTCTTCGGGGCTTTCATTTTGCAAATTTATCTCTTCTTCAGAGGAGTCTATATTAGTTGAAAAAGTCAACTCATTATCTTGCTCAGAACTATTGGTCGAAAAATTAATCCGAGGAATTTTTGCATTTACCAATTCAGCAACATCTCCCATAAAACTATTCTGTTCAGGGATAAATTTATAAAAGAACGAAT
>JBAXXT010000166.1:0-1911 GCA_037127755.1 Bacteroidota bacterium
TCGAAGTACTTGTTTAGTATTGCGCTTTAGACTTATTGATTTCATATTGATGACTTTACTTCTAGTCTTTGATTAGAGTGGTCGAAATTTATGTTTAGGTATTTATCGTGCATCTGATAGTTAGTTGATTGCTCTATATTATTTTTCAAGCTTACATTAACAATTGCCTGAACATATGGATTATATATGTGGCGTTTTTTATGCTTTAATAATTCTACACATAGCTCTATGGCTGTTTTAGGACTGTCGACTAATTTAATTGAATCATTACTGATGGCAAAAATTAATTCATTAACTGCGCTTACATTACGCCTGCTTTTCGCATATAGTCCTCTTGAATAATGCGGATCGTCAAAAGGCATACCTTGAAGCATGTTTAATGATCCGTTTGGTCCATATCCCAGACCTATTCCCGCACTAAATATATTGTTTCTTGTCGTATCTAATATGACCGGGCCGACCACACCGGCACCATCTATTTGACAGTCGGCTATTAAAATTTTTGCCCAATTGTCGCTTATAATTTCAATTTGACTATCGATAAAAATATAATAATCAGCTATGTTATTTGCAGCTATAGCTTTAAACTTGTTTCTTTGCTGATCGCTATCTAGAAAAATGTAGGAGATTGATGTTTCTTTAAACTTGTTTCTCATCGCTTCTGTTTCATCTTTTCGCACAATATTAGACGATGCGCAGAGGATGTCATATTTTATCCCGCCGGGGTGGGTCAACAATGAAAGGATCAAACGTTGACAATGCTCAATATTGTCAAAGAAAACAACTACTAAAATTTTAGGATGATTAATTATTTCATACTTAATTGTTCTGTGCTGAGTTATTATGCCTTTCTCGACTGAACCCAACATACCTGTTCTTAATAAATGATCATTAAGAAGCTTGGCCTGAGCCTCAAATACGTATGGCTTGGCGTCAGTACTGAAGGCTGTTGATGCTTCATGAATTCGCCAACTATATAAGAGCTTAGATATATGATAAATATTTTTTGTTTTTTCAGAAATGCGTATAAAAAGGTCCCAATCCTGTGCTCCTTCGTAGCCAACACGCAGACCACCAATTTCGTTAACCAAAGAACGCCTTATGCATGAAAAGTGAGTTATATAATTACAGCTTTCTAAAAATTCTGGACTAAAGTCTGGCTTAAGAAAAGGATAGGAGTGAATTCTACCGCTTTCATCAATCTTATCTTCATCAGAATAAATAAAATCTGTTTTCCTATTTTTTCTTATAACTTTTATGAACTCATGAAGAGCATTGGGCCAAAGAACATCATCATGATCCATTAAAGCAATAAATTCACCTGATGCAATTTTTAGAGCACTGTTAGTTGCTTCGCTAATATGGCCATTTACCTTTCTTTTAATAAGCTTAATTCTATTGTCCTTTTTTTGATATTCTTCAATAATATCTGAGACATTTTTTGTCGTGGAGCTATCGTCAGCGATGCATAATTCCCAGTTTTTATAAGATTGGATAATTATACTTTCTATAGATTCGCGAAGATATGTTTCAGGAGTATTGTAGGTTGGCATAAGAATGCTGATAAGCGGGTCGTTCTTTTTGGTTGGCTCATTTAATTGCTCGTAGTAGTCCTTGATTGTTGGGTAAAATAAATCAACGTTATAAATTTCTTTTGGGTCATTATTGAGAAAAAGCATAAGTGCCTTTTTGGCCCTTATTGCCAGCTCGTTACTATGCTTATTACTTTTAGTAATTTTTTTTGCGATAGCAAGACCGTTTTTGATTATTTCTTTGTTCTTTTTCTTCATGTTGAATTCCTGGTCTTATATAACCTAGACTTACTTTTTTGGATACTTTGAGATAACTTATAGGCTTTTGAGTTTAATATCTCCTCTAGAGTTTTTCCGATTTTTTCATTCTCTAGTCTTA
>JBAXXT010000167.1:0-1814 GCA_037127755.1 Bacteroidota bacterium
ATAAATGGTTTTGTATTTTAATCGTACCGATATTTCATATATAATTAACCCTGGAGAAGTATAAATGCCTCTGATATTTCGGATTATAAATGTAAAACAAAAAAAAAGTCCTGCTCTTTTCAAAGCAGGACTTTTTTTGAAATTATAAATGGTGTGGCAATTTATAATTCACCATTTATAATTTATAAATTCCTTCTCACTCTCTTCTCACACTTACCTCGTAAGCCCCGTTATTAGTAAGGTCTAAGTTAGTGATGTTTAAAAATGTGTTTGCCAAATTGCCAAGTGTAGGCATTATGTAAGTATGTGCATGTCCTGCTCTAAGTGTTTGTCCATCGGTGGTACAGGCTGTTGTGGCATCATGACTAAGGCAGATGCGAAGGTCGGTAATACCTATGTTTCTAACAAATATTACGTAAGTAATATCAAAATTCTGGTGCATTAAATTTACTGTTGTATCTGGCGCAATAGCCGCATTATTAATGTGAAGCACTGTTGTGCGCGGGTGCGACTCCAAACTTTTTAAATCTATAATTGCTTTTATTTTTGTGAGGTTTCCTTGTGTAACTATAAATACTGTATGAAGCATTGTGAAACATACATCTTCAAGCGCAATACGGTTTGTATCGCGGTCTCCGCGGTCGTTTCCTACTATGGTTTGCTCTCCGCTCTGCGTGTCAGACGCTGCATGATATCTTCCCGAAAAGGCATTGGCATCTATTACAAACTGAGCCGGAAAATCGGCATGATTGGCAGTGGCTGCTGCTCCATAAAAATCCATCAAACTCATCCAACTGCCTTTGTTACCTGCATTGTAGGTTTTCATGCCTTGCGGATAAAATTCAAGAATTTTTGTCGGATTCAGTTTGTAAATTACCTGAACATCTATTTGATTATCGCTTACAAATGCAACAAAATCGGCTGCTACGCCTTCTCTTGTTACTGTAAAACCTTTGCCAAGAGATACTCCTGTTGCAATTTCCACTATTTTATCCGCGTAAGGGGGATATGCAGTATTTAACTGAGCTATTACGGCAGTATATTCGCCTCCGCCATTGGCTGCTGTAAGCTTTGGGATTAAAACGAACACTGCTCCGGCAAGGCGGAAGTTACTTACATGAACATTTGCGTAAGGATTTGCTAATAATGTTTCTAAACTTGTCATAATTGTGTGTATTTAATGGTTATTATTGATTAATTGGTTTGTTTTAGGTGTAAAATGGTAATGTGGAGCACTGTACAATATTGTACATGGCAGAGAATGGTCATGGGGTGTACTGTACAATAGTGTACATGGCACAAAATGGTCATGGGGAGCACTGTACAATATTGTACTCGGCACAGAATGGTCATGGGGAGCATTGTACAATATTGTACACGGCAAAGAATGGTCATGGGGAGCACTGTACAATATTGTACATGGCAGAAAATGAGCATTCCCGTTTTCCGCGAAAGCGAGCACACTATATATATGTGTAAAATGACAAATCCGAGTCTTTGTTATTAGCGAAGCACCCGGATTATTAATCGTTGATTGTAAAAAGAAGGAAGAGGAAGTAGCTGAATCAAACTTTACCATAAGGCGCAGTGTAAAGCCCGCGCGCATGGACAATATTTTTAATCGCTAATATATTACTTGTGTTCATTTATTGTTTAATGAGGTGCAAAGGTACTGATTTATCAATCACAAATTTATTTATTATTGATAAGTTCCAGTTCTGATTTTACTTTTATATATTTTCTTTTCTTTGAAGAAGAAGAAAGTGTTGGCTTTTCTATTTTTGAGAAATCTTTTTCTACAAATTCTAACGTAG
>JBAXXT010000168.1:0-1807 GCA_037127755.1 Bacteroidota bacterium
TCCCAATAATTCAAAAGATGCGGAAATGGTGAAGCGGGTAGGCAATAAAATTGCACTTGCAATTGATAAGTATTATAATGAACATGGAATGCCGAATGCACTGAAAGGCTATCAATGGGAATTTAATTTAGTAGAAAATAAAGAGGTAAATGCTTGGTGTATGCCAGGAGGCAAAGTGGTTTGTTATACTGGACTTTTACCCATTACGCAAAATGAAACCGCATTGGCGATTGTACTTGGGCATGAAATTACACATGCAGTGGCAGGTCATGGTAGAGAAAGAATGAGTGAGCAATTATTGGCACAAGGATTGGGTATCGTTGGAGATATTGCATTAGGTAATAACCCTCAAACAGTAAGCATATTCAATCAGGTTTATATGCCATCAGCTCAAGTGGGAGTATTGTTACCCAATTCCAGAAAGCAAGAAAACGAGGCAGATCATTATGGTTTAATATTTGCAGCAATGGCGGGTTATAATCCGGAAGATGCCATACCATTTTGGAAAAGAATGGCTGCGATGGGTGGAGATAAGCCCCCCATCTTTTTAAGTGACCATCCAGCTGATGAAGAAAGAATTAAAAATTTACAAAATTTAATGCCGGAAGCATTAAAATATTATCAAGCTGTAAAAAGCCCCCTGAAAAATTAATTACAGAGGGCTTTAGCAAATGAATCGCAATTAGTTCAACACATTAATTTCGTTTCTCAACTATTGGAACCGCAGGTGCCTTAAATTCTTTTGTTTTCAATAAATTTTTTATCTCCACAATTGCTCTCTCTAATTGTGGATCAATCCCCTTCGCCATAGCACCTAAATCTTCCGGCACATCAATATCAGGGTCTACACCATGTCCTTCCTTAAACCATGTTCCATCAGGATTATAAAGTCTGAAAGATGGAGCAGTAATATTACCACCATCCACAAAATCAGGATAGCCACTGATGCCAATGAGTCCGCCCCAGGTACGAGTACCGATCAATGGTCCCAGATTTTTCTTACGGAAATAGTCAGGGAATGCATCTCCACCACTCCCGCTCCATCCATTGATGAGCATTACTTTAGGACCAAAATTGGCGTATCCAGGAAACTGCCAGGGCTTACCATCTCTTGTAGCTACATATGATAAAGGAGTACGATTTAGCATTTCAATGAATCGATCTGGAATTTGACCACCATTATTGAAACGTTCATCGATAATCAAAGCTTTTTTATTCCATTGGGCATTAAACTGACGCATTAGTTCACTTTGTCCGTCTAACCCGGTACTTGGTACATAAATATATCCTACTTCACTATTTGTTGCCTCTTCAACCCGTTTACGCATCCCTTCTATCCAATCTAAATTTCTCAATCGAGATTCATCATCCATTGTTTTAAGTACTGCTGTCTTAGCACCGGTTAATGATGCAGTTGAATTATAAGTAAGTTCCACCGTTTTATTTGCAAGACCTTGAAAAGCAACATAAGGTTCGTTCTCAGTAGTAACTGGAATACCATTAACAGCAAGAATAAAATCAGCTTCTTTAATATCAGTTCCGGTTCTCTCTAAAGGAGATCTTGTTTCTGCATCCCAAATAGCGCCTTTGATGATTTTTTTAATTTTATAATAATTCCCTTCTGCTTCCCAGTTGATTCCTAAATATCCAATTTGTTCTGATTTCACTTTTTCTAAATCACCACCACCATGATACGTATGACTGGAATTTAGTTCCCCAATCATTTCACCAATAACAAAATCAACTTCTTCTCGGGTAGTTGCACCATTCAAAATTTTCAAATACCTTTCTTTGGTTAATACCCAAT
>JBAXXT010000169.1:0-1805 GCA_037127755.1 Bacteroidota bacterium
GAAATTGTAGGATTTTCTTATCTGCCCATTGAGAAAGTGAAACCCGAAAATCAGCTTTCTTGCTTTATTACCTACACCAATTCTACGGTACATGATATATTGAAAACAGGTTTTGATAGGAGTCCGATGTATCAAGGGAGAATAGAAGGAGTTGGACCAAGGTATTGTCCGAGCATTGAAGACAAGATTAATCGTTTTGCAGACCGTGACCGACACCAAATATTTGTAGAACCCGAAGGATGGAACACTGTAGAAATTTATGTAAATGGATTCTCAACTTCCTTGCCGGAAGAGGTTCAGCACGAGGCATTGATGAAGATCCCGGGTTTTGAAAACTGCAGGATCTTTCGCCCGGGCTACGCCATTGAGTATGATTATTTTCCACCTACCCAATTACAGTATTCATTGGAAACCAAAATGTTACCGAATCTTTTCTTTGCCGGACAGATCAACGGAACCACTGGTTATGAAGAAGCTGCCTGCCAGGGTTTGATGGCTGGAATTAATGCGCATCAAAAAACAAAAGAACTTGAACCATTTATATTAAAAAGGAGTGAAGCATATATTGGCGTGTTAATCGACGACCTGATCAGCAAAGGAACCGATGAACCATATAGAATGTTTACAAGTCGCGCTGAATTCAGAACGCTCTTAAGACAGGATAATGCAGACATTCGTTTAACTGCATTATCAAATAGCCTGGGTTTAGCCTCTGATGAAAGATTGAACCTGGTGAATAAGAAAGTTGAATCTGTACAGGAGATAAAGAACACATTAAATAATTTTAATATAGATGCTGATAGTATAAATCCTTTCTTAGAATCTATTGGTTCATCTACGATCGCAGAAAAACAAAGAGCAGCCAAAATAATATTGCGCCCAAATGTATCCTTAAAAGAAATGCTTGAAGTGGTTCCGAATTTAAAAGAAGCATTTGGAGACGCCAATCAGGATTCCATAGAACAGGCAGAAATACAAATCAAGTATGAACGCTACATTGAAAAAGAATTGGAACTGGTTACCAAAATGAGTCAGATGGAAGATTTAATGATTCCAGATAATTTTGACTATGATAAAATTTCGGCAGTTTCAAAAGAAGCATTACAGAAGTTCAAAAAAATTAAACCCCGCACATTAGGACAGGCAAGTAGAATTAGTGGCGTTAATCCAAGCGATGTACAGATTTTGATGGTGTACATGGGTCGCTGATTTAAAAAATCTCTTGGATAAAATAGAAATTAACAATATGCCAATTACAATTTCTAAACAGCCTTTTTTGATCCAGGCAAAATCTGCAGGAATTTAATAGGGGGCGGCGTTCCATATATCAAAGCCAGATTCGCAGCAGTAATAGTACTATCACAACAACTTTTTCAACTTTTGTTTCAGCGTCTTTTAAAGGATCGTTTTTAAATGAGAATGTGATAGGCACAGTACGAAATGATTGTAATTCAAAAGTATTAGTTCATGAATTTGAAGCCAACAAATTATTAGCAAATATGAGGTTTGATGAAAATAATTGGGAACTGAAGCAAGCATCATTATCTCATGGAAGCGGAGCTTTATTGGTAAAAGTGGAGGCGTGAGCGTTTTTCTTAGAGCTAAGTCAGATGAGACAGGTAATATAAATATTAAATATGATCCCTTGAAGCGTTTCAGAAAATCCCCTGCTGAGAAGAAAAAATAAGGGATTCAACCATTCATCACTTTTTAAAGAGTGGCGTAATGGGTCATTACGATAATTTACTACATTTAAGATCTTCCTAAAACCAAAACTAAATGAGAAAAATTAAAATCTTTTTCTT
>JBAXXT010000170.1:0-1752 GCA_037127755.1 Bacteroidota bacterium
AGTAAACGCATATGTTGTTGTTCATTATGCTCTAAAGCTGAATTAAATCCAGGATGATGAAACATCACAAAATGCCAGGTTGCATTCTTTGATGCTGCCAGATCATTGATCACCCAATTCTTTAAACTAGAATCAGTCCAATCAACATAAGTATCAGCATCAATAACCGTCCAATGCGCATTACCATAATCGTAAGAAAAATTACTCATTCTAGGATATGTTGCACCTGCCGCATCGTAAAAGGCCTTTTTGTTTTTTTCGGACCCTTTTAATAATGGAACATAGGCAGAACCTTCTGCCGCTAATGGACCATTCAATGGCTGATCGAAATACATATAGTAGGCCAATGCATCAGGCATTTTATCTAAATCGCGCGTGTCTGCATCATGGTTTCCTACTGATGCAATAAAAGGAATAGAACGCATGATAGGGGCACCATTTGAATCTGCTTTATCTGCATTGTATACAGGCCAGAATTTTTTATTGTACTCAGAAACCAGACCATTTTCATAAACAATATCTCCTGGAACAGCTATAAAATCCGGTTTTTCGATATATGCCTGCTGAGCTAATTTCTTTTGATCACTTGTCTCTGCACCGATATCGCCCATTACTACAAATCGGTAGGGTTGATCTGCAGATTTGCTTGCTTTTGCATCTGCGTTAAACACTTCAACACCATCTTTAAGAATTCGATATTGAAAAGTATTACCCGGAGTTAGTGAACTTACACTGGCATGATACACTCGATTAGGCATAACATTCACTTGAGCCAAAATGGTATATTTAATCGAATCTGCTTTTTTCCAGGAAGACTTTGAATGAGAGCGATACTCTAATTCCCATTTAAAATCTGTATCAGGTGCATGCCATAGAATTTTCAAAGAAGATGGAGAGGCATTATTTCCAATTTGTACATAAGGTTTATTTACAAAATCGCCCTGAGCCATACAAGATTGCAATAAAAATAGTAAAACAAAAAATGAATAATATAATTTCATGGGAGAGAATTAAAAAAGCCCATATTCATGATGAATATGGGCTTTTGATCATTATAAATTAGTGTTGATTGCCTCGTCCATTAGATTGATAACATCCAATATCTTTTCCCGGTGGAGTGATCTCAGTGGCACCATAACGTGCATCTTGAATAACATCGGCACGCGGAGCAAAACCTGTAAACCCTGCATTGATACAAGGTGAGGATGGCTTTAATGCAAAATTAAAAGTACCTACCACTGATATATCTCCCAACTTTAAACCAGCTGGCATCGGTACCGGTCCGTTAATAAATTGCGGGTTATTCTGACCAAGTATAGAACTAGGTGCAGTATATACATCCCCAACTTTCCAACCTGATGGCAAATAAGTTGATGGCTTAGGAATATCAGTTTCCTGTGGTTGACTAATTGCAGTACTTACAGAAAGAGATGGTATAAACTGACTAGCCACATTTAATGAGTCAGCATAATACCAGTTATATCCATATCTGATATTTGCAGTATCGGCAATTGGGTTTTGTACAATTCTTAATCCGAATTTACAATTCACAATTAAGTTATTATAAGCCATACCAGCAGCGCCTTGTTCAAAATTTATTGAACCACCTCTACCAGCTGCAGATCTTCTATAACCACTATTCACAATCGTATTGTTATACATCCGAACATTCGATCCGGGAACACCTGGCAATACGTTGATATTAGACAATTTTGGTCCGTTTGTTGCCATACCGATACAAAGATTATAAGC
>JBAXXT010000171.1:0-1640 GCA_037127755.1 Bacteroidota bacterium
GATTTGCAAACATTGTAAAACAGGCCGTCTTGAAAAAAGACCATTACTTCCTGAAATAAATCAAACACCTGAATCATGGGATACGTCATGATAATACATGTGGATACGAGCTTATTCAGCCATGCTTTACGTATTTTTAAATATTCTGAAAAATCCGGAAGGAATGTGTTCGTCCGATTATTGGCTAACCGACAAAAAAAGAACAAAGCACACCCAACTTTATCGATTTACCTATCGATGAAGCTCAAAATACCCTCCGTTAGGTATATTGTTTCGCTAGAAATATTACATACGACCACAGTAATCTCAAGATAAATCCAGCTTGCCAAAAGCAAAGCCCATAGCCCCGAATCAAGTTCAGAGGGCGATTTAGTTCAATAAGTCTTTTTTACAATGCGAGTCAAGCTCAGTGTATTTGCATGATTTTGTCTGCTCGCACTGAAAAAAAGACTCTATTTATTACCCAAAATAGGAAAAATTTGATTCGTTGCCTCATAAATAATGTTGAACTGGAAGCATCTCGATACTTTACAAAAAACGAATACTAGGCTATGCTTAAGTTATATTAACTTGAAGGATAGCTCATCATGGACAAAAAAGGTATACGATATCTTGCTCAGTGTTATGATCTGGATTCTGGTGAAGTCACAGAAGAAATCTTATTATCTGATGAGGCAATATCAAAAGCCAACACCTTGAAGGAACTTGGCTATCTTCATGCAGAACAAATTGATTTTTTAAAAAAAATACAAGACTTTAAAATCAAGCAACAAATGGAATTATATACCCCAACTAATTGCCCACTTTGCAATTTACGAATAAGGAAGCAAGGGACTTTCAGTTCTAGGTTTCATGGTGTTTTGACGGATCATAAAGTGCCTATGCAACGCGTTAGTTGTTCCTGTGGTTGGATCAGCCAGTCGAGCATTGATGGATTGTACGGTAGCTCAATGCATCCGGATTTACTTGAAAAACAAGCTAAACAGGGTGGAGAAGAAAGCTATGAAAAATCATCAAAATCATTGGATGCTGATAGCGCAATGAAAAGATCGATAAACAGTCATTCTCAAATTTTTAAATCAGTAAAATGCGTTGCTGAGCAGCTTGAAACCATTAAATTATCAGATAATTATGGAAAACCGGCTGAAACAGCAAAAGATTTGATTGTAAATATCGATGGTGGGCATATTAAAGCACGAGGTGATAAACGATCATTTGAAGCAATGCTCGCGACAGTACATCGCCCTGAAAACCTACAATATGTGGATAAAAATCATAATGCGATCACATCAAAAACCATCGTTGCCTCCGCGAAAGATGATGATCAGGTAACCATGAAGACCTTGCTAAAAAGCGCTTGTAGAGCTCAAGGAATGACAAAACAATCCTCCGTTACTTGTCTTGCTGATGGCGCTGATAATTGCTGGTCAATTGCACATTCGATTAGCAACGATTGTCTCGAAATAACCTTTGTTCTTGACTGGCATCATATTGCCATGAAATTTAAAAATATAGCTATTCCTGAAGAACAGAAGGCTTTATATGATAAGGTTAAATGGCATTTGTGGCATGGGAAGTCAGAGAGCGGACTAATTAGACTTGAGCAATTAAAATGCCTCATTAAAGATGAGTCTATCGTA
>JBAXXT010000172.1:0-1621 GCA_037127755.1 Bacteroidota bacterium
TATTTATAACTCATCATGGGATTAAACCAATTAGAAACTGAAACTTTGATATTGGTTTGGGGAGGAATAGGTGGAAATTGAATCCACTTTGTTCTTATCTGATTATTATAGTTTTGAATGATGTTTTGTAAATAGACCGCCCCTAGATTTGCTTTCATTCCATTCACAGCATTAACAGCAATAAATATACTTGCATGATCTTCCCGAACAATATTTTGTTCAAATTTAGCCGGAATTTCCAACACGATATCTGCCTTATCTGATTCAATATTGATAACGGCTTCCTCATATGTACTTGAATAGTTCACTAGTTTAAAATAGCCCGACGATTTAATCTTCTGTACCATTTGTTGCGTATACACAGAATGATCATGATCCGCTATTGCTAAGTTAATATTTCTTACTTCGTAATCTGCCGCCAAGGGAATCACAATTAATTGTAGTGCCGGCATTACAAAAATGATCTTAAGAATAGATGGGTCTCTGAAGATCTGACGAAACTCTTTCTGTAATAAATATTTTAATACACTCATGACAATCGAGTTTTAAATTTCTTAATACTTATTCCGAACAAAACTACCGTCATACTTACTAATATTAGAGTCTCTTTCCATACATAGCTGATGCCCAAACCCTTAATCATGATAGTTTTAACGATAAAATAAAACCATTTGGCAGGTACAAAATTAGATATGACTTGCAAAGGGATCGGCATATTTTCTATTGGAAACATATATCCGCTTAGGACAGTTGTTGGAAGAAAAAGACCAAAAAGTGAGATAAGCATTGCCACTTGCTGAGAATCGGTAATAGAGGAAATTAATAATCCTAGTGCCAAAGAAGTAATTGTAAATAATAAACCTTCCGACAATAATAACAATAAACTACCGCGAATGGGTACATCTAAAACAAATACGCTAAGTAGAAGTATGGTAACCACATTCACCATCGACATTAGCATATAGGGAATGGCTTTTGCTATTACCACACCAAAGGGTTTCAATGGCGACACAAGAATAATTTCCATCGTACCCATTTCTTTTTCTTTTACTATGGCAATAGAAGTCATCATTGCACTTGTAAGCATCAAAATCAAAGCCATGACGCCAGGAACAAAACTATAAGCACCCTTTAATTCAGGGTTATACATCATTCGGATATCGGTTTCAATCCGATAAGGGAGCTTTTGCTCCTTAACGAGTGCATTTTGAAAATCTTTGATAATTGCAGTTGCGTATGTAGAAAGCGTATTAGCCACATTAGGATCGGATCCATCACAAATTAACTGTACATGAGCCTGGTTACCGTGTTGGAGATCATTGGCAAAATGCTGAGGTATTACCAATACCATTTTAACCTTCCCCTTTTTAAATAAAGGTTCAACTTCCTGATAATTGAGCAATACTGTTGTAGGATCAAAATATTTGCTGATGCTCATCTTTTGTATCAACTGACTTGAAGAGGCGTCTTTAGAAAAATCCAAGATGGCCATTTTTGTATTCTTTACTTCATTGGTTAAAGCAAATCCGAAAATAATAATTTGCGTAACGGGCATCCCCAATAAAATAAACAGCGTTCTTTTATCTCTCCAAATATGGAAAAACTCTTTTTTCACAAATGC
>JBAXXT010000173.1:0-1620 GCA_037127755.1 Bacteroidota bacterium
TTTACCCTTATCGAACCAATTTTGGGATGATTTTTTACGATTTTGCTTAATAAATCAACCGATAAATAACGGCAACTATAACTCATCATATCAAGCTTTGTGACAAAACATATTGTTTTTTACCTTCACTTTATTACATACAATATAAATATTTACCCTAACTTTGCAACATGTTCAAACGGCAATTACTACAAGAGCTTAATAAATGGAGGTTACAAGAGAGGCGCAAACCTTTAGTAATTAGAGGTGCCAGGCAAGTTGGCAAAACAACCCTTGTAAATCAATTTGCAATTCAATACGATCAATATATCTACTTAAACCTGGAATTAGCGGAAGACAAAGAACCCTTTGAGAAATTCACTTCAATTGAAAATCTTGTAAACACATTATTCTTTTTAAACAATAAAACACTAGCTAAAAAAAATAATACACTCATATTTATTGACGAAATTCAAGAAGTACCAAAAGCATTAAATATACTTCGATATTTTTTTGAGTCGGCTTCTGAAATTTCAGTTATTGCAGCAGGTAGTATGCTGGAAACTTTATTTGATAAAAATATTAGTTTCCCAATTGGACGTGTTGAATATTTAGTAATAAGACCTGTATCATTTCCTGAGTTCCTTTCTGCAATGGGAGAAACTGCAGCATTAGAACAACTGCAACAAATCCCTTTAGCTTCATTTGCACATTCAAAATTATTAGGACTATTTCATACTTATGCCTTGATTGGTGGCATGCCCGAAATTGTACAACATTATGCTTTGCACAAAGACCTTGTTGCATTAGCACCCATTTATGATTCTTTAATTAGCGGATATTTAGAAGATGTTGAAAAATATGCAACAAACAATTCACAGGTTTTACATATTCGCCATTGCATTCAAAGTTCTTTTTTGCAAGCAGGAAAAAGAATAAAGTTTGAAGGATTTGGCAATTCATCTTATCGTTCTCGCGAGATGGGTGAATCATTAAGGACGCTAGAGAAGGCTTTACTCTTACTTTTAATCTATCCAAGTACAACTGCAACTTTACCAATAGTTCCTGATATTAAAAAATCACCAAGGCTTCATATTTTAGACGCTGGATTATTAAATTATTTTGTTGGCATTCAGAAAGAAATTTTAGGTACTTCGGATTTAAATAGTATTTATCAAGGAACATTAATAGAACATTTAGTAGGACAAGAATTATTAGCATTTCAATATAACGCTTTAAGCGCATTACATTTTTGGGTAAAAGAAAAGAAAGAGTCGACTGCTGAAGTTGATTACATTTTCCCTTTTGATGGGCTAATCATACCCATAGAAGTGAAATCTGGAAAAGAAGGAACTTTAAAATCGTTACACAGTTTTATGGATTTAGCCCCCCACGATATTGCCATTCGATTTTATGCAGGAGAATTAAAAATAACGGAGGCAATCACTCAAAATGGAAAAAAATATCAATTACTCAATCTCCCCTATTATCTCGCATCACAAATTGAACATTATATTTCCTGGCTTAAGCGCATAAAAAAAGCCGACCAATTATGATCGACTTTTATACCTTGTTTGATATTAAAAAAAAACAGTGTAGCTAGATGGAGATTTGAACTCCAGACCTCAGGGTTATGAAGAT
>JBAXXT010000174.1:0-1599 GCA_037127755.1 Bacteroidota bacterium
CTTTTAATATGTGCGGACCAATATATTTACTTAACGACTGTGGAGTCACTATTTCTACTTTTCTTCCAAGTAAATTTTCTAAGAAAAATGATAGATCCATAAAGTTGTTGAAGCTCTTTTTTTCTGGCGAAAAATTTACTAAAAGATCAACATCGCTGGCATCATTAAATGAACCTCTTGAAAACGAACCAAAAATTCCGAGACTATTAACCCCATATGACTTTATAATCTCTCGATTATTTGAAAGGGTAACCAAAAGGTCTTGTTTAGAATGTATTTTTAATAGGTTCATTGTATTCTCAATTTAAGCTTTTAAAGCCAAAAAAGAAAAAGCAGCCATTTCTGACTGCTTCCCTTATAAACAGAAACTGCAACTTTTATTCCCTGATAGAATACATAACTATCAGAAAATTAATGGTATAAGCTTCTTGCAAGTTTGCAGGAGGTAGTTCCTTAGGTAGCGTATTCTTTACCCCAATTGTGCAATGAAATAATACTTGGCAGTAGTTTTTGGCCTTTATCAGTTAGTGTATATTCAACAGTAGGAGGTATGGTTGCAAATACTTCTCTTTTAATAATTCCATTGTGTTCCATATTTTTCAATTCCTTTACCAGCATCCTTGTGTTAATTCCTTCTACACTTCTTTCTAATTCCTTGAAACGTAATTTGCCTTTAGATAAAATATAAATGATAGGCATGGCCCACTTTCCACCGATAATTTCTAAAACATCCTTTAAAGAACAAGTATTTTCAGAAATCTTGATTTTATTTTCTGACATAAGTCGCTGATTTTTAATAATACTTTACAATAGGTTACTACTGTACATTAGTGTAACTACTGTCAAAAGTAAAGTATTGGTTTTACATTTACAATTAAAAAATTAAAATCTTAAAATGAAATTGTTAGAAAAAACAAAATTGTGTAATCTGAGCCTAAAGAATAAAATGGTAATGGCTCCAATGACCCGCTCAAGGGCATCGTTAAATGGAGGTGTTGGTGATTCAACAATTCTATATTATACTCAAAGAGCCAGTGCGGGTTTAATTGTAAGTGAGGCAATTAACATTTCTGAACAAGCAATAGGAAGTCCACTAACGCCTGGTATTTTTTCAAATGAACAAATAGATGCGTGGAAAAATGTTACAAAAGCAGTTCACGAAAACGGTGGTCTAATATATGCTCAATTATGGCATACTGGTCGAGTTGGACATTCATTAGTAAAGAATGGGAAGTTGCCTGTTGCTCCTTCACCATTATCAATACAAGGGCAACAGCATTTCACAATGGAAGGGCAAAAAGATTATGAAACCCCCAAAGAATTAACTATTGAAGAAATAAAAGTTATTATTCAAGATTTTAAACAAGCATCCATAAATTCAATTGAAGCAGGATTTGATGGGGTAGAATTGCATAGTGCATTTGGATATTTACCTAACCAGTTTTTAGCAGATAGTTCAAATCAACGTAATGACCTATATGGTGGTACGATAGAAAATCGTAATCGTTTTGTTTTAGAAATAATGAAAGAAATGATTGATGCAGTTGGTGAAAATAGAGTGGCTATTCGACTATCACCAACAAGTACTTATAATAATAT
>JBAXXT010000175.1:0-1587 GCA_037127755.1 Bacteroidota bacterium
ATCCAGCTAGTTAATGCGTCAATATTTTCACAGGGAAAACCATCTTCATCTGAAATCTCATCAAATTGATTGGAACTTTCCCATACTAACTTATAATGCTCATCAAATAAAAGCAGCTTCTTATTGGTCTTGCCAATATCAAAAATAGCTATGACAGAAATGGCTTCCATTATAATCCTGTAGCAATTGAAGATTTGCCTCTTTGAGCAATTAAATGCTCTCTGATTTTTTGTGCTCTAAAAAATCCGATAGGATCTAATGAACCCCCTGATCTTAATCTTGCTTCAGCAACAATGGCACGCACATCAGTTCTAAAAATATTTTGTAGAATTTCTTGTGCTACTACCACATCATTTGATTCCTGTGCTTCATTTAGTTTCTTCCGATCCACCAATAATGCATGCGTATAAGAAAGCATAATAGCTTCTACAGATTGTAACAAATCTTCTAAAGGATCTTTAAGGTTATGACTCGCATCTATCATCCAACCCAGATCATTCGCATGGTTCATTCCTCTTGCATCCATACCCTCAACAAGTTCATTAAAAATTAGGAACAATTGATATGGCTTCATGGCTCCAACTGTTAGATCATCATCTCCGTATTTACTATCATTGAAATGAAAACCCGCAAGTTTTCCTTCCATTAATAAAAGGGCTACAATTTGTTCAATGTTGGCATTGGGTAAATGGTGACCAAGATCTACCAATGTCTTTGCTTTAGGTCCGAGTTTATTTGCAAATAATAATGACTGTCCCCAATCGCCAACCGTCATGGAATAAAAATTGGGTTCTGAACATTTGTATTCAATAAACACTTTCCAGTCTTCGGGTAATGCCGCATAGATTTCTTCCAAGCTTTCAAGTGTATTCTGAAATGCTTTTCTAAAATTCAGCTGACCAGGGAAACAACTGCCATCACTAAGCCATACGGTTAATGCTTTTGAACCAAGTTCCACGCCATGCTTGATCACTTCTATATTGTGTTGGATTGCTTGCTTACGAACAGCTTTATTAGTATGTTGTAAGGAGCCGAATTTATAACTTAAGGCTTGATCTTTCTGATCCTGAAAAGTATTGCTGTTAACCGCATCGAATTTTAAATCGAAACCGGCAGCTAAACTTTTAATCTCCTGATAATTTTCTGGTATATCCCAGGGGATATGCAAAGAAATGGCACCACTTGATTGATTCAATGCATGCAACAAACCCACGTCTTCCATTTTCTGTTCTAAAGTGGCTGGCTCACCACCTCCAGGGAAACGACCAAACCTTGTTCCGCCGGTACCTAAAGCCCAACTAGGGATTGCCACATTAAATGCAACAAGCTTTTGAATAATTGATTCTACATTAGAAATATTTTCTGCAGCAAAATCAAAATTTCTTTTATGTGCAGCTAATAGTGTGTTATTATAATCAGCAATTCTATTCTTTTCTATACGCATAACAATCGTTTTATTCTTTCTAAACTAGTTCTAAATTATGGCAAATAAAAAACCTCCTTTAAAGGTATACTAACTGGTGAATGATCTGAATTAGTTTCCATGATATCGCCCATATATAGCCACCATTGCTGCATCACAGGGTA
>JBAXXT010000176.1:0-1586 GCA_037127755.1 Bacteroidota bacterium
CCTGCATCCATATAAATCAGTTTCATGCCAAGCATCTCACCTGCCATTGCAGTACACATTGCGATATCGTTTTTATCGGCAGGAATAGGGGTCGCATTTGAGATATAGGATACTGTGGTTGGCGCACCACCATCTACCACCATATAACCAGTAGGCATAATTTCTAATCCGCTATTCCTAACAAAAGGAGCACTAATCACGTGCTGTCCGATTAACAACTCTGGATTGCGTCCAGAAATTAAAGAGAGATATAATAATGCATCTGCATACTTGCTTACTTGAGAAGGAGAACCCGGAAAAAGTATGACTGGGATATCGCAGCTGGCTTTTATTTGCTGAATGCACTGGTCTAAATGAGTAGATATTACCAGACTTCCACCTACAAAAAAATAGTCAACCCCAGCATTAACCGCTAAGTGAACCAATTCTTTTATTTTGACGGCATCCACTTTGTCAGGGTCAATAAGTACAGCGAAAGATTTCTTTCCCTGTCTTTTTTTGTCTAAAAACTGACTGTAAATGGATAATTTCATAGCTAAACAGCAAATGCTGTGCTGCAAAAATGCAAAAAAGTTTTTATTTAATCTGTTTATTAGACAGATGTTTCTGCAAATCAGTCTTTTTCAACAATAAATCGTCAAAAAAAAGACATTAGATACAACTTAAAACATTCTAATATGAAATGTTTATCTATTTACAAAATATACTTGAAATGCCGGCTTTTTTTTCCACAAATTCTTTTCTACAACTGTGGACATTGCAGCAAAATCAACCCTGAATGGGGGTATAGGTTTATCCACCATCCTTATCCACAATCTGTTGATATTTACCATCTTGAATTATGCCTAGGGAAGAATATTTTCGTCTACCGCTTAACAATTCGTTAACGGCGTTCGTATATCACAACTCATTAAATATATCTGTATTATGGCTACTCGTACTAACAAAGGCTTGCAGTTTTCTCGCCTCTTCACTAAAGATGGAGTTACTCCTTTTGAAATGTTTGAATACGACTATCGTGATAGCGTTATTAAAAATCCAAATGGAGAGAAGGTATTTGAAATGAATAATGTAGAAGTTCCAAAACAATGGAGCCAGATTGCTACAGATATTCTTGCTCAAAAATATTTTCGTAAAGCAGGTGTGCCGCAAGCTGATGGTTCTTTGGGGAGAGAAACCAGTGTAAAGCAAGTAGCACATCGTATGGCTAATTGTTGGCGCGTTTGGGGTGAGCGTAATGGTTATTTCGCTTCTGAAAAAGATGCACAAATATTTTATGATGAGTTAGCATATAGCATTTTAAATCAGGCTTGTGTTCCTAACTCACCACAATGGTTCAATACTGGTTTACACGAAAGCTATGGCATAACAGGTAAAGCTCAGGGCCATTTTTATGTAGATGGGAAAGATGGTCAATTAAAAAGATCAACCAATGCTTATGAGCGTCCTCAACCACACGCTTGTTTTATCCTGAGTGTATCAGATGATTTGGTTAACGATGGTGGTATCATGGATCTATGGGTTCGTGAAGCACGTATTTTCAAATATGGCTCTGGTGTTGGAACAAACTTTTCACATATCCGCGG
>JBAXXT010000177.1:0-1573 GCA_037127755.1 Bacteroidota bacterium
TTTGATAGGTGCTTGAGGGCCTTTTTGCGGGTTATTAACGGAGTTGACCATTTTTTGAATTAAATCATCAAATTTTGGTTTTTGTTCTTCTGTACATAATACCCTTACTTTTTTAAAGTGATCAAAAGTTAAAATATCTAGTGCTTGTATTGATAAGCTTACTTTTAATGCAGCATTATTCTTTACACTATCAACTATTTGCTCGGTTTTTAATAATTGAAAAAGGTTCTCCTTGTCAATTTTAATTTGCCCTCTAATTTTATTAGCATTTTCATTATGATTTTTTGCTAATTCAAAATAGGCGTTTTTTTGAGCTTCGCTAAAGTGTAAACTTTTCGCTAAGAACTCTTTTGGAGAATTGTCTCTTTGGTTTTTCAAATGTCCTATCCAAAAAAATGACAGTGTGGCTATATTGGCTAGTATTAATAGACCTATAAGCCAGGCTGCGATTTTGTTATTTAATATATTTTTCATAATAAACAGTTTAATTTGAAATTGTTTGATCATAGGATGCTGCAAAAGCCTCGATTTCTTGACTCGAATTTGTGTTAACTATATTTGAATCATTTTTTAAGAATAAGCTATTCATAAATAAAAACAAGGTTAAAGCGCAGATCACTAATATTGGTTGAAAGGTGCTTGCTAATTCATTAGACAAGTTCTCCTTTTCCATTCTGGCTTTTAATCTTGTATAAAAAAAGTTTGGTGCCCCTACTTCTTTTAAGTTTGAAATGATATTCATTTCATGTTCAAATTGCTCGTTAGATATATTTTTCATAATAAAATGTTTATGAGGTATAATAATGTTTCAATTTATTTTTCAAATTTTCTTTAGCCCTACTCAAAAGTGACTCGACTGCTTTTATACTTAATTGCATTATTTCACTTACTTCCTCATGCTTCATTCCCTGAACTCTTATTAACGTAAAAGCAACTCTTTGATTATGGGGGAGTTCGCTTATAGCTTTAAATATCAAGGTTGCTTTTTCTTTATTTTCGTTATTAATACCAGGGTTCAAATAAGCCGCATCTACACTTTTTTCTTCAGAAGGCATCCACCAAGGAACAATTGAATGTAGTCGTTGTCTATTTTTATGTTTCCTAATTTTTTCTAAGGCTTTTCTTATCGCAATTCGGTAAATCCAAGTAGCCAAGCTTGATTCCTCTTTAAAACCACTAATAGACTCATACACCTGAATAAAAGTCTCCTGCGCTGTATCTTCTGCCTCGGCCGCATTATGAAGTATATTCAGGACACTATAATATACTCTGTCCTGGTAGTTTTCTACCAGTACCTTGAAAGCGGAGGCTTCACCCTGCTTCAAACTTGCTATGAGCTCTTTTTCAATCAAAATGTACTTATAATAGATGTTTAAGCTATTCAATTCCTTCGGTAATATTAATATATTTTTTCTCCGAAGGATTAGTTCATTTGAAACATCTAATAGCTAAATATCTTCTTATGATCGTAAATACATTCAGAATATTACTAATATCAATGGCTATTATTGCTGTTTCGTGTAATAAGACAAGTACCACAACAAGCCCTACTGACACAAGTAATAGCGGCACT
>JBAXXT010000178.1:0-1565 GCA_037127755.1 Bacteroidota bacterium
GTTAACTTGATTAACGCGCAAACCTATAAAACCAGGGATGCAAATATTTACTTCAATCCAAATAAAGATTTGAGTCATAAAGATTACGCATCACTTAGCAAAGAAGGAACAGCCGTTTTAAAAGTTGAAACAAGTGAAGTGGCATTATTAGTTCCTATGAAAACATTCCATTTTAATAATGCATTATTGGAAGAACATTTCAACGAGAATTATTTGCATACTAATAAGTTTCCTAACGCCACATTCAAAGGAAAATTAACAGGATTTAATAAAGATCAGTTAACCAAAGATGGTGTTTACAATATGTCATCTGAAGGTCAGGTTTCATTACATGGTGTTACAAAGGATTTTAAAGCACCAGTCAAAATGACTGTAAAAGGAAAATCTGTAACATTTGATTGCTCATTTAAAATTAAAGCAGAAGATTATGCAATTGATATTCCTGGTTTAGTTAAACCTAAACTAGCAGATTATACTCCAATCGATGCTGCAATTGTATTTCAATTAAACTAATTGAGTCAGGATAAAAACCTTAACATGAAAAAAACATTATTATATTTTATGCTTGCATTTTGCTTCTTCATAAAAGCAAATGCACAAAGCGACTTGTTGGGAGATCTTGTTAAAGAAGACTCTTCAACAGTTAAGCACAACATTGCAACTGCCACTTTTAAATCAACACGGATTATTAATTTACAAAGTGTTGAAATGACTGGAAAGGGCAACCTTCAATTTATGATCAGTCACCGTTTTGGATATCTTTGGAAAGAAGGAAAAGGCTGGTCCAATGTGGCTCAGTTATTTGGTTTGAATTCTGGATTTGCAAATACCTATATGTCTTTTGATTATTCATTTACTGATTGGATGAATACAGGTTTTGCAGCAACTGGAAATGCACAGTTTGAAACTTGGGCAAAATTCAAATTATTGAAACAACAAACCGGAAAGAAAAATATTCCCATTACTATTTCCTGGTTTTCATTAATGCATTGGGATGCATCTGAAGGTCCTAGTCCAGATGATCTGGCTTGGAACAGATTGTCATTCTTACATCAGGTTTTGATCGCAAGAAAATTCAGTGAAAACTTTTCTTTGCAATTGATTCCTTCCTATATCCACTATAACTATGTGCCTTATGGCATCAACAATACCAATAATATTTTCTCTTTAGGTATTGGCGGTAGAATGAAATTATCTCATAAAACTGCCCTCACATTTGAGTACACACGTCAGTTGAATGGTTATGAAAATTTATTGGATGAATCTGCTTCAGCAGTAAATTATGTTCCAGATGTTTTATCGCTGGGATATGATTGGGATACTGGTGGACATATTTTCCAGTTCTTTATTTCCAGCGCATCATCTGCTTCAAATATTGGTCAGCTGAGCACTAATTTGAATCAAATGAAACTTGGAAATTTCTCACTTGGATTTAATTTAAACAGAAGTTACGGCATTAAAAAAGTAGTTCAGACTCGTTAATTTCATTAGTGTTTTATATTTAAGGACAGGCTCCCGATTTTTCGGGGGCTTTTTTTGTACAAATTCATCAATTTTTCAGGATT
>JBAXXT010000179.1:0-1545 GCA_037127755.1 Bacteroidota bacterium
CGAGTTATATGACACCCCAGAAAACATTTAGAGAAGTGCTAGCTGATGGTGAAGGTATTTTCCAGCCTTCAGTATCCCTCGATTGTGTAATATTTGGTTTTCATGAGAATGAATTAAAAGTGTTATTGATTAAAGCAAAAGCTGCAGATCATTGGGCATTACCAGGCGGATTTGTATTTAAAGAGGAAGATCTAGACGACGCAGCTACTCGTGTTCTCAAAGAAAGAACTGGTATTAATGATATCTTTTTGCAGCAGTTTCATGTATTTGGTTCTGCTAAAAGATCTGACTGGAATATACATCGCAGTAATTTTAAAAAAGATGGCATAGAAATCGGACCCGACCATTGGTTACTCAAAAGATTCATCACTGTTGGATATTATGCATTGGTAGAATTTGCACATGTAATTACAACACCAGATTCTAGTTCGGAAGAATGCAGATGGTGGGATATTAATGAAATTGACGAACTCTTCATGGACCACAAACAGATCCTTGACAAGGCACTCGATACCCTCAGGCTACAATTAAATCATTTGCCCATTGGTTACAATTTATTGCCTCAAAAATTTACGATGCCCGAGTTGCAAAAGTTGTATGAAACCATTTTAAATATAACGCTCGACAGAAGAAATTTTCAAAGAAGGATGACCGGATTTGGAATTTTGAAACGTTTAAAAGAAACCAGAAAAGGTGGTGCACATCGAGCTCCTTTTCTTTATTCATTTGATATGCGCAAATACCGCAAAGCATTGAAGCAAGGCCTTCATGGTGGATGGTAAAATCAACTTAAAAAATGACGAAACAATTTAAAGCGATCATATTCGATTTGGATGGAGTGATCATTGACTCTAATCCCGCAATCATTGAATTTTGGAGCGCCTGGGCCTTAAAAGAGGGATTTACACTTACGGATCAAATGATTCGGGAATGGGTATTTGGCAGAAGAGTTACTGCAACAATTGAAGGATTATTTTCGCATATCTCAGAAGAGCGAAAAAAAGAAATTGAACAGGACGGATATTTATTTGATCAGACGATGCAACCTGAAGGAATTGCAGGGATCACCCAATTCATTGTGTGTTTAACAAAGATTCCTTTTACAATTGGAGTAGCTACAAGTTCTCATCACGAAAGAATGTTACAAATGTTAGAACGTGTGGGTGTAGCTGATCACTTTTTACATTTTGTTACTGCACATGATGTAAGTAAGGGTAAACCAGATCCAGAGCCCTATTTGAAAATGGCGGAAAAGATAAACTTACATCCATCAGACTGTCTCGTTTTTGAAGACGCGAATAGTGGTGTACAGTCTGCCATTGCTGCAGGAATGCAAGTGATAGGAATCGGGAACAAAGTAACCAAAGATGAGTTACTCCTAAACGGCGCACTTGAAGTGATTCCTAACTTTTCTGAAATTGAAATCAGGGGCAGTCAATTGTTCACAAAAAATGGTAACACATACCAGTTGATCTGTTAATGGGATTTGCTGATCATTTCTTTAGCCCACTTCAAAACTATTTCCAGCTGTTCTTCTCTCGTTAA
>JBAXXT010000180.1:0-1529 GCA_037127755.1 Bacteroidota bacterium
ACATAGAGTAATATGGGTAAAGCAATAATTCTACTCTTGCTTTTTTTTAGGTACAAAATAGTAAAAATATATACGCCAGATCCCAAAAGTATCGCATAAAAACCCAAGGATAGACTTTCCTTGATTATATTTTGTGGTAAATAATTAGCAACTAAATAGCTCAATGGACCATATGTTGAGATAAACTCAGTACCAAATGCTTCCCTAGAAGCTGCCGCATTATTGACGGCATAGTTGTATGAGGGATCAATAAAACCATATGATAAGCTTAGAAGTTTTGGAGACAAGGCGAAGAGACAGGCCATTATCAAGCTTAGGAGTAAAAGTTTAGGCACTTTTTTATTTAACTTTACGGTGATTTTACTGTCTAATATTTTACCCATAGTTTAATTTGCAAACCTATACTTTGTTATAATTTTTTTGCCAGTTACGTCGTTGATGCCCGCCGATGATACTTCGTATAGTTTTAAACCCCTAATGATGCAGACCAGGCTAAACAGCCTCTCTAGGGCATGAGCACTTGTACCGTCAATTTGACCATGTTCAGATTGGAAATCATCAGGTGCTAAGTATAGATCAAGGATGGGACCAATCGAGTCTACACGGCACCAGAACATAGTACCTCCGAAAAAAACATATTTCTGTAAACTACCGATTACATCATTGCTTAATTTTTCATCAAAAATACGACTTATTAGGTTTTCTAGGATTTCCTTATTGCCTCCTATGTGCCTGGCAAGTGATACTAAATGCCCTTCTGGGCCAATAATTCCCGTGTTATCGTCTTCTAAGGTGTGTAAGATAGATTCAGTCCCCCGTACATTTGGTAAAAGAGTGTTCAATATATCCCTAAACCAGTCAGATCCATCCTTACGATGGACAGACTTCTTACTGTGAAGCTTTAATACATATTCATAGCCAGCAGACCTAACTCTTTGCATCACGAAAAGAAAAGGCAAAACATCTCTTCCGCGGTTTGGGACTATATAAACATTTATACGAATATTTTTATTTTTCATTTTTGGCAAAAAATTACTATCACGAGCATTAAGCGAGAGGAACAAGTCAAATGGTTCACTGATATTATTTAGTTTTTGTTCAATTATTGGCCACAGATCAACATAATAAAGATGTACTATTACGGCCAGTTTCTTACTGGGGTCTCTTTTTAAGCCGTAAAGTGGAAAATTAATAGCATTTGTTTTATTATGGCTTTTTTTTGATAAAACCTCTACAGTTCTATTTAAAATTGCATGGCCTAGATGAACCGATGGCTCCATAATGGCCCCTTCTGCCCATTCATTCCAGGCATTGATAAATATCAAAGGAGCTTTTTTGGTTTCTCTTTCTTGATCCACGACTCTTTCAAGCCAGTTTGAGTAAAGGTCAGGATTAGAATTTTGAAAAACAAATCCCCTGCCTTTTTTTCTTGCATCATTATCCCAGGATGGAGTGATACATTGGTAAGTTGGAAAATCATAGTATTGGTTTAGTTTTTTATTGAGCGCTATTGACCTATAGTCAGCTAC
>JBAXXT010000181.1:0-1527 GCA_037127755.1 Bacteroidota bacterium
GAACCAGAGCATGGTTATGTTTTGTGTATAATGAATCTGTTACTTTTAAATCATTGATGCTAATAGAGATATATGGAAAGTTTTGAAACATGTTCACTCCCATATCTGCAATCGTAATTTTTCCACCAATGGATTCGCTGATTTTTTCTGTGGCTTCTGCAATTAATTTTTCTTTATGTGTAGATACATAAATACTAATTCCTATAAATGCAATAATGATAATGCAAATTAAAACACCCAGGGTTTTGAGTGTATATTTTAGGTATTTATGCAAAGCGGTTAGTTTATTTTAAAGTTAATAAACTATCCTTTATAAAATCAGCGACCCATGTACACCATCAATATTTGTACATCGCTTGGATTAACGCCACTAATTCTACTTGCCTGACCTAATGTTCGAGGTTTAATTTTTTTGAATTTCTGTAAAGCTTCTTTTGAAACTGCAGAAATTTTATCATAGTCGAAATTATCTGGAATCATTAAATCTTCCATCTGACTCATTTTTGTAACCAGTTCCAATTCCTTTTCTATATAGCGTTCATATTTGATTTGTATTTCTGCCTGTTCTATGGAATCGGGATTGGCGTCTCCAAATGCTTCTTTCAAATTCGGAACTACTTCAAGCATTTCTTTTAAGGAAACATTTGGGCGCAATATTATTTTAGCTGCTCTTTGTTTTTCTACGATTGTTGATGAGCCAATAGATTCCAAGAAAGGATTTATGTTTTCTGCATCTATATTAAAATTATTTAATGTGTTCTTTATCTCTTGTACTGATTCTACTTTCTTGTTTACCAGGTTCAATCTTTCATCAGAGGCTAAACCCAGACTATTCGATAAAGCTGTTAAACGAATGTCTGCATTATCCTGCCTTAAAAGGGTTCTGAATTCTGCGCGACTTGTAAACATCCTATATGGTTCATCAGTTCCTTTGCTGATCAGGTCATCGATTAACACGCCAATATATGCTTCACTCCTTTTTAATATAAAGGGTTCCAGTTCTTTTGTTTTTTGATGTGCATTTATTCCAGCCATCAAACCCTGGCAGGCAGCTTCTTCATAACCAGTGGTTCCGTTAATCTGTCCGGCAAAGAAAAGATTCGGTAACATTTTGGTTTCCAATGAGTACTGTAATTGGGTAGGTGGAAAATAATCATACTCAATGGCGTAGCCCGGACGGAAGATCCTGCAGTTTTCAAAACCTGGGATCTTCATCAATGCCTCGTGCTGCACCTCTTCTGGTAAGGAAGTTGAAAATCCATTTACATAGATTTCAACTGTGTTCCATCCTTCGGGTTCTACAAATATTTGGTGTCGATCACGATCCGCAAAACGATTAATCTTGTCTTCAATGCTAGGGCAATACCTTGGTCCAACTCCTTCAATCCTTCCCTGATACATCGGACTCCTATCAAAACCTGTTTTCAAAATATCATGTACCGTAGTATTGGTGTAGGTAATAAAGCAAGAACGCTGATTTTCGGGTTTCACTTTCTCAATGGGCAGATAAGAAAATCCTACAATTTC
>JBAXXT010000182.1:0-1505 GCA_037127755.1 Bacteroidota bacterium
CCATCACTCTTTACAAAAACATCTTTGTTATTAGTCATTACTACACCTCCTTCGGCACAAGTAATGGTTTTTACAAAGTCGAATGAAAAAGTACCTGCATCCCCAATGGTTCCCAAGGATTTTCCTTTATAAGTTCCCCCGATAGACTGGCAGGCATCCTCTAATAATATTAGTTGATGTTCCGCACAAATTGCTTTTAGTGCATCTAAATCGGCCATACTTCCGCACATATGTACGGGCATGATACATTTTGTTTTAGGTGTAATGGCTGCTTTAACAGCCGCTGGATCCAGGGTTAATGTTTCATCTATATCCACTAAAACAGGAATGGCACCAATACTCAAAATAGCCTCGAATGAAGCAACAAATGTGAAACAAGGCATGATAACTTCATCACCTGCTCCAATACCCAGTGCACTCATTGCAGTTGTTAGCGCAGACGTTCCACTACTTGTTAATTGTGCATATTTGCATCCAAAAACCTCAGTGATGGCTTTTTCAAGCTCTAGCGCTTTCCAGATACCCTTTCTAGGACCATCAAATCCGTAGCGCATAAGGATTCCAGTCTCTAATACATCATTCACTTCTTTACGTTCTTCGGCACCAAATAGTTCAAAACCTGGCATATAGAAAATTTGAAATTTTTAATAAAGTGCCAAAGGTAGAAAAATAATATTTGCTATCTGCTGTAGAAACATAGTCAAAAGTTAAAATGACAACCAAAGCATTAACAAAAACTGCATTCGTTTAACTTCGCAATATGAAACCGACCATTTTTTATTGTTATGATGCCTATTGCGGATGGTGCTATGGCTTTAGCCCTATCATAAAAAAATTAGCAGAAGCTTATGGCGATAGGATTCCTTTCGAAGTACTTTCTGGTGGCATGATCTTGCCAGAACAACCAGTTCCAATCAGTGTTACAGCCGGATTTATTGATAAAGCTTACCCGACTGTTGAAGAAACAACGGGTATCAAATTCGGTACAGACTTTTTGTGGCATATCAAGAATCCTGATCTAAGTGATTGGTTCCCTAATTCCGAAATGCCTGCTATTGCCATGTGCATTTTTAAAGAGTTATATCCGAATAGACAAGTAGAATTTGCCTCAGATTTACAATACGCGCTGAATTATGAAGGGCGGGATCTAACCGACAAAGAAGCATATCGACACTTTTTGGAAAAATATAGCATCAATGAAGAAATGTTTTATGACAAACTTCAAAGCGATACATTTAAAGAACAGGCATATTATGAATTTCAACTGTGCAAACAGCTACAAGTAACTGGATTTCCCTGTGTTTTGATACAGGTTTCAGAAAATAAATTCCATTTATTAGCCAGAGGATTTACTCCTTACGAAGACTTATCGGCAAGACTAGAAGCTGTTTTAAAGGATCTAAAAGCCTGATTTTGAATAGTAAGTTTGTTAAAACAGGGGGGTCAAAGTATTGTAAAATGGTAGATCGCTCTTTTTATCTTTACTTTGCAGCTCTTAAATATTG